>NZ_JBVHTP010000011.1:0-351763 GCF_055565795.1 Streptomyces sp. NPDC028314
ACCTTGGACGGGTCCTTGCCCGAGAAGGCGCCGCCGCCGTGACGGGCCATGCCGCCGTAGGTGTCGATGATGATCTTGCGGCCGGTGAGGCCGGCGTCGCCCATCGGGCCGCCGATCTCGAAGCGGCCGGTCGGGTTCACCAGCAGCCGGTAGCCCTCGGTGTCCAGCTTGATGCCGTCCTCGGCGAGCCGGTTCAGGACGTGCTCGACGACGAAGGTCCGGATGTCCGGCTCCAGCAGCGACTCCAGGTCGAACTCGGTGCCCAGGCCGATGTCGGGCGCGTGCTGCGAGGAGACCACCACCGTGTCGAGGCGCACGGGCCGCTCGTCCTCGTACTCGATGGTCACCTGGGTCTTGCCGTCGGGGCGCAGGTACGGGATCGTCCCGTTCTTGCGGACCTCGGTGAGGCGGGCCGACAGCTTGTGCGCGACGTGGATCGGGAGCGGCATCAGCTCGGGCGTCTCGTCGCAGGCGTAGCCGAACATCAGGCCCTGGTCGCCGGCGCCCTGCTTGTCGAGCTCGTCCCCTTCCTCATCCGCGGCGGCCCCCTCGACCCGCTTCTCGTACGCGGTGTCGACACCCTGCGCGATGTCGGGGGACTGCGCGCCGATGGACACCGACACGCCGCAGGAGGCGCCGTCGAAACCCTTCTTCGAGGAGTCGTAGCCGATCTCGGTGATCTTCCGTCGGATCAGCTGGGCGACCGGCACGTAGGCGGTGGTCGTCACCTCACCCGCGACGTGCACCAGACCTGTGGTGATCAGGGTCTCCACGGCGACGCGGGACGCCGGGTCCTGGGTCAGCATCGCGTCGAGGAGGGTGTCGCTGATCTGGTCGGCGATCTTGTCGGGGTGGCCCTCGGTCACGGACTCGGAGGTGAACAGGCGGCGTGACATGGTGTGTTCGCTCATTTCTGGGTGGTGGTCCGGTCATGGACGAGCGCGGCGAGGCGGGCCATGCCGAGATGGATCCGGTCGGGGTCCAGGACGCTGAAGGAGAGCCGGATCTGGTGGCTGCCGGCGGCGCCCGCGTAGAAGTGGCGCATCGGCGTCCACAGGACCCCGAAGCGGGAGGCGGAGTACTCCAGCATCGCGTCGTCGGCCTCGAAGGGCAGGGTGAGGACGACGAACATGCCGCCGCCGGGTACGTTCCACGTCACCGCCGCGCCGGGGCCGGGGAAGTGGCGGTCCAGGCCGTCGAGTACGGCCCGCAGGTTGCGGGCGTACACCGCGGCCTCGCGGCGGGTGGCGGCGGCCATGCTGTGGTGGTGTTCGAGGAGCCGGCCCCCGATGACCGCCTGCGAGACGGTCGAGGTGTTGAGGGTGAGGAAGCTCTTGAGCTTGGCGAGCTGGTCGCAGAGCAGGCCCCCGTCCGTGCCCGTCGCCCCGTCCACGGGCTGGTCGGCGACGATGTAGCCGACCCGGGCGCCGGGGAAGGCGGTCTTGGCGAACGAGCCGATGTAGACGACGTTGCGGTGCCGGTCCAGGGACTTCAGGGTCGGCGGCCGCTCGGCGCCCGCGCCGAAGAGGGAGTACGGGTTGTCCTCGATGACCAGGACTTCCTCGGCGGCGGCGGCCTCCAGCAGCCGCTCCCGGTCGGCCCGGCTCATGCTCAGGCCGCTGGGGTTGGCGAAGTCGGGCACCACGTAGCAGGCGCGCGGCCGCAGCCCCTCGGCCCGCGCCGCGCGGATCTGCGCGACGAGGTCGTCCACGTCCATGCCGCCGTCGCCCTCGCGGACGGGACGCACCGGCATGTCCATCAGCCGGGCGGCGCCGAGGAACCCCACGTAGGTGGGGGCGGGGGCGAGGACGACGTCCCGCTCGTCGGTGCGCAGGGCGCGCAGCAGCAGGACCATCGCCTCCTGCGCGCCGGTGGTGACGAGCACGGCGTCGGGGTCCGCGGTGATGCCCTCGTCGACGGCCAGGTAGCGGACCAGCAGGTCGGTCAGCAGGCCCTTGGTGTGCCCGTACTGGAAGAGGGCGGTGCGGATCTGCGCCGGGGTGCGGCCGAGGTCCTGCTCCAGGTGGCGGGTGAAGCGGGCCAGGTGGTCGTGGAGCTGGTCCAGGTCGTAGAAGTCCTCGTACGGGCGGCCCGCCGCGAACGAGACGGCGTCGGGATAGCGGCCGGCGATCTCGTTGAGCTGGGTCATCGAGCCGAGCACCGGGTCCGCCAGCGAGGCGTGCATCTCGTCGAGCCGCAGCCCGGCCGCGGGCGGTACGGGTGGCGGTACGGCCGGCGTTACGGGTGGGGGTACGACGACCGGGGCGGCCGACGGCAGTACGTACGGCAGGGTTTCGGTCATGGGGCAGCCCCTTCAGCTGAGGTCGACAGGGACAGGCCGGGCGCGGCGGGCGGCTGCGCCGCGGCCGGGTGGAGGCCGAGCACCAAGGGCACCGCGAGCAGGTTCAGCGCGCCCAGCACCAGCCAGGGCCAGGCCGGCCCCTGGGCGAGGAGCAGGGTGAGCAGGGCCGGCGCGAGGGCGTTGCCGAGGGTCCAGGACAGCTGGAAGGCGCCGAGGTAACGGCCCTGGATGTGCGCCGGGGCGAGCGAGACGCTGAGCTCGTTGCTGGGCGGCAGGCTGAGCATCTCGGCGACCGTGAAGATCACCATCGCCAGCATCAGCCCGGCCGCGACCATCCAGCCGGGCAGCGCGAGCAGCGATCCGAAGACGGCGAAAGCGGCGGCGTTGACCACCCCGGCGAGGGCCAGGACCCGGGCGGGCCTGTGGCGTTCGGCCCAGCGGGCCACCAGGGTCTGGGCCACCGCGACGAGGACCATGTTGCCGACGACGCAGATGCCGATCAGCCAGGCGCCCGCGCCGAGCACCTCGGTGGTGTAGACGGCCAGGAGCACCGGGAGCACGCTCGCGGCGAGCACGAAGGCCAGGTTCGCGACGACCAGCCGCAGGTAGCGGCCGTCCCGCAGGACCTGCGCGTAGCCGCCGCGGCCGCGGCCCCCCGCGGCGGCCTTCGGAGCAGGCGCGGCGGGGCCCGCGGCCCCGGCGGCGGGCGCCGGGGCCGGCCGCCACCTCGCGATCAGCCAGGCGGCGACCACGAAGGTCAGGGCGTTGACGAGCACCAGGGCCCGCACCCCGGTTCCGCTGCCGAGGGCGACCGCGACGGACGCGACGGCGGAGCCGAAGCCCGCGCCGATGTTGCGCAGGGCGCCGATGAAGCCGAACCAGCGGGCCTGGTCGCCCTGGCGGGCGGCCGCCAGCATGACCAGGGCCCGGCTGGACGTCCAGTACACGCTGGAGCCGGCCTGGACGACCAGCTGTACCAGCACGATCGACCACGCCGCGTCGGCGAACAGGAAGCCGGTGAACCCCAGGGCCGAGACGACATTGGCACCGAGCACCACCCGGCGCGGCCCGAGCCGGTCGATGAGCGAGCCCGCGAGGACCGGGGTGGGCAGCGCGAGCAGCTGGCCGAGGGAGAGCGCGGCGCCGATCACGCCGAGCGAGAGGGAGGTCGTCGCGGTGAAGTAGACGACGGTGAAGGCGAGGACCAGCCCGTTGCCGAGGCTGTCGAGGACGTTCGCGCCGACGAACCGGCCGTTCCCGGTGACGTCCGGCAGGCCCCAGCGCGTCAGCAGGCGCCGGGCGTTCACGGCCGCTCGAGACTGCCGTGGAAGCAGGTGCCCATGGCGGCCCCGTTCGCCTGGCTGATCACGCCGCCCTGGAGGTCGGTCGTCCCCCGGATGAAGGCGCCGCCGTAGCCGTACCCGGCCAGGAAGACGCCCCAGTTGAGCACCATGGGGACCGTCGTCGCGGTGCCGTCGCCGGCCGGGAACTCCTCGACGACCGGCCTGACCCTGCGCTGCACGATGTACGGGCCGCCCGCGCAGGAGTCCACGGTGTGCTCCCACTGTGCCCGGCCCGTTTCCCAGCCGGGCACCACGTCGAGTCCGCCGTGCGAGCCGGTGGCCTTGATGACGAGCTCCTCGCGGTGCTCCTTCGCGTACGGCACCAGATCGACGAGGGCGCCGTCGACGTGCACCTTCTCGTCGCGCAGGATCCGCGTCCAGGGCAGGAAGCGGTCGATGGTGTCCAGTTCCGCCGCTGTGAACGCGGCCCGGTTGCGCTCGTTGCTGAGGACGGCGAAGCATCCCTTGCTGCCGTACACCTCGGGTTCGAGCGGGGTGAACAGCAGCGTCCTGCCCGCCGCGGCCGCGTCGTGGATCGGCTGGAGGAGCGCCGCGTCCTCGGCGGTGACCACGTCGTCGATGCAGTAGAACCGGTGCACGGCATCGAGCCGGCGCCCGTTCACCCACAGTCCGTCGGGGCGGGAGTCGACCTGGCCCGCGTGGCAGGGGATCGCGTCGATGCCGTAGGGCCGCAGCAGTTCGGCCATGGCCGTCAGCCGGTCCCGCAGGTACGGGAAGCTCCCGGGCCAGTCGACCAGCCCGATCACCGGGCCGTTGCCGGAGACGGGGGCGGCGTCCGTGCCGAGGCCGAGGGCGGGCAGGGTCTCCTGGAGCATCTTGACGAGGACCCAGGTGGTGTCGGTGGTGTCGAGCCGGTGCTCCTGCGCGAACGCGGCGACGTACGGGTCCGCGAGCAGCACGTCGTCGATGAGCGGGGTGTCGAAACCGCCCAGCGGGCTCCCGACGTTCAGCTCCAGGATCCGGAAGCCGGACTCCTCCATGTAGAGGTCGGAGCGGGCGAACCGGGGGACCGGGCGCGCGGTGCCGTCCGGGCTCAGGGCCGTGGCGATCTGCAGCTCGGACCAGCCCACGGCGCGGCCGAAGGCCCGGATGTCCCCGTCGAACAGCCGGCCGGGCAGGGAGAGCAGCAGGTCGAAGAGTTCGCTGAGGCGGCGCCCCGCTTCCCGGGCCTGGGCGGCCTCCAGGAAGACGGGACGGCTCAGGAAGCGCTCCCCGAGGGCGGTGCGCAGCAGCGGCGACTCGGCGCAGGCCCGGGCGAGGGCGCCGCCGGGCCGGGCCCCGGCGAGATAGGCCCGGGTGGGTGCGTTCGGCATCAGCTGACCTCCACCGTCACCCGGGCCATGACGGCTTCGGCGGCGGCGTTGACCTGGCCGGCATCGTCCGCGATGAGCAGGGCGTGCCCGGCCCGCGCGTCGTTGCCCTTGTCGCGGACGCTGCCGACCGCGGCGCCGATCTTGGCGGTGACGGCCTCGACCAGGTACGGCGAGGTGCCGAGGCCGGTCAGCCCGCGGAAGGTGCCGGCCTCGTAGGAGGTGAAGAAGCGGATGGCGGCGGCCCGGTCGAGGAGCGGGAGCGTCTGCGGCTCGGCGCCGGTGGCGGCCTGGATGTAGGCGCGGGCCTCGTCGATGCCGCGTGCCTCCTTCATCAGGCGGACCACGTGGTCGCCGGGGAGCCGGGCGCCGACCTCGATGATCCGGGCGCTGCCGTCGGGCTGGATCTTCAGCTCGATGTGGGCGACGCCGTTGTGCACGCCGAGGGCGCGCAGCGCCTGCTCGGAGGTGTCGCGGATGGTGTCCAGGACGGATTCCGGCAGGACCGCGGGCACCGTGTGCCCGGTCTCCACCCGGTAGGAGTCCTGCGTGGTGAACTTCTCCGTGACCGGCAGCATCGTGACCCGGCCCCGGGAGACGATCGCCTCCACGCTGTACTCCACGCCGCCGACGTACTCCTGGACGATCACCGTGGTGTCGAGGGCGATGTAGTGCGGAGTCTCCACCGGCCAGGACTGGGCCAGCTCGAAGGCGGCGGCGAGCTGCTCGGGAGCGCGTACGACCGACACCCCCCAGGAGGCGGACTGCTCGGCCGGTTTGACGACGAGCGGGTAGCCCTGGCCGCGGGCGGAGATCTGCTCGACCGCCGAGTCGTAGGTGGTGGCGCGGATGGTGCGCGGCGAGGGCACGTCGTGCTCGTCGAAGAGCTCGGCCATGACCCTCTTGTTGCGACAGCCCAGGGCCCGCGCGGGGTCGTTGCCGGGGAGGTCCAGCGCGGCGGCGAGTTCCGCGACGAGGGGGCTGAGGAACTCCCAGCCGCAGAGCACCCCGGAGACCTGGTGGGCGCGGCCGTACGCGGCGAGCTGCTCGCGGCAGGCGTCGGGGTCGGAGAAGTCGGTGAAGAGGACGTCCGCGCCGATGAGCTCCTTCAGTTCCGGCGCGTAGAACTTCTCGTAGATGTCCTCGTGCGTGACGACGGTGACCTTCAGACCGAGGCCGGCGGCGGCCCGGATCAGGTACGCCCCGGTATTGCCCATGGCCTCCAGCAGCAGGAGCCTGCTCATGCCGCCACCCGGCCCTGCTCTGCGCCGGCCTGCGAGGGGACCCGCGCCGGGAAGAAGTCGACGAGCATCATGTCGCGGACCGCGGAGGGCATGGCCGGACCGGGTTCGACGGCCGAGACGCCGTGGAAGACCCGGCGGTCGTCGATGACGACCGCCTCGAACGGCTCCGTGAGCAAGGTGCTGAAGATGGGGTTCCGGTCGCGGTCGTAGAGCTGGGAGTGGCCTCCCTCGACGTTGTCGCGACGGATCAGCACCTGCGCGACGAAGTGGTGGCCGTCCTCGTGGACGCCCTCCGGGGCGGGCTGGCCGGCGGCGTCCCGGGTCGCGGTGATCCGTATCTGGTGGATCCCGACGGCGCCGCCGGCCAGGTCGAAGCTGCCGGGCAGCCGGTCGGCCAGCGCCCGGACCAGCGAGGCCAGCACGGGCGAGGACGCCACGGCCTCCTCGACGGGCTCGAACTCCCTGGCCACGCCGCCGTGCAGCGGGTTCACGTCGAGCGACTGGTGGAAGGCACCATGCGCGCTGCGTACGAGGCCTTCGCGGGTCAGCCGGAACTCGCTGTAGCGGCGACGGCGGTAGTCGGCGCCGTCCGCGAGGTAGGCGTCGACGGGCAGGTCGTGCCAGGACTCTCGGAGCAGCTTCAGCTCGCTCTCGGCGTGCTCACCGAGCGCGCCGAGGACTTCCGCCGCGGGCAGATGGACGTACGGCTGGGACATGGTGGATCGACCTTTCACTTGCGCGGGGTATCGGTGCGCGGGGACGGGCCGCCCGCGCCGGGCGTCAGCGGACGGCCTGCGCGGCCGGGCTGGTCAGCAGCTGCTTGAGCTGCTGGGTCATGTCCTGCGAGAGCACGTCGTACCGGGCGTTCAGCGAGACCATGGACTCCAGGAAGGCGGACTCGGAGCCGAACTCGCACGTCGCGATCATCAGACCGCCGTACTCCCTGCCGTCGACCACGAGGTTCGGCGTCACCTGGACCACGTCCACCCGCTCCGAGACGGCGGCGACGAACGCGTCGGTGACGTTGTTCACCGGGAACTCCAGGGACCAGCGGCGCCGTTCCAGGACCGGCTCCGGCTGGGGCTCCCACTTGCCGAGCAGGATCTCGGTCATGCACAGATAGGTGTTGCGCCCGGAGGCGGCCACTCCCAGCGCGGTGGCTCCCGAGACGCGCGGGTTGATCTCCAGCACGTAGTAGGTGCCGCCGCTGTAGATGATGTCCAGGTTGATCACGCCGGTGATGCCCACGGTCGCGCACAGCTTCTTCAGCTTCTCGGCGACCGGCAGGAACGCCGCGTCGTCGGCCGCGCGCGGGGCGGAGGAGCGCAGCTCCCAGAATGCGAACGTCGGCTCGCCGCCGGTCGGTCCGGTGAAGCACAGCGGCTGTACGGCGTACTCGCCGTCCGAGCCGACCAGCTCCACGGTGCACAGCTCGCCCGTGATGCACTGCTCCATCACGAAGTTGCCCTCGTCGGGGTCGGCCAGGTACTCCTCCAGGCCGGCCCGGTCCCGGATGAAGCGGATGCCGTTGCCGGAGCTGCCCCACACCGCCTTGGTCAGCAGCGGGTAGCCGATCTGCTCGGCCTTCCAGCGGATGATGTCGGCGTACACGGGGACGTCCGCGCCGCCGTTCTTCAGCAGCGTGCCGTCGATGAGCATGCCGTCCGGGGTGTCCAGGCCGTGGTCGGCGAGGATCTTCTTGGTCTCCCACTTGTCGGCGAGCAGCCGGCCCGGCTCCAGCCCGTTGGTGACCATCGGGATGCCGTGCCCGGCCAGCTTCTCCTTGACCACCGCGTCGCGCAGCCCCGCTTCGTCGGGGAAGGACAGGGAGACCACGCCGTCGGCGCCCCAGGCCAGGATCCGCTCGACGATCTGGTCGGGCCGGGCGTCCTCGGGGAGCTTCTCCCAGCTGCCGCCGGGGAAGTCCTCGGGGCCGCAGTCGCCGTCGGTGAAGAAGATCCGCGCCTCGGTGCCGTCGGCGGTGACGGTGCGGGCCAGCTCGGGGATGTACGGTCCGGCGCGCGAGATCGGGATCGACCGGATGTACGCGATGCGCTTGATGTCCGACTCGGTCATGTGACTACTCCAGTTCGACGGTGAGGTTGGCGACGGCGGCGTCGGCGGCCTGGTTGACCTTCCCGGGGGTGCGGGCGCGGAGCATCACGTAGCCGACGCGGCCGTCGTTGTCGCCCGGACCGCGCACCTCGTCGTGCGGGTTCGGGTAGACGGCGATGCGGTGCACCTGCGGGGACCGGACCAGACCGTCGATGCTCTTGAAACGGCCCGCCCGGGGCGGCACGAAGAAGCGGATGGCGGCGGCCTCGTCCTTGGTCGGCGTCAGGTCGGGGGTGATGCCGAGGGCGACCTGGATGAACGCCCGCGCCTCGTCCACGCCGCGGGCCAGCCGGATCAGCTCGGGGACCCGGTCGCCGGGCAACCGGGCACCGACCTCGATGATCTTCGCGCCGCCCTCCGGCAGCAGCTTCAGCTCGGTGTGCGCGACACCGTCGGTGATGCCGAGCGCGGTGACCGCGGCGATCGTGGTGTCGTACAGGGTCCGGGTGTCCTCGTCACCGAGGGCGGCGGGCACCGTCTGGCCGGTCTCGGCCCGGAACGCTCCGTCGGTGGTGAACTTCTGCACCACTGTCAGGGGGGTGACCCGGCCCCGGTGCACCACGCTCTCCACGCTGTACTCGACGCCGCCCACGTACTCCTGGATCAGGACGGTGGTGTCCAGCGGGAAGCCGTGCGGGGACTCGAACGGCCAGCCCTGCGCCCCGGCGAAGGCCTCCGGCAGCTCGTCCGGCCCGCCGACGACCGACACGCCCCAGGAACCGGCCTGTTCGGCGGGCTTGACGACGACCGGGTACTGAAGCCCGCTCGTGGCGATCGCGGAGACGGCCGACTCCAGGTCCGTGGCCAGCAGGGTGCGTGGCGCCGGGACGCCGTGTTCCTCGAACAGGCCCGCCATCACCCTCTTGTTGCGGCAGCCCGCGGCGCGCGCCGGGTCGTTGCCCGGCAGGCCCAGCTCGGCCGCGAGCCGCGCGGCGAGCGGGGTCAGGAACTCCCAGCAGCCCACCACCCCTTCGATGCCCTCCGCACGGGCGTAGGCGGCCAGTTCCTTCAGGGCGCGGTCCTGGTCGGAGAAGTCGGTGAAGACCGTCCCGGCGATCTTCTGCTTCACGGCCTCGGAGTACCCCTCGTAGATCTCGCGGTGCGTGGCGACGACGACCTCCACACCGAGTTCGAGGCCGGCGTCGAGGAGGTCCTCCGCGGACCCCATCGCCTCGATGAGCAGTACTTTCGTCATGCCTGTCCTCCTGTGGTCAGGTCGTGCGCGCGACGGTCGCCCAGGGCGATGTCGTGCGGGCGAAGGGGGATGCGGGTCAGGGCCAGTCCGGTGGCGGCCCGGACCGCCGCGACGATGGCGGGGGTGGCCGAGAGGGTGGGCGCCTCGCCCGCGCCCCGGACCCCGTACGGGGAGTGCGGGTCGGGGTGCTCGACGATGTCGAGCTTCATCCGGGGCACGTCCAAGGCGGTGGGGATCAGGTAGTCGGTGAAGGACGCGTTGCGGACCAGCCCGCCCTCGACGACGATCTCCTCCATCAGCGCCAGGCCCAGGCCCTGTACGGAGCCGCCGTGCATCTGCCCTTCCAGCCCGACCCGGTTGATGATCCGGCCGACGTCCTGCACCGCGTCGAGGGCCACCACGCGGACCAGCCCGAGCTCGACGTCCACGTCGACGACCGCCCGGTGCAGGCACATGATCAGCTGGACGTGCGAGTCCCCGAGGCCGGTGAGCGGGTCCACCGCACTGGTGGGGCGGTGGTGGTACTCCCGCGTGACGTCGACCCGCTCCCCGTCGAGAACGTCCGCGAGGGTCGCCAGTACACCGTCCTGCTCGGAGAGCAGCTTGCCGTCGGTCACGGAGAGGTCCCCGGCCGGCCGCGGCCCCAGGCCCAGGCGCCGGACCGCCAGGCCGAACAGCCCCTCCCGGGCCGCCTCGCAGGCGGTCTTCACCGCACCGCCGGTCATGTACGTCTGGCGGGAGGCCGAGCTGCCGCCCGAGTCCCCGACACTGGTGTCCGCGGGCAGCAGCACGATCCGCTCGATGCCGAGCTCGGAGCGGGCGATCTGCGCCTCGACGGTGTTGAGGCCCTGCCCGACCTCCGCGGCGGAGGTGTGGACGTACGCCGTCGGCTCGCCGTCGGTCAGCGTCACGATGACGCGGGCCGTGGAGTAGTCGTCGTCACCGCCCGAGAAGCAGGCGTTCTTCATCCCGGCGCCGTAGCCGACGCCCCGTACGACGCTGTCGGCGCGGGTGGAACCGGAGAGCCCGCCGGGCAGGTCCCGCGGATCGGCCTGCGCCGGCAGCGGCGCGGGCAGCGGGATCGTCTCGATCCGGTCGAGCAGCTCCCGGAACGGCTGAGGCCCGTCGACCACCTGGCCGTTGGCGATCCGCGAGCCCGGTCCGATGGCGTTGATCCGCCGGATCTCCAGCGGGGACAGGCCGAGCTCGGCGGCGAGCCGGTCCATCATCGACTCGTACGCGAAACAGCCCTGCACCCCGCCGAAGCCGCGCATCGCCCCGCACGGCGGGTTGTTGGTGTAGACCCCGTACACGTCGACGGCGATGTTCGGGAACTCGTACGGACCGAGGCACAGGGACGACCCGATGCCGACCACTCCGGGGGTGGCGGAGGTGTAGGCGCCGCCGTCGAAGACGATGTCCACGTCCGCGTAGACGAGCTTGCCGTCGCGGGTGGCCCCGTACTCGTAGCGCAGCTGCGCGGGATGCCGGTGGACGTGGCCGACGAACGACTCGTCCCGCCGGTACGACATCTTCACCGGCCGGCCGGTGGCCAGCGCCAGCAGCGCCATGTGGATCTGTACGGAAATGTCCTCGCGGCCTCCGAAGGCCCCGCCCACCCCGGCCAGGACCAGTCGCACCCGGTCCTCGGGCAGGCCCAGCACGGGCACCACCTGCCGCTTGTCGTGGTGCAGCCACTGCGTTGAGACGTACAGGTCGAGGCCCCCGTCCCCGTCGGGCACCGCCATGCCGGACTCGGGCCCGAGGAAGGCCTGGTCCTGCATGCCGATCTCGAACTCGGCCCGGATGACGACGAGGTCGTCCCGGACGCGGGCGCTGCCGGTGTCGCCGAGCCGGATCGGCTGGTGACGGACCAGGTTGCCCTCGGGGTGCAGACGCGGCCGGCTCGTGTCGAAGGCCGCGAGGCGGGGGTCGGTGAGCGGCTCGCGCACCTCGAAGTCCACCTCGATCAGGGCCAGCGCGCGGCGGGCCGTCTCGGGGTGGTCCGCGGCCACCAGCGCGATGGGCTCGCCCTCGTAGCGCACCTCGTCGATGGCCAGGACGGGCTGGTCACGGCGCTCCAGGCCGTAGTACTTGCGGCCCGGCACGTCCTCGTGGGTCAGGACGGCGGTGACGCCGGGCAGGGCCCGGGCCCGCGTGGTGTCGAGGGCGCGGATCCGGGCGCTGGGGTGCGGGCTGCGCAGTGTGGCGCCCCAGAGCATGCCGTCGGCGGTCAGGTCGGAGGAGTACGCGAAGGTCCCGTCGACCTTCTGGGCGCCGTCCGGGCGTCGGGTGCGGCCGCCGATGCCGACGGTCTGGCGCACGGTGACCGCGTCGGGGGCGCCCGCGGGAGTGGGACTCATGGAATACCTCATCCACGGAGTTGGCGGCTCGGATCTGCGCATGGCTGCGCCCACCTCACGGGCATGCGGTGCCCGGAGGGGAAGGGAGGGATCAGAGCCGGTGCTCGGAGTTGATCAGCCGGACGGTGCCGGTCTTCGCGCGCATCACGAGGGACTGGGTCCTGGCGGTGCCGGCGCCGAAGCGCACACCGTCGAGCAGTTCGCCCCGGGTGATGCCGGTGGCGGCGACGAACACGTTGTCGCTCCTGACCAGGTCGTGCGTGGTGAGGACGCGCTCCAGGTCGTGGCCGGCGTCCAGGGCGCGCCGGCGCTCGGCGGCGCTCATCGGGTGCAGCCGGGTCTGGATGACGCCGCCGAGGCACTTGACGGCGCAGGCGGCGATGATGCCTTCGGGGGAGCCCCCGGTGCCCAGCAGCAGATCGGCGCCGGAGCCCTCGCGGGCGGCCAGCATCGCTCCGGCCACGTCCCCGTCGGAGATGAGTCTGACGCGGGCGCCGGTCTCGCGGATCTTGCGGATGAGGCCCTGGTGGCGGGGCCGGTCCAGCACGACGACGGTGAGCTGTTCCGCGGTGCGGCCCTTGGCGCGGGCGACACGGCGGATGTTGACCGCGACGGGTGCGCTGATGTCGACGAACTCGGCGGCCTCGGGGCCGGTGACGAGCTTGTCCATGTAGAACACGGCGGAAGCGTCGAACATCGCACCGCGGTCGGTGATCGTCAGGACCGACAGGGCGTCGCCCATGCCCATCGCCGTCAGGGAGGTGCCGTCGACCGGGTCGACCGCCACATCGCATTCGGGACCGGTGCCGTCGCCGACGCGCTCGCCGTTGTGGAGCATGGGGGCGGCGTCCTTCTCGCCTTCGCCGATGGCGACGACGCCGTCCATCGAGACGGTCGCGAGCAGGGACCGCATGGCCTGCACGGCAGCGGCGTCCGCGCCGTTCTTGTCACCGCGGCCGGCCCAGCGGGCGGCCGCCATGGCACCCGCCTCGGTGGCACGTACCAGTTCAAGTGCCAGATTTCTGCCCACAGTTGATGGACTGTCGGATGGGCGCTCGGATGGGCCGTCAGATGGGCTGGAGGCATGCGGTTGCGGATGCGCCGGAGGGGTGTGCCGCCGTCCGGGCATGGCTGTGCTGTTCATGTGCTGTGTGGCTCTCTTCTGTGCCGGCCGGGCGAACTCGGCCGCGCCCCTGTGGGGCAGTACCGGCGGGTCGCATGGGTCGGTCACGGAGTGACTGATCATCAGCGGCGCGGGCGCGCACCGCTGGGACGGGTTCATCCGCCGCGTGTGGCCCCTGCGAGTGCGGGGCGGTCGGGTGCGGCGGACCCGGGCAGGTGTCTAGCGCGGGAATCCGGTTCGGCCGGGTCTTCCGTCGGTGGGCCGGCCCGTCCGGGTGCCGGTCGGAAGCGGCACTCCTCGGAAGAGCTGACGGTGCATCAAAACGGAACAAGGCATGCCGGTTGACACTTCATTGCTCACTTGAACCCCCCGTGGTTCTGGTGCATGAGCCGATGACGCTAGCCGCATGAGCCGTCTTGAGCGGGTCTCGAGGGGGGCGATCTCAGTCATCAAGACAGGACTGGGGGATCCTCCAAGCGATCTCGGAGCGTGGTCTTCGACTTTGTGGCTTCCGGGCCTGTTGCCCGGCGTCGAATTACCCATCTACTTAATGGAGCATCCATCCCGGGTCACGTTTTCGCGCCGCTGTAGTGCGAATGACCCAGGGGACCATCTATGGATCGCTTGCCATGAGGGGTATCGGCCCGGGGGCATGGCCACTCCGTTCTCACTTTCTCGGTCCAGGTCCGGCAGGACGTCCTGTCGGAGCCGTCCCTTGGATGCGCCGCGTCCCGACCTCGCACGCTGTAGTAAAGGAAGAGCACGTGAGCGCAATTCGCGATGAACTCGCCAGCCACATCCGGCAGGGAGTTATTCCGCCATTCAACTACGCGTATCCTTCGCGCAGTGCCTACCGCCCTCTGAATGGGGCGTGGAACATCAAGGACATCTGGGATGAGGACCTGAAACGTCATCCCGTGCCGGAGCTCAACCTCTACCTGCACGTCCCGTTCTGTCGGTACAAGTGCGGTTTCTGCAACCTCTACACCGTGATCTCCGAGGACATGGATGTCTACGACGCGTACATGGACGCGCTGTGCACCCAGATCCGCGACCACGCCGAGATCATCCAGGCCCGTCGGCTGCGCACCATCTACATCGGCGGCGGCACGCCCAGCCTGCTGAGCCTGAAGCACTTCGAGAAGCTCTTCGCCACCCTCGACGAGGTGTACCCGAACTGGCGCTCGACAGTGGAGGAGGTGGCCATCGAGGCCACTCCCGACTCCATCGTCAAGGAGCCGGGCACCCTGGAGGGGCTCATCGCGATGGGTCTCACCCGCGCGAACATCGGCATCCAGTCGCTGGTCCCGGCGGAGATCCGCGAGGCCGGCCGCGGCCAGGCCAACGAGCAGGTGATCCGCAAGGCCATCGAGATCACCCGCGAGAAGCAGCTGCCGAACCTCAGCACCGACCTGATCATGGGATTCGCCGGCCAGAGCCCGGAGAGCTGGCGGCACTCGGTGGACGAGCTGACGGCCCTCGCTCCCGAGACGATCAGCACGTACTTCCTCACCGTGCGGCCCGACGCCTGGTTCTCCAAGACCGGTTCGTACCAGTACATGTGGAATCCGGACCTCTACGAGCGCTACGACTACGCGAACGCCACGTTCCGCGAGGCGGGCTACATCCAGGAGTCGAACGTCCGCTACAAGAAGCTGGGCCGCGGCGGCTACCAGCAGAAGGTGCTCACCTTCCACGGCGTGCCGCTGCTCGGCCTGGGCGCCGGCGCCCGCAGCTACACCAGCTCGGTCGACTACATGGTCGGCAGCGTCAAGCCCAGCCTCACCGAGGTGGCGGACTACATCCAGAAGGCCCGCAACCACGAGCTGACCCCCCAGACCGGCTTCGTCCTGGACGACGAGGAGATCATCCGCAAGCGCCTGGTCCTCGACACCTTCGACCTGGACCTGCACGAGCTGGACCGGTTCGGCTACCAGGAGAAGGCGCACCTCTTCGAGCCCGTACTGGCCGCCGGAGAGGAGCTCGGCCTGCTGCGCCGGCTGCCGACCGACCGCATCCAGCTCACCGCGGACGGTTTCAAGTACCGCGACATCCTTTCCTGGATGTTCTTCTCCAAGAACGTCATCGAACTCGACCGCGAGTACTACGAAAAGCTGCACCAGCAGAACAAGCGCGCCCAGAAGCACATGGGCGGCGAGCCGATCCGTATCTCCGGACTGAAGACGGCCGCGGTCTGATCCCGCCCGCCTGATCACGCAACCCCCGATCCACCACTGCCCCAGGTCCACTCCGGTATCCGATTTCCGGGGCCCGCCGGGGCAGTGGTGGCTCACGCGTGCCCGCAGGGGCCCGCATTCCGCTTCCCACTCACGCACGACGACGGACCAGGTAATTCCATGCGATTTCTCTCCGACCGCCCGATACCGCACGAGCTGACGTACAACGATCTCTTCATGGTTCCGAGCCATTCGGCCGTGGGTTCGCGCATGTCGGTCGACCTAGCGAGTTCCGACGGAACCGGAACGACGATTCCGCTCGTTGTCGCCAATATGACGGCGGTGGCCGGCCGGCGAATGGCGGAAACCGTGGCGCGGCGCGGCGGAATCTGTGTGATACCGCAGGACATTCCCGCCGAGTACGTGGCCGAGGTCGTCCGGTGGGTCAAGAGCCGCCACCTCGTGCACGACACCCCGGTGGCCCTCACCCCCGAGGCCACCGTGGCCGAGGCGCTGTCGCTGCTCCCCAAGCGCGCCCACGGCGCCGTCGTCGTCGTCGAGGCCGACCGGCCGGTGGGCATCGCCACCGAATCCGACCTCCAGGGCGTCGACCGGTTCACCCAGTTGCGCGAGGTGATGTCCACCGAACTCCTCACGCTGCCCGAGGACATCGAGCCCCGCGACGCGTTCAACCTGCTCCACGAGGGCCGCCACCGGCTGGCCCCGGTGACCGACGGCGACGGCCGGCTCAGCGGCATCCTCACCCGCTCGGGCGCGCTGCGCGCCACCGCCTACCGGCCCGCGGTCGACGGCAGCGGCCGGCTTCGGATCGCCGCCGCCGTCGGGATCAACGGCGATGTGGCCCTGAAGGCCAAGCGGCTGCTGGAGGCGGGGGTGGACGTACTCGTCGTCGACACGGCCCACGGCCACCAGGACAAGACCCTCGACGCGCTCCGCACGGTCCGGGCCCTCGACCCGCAGGTGCCCGTCGTCGCGGGCAACGTGGTGACGGCCGCCGGCGTCCGCGACCTCGTCGCGGCCGGCGCCGACATCGTCAAGGTCGGCGTGGGCCCCGGTGCGATGTGCACCACCAGGATGATGACGGGCGTCGGCCGGCCCCAGTTCTCCGCCGTCCTCGAATGCGCCGAGCAGGCCCGCGAGCTCGGTAAGCACGTGTGGGCGGACGGTGGCGTGCGCCACCCCCGGGACATCGCCCTCGCCCTCGCCGCCGGCGCCTCCAACGTGATGATCGGCTCGTGGTTCGCCGGTACGCACGAGTCGCCGGGGGACATCCACCTCGACCTGGACGGTCGCCGCTACAAGGAGAACTTCGGGATGGCCTCGGCGCGGGCGGTGGGCCACCGTACCGCCGAGGAGTCCTCCTTCGACCGCGCCCGCAAGGCGCTGTTCGACGAGGGCATCTCCACTTCCCGCATGTACCTCGACCCGCAGCGTCCCGGGGTCGAGGACATCATCGACGAGATCGTGGCCGGGGTCCGCAGCTCCTGCACCTACGCGGGCGCGGCCACGCTCGACGAATTCCGCGAGCGCGCCGTCGTCGGCGTCCAGGGCGCGGCCGGCTACGCGGAGGGCAAGCCCCTGCATACCAGTTGGTAGGCAGGCAAGCCGGCTGACCCGGCCGGCTGTGTCTTCCGGAAGGAGATCGCTTTGTTGAGTGCGCTTGGCCTCGACAGCGAGGCCGAAACCGTCTATCGCACGATGTTGTCCCACCCGGGCCTGGGCGTTTCGGGCATCGCATCGGAACTGGGAGTTCCGGTCGATCGGATCCGTCGGGTGCTCGATGAGCTCGCCCGCATGGCACTGATCGCCCAGGGCGGCAGTGGAGGGTCCAGCGGCTACGCGGTGAGTCCTGATGTCGGCCTGACCAGCCTGTTGGCCAAGCAGGAAGAAGAACTGGCGGAACGCCAGAGAGAGATGGCGGTCACCAAGGCGGCCGTCGCGCGGCTCCTCGCCGACTGGGATCAGCTGCAGACCACCCGGCGCCGTCCGGACGTCGACCAGCTGAACGGGATCGAGGAGATCCGGTACCGGATCGGCGAGCTGGCCCGCGTGTGCAAGGGGGAGCTGATGGCCTTCGCCAACGGCGGCCCGCAGACCGTACAGACCATGGAGGCCAGCAAGCCACTGGACCGGGAGCACCTGGAGCGCGGTGTACAGATGCGCACCGTCTACCTCGCCAGCATCATCAACTCGGCTCCGACCGTGGAGTACGCACGATGGCTGGTGACGATGGGCGGGTCCGTGCGGACCAGCACCTCGCTCCCGATGCGGATGACGATCTACGACCGGCAGACCGCCGTCGTGCCGACGGACCCCGACAACGCCACGGTCGGGGCACTCGTCCTGCGCGGATCAGGTCTGGTGGCCGCGCTGTGCGCACTGTTCGAACACGTCTGGCAGGAAGCCATCCCGCTGGACGCACACAGCCAGAAGCACTCCGGTTCCGGGCTGTCGAGCCAGGCCCACGCCGTACTCGGACTGCTGGCCCAGGGGCACACGGATGACGTGGTCGCCCGCAAGCTGGGGGTTTCCGTACGGACCGCCCGGCGGATCACCGCCGAGCTCATGGACCACCTGGGCGCCCGGAGCAGGTTCCAGGCGGGAGTCATCGCCGGTGAGCGCGGCTGGCTTCAGGGAGGGAACGAACCGGCACACCGCTGAGAGCAACAAGAGCAGTAGGGCCGACGAGGCCAACAAGGCCGACAAGGCCGACAAGGCCGACAAGGCCAACAACGACAACAGCTGAATCGACTCGTGCCTGTGGCCGGACACCGCGTCCGGTCGCGGGCACGTTTTCGTCTGTCCGCGAGGACCCGGCAGCCGTCATCGGCCCGGGGTCACACCGGGAGTCAGCAGCACGCGCTCGGCCAGTGCGGGGACCAGGTCCACACCGCAGCGCCGGACGTGCCAGCCGGCCAGTTGCCGCGCGCCGTTCAGGCAGCGCCGCGCGAGCCGTTCGGCCGCGACCTCCGCCAGCGCGAGCCGGGGCTTGAGGAGGAACATCACCACGTCCGCGCCCTGGGTGTCGCACGAGGAGTAGACGTGTTCCAGACCGTCCTGCGGGTCGGCATGCGCCCAGAAGAGGTCCGAGAGCAGGGCCGCGTCCATCGGCGGCGTCGCGGAGCTGCCACCGGAGTCGAAGCGCGCGGTGACGATGTACACGGCTCAGCCCCAGCCGTTGGTGAGGGTGGAGACGGTCGCCGGGGTCGAGGCCGGGGCCTCGGTGGCCTGGGCGGTGCCCACGGAGAGGGTGACCGAGGCGACCAGCGCGAGCAGGGAGGCGGAGAGGGTGCGGCGGGCGGCGAAAGCGGTGTTCTTGCTCATCGGAATTCCCTTTCGATGCGGAGGACGAGAAGCAGCATCTGCTGCTCTGTTCGCGTTTCGGTCGGGCTTTTCACCGGCCCTCCCTGATGCATTGAATTCTTCCCCGCCGGGGTCTCCGTGTCAGCAATCTGAGCTGTCAGGGTCCTGCAATGGCAGTGTTATGCCTCGTTCCGCTTCCGCGCCACAAGCCCATGGAACCCACATCTTCGCAGGTCAGGTCCTGTATCTGCGTGGCAGCAGACTGCATCGGACCGCTCCGCTCCGAGCCCTGGCGCGGGCTCCGCAGGGCGTCGACCGCGGCCCCGGAGTGCAGGGTCCTGCCAGGGCAGGACCCTGACAGCGGCGCCCGTCGACTTTCCCCCATCTCACAGACAAGACTCGTCGGCATCGGAACAACACGGCCTCGAATTACCGGAGCCGGCGTACTCGGACCATTTGCCAGGGGGAAAAGCCATGACTCAGCTTCTGATTGCGGCGGGCGGCGGCGGCGACGTCATCGGCACGACGCTCGTGCACAGCGCGCTCCACGGCGACGAGCCGGCCGTGGTGCTCAGCTACTCGTGGGAGCGGCTGGTGGTCGACCCGATCCCCGGCCCGCGCTCGGACCGCGACTTCTCCGGACTGCGCGCCCTGACCCCGCACCTCGCGGAGATCACCGCGCAGAGCGCCCCGATCGCCCCGGCCGGCTCCACGCTCCCCCGGCTGGCCGGTGAACTCCCCATCACCCTCGGCCTGTTGAACCCGTACGGCGGAGTGCGGGGGCTCGCCCGGCAGATCGCGGAAGCGGCGCAGCGCTACGGGGCCGACGAGGTGAAGGTGGTCGACATCGGCGGCGACGTCTTCGCCCGGGGCGACGAGCCCACGCTGCTCAGCCCCCTCCCGGACGCCCTGGTGATGGCGGCCTGCGCCACCGCCGGCGTCAACGCCAACCTGTACCTCGCCGGCCCCGGCCTGGACTGCGAGATCCCCGAGCGGGACCTGCTGCCCGACATGGGCCACGACTGGTTCGCACTGACCGACGCGGACACCCGGAGCGTCGACCACGTCTTCGACTGGCACCCCTCCGAAGCCAGCGCCCTGCTGGCCGCCGCCGCACGCGGCCTGCGCGGCAGCTGCGTCGTCCGCGACACCGGACTGCCGGTGGAGCTCTCCGACGCCAGCGCCCGGGTCTACCGGATCAGCACCGAGCGGGTCCTCCGGCGCAACCGACTGGCCCGCGAGCTGTACCTGTCGGGCAACGCGAGCCTGGACGCCGCCGAGCGCATCAGCCTCGACGTCTGCGGCTTCTCCGAGCTCCAGCGGGAGCGCGACCGCGCGCTGCGACTGCACGAGGCGGGTTCCCCGGACGGCTCGGTCGAAGAAGCCCTGCGCCACATCGACGCCTGGCTGGAGCGCCTCCAGGAGCAGCACCAGCAGGCCCGCTACGTCACCTACCGGGCCGCCGCCGAGGGCCTCGGCCTCACCGGCGGAGCGGCGCGGCGCCTGCGCAACCGGCTGATCGTCGAGCGCCCCGCCCAGTACGCGGCGCCCCTCCTGTCCCTCGCGGCCTGACCCGCCGCCGAGGGCTACCCGAGGGCGCTGCCGGGGTCATCGCCCTGGGTCCAGCAGATCCGGATCTCCTGGCGCTTCAGCAGCCAGCCGCCGGAGCCCCTGACGAACTCCCAGTCGTAGGCACCGCCCATCGCGTACGGAGCGTTGGTCTGCCCGGGGCGGGTGACGGCGACGAACCACATGTAGCCGACGCCGGTCGCCCGGTCACCCGCCACGGTGAAGTGCATGTTCAGGATGTGGTGCTGCATGCCCGGATACGGGGACTCCGCCTCCTCCACCTTCGCACGGACGGCCTCCCTGCCGTGGACCCGCCCCCAGGGGGCGAATTCCAGCACGGCGTCCTCGGTCCAGCACTCGATCCAGGTCCGCCAGTCCTTGCGGTCCAGCGCCCTCCAGCCGTGCACCATGAGGGCGCGCAGGGCTTCCTTGTCCTCCAGGTCCCGCAGCCGTCGCAGCAGCGTGCCGTACTCCACGGCGCTCACTGGGCGCTCGCGGCGGGCCGGACGACGATCTCGTTCACGTCGACCTGTGGAGGCTGCGCGAGCGCGTAGGCGATGGCGTCCGCGACGGCCGAGGCGGGCAGCGCGACGGAGCGGTAGGTCTTCATCGCGGCCCTGGCCGCGAGGTCGGAGATGGAGTCGGCGAGTTCGGACTCGGTGACACCGGGGGAGACGACGGTGACCCGGATGTCGCCGCGCGACTCCTGGCGCAGCCCCTCGGAGAGGGCGCGGACGGCGAACTTGGTGGCGCAGTAGACGGCGGCCGTGGGTGAGACCTCGTACGCCCCGACCGAGGCGATGTTCACGAAGTGCCCGCCACCACCCTGGGCTCGCATCACCGGGAGAGCGGCCGCGATCCCGTGCAGGACGCCGCGTACGTTCACGTCGATCATGCGGTCCCACTCATCGGTCAGCAGGGCCTCCAGCGGGGAAAGGGGCATCACCCCCGCGTTGTTCACCAGGACGTCGACCCGCCCGAACTCACGCCGAGCGGCATCGACGAAGGCCCTCACGTCCGCCGCGTCGGTGACGTCCAGCTCCTTGAAAGCCGCGGCGCCGCCCTCCCGGGTGATCTCGTCGACCAGCTTCTCCAGCAGCTGGGTGCGGCGGGCGCCGAGAAAGACCCGGTGTCCCTCGGCGGCGAGGCGGCGAGCGGTCGCCTCCCCGATCCCGCTGCTGGCCCCAGTGATCGCTACGGCCTTGATGGTTCGCGTCATGCCTGTTCTCCCTACGGATGTGTCGCCGGTGGCAGTCCTGAACTCTGTCCGGCGGCAACGGCTCGGACCAGGACGGGCTCTGCCTGGGCACAGCACACCCAGGCTCGCCGTCGCGCCCGCCCGTAGGCTGCGTGCGTGACCGTCAACGACCTCGGAGACTTCCTGCGCGCACACCGCGCGCGCCTGCGGCCCGACGACGTCGGACTTGCCTCCCACGGCCGGCGCCGGGTGGCAGGACTGCGGCGGGAGGAGGTGGCCGTCCTGGCCGGCATGAACTCGGACTACTACGCCCGCCTGGAACAGGGCCGTGAACGCAGCCCCTCACCCCAGGTCCTCGAATCGCTCGGCCGGACCCTGCGCATGGACGACGAGGCGCGCGGCCACCTGTACCGCCTGGCGAACGCGGTGCCGGAGGACCACGCGGCGCAGCCGGACGAAACGGCCGCCCCGATGCTGCGTCAGCTGCTGGACGGCTACGCGCACACGCCGGCGTTCGTCCTCAACCCCGCCCTGGACGTCCTGGCGGCGAACCCGCTGGCCGACGCCCTATTCTCCCCGTTCGAGCAGGCGGACAACCTGGCCCGCATGACCTTCCTCGACCCGGCGGCCGCAAGCTTCTACGCCCAGTGGCACAGGGCGGCCGAGGCGGTCGTCGCCGCCCTCCACCGGGCCACCGGCCTGGACCCGCACTACCCCCGCCTGCGCGAACTGGTCCGCACCCTCACCGCGGCGAGCGGGGAATTCGCCGCCCTGCGCTCCTCGCACAGCGTCTACGCAAAGACCAGCGGCACCAAACACTTCGTCCACCCCGACGTCGGACCCCTCGCCCTGACCTACCAGTCCTTCGACGTGCGCGGGGCCCACGGCCAGGAACTCGTGATCTACCACGCCGAACCGGACAGCCCCACCGCGCAGGCCCTCACCCTCCTCGGCTCCCTCCACGCCCCGCGGCCACGCGGACACGGAAGGGCGGGACCTCCCCGCCCGACGGGGGAGGGCGGGGAGGTCCACCCGATGGGATTCCGGAGCTAGCCTTGCGTAGGGTTGCTACTGGGAATGATGTGACAAGTGTGAGGGGGAACGCGTGGGTTCGTTCGAGGACGAGTGGGCTCGCCTCAAGGGCGGCCCTTCGGGTGCGCCCGACATGCGGCTGGCGGGCGCCGGGGACGGTGGCGGCGAAGAGGACATCAAGACCAGCAAATCCGCGTGGACGGCGGCGGGCACCGCGGTCGGAGGCCTCGCCGGCGACGTGAAGAAGGCGCTGAGCTCCCTCGAAACCGGCCAGGAAGGCCTCGCGGCCGGCGGCGGGGTGGAGACCGCGGGGGCGCAGTCCGAGGTGTACCAGAGCTGGAAGACGTACCTGGACAGCCTGTCCGGTCGGTGCACCGCCCTGCAGGGAAGGCTGCAGCGCGCGGGGAACGACCTGCTCCTCACCGACGAGTACCTCAAGGGCCTCTTCACGGAGCTGGGCAAGCAGTACCAGGACACGCCCGCCGCCGGTGGCCAGGGGAAGTGACCTGAGCCATGGACATCAAAGCACTGAAGACGCTCAAGCTGAACGAGTTCGAGGAAGCGGCGACCGGGTACCGCTCGGCCAGTGACGCGGCCAGCCAGGCGAAGGACGCGCTGGAGCAGCGGATCACCGCCCAGATGCAGAAGTCGCTCAAGGGGGTGGCGGTCGACGCCGCGGTCATCGAACTGCGCGAGGTGGCGAAGGACTTCCACTACGTCCAGGTCGAGTGCGGTCTGGTGGGCACGGCCCTGAACGCCTTCGCGGCCGACGTCCGCCCGGCGCAGAAGAAGCTGGAGCGGGCGCTGTCGGAGGCGGCCGAGCACAAGTTCACGGTGGGCGACGACGGGTCGGTGTCCTATCCGGCCGCGGGGGAGAACCCGGGCGGGTCCCCGCCGAAGCCCGGTTCGGCGAGCGGCACCATGTCCGAGCAGGCCCGCGCCCTCCAGCGGCAGGCGGGCAACTTCGACCCGAACCCGAACTACGCGATAGCCCAGGACATCGCCAACCGCATCGCGGAGGCCGTGAAGGAGGCCGGCGACGCGGACCAGAAGTGGGCGCCGCAGCTGCGCAAGCTCAAGGCGGACGACGACCTGGTCGTCTCCGACGGGGACTGGGCGGACGTCGACAAGGACGCGGAGGGCGTGCGCGGCGCGGGCCAGCACTACCTGGACTCCCTCCCGCAGCCCCCGAAGGACGGCAGCCCCCAGGCCAACGCGGACTGGTGGAAGGGGCTGGACGCCGAACAGCAGGCGGCCTGGCTCTCGCTGCGGCCGGACACCGTCGGCGGACTCGACGGCCTGCCCGCCACGGCGCGGGACGAGGCCAACCGCGCCGTCTTCGACGAGAAGCGGGGTACCTACCAGATGACGCTGAACGGCATCCCGAAGCCGCCCGCCAACGAGTGGACGTGGATCACCGCCGGCATGTACCCCTCCAAGGTGCACACCGACGAGTGGATGGCGTGGGACAAGAAGTACGGTGACCAGTACCGGCACCTCACGTCCTCCCTCAAGGGGATGGAGAGCATCCAGAAGCGCTTCGACGCGACGGGACAGAACAAGTTGCCCGAGGCGTACCTGCTCGGTTTCAGCCCGGAGGGCAACGGCCGCGCGATCGTCGCCAACGGAAACCCGGACACGGCCGCGCACCAGGCCGTCTACGTGCCGGGCACGACCGCGAACCTGGAGAAGATCGGCGGGGACATCGGGCGCATGGAGAGCGTCTGGCGCTCGGCCACCGACGCGGCGGACGGCAAGCCGGTCTCCACGATCACCTGGCTCGGCTACGACGCCCCGCAGGACATCGTCAAGGACTCGCCGTTCAGCCACTACGCCAATGACGGGGCCCCGGCCTTCAACCGGTTCATGGACGGCCTCGACGCGTCGCACACCGGCGACTCGGACCCGCACCGCACCGCGATCGGACACTCGTACGGTACGACCCTCATCGGGTCGGCGGCCCGACAGGGCACCCTGAACGCGGACGACGTCATCACCGCGGGCAGCCCCGGTGTCCAGGTTCCCAAGGCGGAACAGATGGACGTGCCCAAGGGACACGTCTGGAACCAGGAGGCCGACGGGGACCCGGTGCCCGACATCGGTCGCTTCGGCCACGGCGGCACCGACTGGGACGGTCCCTGGCGGATCCCCAGCGACGAGGTGTTCGGGGCCAATCAGATGACCACCGGCAGCAACGTCTCCGGCCACAGCGAATACTGGAAGGAGGGGTCGGAGAGCCTGCGGAACCAGGGTTTCATCGTGGCGGGCCGCAGCGACGAGGTGACCTTGAAGCCGCCGCCGCAGCACTGGGAGCACATGAGGTAGAGGTAACAGCCGTAAGCAGCCCTTCCCTGGCCCGAACGACGATTGAGACCCACTGACTTGAAGATCAGACCGGGCGCTCCGGCGCTCTTCCTGTCCCTCGCCCTCATCACCCTCACTGGATGCAGCATGAATGACTCCGCAGGCTCGGACGAAATCCCCGTCGTGGGCACCAGCACCTCGCGCGATGCCGCCGACGCGGTGGAGAAGGTGTCGAGCGGGCTCTACGACCTGATCGGAGTCAAGGGGAAGGCGTCCGATACCCGTTCCGGCGTCACGGAATGCGGGGGCAGGGACCCGGCCAAGTACTTCCAGGTCTTCCACCCGTGGAGCTTCTACCCCGACTCTGCCGACCAGCTCGACGAGGCGATGGAGCGGCTCAAGGCCGAACTCCCCAAGCACGGCTGGAAGATCGTCCGGTACGAGCCCGACACGAGCAAGTCCAAGAACCTCAACCTCACCGCCGACAACAGCGAGAAGAAGTACAGCGTCAGCATCGTCCAGATGAAGAAGAACGACCCGCCGAAGCTGAGCCTGACCGTCGTCTCCGGCTGCTACCAGGCCCCGGACGGCAAGGAAGTCGACAGGTTCTGACCCCGAGGGTCCTCGCACCGCGGCCGGGCTCGCCGGAGCCCGGCCGCCGGCGGGTCATGGCCATGACCCGGGGCCGGACGGGCGGGCTCCGTCTTTGGGCATCGCGCTGCGTCCCACTGGTCCCCCCATGCTCGGCGTCCTCGGACGGCCACACACTATCGGCGGCCCTGCCCGGTCTCCCGGGCGCAGGGCACCTCCTCAGCAGCCCGGGCCGACCGGTGGAGACGATGTCAGGGCGAGCGCGGCGGTCCGCAGCTCGGCCGCCCACGTCCGCTGGTCGAGCCCCAACGTGTACGTGATGCAGCACCCGCATTGCGGGATCAGCGAGACGAACGACCGCTCCTCCGCCGTTTCGGCCTGCGTCTCCCACCAGTCGTCCGTCGCCAGGTCGGCGGGGGCGATCTCCCCGTCGAGGAGCCTCGCCGCCAGCCGGCGCAGAGCGTGGCGCCGCGCCAGGCCCCGATCGGGCAACGCGACCCCGGACTCGGAGAGTGCCTGCTCGAACGCATCGCGGATGTCGCGGGTATCCGCGGTGCGCGGCAGGCCGGCGAGCTCGCACAGCGTCGGGGTGTCCACCCCGGCCGCGAGCGCCTCGGCGGCGATCATCGGCAGATCCTCCGGGAGGATCTCGTCCGCCTGATAGCGGCACGCCACCTCACCCAGAGACGTGAAGCCGCGCCGGGCCCGGGCATCCGGTTCCGGTGTCGTTCCCGCTGTTCCCATGGCTCCTACGATGCCAGCCCCCCGGCACCGACCGGACACGGCCTGATATCAAGATCCGAACTCGCCCCCACGGCGTGGCAGTTGATGGTTGCATGGACCCTCCATCGTCGCGGTGAAGGAGTCGAGAATGAGTGGAATGGCGCCCACGGATCCGGGTGGAGGACCTCCCGCGTCGACGGATCCCGGCAGGGGCCGGTCGAGTCGTGCCGGGGAGCTCGCCGCCCTGATCTCCGCGGCCACCGGCGTCGTCGGCCTGCTGCTGGGCTTCTTCGGACTTCCGACCTTCGTGAACTCGCCCACGGCCCGCGCCGTACAGCCCACGGTCACGGCGACCGTCACCGTGACCGCCGCCGCCCCGTCGAGCGGTTCCGCGGGGCAGGCGCCCAGTGCGGCGCCCTCCACGGGCCAAGGCACCCCGGTGACCAAGACCAACATACAGATGACGGACGGCTACGCGATCCTGCTCTCGGACGACTCCCTCACCCCGAAGAAGGGGGTCAAGGAGGGGCTGGGGTACAGCTACAACTGGGGGCTGATGTCCGACGGCGGAGGCGAACAGCTGTCCAGGCTGGACCCCGGTCAAGCCGGCTCTCTCGACGTGTGCCGCGCCGAGACCCGCCTCAGCGACAAGATCGACGAGGAGAAGCTGACCAAGGGGACCCAGATCTGCGTCCGCAAGAGCGGACACGTGGCGCTCGCCACCATCCAGGCGGCGCCGCAGCAACGCGACGGAAGCCACTACATCACCCTGGACCTGACCGTCTGGCCGTAGGAGCCCCTCTCATCGGACGAGCCGAGCAGTCCTGGGCTGTCGAGGATCACCGTCGCGGCGGACCCTCGCAGCGCGGGCGGCTCAGAAGCTGGATGTCGTCGTTTGGCGCATCCGTGGTTTAAGTGGCGCCCGTCTTGTCGTTGATCTGGAAGGTGATGACGTCGACTTCGTCGGTTCCCGCCAGATCCGGGTAGTGGCCCTTGAGGCCTTCCCGGAGTTCGGCTGCGGTCGTCAGCCCCTCGGCTTGGGCGTCCTGGTCGGTGAGGTCGCTGACCAGGCAGTGCCTGATGCCGGTCACCTCTGCCGACAGGACGACTTCGGGGTCGCTCTCGAACACCAGCCGTGCCGGCCCGAGCTGGGCCGGGTCACGGAAGCGGGTGGTCTTGGTCTTGGCGCCGGAGCGGACGACTTCGAGGTAGCGGGGGTTGAACCGAATGATCGGGGGACCGGCCGTCTCGGGGTCTTGGCAGAGCGATGGGTCGAGACCGTTCATGCCCGCCTCCGGGGTCCATCGCTGAGCCAGCGGCATCAGCTCGGCGGCGAGGACGGACCTGAGCCCCGCGGGCGTGGGCACGATGACGCGCATGGTCGGGTAGTAGTCCACGAAGACCTGCCGATCGCGCCCGCACGGGCCGATGACCCCGCGTCCGTGGTTTCCCATGGCGACGATGCAGCGCATCTGGCGGGCGCCCTGGGCTCGCGCGGCCGCCAGAGCCACGAGTTCGGCGCAGGGTCCGCCGGTGAAGTGGTAGAGGTTCACGCCGGCGAACATCCGGTAGTCGGCGGCCATGACCGCGGCGCCCACCGTGTGGATCCCGTCTTCGTCGGGCCCGGCGTCGGTATGCGCGTCTATGGTGCGGCGTGCCAGATCCACGAGCTCACGCTCGTCATCATCGAGAGCTCGGGCAGATGACGGGACGTACACCTTTTTGACCTTCCCTTCCGTCAGCAGTCGCCCAAGATCATTCCACGCCATGCAGGTGGACTCCACAGGGTTTCGACCTACCTTGGCCGGACCCCTGTGGCGGTCCCGTGGGCAGGGATGGAGCGCCCCGGCTGAGGCTGCGCGGTCCGCCACCCGCTACGACGCCGGGAACCCCCGCGGGAGCCCTGGGCATGGACCGCTCAGGTCACCCTCGCCACCGGAACCGAATCTGCCCTGCCGGACTCCGAAGGTTGAATCGCAAGCTCAGGCCTTCAGGTCCAGCAGGAGCGCCATCACCCCGACCAGGGTCGCGCTGCTGACGATCTCCCGTCGGGTGATCATGCCGGGGAGGTCGGCCAGCGGGATCCACTCCAGCCGGTCCGACTCGTTGCGTTCCGTGGGCTCACCGACGCGCCGCGCCCCCTCCGCGCGGAACACGAAGTGCCGGGAGTCGGTGATACCGGCCGCCGGCTCCGCGTAGATCAGCTCCCGCATGGCCTCCGGACGCCACCCGGTCTCTTCCTCCAGCTCCCGGGCGCCTGCCGCCTCGGGGCTCTCGCCGTCCTCGACCAGGCCCATGGGCAGCTCCCAGGCCCAGGTGTCCGTGACGAAGCGGTGGCGCCACATCATCAGCACCCGCTGCCGCTCGTCCACGGCCGCCGCCACGGCGAGGTCCCGCAGGCGTACGACGTCGTAGGCGATACGGGCGCCGTCCGGCTGCTCCACGTCCAGCGAACGCAGCCGCACCCAGGGGGTGTCGAGAATCGTCCGCTCGCCGTGAACGGTCCATCGCATGTCGTGCCTGCTCTCGGTCGGGGCAACGGGTCCGGCACCCGTAGCCTCGCAGCCTGCGCGGCATTCCGTGAAACCTGTCGCGGAGGGGGTCACCGCCGGCCGACCGGTTGTTTTGACCCGCGGGTGTGCCGCGCGCTTAGATCTTGCCGGTCGGCCTTCGGCTGTCCGGACGAGAGAACGAGGGTGTGCCGATCATGGTGGCTGGGCGGTCGCTGGGTCGGCAGTTCGGGTGGCTCTGGGCGGCGTACGCGATCAGTACGCTCGGCACGTGGCTCGCCTTCGACGCGTTCCCCTTGATTGCGATCCTCGTACTGCACGCCGGGACGGCCGAGGTGTCGGCGCTGGCGGCCGCGGGGCTGGCGATCGGCGTGGTGGTGGCGCTGCCGCTCGGCCCGTGGGTGGAGTTCCGCCGCAAGAGGCCGGTGATGGTCGCGATGGACCTGGTCCGGTTCGCGGCGCTGATGACCGTGCCCGTCGCGTACGCGCTCGGCCGGCTGAGCTTCACCCAGCTCCTGGTCGTGTCGGTCGTCGTCGGCGCGGCCGACATCGCCTTCACGGCGGCCAGCGGCGCATGCCTCAAGGCGCTCGTGCGGCCTGAGGACCTGCTCGTGGCCAACGGACGGTTCGAGTCCACGACCTGGACCGCCACCATGCTCGGACCCCCGCTCGGCGGGGCCGCGATCGGACTGTTCGGCCCGGTGATGACCGTGGCGGCCAACGCGGTGAGCTTCCTGCTCTCGGCGATGGGGATCCGCGCGATCGGCGGGCGCGAGCCGCACCCCGCGCCCGCCAAAGCACCGCCACGGCTGCGGGTCGGCGACCTGTTCGAAGGATGGCGGTACATCCTGAGCGACTCCGCGCTGCGCCCGCTGTTCCTCAACACGGTCCTGGTCAGCGGCCTGGTCATGGCGACCGTGCCGGTGCTCGCCGTCCTCATGCTCGGCCGCCTCGGCTTCGCGCCCTGGCAGTACGGCCTCGCCTTCGCCGTACCCTGCGTCGGCGGCCTGATCGGCTCACGGCTGGCCCCCCGGCTCGTCGCGCGGTTCGGGCGCCACCGGGTCATGCTCACCGCCGGGGCGCTGCGGGCGTGCTGGTCGCTCGGGCTGGCCTTCGTCGGCCCGGGCACGGCCGGGCTCGTGCTCGTCATGGCCGTGGAGCTCGGGCTGATCACCTGCATGGGCGTGTTCAACCCGGTGTTCGCCACGTACCGCCTCGAGCGGACCCCGGCGGACCGCGTCGCCCGCACCCTGTCCGCGTGGTCGGTCACCAGCAAGTCCACCATCGCCGCGCTGACCGCCCTGTGGGGCCTGCTGGCCGGCGTCACCAGCCCCCGCATCGCGATCGCCATCGCCGGTCTCCTCCTCATGGCGACCCCGCTCCTGCTTCCGCGACGGGACCGCACGCCGCAGCAGGAGCGGGAGGAGGCCCGCGACCACACCCCGAAGTCGGACCGCGGCTGATACGCCCGTCCGTCCGCATCCCGTCCGATCAGCCGGTCCGCCCACCGGAAGGAACCCGCCCGTGCCCGTCCCGCAGTTCCCCACCATCACGCAGTACGCCAGCCCGGACCTGATCACCGCGTTCATCTACGAGGGCCGCGACTGCGGGGACGATCCCCGCTGGGCCGAGACCGGCGCCCCCGACCTCGACACGTACCGCCGGTGGTGCGGCCACATGTGCGGCATCGCCTGCCTGCGCATGGCGCTCCTCGCCCGCGGCGGCGACGCGCCCACCATGTTCGAGCTGCTCGACGGAGCCCGGAAGTACGGGGCCTACACCGAAGACCCCGACACCGGAGAGATCCACGGCCTGATCTACGCCCCGTTCGCCCGGTACGTCGCAGACGTCCACACCCTGGCCCCGGAGGTGCACCCGCGTCTGACGGTGCCCGGACTCCTCGCCCTGCTCGACGCCGGGCGGCTCGTGATGGCCTCCGTGCACAAGGAGATCCGCCGCCCCGAGAACCCCGCCCCCGGCCAGGGCGGGCACCTCGTGCTCGTCACCGGCCGCCGAGGCGACACGGTGCACTTCCGCAACCCGTCCGGCCACACCGGTCAGGCCCGCACCGCGAGCCTGGCCGTGGCCGGGTTCGCCGAGTTCTTCGCCGGCCGAGGGGTGTCGCTGGCCTGACACCGCCGGGCGCCGCTCCGGCCGCCACCGGGCCGTTGCGGGCGTGGGGGGCTGGACCTCAACCGAGGCGGTCATCCCCTGTGATGCCGGTTTGGAGGGGTGTCATGGCGATTTGAGTTTATTCCGAGGCGGAATTGTGGCTTCCGTCACAGCGTGGTGCGCGTGGGGATGGTGAGGTGAGGGGTGATCAGCCGGTCGCCCGGACAACCTTCTGACCAGAGGGTTCGCGCACCGGCAGCATGTTCTTGAACGGGGGTTGTCGTGCAGCGCAGGGGGATCATGCGGGAGGTCGGCGGTTCAGGGGACCACGTCACGGCGGATCGCCTTGACGGCATGAGACACCTCGACGCCGTGTAGCGCTGCACAGGGCTGTTCGCCTGCGGTCCGGCGGGACGCCCGCCGGGCTCGGCGGGGGTGACCTGCCGAGGGCCCGCCGAGGCGCCGACCGTCCTGCCCGGCCCGGCACCTGTCGCTCCGTGGACCCGTTTCGCGCCCGGGCCCGGAGCCGGTGCCCCCACTGCCGCCGCCACCTTCACCGGCCTACCCGGTCCCGGAAGGTGTGCGGCGGCAACGAATGCTCCCCGAGAACGGCCGGTGCGCCGACCCGTGTGGTCCGGCGCCGGTGAGTTCCTGCAACACCGTGCCAGAGGAATGACCCTTGCGTTCGTTATCGTTCAAACTGTTGGGGCCGCTCACGGTGGAAGTGGACGGCGATCCCGTCCCCCTCGGTGGGCCCCGGCAGCGTACTGTCCTGGCGACCCTGCTGCTGTCGCCGGGAACCCCCGTGCCCGTGGACGTCCTGATCGAAACGGTGTGGGACGGTGCGCCGCCCGCCACCGCCCGCAACCAGATCGCGGTGTGCATCAACTCGCTCCGGCGGATCTTCCGTGACGCGGCCGGTGACGACCGGCTCATCGTGACCGGCCACCGCAGCTACGCTCTCGTTCCCGGGCAGCACGGGGTCGACGTCCGCGTGCTCGACGAGCTGGTTTCCGGAGCCCGGAAACTGGCGAGAGCCGATGAGTACACCGAGGCGGCCGAGTGCTTCCGGCAGGCGCTGGCGCTGTGGAACGGCACGGCACTCGAAGGGCTGTCCGGCGGCTGCCTGGACGCCGCGCGGGCCCGGCTCACGGAACTGTGGCTCGACGTGAGCGAAGAACACGCCGGCCTCCTGCTCCGGCTGGGGCAGCACCGGCCGGTGGTGGCCCAGATGACCACCGTGGTGGAGAAGTGGCCGCTGCGGGAACAGGCGCGGTTCCACCTGATGGCCGCCCTGCGCAGATCCGGCCGCAGGGCGAGCGCGCTGGAGGTCTACCGGTCCGGACGCAGGATCTTCATCGAGGAGATCGGCGCGGAGCCCGGCCCCGCGCTCCAGGAACTGCACCAGTCCATACTGCGGGACCTGGCCGCGGCCGAGCCCGCCGAACGCGGCGCCCCGTCACCCTCTCAGGCGACCTCCCCCGCGGCAGCCGCGCTCCCCGCCCAACTCCCGGCGCCCGCAGCCGCCTTCACCGGTCGCACCGCGGAGGTCGCGCGGCTCGACCGGCTGCTCGACGCCGCGAAGGGCGACGTGCCCCTGGCCGTCGCGGCGATCTCGGGTACCAGCGGGGTGGGCAAGACGGCGCTGGCCGTGTACTGGAGCAACCGCGTCGCCGGCAACTTCCCCGACGGGCAGCTCTTCGTCGACATGCGCGGCCACGACGGCCACGAGCCTCCGCTCACGCCGATGCGGGCGCTGGACCGCTGCCTGCGGGCCCTGGGCGTTCCCAGCGAGGACATCCCCGACGACCTGGACGGGCGCTCCGCGCTGTACCGCAGCGTGCTCGACGGAAAGAGGGTGCTGGTCCTGCTGGACAACGTCCGCTCGGTGTCCCAGGTCCTCCCGCTCATCCCGGGGGAGGGCCTGTCCTGCGTCGTGATCACCGGCCGCGATTCCTTCGACCGCCTGGCGGGCGACTACGCGACGATGAAGCTCGCCCTCCAGCCGCTCGATCCCGAACACTCCGGCCGGATGCTGGCCGCTGTCGCCGGACGCGCGTACACCGAGGCACATCCGGACCACGCGGCGCGGCTGGTGGAGCTGTGCGGCGGGCTGCCGCTCGCCCTGCGCATCGTCGGTGCCTCTCTGATCACCAAACCCTTCGGCTCCGTCGAGCTGGTGGTCAGGCGCCTGGAGGACAGGCGCCGCCGGCTGGACGTGCTCAGCCCCCACGAGGGCGGGGTGCGCGGCGGGATCTGGAACAGCTACCGGGAGCTTCCGGCCGAGGCGGCACGGCTGTTCCGCCTGCTGGGGCTGCTGCCCGTGGAGGACTTCGCCGCCTGGGTGGGCGCCGCCCTGCTGGACGTGAGCCCGGAGCGTGCCGAGGATCTGCTGGAACGGCTGGTGGAGGCACAGCTGCTGGACGTCAGGCCGGGCGCGTCCGGGATGCCGCCGCGCTTCGGCCTCCACAGCCTGCTGCGTCTGTTCGCATGGGAACGCGGCATGGCCGAGGAGCACCCGGAGGAACGACAGGCCGTGCTGGGGCGGGCCTTCAGGGCATGGCTCACCCTGGCCGACCGTGCGCACGAGCAGCTGCGCGGCCCGGGCCATGTCGCGGCGCTCCGGACGTGGGCGGGGAAGAAGCAGCCCCTGTGGCTCACGGCCGAGGAGCCCTGGTCCGATCCGATGGCGTGGTTCGAGTCCGAGCGGCAGGCCACGGCGGACCTGATCGGCCACTGGCGGGACGCGAACCAGCAGGGGCATCCCTGGGAACTGGTGGTCCGCATGGTGCCGTTGTTCGAAACGCACAGCCACCTGGACGCATGGCGGGCCGTCGCCGACACCGCGCTGGAGGCCGCCCGTGCGACCGGTGACACCGAAGGCGTCGGGGCGATGCTGAGCTCCCTGGGCACGCTGGAGATCTACCAGCGCAACTATCCGCAGGCCCGGTCCCTGCTCCTGGAAGCGAAGTCCGTGCTGGAGGGCGGCGGGAACGCCCGTACGCGGGCCACCGTGCTGCGCAACCTCGCGCTGTGCGCCCGGTTCTCCGGTGAACTCGACGAGGCAGGCCTGCTGTGCCGTCAGGCGATCGACTGCTTCCAACAGGACGGTGACCACACGGGGCGCTCCCATGCGATCGGGCTGCTGGCCCAGATCGAACTGGAGCGGGGCGAGAACACGCTGGGCATCGCGCTGATCAGGGAGGCCATCACCGCCGGCCGGGGCAGCAGCTCGCTGCGCGTCGAGGCCCAGAACCTCTATCGGCTCGCGGAGGCGCTGCTGCGGGAGGGGGAGGCCCACGAGGCCGAGCAGACCGGCCACGACGTGGTCGTGCTCTCCCGGGCCGAGGCCGACCGCCTCGGGGAGGCACACGGGTTGCGCGTGTGCGGGGAAGCCCAGTGGCGCCAGCAGCGGACGGACCGGGCCCAGGCGTCGTTGGACCAGGCCTTCCGGGCGGCCGTAGAGGTAGGCGATACGTTTCTGCAAGCCCGCGTCCACCTCGATCTGGCCTGCGCCGCAGCACTGCGGCAGGCCCCCGCGGAGGCGCGCGCGTACGCCGAGTCCGCCCTTTCCCGGCTCCGGGGCCTGGCCAGCCCCCACTGGGAGCAGCGCGCCGAGCGGCTCTACCGGTTCCTGGGCTGGATCAAACCGGACACCCCCGTCTCGCCGGCCGAGCTCGTAGGACTGCTCGACGGCTCGGCCGCGCCCGACGGCCGCGCCACCCCCTGACGACGGGCGGGCGGCACGGCGCGTCGGGCCGGGGCCGGCGCTACTTGGCGGACACCCCCTCGTACGACGTCACCGGGTCCAGGGCAGGTCGCCGAGGTCAGGGGGTGTGTCGGTCTCGTCCGTAGGCCCCTCGGCGCCGTGCTCCGAGGCGCCGACGGACGGGGCCGGCGCCGCCAGGGAGAGGGAGGCCCCCGACCCGGCCGGGTACGCCGTCGTGATTCCCAGCCCCACCGTCAGAGCCGCGGCAGCGGCAAGGGACCAGGCGGTCAGTTTTTCGGGCATGCGCACGGAGCTCTCCTCATGTTTCTCGCACAACTGCCGCCGATCCTAAGCGGAGCGCGATTTCCTGGAGGTTCTGCTTTTGTTCTCACGCCCCACGCGACGGAAAAGGGTGGGAAACACCCGGTCGTTACGCTGCCCGCAGATGGTTGGTTTTAGGACGTCCGCGGGCGGGACCGCTCCGCCGGCGGACGTCTCCGTCACATGGGGGAATCATGCAAGACGACCTGGCCGTGCTGGAGCAGCGACTTGAGAAGTGTCCGGTAAAAGACGTTCCCATCGACGCGCTGAAGCTCGCGGATTCTCCGCGGGTCGTCGGCGAGGACGACGCCCACATCCGCGCGCTCGCCGAATCGGAAGAGGAGTTCCCGCCGATCGTCGTGGACGCCGACACGATGAAGGTGATAGACGGGGCTCACCGCGTACGGGCCGCCGCCCTGCGCGGCTGGCGGGAGATCCGCGCCCGCCTCTGCTCGACGGCCGGGGAGGAAGCGTTCGTCCTCTCCGTGCTGCTGAACTCCCGTCACGGACTTCCGCTCACGACGGCCGACCGCAGGGCCGCGGCGACACGGATCATGGCCGGCTGCCCGCAGTGGTCCGACCGGCGGATCGCCCGCCTCGCCGGCCTGTCTCCCGCCACCGTCGCGGGACTGCGCGGCCGTTCGACCGTCCGGAATGAACAGTCGGACACCCGTGTCGGCGCGGACGGCCGCACCCGGCCCGTCAGCGGGGCCGCGGGCCGGCTCCAGGCACGCGAACTCATGCTCAGCAGGCCCGAACTGTCCTTGCGGGAGGTCGCCAAGGCAGCCGGCATCTCCCCGTCGACCGCAGCCGATGTGCGCGCCCGCCTCAAGGCGGGCGACGACCCGCTGCCGCCGCGCCAGCGCCGGAGCGCGCCCGCTCCCCGCCGGATCGGCAGCGCCGACGCCGATGCCCCCGCGCCCGCACCGCACCCCGGACCACACGCCGCACCGCACGCGTCACCGCACCCCGCGCCGCGCGAACGGGCGGTGCTGCTGCAACGGCTGCGCAGCGACCCCTCGCTCCGGTTCAACGAGAGCGGGCGCAGCCTGCTGCGCTGGCTCAGCCAGCACCCCGCCCACTCCGCCGACCTGGAGACGATCGCCGAGCACGTTCCCGCGCACTGCGCCTCGGCGGCGGCAGCGCTGATCCGGGCGAACCTCGCGGTCTGGGCCGAGTACGCGGAGGAACTCCAGCGCCGGGCGGATTCGACCGCCGGCTCCGGCGGCGTGCTGTGTGTGAGTTGAGTTTGCCGATCGTTGACCTCCCATCCGAACTGCCATAAGTTCACAACCAATTCGGGAGGCGCCGCAGAGAGGCGCAAGGGAAACTGTCGGGGGGCGAAGTGAGTCATCAAAAAGAAGTGGACGTCGAGTTCATTCCGGTGCTCACCGAAATGGACGAGAGACTTCTTGACGAAGCGCTCTCCCAGGTGTTCTCCTACGTTTCGACGGACGGACCGGTATGGCGGACCGCCGCACAGCGCCAGCGCATCGTGCGGGACGAGCGGAAATCCCACCTCGTGGTCCGGAATTCCGGCCGCACCGTGGGAGCGATCAGCTGGTGGGCAGGCCAGACCCCTGGTTTCTTCCAGCTGAGCGTCTCCTCCAGTGACGACCGGGAATGGACGGTCCAGCTGGTGGACGACTCCCTGCGGGAGGCGGTTTCCCTGCTGACCCGCTCGTCCGAGGTGAAGCGTGTCGAACTCCTCGTTCCCACCTATAGTGAAGTTCTCGTCGAATACCTCACGGAACGCGATTACTTCGAGGTGGAAGGCGTTCTCCGGAATCGCTTCTTCATCGACGGGGAGTACTGGCCGGCGGTCATCTGCTGTGCGTACCTCCCGGCATTCCCCGCTCGTGACCGAAGGCAGCCCGGCGACCGCCAGGAACTGCTCGCCGCGCTGCGGAAAAAGACGCTGGAGGATCTGACCAGCGCACACGACGGTACGTCGTGGAGCGCGTGAACCCGGATTCTCGCGTCACCCCCATGAACCATCGCCGGTAACGGCGGTGTTCCCACCCGTGTCTAGCTTTCGAGAGGAGGAAAAACCATGGACCTCACCAATGTGATCGACCTTCAGGGCACCGAGATCATCGCCGACGGCGTTGAGATGCCCGTCAGCACCAACAGCGACGGCTGCTGAATCGGTGGTGCGGGCCGGCTGCCCGAAGAGGATCGCTCTCGGGCAGCCGGCCCGCCGGCCTCCCCGCGCCATTCCATCCGGTCAACCAAAGTGAGAGGGGACCACTGTGCCGACGTGGGAACTCGCCCCGGTCAGCCTGCGGAGCGTGGGTCTGGCCCTGCCCGAGAGGGTGGTTTCGAACGCCGAACTCTGCGAGAAGCTGGACACCACTCCGGAGTGGATCGAGGAAAAGACCGGAATTCGCGAGCGCCGCTTCCTCGCCGCCGACGAGACCGTGACGAATCTGGCGGTCCAGGCCGCGGAGAAAGCCGTGCGGCTCGCGGGAATCGAAGCGCGCGACATCGACGTGCTCATCGTCACGAGCAGCTCGCCCGAGTGGATCGTCCCGTCCCTGGGGGTCATCGTCGCGGAGCGGCTCGGGATCGAGACGCCCCGCATCCTGGATCTGGCCCAGCACGCCTGCGCCTCGATCGTCTACGCCCTGCACACCGCCTCCTGCATGCTGCAGGAGCCGGGTCTGCGGAACGCCCTGGTGGTGTGCGCCGAAGGCGCCTCCCGGCTTCCCGATCCGCTCGACCGCACCGTGAGCATCTTCTTCGGTGACGCGGCGGGCGCCACGGTGCTGAGCAGGACGCAAGGCCCGGGCGGTCTTCTCGCCTACGACCTGGGCAACGCCTATTCGCCGGCCGTCGCGCTGGCGGGGCCGAGCCTGCTGAACCACGCGCGCAACACACCGGGCCACGAGGCGGTCGACCCCTACTTGCAGATGGACGGCCGCGTGGTGTGGCAGGAAGCCACCACCCGCCTGCCCAAGTCCGTCAGCGAGACGCTCGCGGCCGCCGGTGTCGAGGCGTCCGAGGTCAACGGGTTCGCCCTCCACCAGGCCAACGTCCGGCTCCTGCGCTACATCGCCCGCACCATGGGCGTGGCCCCCGAGAAGGTGCCCATCACCGCCGACGTCCTCGGCAACACCGGTGCGGCATCGGCGATGACCGCACTGTGGCGCCTCGCGGCCGACGGGCGGGCCAAGGCCGGCGACGTGATCGTCCTCGGAGCCATCGGAGCCGGGTTCCTGTGGGGCTCGATGTGCTTCCAACTGCCGAACGACATCAAAACGGAGGAGTGACCCGTGGACGAACTGCGCAAGGTGTTCTTGGAACTGTTCGCGGACAGGTTCGACGGCGAGTTTCCGGACGACGAGGCCGTCGTCTTCGGCTCGGGCAACAAGTACGGTCTGGAATCGATGGACACCATGCGGTTCGCCTCGGCTCTCCTGCAGCCCTTCGGCGACAAGGTGTACGACCTCAAGGTCGAGAACTTCACCACGCTGCGGGGTATCCACGAGCAGCTCCAGAACGGATAGCGACCGGCTTGTGAAGGGTCTGCTCTGCCACATCCTGCCCGTCTCGGAGGAATCTCTCGGAGCCGTGGCCAAATGGCTCAGCGCAACGGAATGCGAGACCCTGTTGCGCGGGACGTCGAGCCGGCTGGTCCGTGAGTCCCAGTACGCCTCCCTGGAGAACGAACACAATCGCGCGGCCCTGATCGCGGACTCCCACGGCAACGTCATCGGCCTGGCGCACTTCTGGCGGCTGAGCGAAGGGGTCTACGAGCTCGGGGGCGCCGTCGGGGACGCGAAACTGTGGCGCTCCGGTATCGGCCTGGAGGCGGCTCTGCTCCTGATCGACTACCTCTTCGAGGTCCTGAACTGCCAGCGCGTGCAGTTCACGACGGGAGTCCACAACGAAGCCACGGTGAAGCTGGGGCTGGCCGACGACATGTCGTTCGAAGCGGTCTGCCGGGACTATCTCCAGACGCCCGACGGCACCGTCCCGGCGCTGATGTCTTCGCTCACCCGGGCGGAGTTCTACCAGCCCTATCCCCACTACCAGCCCCGTGTGGGGCGGCGCACCGACAGACAACGTCTGACGGTGCTCAACAAGAAACTGGCACAACGCATCGACATGAGCGCGATCGCGGGTCATCTGGGCGGAGGGCAGTGATGAGCGGAACCCACACGCCGGGCTACCGGAACGTCCTGGTCATCGGCGGCACCGGCGGCCTGGGCCAGGCGGTGGCCCTTGAGTTCGCGCGGCACGCGAAAACGGTTCACCTGACCTACCACGGCCGTCGGGCCGCGGCGCAGGAGACCGCGGCGGCGATCACCGAACGCGGCGGTACGGCCGAGATCCACCAGCTCACCCTGCCCGACCCGGACCCCAAGGGCCCGTCCATCCGCAAGCTGCTCATGCAGGTCACCCCCTGCGACGTCGTCGTGAACTGCGCCGTGGCCGGCCAGGCGGCCGTGGCCACAGTGTCCAATGCCGAGACGTTCAAGTCGATCATCGACGCCAACGTCTTCGGGGCCTACCAGGTCAACTCGATCAGCGCGCAGACCATGGCGGGCACCGGCGGCGGCAGCGTCGTCAACATCTCGTCGGTCATCACCAGGCGCTACATCGTGGGCGCGGTGGGGTACGTCGCCGGCAAGGCGGCGCTGGAGGCGATGACGCGCGGCTTCGCACGCGAGTGGGGTGCCGCGGGCGTGCGCTTCAACACGGTCTCCCCGGGCCCGATCCGGGACACCCAGCTGCTGGACATGGTTCCCGCACGCGTGCTGGACGGCATGACGGCCCCCGGCTCCGAGGAACAGGCGGTGCCGGCGCAACAGGTGGCCTCGGTGATCCGGCTCGTCGCCGGCGCCGATTTCGCGGCCATGAACGGTGAAGTAGTCGTCGTCGACGGAGGATTCTCGCTGTGAGCAGGACCGGGGCATACATCTTTCCCTCCCAGGTGCACGTGGACGACGAGCTCCGCCGACGCGGTCTGTCGAAGTCGATGGACGTCCTGCTGGACCTGGCGAGCGACACCCTGGCGATGGACTTCAGGTCCATCCTGAAGAACGGCACCGAGGAGGAGGTCAACGACCCCCGCTTCCGGCGTCCGCTGATCAACATCATGGGAGTCGCCGGCTGGCAGCAGGACCTGCACACCCGGGACGTCCAGCCGGTCTGCGTGGCCGGGATGAGCCTGGGATACCTCTCGGCCGCCGCGGCCCTCGGCTGGGTGTCCCTGGAGGACATGGTGCGCATGTCCAACCTCATGGCCGCCATCGAGACCGAGGTCTTCGCGGAGACGGACTACGTCAGCGTCTTCTTCTACAACTGTGACCCCGGCAGGGTGTTCGAAGAGCTGCGCGCCCAGGGCCTGGACTCCCTGCTGCACCTCGCCGCCAAGGTGTCGAGCAACCAGTTCCTCGGAGCCTGCCGCCTGTCGGACCTCGACGCCATGAAGCCCGCGCTGATGAAGGCCGGCGCCTTCTACCGGGCGATTCCCCACAGCTTCCCCGGGCACTGCGCCCTGATGGAGACCGTACAGAAGCGTTTCGCCGACGAATGGGAGTTCCACGCCCCCTACGGCAACACCTCCCTCCCGCTGGTCAGCATCAACGACTGCCGCCCGTACACCAGCGGTGAGACGATCTGGAAGCACATGATCGACCAGTTCACCACGGTCCTCGACTGGCGCGGGATCATCGGCTACCTGGCAGGCCTCCAGCTGGACACCTATGTCGTACTGGAGCCCTCGGCCTTCGTGGTCAAGTCGATGACCCTCGATCCGGAGTGCGCACTGGCTCCCGTCACGGGCGGCGTCACCGGTGACCTCTGACCGAGCGCTCGTCGTACCGGGGCTGCTCCCGCTGACCGAGGCCGAGCTCACGGCGATCCTGCGCGTACAGGACGAACACCTGCGACGGGCCGCGCGGATCTGCCGGTTCGACCCGGCCGGGGTCGACCCGGCCCAGGGCAGTTCCGGGCTGCTCTCCACGGTGCACGAGGCGCTGCTGGCCGTCGGCCTCATCAGGCGGCTGGCGGACGAACCCGCCGGCTGGCGGGCGTACGGCGGGCTCAGCGCCGGCTGTCTGACCGCCCTGCTCTTCGCCGGTGTGATCACCGAGGAGACCTGCTTCCGGCTGATCCGGGAGACCAACACCCGCCAGATCGAGGCCAACGCGGCCCGCCGGAGCGGAACGTTTCTCTCCGTGCTGCCCTCGTCGGAGGGCGACGCCTACCGCCTCGTCGACGTGCTGCGCGCATTCGACCCGCAGCCGTGGCTCTCCGTCGACCTCGGGGCCGGCGTGATCGCCATCAGCATCACCGGCAGCGACACCGAAGCGGTGCGACGCGTCCTGACCAGGCTCGGCGTCGCCGTCCTGGACGTGCTCGACCGGGCCGAACACTGCCCCTACGCCGCCCCCGGCCGGGCCGCCTTCCAGGACATGCTGGCCGACGTCGAGTTCCTGCCCGCGACCGCGGCCGTCATCTCCCCGTGCACCGGCAAGCGGGTGGACGACACCCCGCAGGCGTACCGGGACATGCTGACGGAGCAGTGGTTCGACACGGCGAGCCTGCCCCTGCTGATCGACGGCCTGTGCGCCGTGGACGAGGTCGCCGCCGTCGATCTGGCCGGGCCGGCCAAGTCGTTCCTGGTGACCCGGGTGCGCGAGCTGCTCGACGGCCGGGCCGGTCACCGGCACCTGGCCGCCCCGAACCCCGTCGCCGACCGAAACAGAAGGAAAGCTCATGCGGACAGTCGCTGATACCCCCGTGGTCAACGCGTGGAACGAGTGGGACACCCTGCGCGAAATGGTCGTCGGCACCGCGGCCGGCGCGGCCTTCGAACCGACCGAGCCCGGCAACAGGCCGCAGATCCGCGGCCGGGCCGGAGCGCCCTTCCCGACCGGCCCCAAGCCGGCCGAGGCCGTGGCCCGCGCCGAGGAGGAACTCGACGGCCTGGCCGCCCTCCTGGAGGCCCAGGGGGTGACGGTCCGCCGCCCCACGGTGCCCGACTTCTCCCAGCCGCTGCGGACGCCCCACTTCGAGGTCGAGAACCAGTACTGCGCGGTGTGCCCGCGGGACGTGATGATCACGCTCGGCAACGAGATCGTCGAGGCGACCATGTCCCGCCGGGCCCGCTACTTCGAGTACGAGCCGTACCGCAAGCTCGTGTACGAGTACTGGGAGGCGGACCCCCGCGTGTCGTGGACCGTCGCCCCCAAGCCGACCATGGGCGACGGCATGTACCGGGAGGACTTCTGGGCATGGCCGCTCGAAGAGCGCCACGCCCGGATGCACGCCTCGGAGTTCTGCATCACCCAGGACGAGATCGTCTTCGACGCCGCGGACATGAGCCGGCTGGGGCGCGACATCCTGGTGCAGGAGTCCATGACCACCAACCGCGCCGGAATCCGCTGGCTGAAGCGGACCCTGGAGCCCAAGGGGTTCCGGGTCCACCCGGTCCACTTCCCGCTGGACTACTTCCCCTCCCACATCGACTGCACCTTCGTCCCGCTGCGGCCCGGGCTGATCCTGACGAACCCGGACCGGCCCCTTCGCGACGACGAGCTGCCGATGTTCGTCAGGAACGGCTGGAAGCTGATCGAGGCTCCCGAGCCGATGCTGTCCAACGACGAGATGCCCGACTACTGCCAGTCGTCCAAGTGGCTCTCCATGAACGTGCTGAGCCTCTCCCCGGACAAGGTCGTCTGCGAGGAGCAGGAGAAGCCCCTGCAGGACCTCCTGTCCAGCCTCGGCTTCGAGGTCCTCACGGTCCCCTTCCGCAATGTCTTCGAGTACGGCGGCTCCCTGCACTGCGCCACCTGGGACATCCGCCGGGACGGAGCCAAGGAGGACTACTTCCCCTCCGTCTCGTACCAGCCGGTGGGCTGAGGACGGCCGGGCGTACGGACCAGGGCGCGAGCCGAACACGAAGAGGAACGATGCCGAACCAGCTTTCCGAGGATCCGGCGACCGGAGTGCACCACCTGGTCGCCCGGCACGGCCGGGGCCCGCACGCCGACACCACCGCCGTGGTCCACGGCGCCCGCGAGGTCAGCTACCGCCGGCTCGACGAGATGACGGCGCGGGTGGCCGCCGCGGTGCGGCACGCGGGCGTCCGTCACGGCGACTTCGTCGGGGTACGCATGGCACGCGGCCCCGAGGCCGTGGCGGCCATGCTCGGCATCATGCGGGCGGGCGCGGCCTACGTACCGATCGATCCGGCCGATCCGGCCGAGCGGACCCGCCACGTGATCGACACGGCCGGCATCTCCCTGGTCGTCACCGACCGCACGGCCCTGCCGTCCGGCCCGTCCACCGCGGTCCTCGCCCTCGACGAGGACTGCCGGCCGCTGCCGGGCGCGCCGGTGCAGGCCGCGGCCGGCACGTCCGACGAGCCCGGACCGCACGACACCGGAGCGGACGACACCGGACCGCACGACACCGGACCGCACGACACCGCAGCGGACATCCCCGACGCCCCCGCGTACGCGATCTTCACCTCCGGCTCGACCGGGGTGCCCAAGGGCGCCGTGATGACCCATGCCGCGCTGCTCAACCTCCTGCACTGGCACGACCGCACCCGTCCGGGCAGCTGCCGCATGCGCACCGCCCAACTCTGCGCCGTGAGCTTCGACTTCTCCTTCCACGAGATCTTCTCCACCCTCTGCTTCGGCGGCACGCTCGTCGTCGCCGACGACGAGGTGCGGCGCAACCCGTTCGCCCTCGTCGCATTCCTCCGCGAAGAGCGCATCGAGCGCCTCTTCCTGCCCGTCACGCTGCTGGAACACCTCGCACGGGCGGCCGCGGAGACACCGGAAGGGCTCCACCTGCGCGAGGTCGTCACGACCGGCGAGCAGCTGCGGATCGGCCCCCACATCCGAGGATTCTTCTCCCGCACGGGCGCGCGCCTGCACAACCACTACGGTGCGACGGAGTTCCAGGACGCCACCTCCCACACGCTGGACGGCGATCCCGGCAACTGGCCCGCGACCGCCCCGATCGGGCGGCCCATCGACGGAGTACGGGTCCACATCCTCGACCAGGACCTTCTGGAGGTGCCCGAGGGCGCGGAGGGCGAACTCTGCGTCGCGGGCGCGGGGGTGTCCGCGGGCTACCTCGGCAGGCCCGAGCTGACCGCCCGGAAGTTCGTGGACGATCCGTTCGGTGACGGCCGGCTCTACCGGACCGGGGACCTGGGCCGTCGCCTGCCGGACGGCACGATCGAACACCTCGGCCGGATCGACACGCAGGTCAAGGCCCATGGCGTACGCGTCGAGACGGGCGAGATCGAGACGCTGCTGCTGGAACACCCCGGTGTGCGGGCCGCGGTGGCCGTCGCCCACGAGATCGACGGCCACCGCCGCCTCGTCGCCCACATCGTCCCCGGCCCCTCCCTCGAACCCGAGGGCGCCGCACGCGTGCTGCACGCGTACCTCGTCACGAAGCTGCCCCCGCTCATGCTCCCCGAGGCGTACAGCCTGCTGCCCGAGCTGCCCCTGACCACGAGCGGCAAGACCGACCGCGCCCGGCTGCTGCCGCCCGCCACCTTCGAGCGGCTGTCGCCCCGGGCGACGGCCGCGGCCCGCACCGCCACCGAGCGGCTCCTCGCCGATGTGTGGCGCGCCGTGCTGCGCCTCGACGAGGTGTCCGCCGACGACCGGTTCTTCGACCTCGGCGGCACGTCCCTGATGCTGGTCGAGGTACGGGCGGAACTCGTCCGCAGGCTGGGCCGCGACGTATCGATGACCGACCTGCTGCGCCATCCGACGATCAGGGCCTACGCGGCCCACCTCGACCGGGGCGGCCGGGCGCCGGACGAGGGCGCGCCGCGCACCACCCCCGCCCCCCGGCGCCGGCGCCCGCGCGGCGGCGGCGGCTCCGAGGACATCGCGATCATCGGGATGGCGGGCCGCTTCCCCGGCGCCCCGGACATCGAGACCTTCTGGAACAACCTCCTCCAGGGCGTGGAGTCGGCGGGCAGACTGCCGGGTACCGGCGAGGGCCAGCGCGACCGCGGCATCGCCACGCACCCGGACTTCGTTCCGGCGGGCGCGGTGCTGGCGGACATCGACCGGTTCGACGCCTCGTTCTTCGGCATCGGAACCAGGGAGGCCGAACTCCTCGACCCGCAGCAGCGGCTCTTCCTGGAGTGCGCCTGGGAGGCACTGGAGCACGCGGGGCACGCTCCCGGCGACGACCGGGACGGGCGCGTCGGGGTCTTCGCCGGCGCCGGCATGAGCACGTACCTGCTCAACAACCTGATCCCGCACTTCGGCTACGGACCTGCCAAGGCCCTGACCGAGTCCGACCTGGAACAGTTCCAGCTCCAGCTCGGCAACGACGGCGGCTACCTCGCCACCAGGGTGTCGTACGCCCTCGACCTGCGCGGTCCGAGCGTGGGGGTCCAGACGGCGTGCTCGACCTCCCTGGTCGCCGTCCACCTGGCCTGCCGGAGCCTGCTGGAAGGGGACAGCGACCTCGCGCTGGCCGGCGGGGTGCACATCGTGGTGCCGCAGGAGGCCGGCTACCTCTACGAAGAGGGCATGATCATGTCCGCCGACGGCCGTACCAGGGCCTTCGACGCCGACGGGACCGGAACCCTCTTCGGCAACGGCTGCGGCATCGTCGTACTGAAACGGCTCGACGAGGCGGTCGAGGACGACGACCGGATCATCGCCGTGGTCAAGGGCTCGGCCATCAACAACGACGGCGCCGAGAAGGCCAGCTTCACCGCCCCGAGTCCGGCGCGCCAGGCCGAGGTCGTCCGGGAGGCGCTGGAGGCCGCCGGAGTCGACCCCCGGGACGTGGGATACGTCGAGGCACACGGCACCGGAACCGTCCTGGGCGACCCGATCGAGCTGACCGCCCTCACCGAGGTGTTCGGATCCGCGGCGGAACGCGGCGACACCTGCGCCATCGGCTCGGTGAAGACCAACGTCGGGCACCTGGACGAGGCAGCCGGAATCGTCGGCCTCATCAAGACGGCGCTGTGCGTCGAGCGCGGCACGCTCGTGCCCAGCCTGCACTTCACCACGCCCAACCCCGAGATCGACTTCGCCCGCTCCCCCTTCCGGGTCAGCACCGGCACCACACCGTGGACCACCGACGGACGTCCCCGCACGGCCGGTGTCACCTCGCTCGGCGTGGGCGGCACCAACGCCCATGTGGTGCTCCAGGAAGCTCCCCCGCGGGCTGCGGCCCATTCGGAGCCCGGCGGGGCCGCCGCGGAGCAGGACGCGCAGGTCCTCGCACTGAGCGCCCGCAGCGAACGGGCCCTGGCCGACCTCACCCGCCGCTATGCCGACTTCCTCGCCGCGGCCCCGGACACCACCCGCTTCGCCGACATCTGCTTCACGGCCGGCGCCGGCCGCCGCCACTTCCCGCACCGCCGCGCCGTGGTCGCCGCGACCGCCCCGGAGGCCCGGGAGAAGCTGCTGGCGGAGCCCGGCGCGGGGACCGCCCCCGCACCCGGCCGGCTCGCGTTCCTCTTCGCCGGCCAGGGTTCCCAGTACGCGGGCATGGGCCGGGAGCTGTACCAGCGGCAGCCCGTGTTCAAAGCCGCCCTGGACCGGTGCGCCGAACTGCTCGGAGCGCGCTTCGGCCTGCCCCTGCTGTCCGTGCTCTTCCCCGCGCCGGATGAGCCGTCCCCCATCGACGAGACCAGCCACGCGCAGCCCGCGCTGTTCGCCTTCGAGTACGCCCTGGCGAAGCTGTGGGAGTCCTGGGGGGTACGCCCCGACGTCATGGTCGGACACAGCCTCGGGGAGTACGTCGCGGCGTGCCTCGCCGGAGTCTTCTCCCTGGAGGACGCGCTGACCCTGGTGCACACCCGCAGCCGGCTCATGCGGGACCGTACCGAGGCGGGAACGATGGTCACGGTCGCCGCCGACGAGGCGACCCTCCTTCCGCTGCTGCGCCCGAACACGTCCATCGCCGCCGTCAACAGCTCCACGTCCACGGTGATCTCCGGCCGCACCGGCGAGATCGAGGAGATCCGCGCCCGGCTGACCGCCCGGGGCATCCGGCACCGCACGCTGGAGATCTCCGTCGCCTGCCACTCGCCCCTGATGCGACCGACCCTCGCCGAGTTCGAGGCCGTCGCCCGGACCGTCACCTACCACCAGCCCCGCGTGGAGATCATCTCCACCGTGACCGGCAAGGACATCGGCCCGGAACTCGCCCACTGGCGCTACTGGGTCGAGCAGACGACCCGCCCCGTGCGCTTCCTCGACGCGGCCTCGACCCTGCGGGGGACCGGTGTCCGCACCCTGCTGGAGATCGCCCCGAAGCCGACACTGCTGCAACTCGTCGAGGAGGTCTTCGACGAGCCCGGTACGGAACTGGTCCCCAGCACGCGGCCGGACCACCAGTGGACCTCGCTCCTCGACGCGGTCCGCCGCCTCTACGAGAGCGGCATCGACCTCGACTGGCACGCTCTCAGCGCGGAGCCGGCCCGGCGACGGCTGCCGCTGCCCACCTATCCGTGGCAGCGCGAGCGGTACTGGATCCCCGCCCCCGGCCCGGCGACGGCGGCCGCCGCCCCGCACACGGCACCGCTGCTGGGACGGCGGCTCGACCTCGCCGACGAGGGCGGCGTCCGCTTCGACTCGGTCGCCGGGGTGGACACCCTGCCGTGGCTGCGCCACCACCGCGTCTTCGACTCCCTGGTGATGCCCGGCGTCGCGTACACGGAGATGGCGTTCGCCGCGGCCCGCGAGGTCTTCGGGCCGGTCCCCGCCGAACTGCGGGACTTCCACATCCACCACGCCATGGCCTTCCCGGACGAGGACGCCCCGCGCCAGACGCAGATCGCCCTCAAGCCGGAGGAAGAGGGGGCCTACGCCTTCGAGGTCCACTCCCGCCCCCTGGCCACGGGTCAGGAACCCCGGCGCGCCCACCACGGCTGGACGCTGCACGCCTCCGGCAGCCTGGCGGCGGCCGCTCCCGGCACCACCCGGTCGTACGGAGCCGCACGGCTGACCGCGGAACGGAACGCACTGGAGGGCCACGAGCTGCGGCCGGAGGAGATCTACCGGCGCGAGCGCGAACGGCAGATCGACCTCGGCCCGCTGTTCCAGGTCACCGAACAGCTCTGGGCGCACGGCCCGAACGCCCTGTCGAAGGTGCGCCTCGGCCCGGAGCTGCGCTCCGAAGCGGCTCGCCACCGGGCCCATCCCGTACTCATCGAGGCGTGCTTCCTCGCGCTGACGGTGACCTACCCGGAGAAGCTGGGCCGCAGAACGTACGTACCCCTCGGAGCGGACCGCATCCGCATCGAGAGCACGGCCGCGGGAACCGAGGCCTGGTGCCACGCACGACTGCGTCCGACCGACGAGGAGGACCCGGAGGTACTGCGCGCCGACATCGACCTGATCGCGCCGGACGGAACCCTGGTCCTGGCCCTGGACGGCGTCCTGCTCAAGCGCGCCGCGCGGGAGACGATGATCCCGGCACGCCGCGAGCGCTGGAGGGAATGGCTCTACTCGACCCACTGGACCCCCACCGCGCTGCCGGAACCGGCCACTGCCGCGGCCCACCGGTGGCTGGTGATCGCCGACGGCCCCCTGGGCGGCGAGGTCGCCGCCATCGCCCGGCTGCACGGAGTCACCTGCGAGGTCGCCGACGGCTACGCGCAGGACGTGGACCTCGCACCGTACGACCTGGTCGCCGTGTGCCGCAGCGGCCACGGGGGCCCGGACGACGCCGGCGCCGAGGCCCTGGCGGAAGGCGGCCGGATGCTCCGCCTCACCCAGCGGCTCGCCATGCTCGACGCGGCCGCGCCCCGGCTCTGCCTGGTCACCAGCGGCGCCCAGCCCGTGGCCGGACGACCCGTCGACTGGCCTGCGGGCGCCGGGCTGTGGGGCCTGGGGCGGGTGACGGCCGGCGAACACCCGGAGCTGTGCATCACCCAGATCGACCTCGATCCCCGCACCGACATCCCGAGCAGGGCCGCCCTGCTGTACGCGGAACTCGCCCTGCTCAGCGGCACGGTCCAGCAGCCCGAGCAGCACCGCGTCGGCTACGAGGGCCACCGCAGGCACGTCGAGGTCCTCGGCCGCACGCAGCCGCCCGGCGCGCCGGGCGCCGCGCTGCCGATCGAGCACCCGGTACGCCCCGACGCCACCTACCTGATCACCGGCGGACTCGGCGGACTCGGTCTGGAGGCGGCACGGATGCTGTGCGACGCCGGAGCGCGCCACCTCGTACTGCTCGGCCGGACCCCTCCGGGGGAGCCCGCGCGCCAGGTGATCGAGCGGCTGCGCGCCGACGGCGCCACGGTGACGGCGTTCACCGTCGACGTCGCGGACCACGACGCGCTGTCGGAGGTGTTCGCGCGGATCGACGCCGATCCGGCGCTTCCCCCGCTGGGCGGGCTGCTGCACCTGGCCGGCGTCCTGGACGACGGGGTCCTGCTGTTGCAGTCACCCGAGCGGTTCGCACGGGTCATGGCGCCCAAGGCCCAGGGGGCCTGGCATCTGCACACCCTGACGGCCGGCCGGCCGCTGGACTTCTTCGTCCTGTTCTCCTCGGCGTCGTCCCTGCTCGGCACACCGGGCCAGGCCACCTACGCGGCGGCGAACGCGTTCCTCGACGGCCTGGCCTCCCACCGGCGCGGCCTGGGACTGCCGGGGCTCGCGATCCAGTGGGGATCGTGGGGGGAGACGGGCATGAGCGCGCGGGCGGGCCTGAACGCCCTTCTCGTCGGCAAGGGCGAGCACGTCATCGCGACTTCCGACGGCCTGGCCGCCCTGCGGCGCCTGCTCCGCGCGGCGGGCCCCGATGCCGGTCCCGATTCCGTCGTCGCCGTACTGCCGGCCGACTGGCACCGGTTCGAGGACCGCAACGCACCCGCGCTGCGCGGCCTCCTGGCCGACATGCCGGGCGGCCGGCGTGCCGAGGCCGAGGCCGGGAAGGGCGTACGGGCCGTACTCGACGGGTCCCCGCCGGAAACCCGCCGGGCCCTGCTGCTCTCCCACGTACGGGACCAGGTGGTGCGCGTACTCGGGGACGGCACCGGCGGTCTGACGGACGAACACGATCTCTTCGCCCACGGCCTGGATTCGCTCAGGGCCATCGAACTGAGAAGTCATATACAGCGGACTCTCGAATGCAAGGTGCCGCCGTCGATCGTGTTCGACAACCCGGCCATCGGCGCCCTTTCGGATCGGCTGTTCGACGTGCTGAGCAGCGGGGGAGGTGTGCGGTGACGAAACTGCTGTGCCTCCATCACGCGGGCGGGAACGCCTCGGTGTTCCGCCCGTGGGCCCGGTACGCGCCGCCAGGACTGGAAGTCGTACCGGTCGCCATTCCGGTGCGTCCGGACTCGGGCCGCAGACTCCACCGCAGCACCGAAGAGCTGATTCCGGCGCTCGCCGCCGAACTGGAGCCGCATACGGGCGATGATTTCGTGTTGTTCGGAAAGAGCATGGGCGGGCTCCTTGCCTATCTCCTCACCCGGCACTTCGAGCAGCACGGCGAGCGGCGGCCCAAAGCCCTGGCGGTTGCCGCGTTCGGCGCCCCGCACATGGCGTGGGGGAGCTTCACGGCCGAGGACGACGAAGACGCGCTGCTGGCCCGCCTCCAGGCCATCGGCGGCCTTCCCGACTGGCTGGTCCGGCATCCCGCCTGGGTCCGGCCCTTTCTCGGCCTGCTGCAGGACGACACGCGCATGTGCGCCGAGTACCGCCACCGACCGCAGGAGCGCCCGCTGTCCGTGCCGGTCAGGGTCTTCGCCGGTGATCGGGATCCGCTCGTCCCCAGGGACGCATTCGCCGGATGGAAGGATCTCGGCGAGGACGTGGACGTGAGTTTCATTCCTGGCGGGCATTACCTGGTATCGCAAGATTTCGGCCTGCTCAGACGGGCGGTTTTCGGCCTCGCTCTGCACGATCCATCTCAGGCATGTAAAATTCCGGCCGTCAACTGACAAGCTGTGCGGCCCGGTTCGGTTCGGAATCCGGTTGCGACGGGCAGAGGAAGGGTCGGTCGATTGTGTCGACAAATCTGAAGAGGGTTCTCGGGATTGCCCTGATCGTGGCGGGCGTGGTGCTCCTCGCCGCCTTCCCGGACACCAAGTTCATCTGGTTCGAAGGCAGGCCTTTCGGTATTGCACTGGTCCTCTTCGGAGGTCTTGAATTCTTCGAGAGTTATCGGCGCACCAAGCCCCGGGGAATCGTCGAGGAATTGCGCAGTGACTTCGGCCTGAAGTCCGCGGAGGACCGCCGGAGGGACGAGGACCGCAGGCGGGACGACGACCGCCGGCGGGAGGACGACCGGTGGCGCGAGGAGGACCGCAGGTACGGCGACGACCGCCGACGGGACGACGACCGCAGGTACGGCGAGGACCGCGGCCGGGACGACGGCCACCGGCGGGACGACGACCGCCGGTACGGCGACGACCGCAGCCGGGACGAGGACCGCCGGTGGGACGAGGGCGGCAAGCGGCGCTGGGACTCGCGCGACGACTGACCGCAGCAACGCAAGCAAGGGAAGGAACGTGAAAACGATGCCCCGGCTCGACACGAGTGAGGCGGCGAAGGCGCGACGGGCCAACCTGTTCCTCGTCGCCACCGGCACACTCTCCACCGCACACCTGCCGTTCTGGCTCAACTGGCTGTCGGCCAACCGCCCCCACTACAAGGTGACCGTGGGGCTGACCGACTCGGCGGAGTACTTCGTGAGCGCGTCGGCCCTCGCCGCGATGACGCAGACCCCGGTCGTCTCCAACACCTGGGAAACGGCCACCGGCCGACGGGAGCCGGTGCACACCCGGATCGCGGCCGACTACGACGGCATCATCGTCTTCCCCGCGAGCGTCGCCTTCCTGTCGGGGCTGGCATCGGGCGCCGGCACCTCGCCCTTCTTCCTCGCCGCCCTCGGCACCCGTGCCCCCGTGGTGATCGCCCCGTCCTTCCCGCCCGGGGTCGCACAGAACCCGATCATCGCCGACGTGCTGGGCCGCCTCACCGGCGTCCCGAACTATCACCTCGTCGATCCCCAGAAGGGCACGAGCCGTTCCACGGGCGCCGACACGGAGGTGACCGCTCCCTTCTGGGACGTGATCGCCACCTTCGAGGAGGCCACCACAGTGGCGCCGGATACACAGACCGCAACCGAACCCGTGAACGCGTAAAGAGGCCGGGCATGGAGCACTTCTTCTACACCTTCGCCGACCCCGACTCGTACGACGAGATCGCCCGCTGGAAGGCCGACCCCGACGACACCAGGTTCCGGGAGATACGGCGCGGGCTGGTGCCGGTCGTCCACGCCGACGGATGGCAGTACGCCCAGCACGGGATCTGGACCGTCTGCCGGCCCGGCGGCGAACCCGTCACCGGCCAGGGGTGGAAGATCCACATCGCCGTCACGCCCGACACCTTCGAGGCACTCCGGGAGAAGGTCTCGGCGTTCTGCTTCGCGCGGGACGTCCCCTTCAAGTTCCTGGCACGGTACGAGTACGCGTGGCTGATCAACGCCAAGTACGCGCCCCGGCAGGTCAGCGGCAAGGGGTTCGTCCTCTACCCGGCGACCGAGGAGCAGTCCACAGCCCTGTCCCGCGAGCTGGTCGGCCTGCTCGCCGATGCGCAGGGCCCGCGCATCCTGTCCGATCTCCAGGTCGACCGGAGCGTCGTCCACGTCCGGTACGGCGCCTACACCCGCCGGTACTGCCGAACCGGCGAGGGCAAGCCGATCCTCGCCCTGGAGCACCCCGACGGACACCTCGTCCCCGACCGCAGGTCCGTGCCCTTCAAGGCGCCCTCGTTCGTGGACATCCCCGACGCGTTCAAGCCGGCGGCGCCCACCGCGGACGGACCGGTACCGCCCTACCGCATCGACAAGACGCTGCACTTCTCCAACGGCGGCGGCGTCTACCTCGCCACCGACGGGAACACCGGCCGGCAGCTGGTGCTCAAGGAGGCCCGGCCCTTCGCCGGGTACGACCTGTTGGGCGGCGACTCGGTCGCCCGGGCCGCCAAGGAGTACGAGGCGATGCGGACCCTGTCCGCACTGCCCGGGATCCCCGAGGCGTACGACCAGTTCAGCTGGCAGTCGCACGTCTTCACCGCGATGGAATACATCGAGGGGACCACCCTCCAGGAATGGTGCGCCGCCCGGGTGCCCTTCCTCGTCCGCCCCGACCCCTTCGAACCGCCCACCCCCGAGGACATCAGGGCCTACCGCGAGGACGTCGAGGCCATCCTGGCGAAGGTCCGTGCCGCGCTGGACGCGATCTGGGACCGCGGCTACGTCTTCGGAGACCTCCACTCGGGGAACGTCATGGTCACCCCCGGCCTCGACATCAAACTCATCGACCTGGAAACCTGCCTCCCACAAGACGCTCCCCGGCCCTTCCCCGGCGCCCCCGGCTTCACCGACCTGACCAGGACCGGGCGGGCCGCGGACGAGTACGCCCTGTGCATGCTCGAACTCTCCTGCTACATGCCCCTCACCCACCTGATCCGCATGGACGGCACCAAGCTGCGCCAGATGGTCGAGACCTGCCGGACGTGGTACGACCTGTCCGAGGAGTGGGCGCAGCGGATGCTGAGCGCCGCCCGCCGCGCGGACACCGCACCCGACGGCCCGGTGGGGATCGCCTCCGGCCACCTCGACGACGCGCTCGGATTCGAGACCTGGGCGTCGCAGATCGTGACCGGGCTGCGGGCCACCATGGACCAGGACCGGACCGACCGCCTCTTCCGGGGGGATTTCACCGGGTTCTCCCTCTCCCCGGTCTCCCTGGCCACGGGAGCCTCCGGAGTGCTCTGGTCGCTGCTGGGCACCCGGGGCCTCGCCGCACCCCGGCTCACGGAGCAGGTGGCCGACTGGATCGCCGTCCGCGGCCGGGCATCGGCCGCCAGGCTCGAATGCGGCCTGTACGACAGCGAGCTGGGCGCCGGCTACGCCCTGTGGCAGGCCGGGCTGCACGACCACGCCGGGTGGCTGGTGGAGACGGCCCTGGCGAAGGACCGCCGCGGCATCGGGCTGAGCATCTTCAGCGGCCTCGCCGGCGTCTTCCTGGCGGCGTCCGAGATGGCGTCCGGTCCCGACCCGCTGGTGCCGGAGGGACTCGCGCAGGAACTCGGCGCCGAACTCACCCGGCGGGCACGGGCCCACCTCGACCGCCTCGGGAAGAGCGGCCAGCCGGACGTGTCCCACTTCGGCCTGATGCACGGCGCGGGGGGCATCGCCCTGGCCGTCCACCGCCACGGTCTGCGCACCGGCGACGCCGCCGCCGTGGAACTCGCCCGGGAACTACTGGAGTTCGAGCTCTCCGGCTACGTCCGGTGCGCGGACGGCTCCCTCCAGTTCAACGAGGCCGGACGCAGAAGCCTCGGCTACGTCGAGGTGGGGTCCTGCGGCGCCGCCCTCGTCCTGGCCGAGCTCACCCGCCACGAGGGCTGGACCTCCGCCCAGGCCTCGGTGCTGGACCTGGTACGGGCGACCGGACCCGAACTCATGGTGCAGAGCGGCCTGTTCCGCGGCCGCGCGGGCTTCGTCGCCGCTCTGGCCACACTCGCCCGGGACGGGATCGTCGAAGAGCAGGCCCGCGCGTTCATCGCCCGGCACACGCAACAGCTCGGCCTGCACGAGATCCGGCCGCGCGAGGGTGAGCTGCACTTCCCGGGCTCGCGCAACTTCAAGTTGTCGAGCGATCTGCGCACGGGCAGCGCGGGTGTCCTCACCGGCATCGCCTTCGCCGCCGGCCGCCGCGACAGCTGGCTCCCCGGGGTCTTCTAGTGGGTGTACTGGGCCACATCATTCCGCTGGCCTTGATGGACACCCTGAGCGTGTCCACCCTGGCCATCCCGGTCTGGTTCCTGCTGACCCCGCGTGCGCTGCGCATGGCGAACGTCTTCGGCTACCTGCTGATCGTCGCCGTCGGCTATCTGGCGCTGGGCCTCTTGATGCTGAGCGCGCTGTCGGCCGTACGCGAGCCCTTGCGCTCCGCACTGGACTCGCCGGCCGGGGACGCGGTGACGGCGGCGAGCGGCGTGGTGCTCATCCTCATCGGGCTCTGGTACGGCCTGCTGCGACGCGACAAGCCGGGGGAGGGGCGCTTCACCCGGTGGCGGGAGGCGGCGGTCGGCGCGTCGGCCACGGCCCGCGGTGTGATCGCCGTGGCGCTGATGGCCGTCGCGCTGGAGATCGCCACGATGTTCCCGTACCTCGCGGCGATCGACGCCCTCGACCGCTCGGGGCTCCCGTGGTTCGCGCAAGCCGGCCTGCTGGCGTTGTACTGCCTGGTCATGATCGCCCCCGCCGGGCTGATGGCGCTCGGCCGGCTCGTCTCCCAACGGGCCGTACAGCCCGCCCTGCGCCGGATCGACCACTGGCTCAGGGTCAACGCGCGGGAGAACACGGCGTGGCTGTTCGGGCTCGTGGGCTTCCTGCTCCTGTCCGGCACCACTGTCTACGAGCGGGGCATGGACCTCCTCACCGGTTAGGTCCGGCTCCCACCACCTCCGGAACACGACCACCAGGTGCTCCCGAACACGACCACCGGGTGCTCCGGAACACGACCAACAGGTGCTGCGTCACATGACCACCACCCAGACACACGGGAAGGACAGCGACATTGATCGAGCCGCGACCCACCACGAGCCGGGGCCCGGTATGAGCCGCACCGCCGTACTGGTCGGCCTCGGTGCCATGGTGCCCCCGCGCGTGGTCGGCAACGAAGAGCTGGCGCACCGGCTCGGCACCGACGACCAGTGGATACGCACCCGGACCGGCATCACCCAGCGGCACTGGGCCGACCCCGGCACCGCCACGAGCGACCTCGCGGTGACCGCGGCCCAACGCGCCCTGAGTTCCGCCGGATCCGGCCGGGTCGACATGGTCATCGTGGCCACCAGCACCCCCGACCACCCCATGCCGGCCACCGCCCCGGACGTCGCCGCACGCCTCGGCCTCGGGCCCGTCCCCGCCTTCGACATCTCGGTCGCCTGCGCCGGCTTCGTCTACGCCCTCGCCTCGGCCGCCGGTGCCATCGCCGCGGGGATCGCCGAGCGCGTCCTGGTCATCGGCGCCGACCTCTGGTCCACCCGGCTCAACCCGCAGGACCGCAGTACGGCGATCATCTTCGGTGACGGCGCGGGCGCGGCGGTCCTGCGGGCCGGCGAGCCCTCCGAGCCCGGCGCGCTCGCCGGCTTCGACCTCGGCGGCGACGGCACGCTCAAGGACCTGGCCGTCGTCCCCGGCGGAGGCTCGCGCCAGCGCTCCGCCCCCGAGGCCGGGAGCGAGACGGACGAGTACCTCGCCATGCGGGGCAAGGAGATCTTCACGCACGCCGTGCACCGCATGGGCGAGTCCTCGGCCAAGCTGCTCGGGCAGATCGGCTGGTCCGCCGCCGACGTCGACCGGGTCGCGGGACACCAGGCCAACGTCCGGATCCTCCACACCCTCGCCGACCTCCTGGAGGTCGACCGGGACCGGGTGCTCGTCCACCTCGATCGCGTGGGCAACACCTCCGCCGCCTCCGTCCCCCTGGCCCTCACCGACGCGGCGGCCAACGGACGCCTCGGCCCGGGGGACCGCGTGCTCATGACCTCCTTCGGCGGCGGCCTCAGCTGGGGCTCCGCCGCCCTGACCTGGCCGCCGATCCAGGTGTCCGACGTCCTCGCCTGACCTTCCACCCGCCCTCACGCGAAAGGCACCACACCATGACCGCCGACGCCCTCAAGGACCAGCTCGTCACCCTTCTCACCGACAAGCTCGAGGTCAAGGGAGAGATCACGCCCGAGACCCCCTTCGGCGAACTCGAACTCGACTCCCTCGTCATGCTCGAGTTCTCGGTGCTCCTCGAGCAGCGCTACGGCGTCGAGATCCCCGAGGAAGACCTCCTCGACGCCGGCGACGCCGCCGGGGTCGCCACCCTCGTCCTCGCGCGGCAGGGCTCAGCGACGACCCCGGCGTAACCGCCCCACCAGGGGCGCAACGCCCCCGGACACACCCCCCCCACCACCGGCCGTTTCCCTGTACCGGCCCCCTGGACCGGCCCGCCCACGCGCGGCCACCCGACCGCCGGAGCCCATCGCCACCCCCGTCTGCGGTGGGCTCCGGCCGCCCCGCTCCCCGAACACCCGCACCAGCTGAGAAATGGAGTGGCCGCCATGGAGACGGCAATATCGGCGGAGGGTCTCCGCAAGTGCTACGGCGACCACCAGGCGCTCAGCCGCGTCGACCTCTGCGTCCCGGCGGGCACGATCCTCGCCGTCCTCGGCCCCAACGGAGCGGGCAAGACCACCACCGTGCGGATACTCACCACGCTCCTGGAGCCGGACGAGGGGCGCGCCACCGTGGCCGGGTACGACCTGGCCACCCAGGCCCGTGAGGTGCGCGCCAGCATCGGTCTGGCCGGCCAGTACGCGGCGGTGGACGAGCGGCTCACCGGACGCGAGAACCTCCGGCTGATCGGGGTACTGCTGCACCTCGGGCGGCGCGCGGCAAAGGCCAGGGCCGGCGAACTCCTGCGGCAGTTCGGCCTCGTGGACGCGGCCGACCGGCCGGCGAAGACGTACTCGGGCGGCATGCGCCGGCGCCTCGATCTCGCCGCGAGCCTCGTCGGCCGGCCGCCGGTGCTCTTCCTCGACGAGCCGACGACCGGCCTCGACCTCACCGGCCGGCGCACGCTCTGGGACATGATCCGGAACCAGGTGGCCGAGGGGGTGACCGTGCTGCTGACCACCCAGTACCTGGAGGAGGCCGACCAGTTGGCCGACCGGGTCGCGGTCATCGACCGAGGCGCCGTGATCGCGGAAGGCACCCCCGACCAGCTCAAGCGGAAGGTCGGCGGCGAGCGGCTCGAAGTGTCGGTGGCCTGCGCCGCCGACCTGGCGGCCGCGGCGCGGACCCTGTCCGGTCTCTCGCCGGAGGAAGCGGTGACGGATCCGGAAACCCGGACCGTCTCGATACCGCTGACCGACGGTGTGAGCACCATCGCCGCGGCGGCGAACGGGCTCGAACTGCTCGGGATCGAGCCGCAGGACTTCGCCGTACGCAGGTCCACCCTCGACGACGTGTTCCTCGCCCTGACCGGACAACAGGGCCGGCCCGCGCGCGAGCCGGCGGCGGCCGGTGCCCCCGCCGCGTCCGAGGAGAAGCAGCCGGCATGATCGAGGCAGTCAGCGACTCGCTCGCACTCGTCGGCCGCCGGATGCGGCACATCCGCCGCATGCCCGAACACCTGCTCGGCGTCACCGTGATGCCGGTGGCCTCCGTCATCGTCCTCGGCTACCTCTTCGGCAGCGCCATGCGGGCACCCGGCCCGGGCGGCTACCAGGAATACATCATGGCGGGCATCTTCGCGCAGGTGATGCTCACCAACATCACCACCACCGGGGTCGGCGTGGTCAGCGATCTCGACAACGGCCTGGTGGACCGGTTCCGTGTGCTGCCCATCTCCGGTCCCTCCGTCCTGGTGGGGCGGACCGTGGCGGACGGCGTGCTCGTCGCCTGGAGCTGCGCGGTGATGACAGCCGTCGGATACGCCATCGGCTGGCGCGCGCACAACGGCCCGCTCCGGACGCTGGCCGCCTTCGGGCTGCTGCTCCTGATGGGCTTCGCGATGTCCTGGCTCGGCGCCCTGCTGGGACTCGTGCTGCGCAACGTGGAGACGGTGAGCGCGGTTTCCGGCGTCATCATGATGCCCCTCGCGTTCCTGTCCAACGCGTTCGTGCCGCTGGACGGGCTGCCGGGGTGGGTGCGCGTACTCGCCGAGTGGAACCCGGTCAGTGCGGTCGTCTCGGCGAGCCGGGACCTGTTCGGCAACGAACGGGGCCCGACCAGCGGGGCGTTCCCCGCGGAGCACCCCCTTCCCACCGCGCTGGCGGTGCTCGTGGCCCTGCTGGCCGTGGTGGTTCCGCTGGCCGGACGGGCGTACCGGAAGGCGGCCGCGCGGCGCTGACGCGGGCGGAGCGCGCCGGACCGGCGAACGAGACGGGACCGCGGCCGGTGACCGGCCACACCTCAGGGAAAAGGAGAGCACCGCGGATGGGACACCTCGGCAGCCGACTGCCCGGCACCGGAGCCGTCCACGTGTGGCACGGCCGTTCCCCGGCCGTGCTGGACCCGGCCGACCTCACCGTCCTGGACGGCGACGAGCTCCGCCGCGTGCACGGCAGACTCGCCCCCGTCCGCTCGTCCTAGGCCCACCCGCACGCCATGCTCCGCCGCATCCTGGCCGGCTCCTACCTCGGCGGACGGCCGCAGGCGATCCGGAGGCGGTGCTGAAGGCGGTCGGCGTCGGTCTCGCCGGGGATCTGAGAGAGCTGGAGGTCCGGCCGTCCCGTGGTGCTGCGCACCGCCCGGGCCGACGGGTCCGGGGCGCTCAGCGCATAGGCCGTCGCCCACGCGGGGGTCCTGCCACTTCCGGCCCGTCGAGACGGTCGCGGAGGTGCGCCACGGCCTCTTCCGGCCGGCCTTGGCGCACGAGGTGCTCGGCGTGCGCGATGGCACCCTTCAGCGTCCCGTCATGGGCCTCGTCGCCGGCGCGGTCGACGGGTCCGGCGCGGCGAAGTTCGGCCGCGGCCTCTTCGGGGCGCCCGCGGTAGGCGTGGACTTCCGCCCGTTCCAGGAGCCGCTCTTGAGGTGTGCCGCCGTGGCGGGCGTAGAAATCGTCGATGTAGGCGAGGGCTTCGTCGCAACGGCCCTCGTCGACGAGGAAGCGGCACAGGGGGCGCATGATCCACTCCGGATCACCGCCCATGGTGTGCGGGACCGGGCGCAGGACCTCGACGGCCTCGATGCGACGGCCGTGACGGGCCAGGAGCTCAGCCAGGTGAAGAGCCGCGTGGGGATTGCCCTGCCCGGCGGCCGGGCGCAGGGCGTCGGCGGCCTCGTCGACCCCGTGCCGCTGCTCCAGGCAGTCGGCCAGGGCCGTCAGGGCGTACTCCTCGCCTCCGTCCGCGGCGAACGCCCGCAGTTCGGCCTCGCGCCCGTGGCGGGCGAGGAGGCGGGCGAGCTGATCCGCGTGGTCGGCGTACATCACACCCTCGACGCATACGTGACGGCGCAGCAGGCCGACGGCCTCGTCGACGCGGCCCTGGCGTTCCAGCAGGGTGGCGTGCAGCGGGACGGTGTCCCAATCGTCCAAGGCCCATGGCTCGAAGGAATACATCGGGCCGAGGCCGACGGTGGGGAGCAGCTCCGCGATCTCCGCGTCGCGGCCGTGGCCGGCCGTCAGCTCCACCAGGCTCTCGGCCAGCGCCTGGTCGGCGGCACGCGGTCCCAGGAGGGCGATGACCTCGTCCACCCGTCCCTGGCGGGCGAGCAGGGGCGCCAGCTGACGGACGGCCTCCCGGTGCCCGGAGTCGGCGAGCGGGCGGACCAGGGTGATGGCTTCGCCGACGCGATCCCATGCGGCGAGCAGCCCGGCGACCGTACCGACCGCCTGCCTCCAGCCCGTGGCGACGAACGGTTCGAGGAGCGCCAGCGCCGCCTCCTGGCCCGCAGGCCCGGGGTCGTCCGCGACCGCGGCCTGCGCGAGCTGATGCGCGCAGAACCAGTCTCCTCCGTCGGCCTGCTCACGCAGAATGCCGAAGTGGCCCTGTTCGATGAGCAACGAGGCGACGGTGGGCGGTATCCAGCCGTCGTAGGTGCGGTGGCGGCGGTCCAGATCAACGGCGTCCATGATCGCGAAATTTAGCGCGGCCTCTGGATCAGGCTCTGGCCGGGTTCGACCGTCAGCCTCCCGCCGCTCGTCCTTCCTGGTTCCGGGCCGTTCGAGGCCGCCGTTCTCCGCGAGGAGCTGATCGGCGCCCTCGACAGCGCCGGCTGCCGCCATGTGGTCAACAGCCGCCTCACCTTCGACGAGCAGTCCGGCATCCTCACCCGGCCCGCCGACGTCTGCGCGGTCTTCGGCCTGCCCGGACGCGACAACCACGTACCGCACCGCGACCGGCACTACCTCGACGTGATCCACAAGCACACGGCGTGAGGTCCCCGACGCGCCGCTCCGGGCCGCCCCCCGTACCCGATCTGATCGGGCACAGGATGTCGGGTCCGGCAGGGTGCCTGCCGCCTAGCGTGGTGATCGCGAAAGAGGAAGGAGACCGGGAGTGCTGGAACGGCTCAATCAGTCCCTGGAGTACATCGAGCGCCGCCTCGACCGGACCATCGACGTGGGCGAGATGGCGCGCATCGCGGCCACCTCGGAGTACCACCTGCGCCGGATGTTCTCCGCGCTCGCGGGCATGCCGCTGTCGGAGTACGTCCGGCGCCGTCGGCTCACCGTCGCGGGAGCCGAGGTGCTCGCGGGGGACGGGCCGCTGCTGGAGATCGCGGTGCGTTACGGGTACGGCTCGGGCGAGGCCTTCGCCCGGGCGTTCCGTACCGTGCACGGCGTCGGGCCGGGCGAGGCCCGGCGCAACGGGACCGCGCTCGTCTCCCAGCCCCGGCTGTCCTTCCGCCTCACCGTCGAAGGGAGCAGCAGTATGCGTTACCGCGTCGTGGATCGGCCGGCCTTCACCGTCGTCGGCTTCAAGGCCCGGGTGCCGCTGGTGTACGAGGGACCCAACCAGCCGATGATCGACTTCATCCGGGGCATCGAGCCCCAGGCCCGGGAGCGCCTGGGCACGTTGTCGGACCAGGAGCCGCAAGGCATCGTCGCCGTCTGCGACGACCTGGACCCGAACCGGGCCGAGGGCAGCGAACTCGACTACTACCACGGGGTGATCACGTCCGCGGCGCCGCCGGAGGGCACGACGGCCCTTGCCGTCCCGGCCGGCACCTGGGCGGTCTTCACCACCTCCGGGCCGGTACCGCAGGCCATCCAGTACCTGTGGCGGGACGTGTTCACGCAGTGGTTCCCCGCCAACCCGTACCGCAGCCGCCCCGGCCCCGAGATCCTGAGCACCCGCCCGTCGAAGGACGGCACCGAAGCCGACGCGGAGCTGTGGCTGCCGGTGGAGCGTGAGCAGAGCTGAACACGCCCGGTCGTCCGGGCGGCGCGTGCCGTGCCCCGGTGGATGGCAGTCGGCGCCGCCCGCGCGGGCTGCGGCCGCCAAGGGCGGGAAACCGTTCGCGGGGGCTCCGGTGCGGCCGTGATAATCCGGGACGGAACCGGGGAGGGGGCCTTCTTGACCGATGTGTTCGTATGCGCGCGTTGTGACGCCGAGCTGACCGTGCCGCTGTCGCGGGTCGCGCTTCCGGTACACGCGCACCAGCGCTACGGGAACGGCGTGTCGATGCCCGTGCTGATGGAGCAGGGGACGTACGCCGTCGAGCCGGAGCCGAGCGGCCCGCCGTGGCAGCGCTGGGACGAGGTGGGGGAGGCCGCCGCCGAGGCCCGGGGGGTGTACGGCTGGCAGTACAGCCTCTCGTCCGGGCCGGCCGGCGCGGTGCTCATGGCACCGGGAGACGTGTGTGGGACGGCCCTCATCCCGGCGCGGTGCGAGGGCTACTGCTGCGGTCTGGACGGCCACGGCGGGCCCAACCTGGCCTGCGAGGGCTGCGGGGAGCCGGTGGCGACGCGGGTCGACGACTGCTCGCTGTGGCAGGCGGTGTGGCTGTACCCGCCGGCCGTCCGCCGGGTGGCCGGGCCGGAGCGGTCCGAGGACCGGATCGCGGACTGGGACGCGCTGGTCCGGGCCGGGAAGACGCTGCCGCCGGTGGACCAGCGGGGCCGGTGGAGCCCGGTGTGGGAGGGGGCTGCGGGGGCCGCGCTGGCCCATCTGCTGACGGCTTCAGGGGGTCGTCCGGTGGCCCTGCCCGGCGGGATGACCGGCCAGCTCTTCCGGGGTTCCCTCGGCTGGCTGTGGGAGCCGGGCGGCCGACCGCTCGTCCTGGCCGGGCCCGCGCTTCCCGGACCGGGTCCGGCGGACGCCATCCTCCTGGTGCCCCGCCATCCGCAGACCGGGCGGCCCTGGCAACCGGCCACAGGCAACCGGCCGTTGGTCCCGCTGGCGGTCGAGGTGTGGATGCACCTGGCGCTCCCCTCCGAGCGCACGACCCTGCCCGTGACCGGAGGCCTGCCCGCCGGGGTCGAGCGGGACGATCCACTGCCGCTGCGCCCCGGATGGGGCTTCAGTCTCGACGGGAGCGTCTTCCTGCACACCCTGGTCCGCCTGCCGGCCGTCCGGGAGCCGTGGCTGGCGGACCTCCATGACGCGATGACCCCCGACCGACGGGGGCCCGGCTAGGACTCCCCGCCACCAGGTCCGTCGCCGGCCGCATCCAGGTGCTGGAGGGGTTGGCGGTCGTCCGGAAGCGGCCCGGGATGTACGCCGACTCGACGGGAGAAAGCGGCCTGCACCAGCTGGTGTTCGAGGTCGCCGGCCGGCGAACGAGGGTCGGGCCGGCCGCGCCGGCTCCGTCGACGTCACCCTCACGCCTGACGGCGGCGTACGTGTCGCCGACGACGGGCCGCTGCCTCGAGCCGCCTCGGCGGCGGCCAGACTGTTCCCGGGGAGTGGGTCGGCGAGGGGGCGGGGTGGGCGGTACCCCGGCCTCCTCGCAAGGCCGGCCCCCTCGGCGCGGGTGCGTCGAGGGGGCCGGATCGTTCCGCCGGTCCCGGTCCGGTGTCGCTTACGCGGCTACGCGCTTACGCGGTTACGCGGTCGGGCGGTTACGCGGTCGGGCGGCGACGGCGGCCCGTGCCCGCCGCGAGGGCGACACCCATGGCGAGTGCCACGCCGGAGGCGCCGAGGGCCCAGCTGGTGGCCGAGTCGGCGCCGGTCTGGGCCAGCTGGCCACCGGTGCCGGTCGTGCCGGTCGTGCCCGTGGTCGTGCCGGTCGTGGTGCCGGTGGTGGTGTCGACCGGCTTGGCGCCGCCGTCCGGGGTCGGCTTGTTGCCGCCCCCGGTGCCCGTGCCCGTGCCGGTACCCGTGCCGCCGCCCGTGCCCGCGGCGTGCACCGACGTGGACTTGACGACCATGTCCGACTCGACCGGGTGCTCCGAGCCGTTGCTGTCCGCGTACAGGATGACGGCGATCGGGCTGTCCGGGGTGTCGGCCGCGGCCCGGACCCGGAGCTTGATGTCGAACTTCGCGTCCTTGCCGACGGCCCAGTCGAAGACGGCCAGCGGGGTGTGGCCGATCGGGTCCTTGGCGAGGGGTACCCACGCCGTGCCGTTCCAGGCCTCGATGTCGAAGTGCTTCGCCCGCAGCACGTCCTTGCCGTCGGGGAACAGGAAGAAGTAGAAGGTGTACTCGTCGATCGCCTCCCTGCCGGAGTTGTCGACGTGCAGCGCGAGCTGCTGCCAGTCGCCACCGGCCACGAAGCCGCCCTGGGGCAGGCCGTCGAGCCCGAGCTTCGGGCCCTGGCGGCCCGTCTGCCGATCGGCCGCGGCGAGGTTCGTGCTGTGCTTGACGCGCGGCGCACTGCCGCCCTCGGCCGTCGTGTCCAGGGAGAGGCGCGTGGCCGGAGCGTCCTTGGCGAACTTCATCCGCAGCTTGAGGTCGAAGACCTCGTTCGGGTCGACGTCGACCTCGGCGAGCGAGAAGCTCCAGGCCTCCTCCGAGCCGTACGCCTCGACCTTGTGCCAGCCCCAGGTCCCCCCGGCGCCCGGTGCGTACACCTCCAGTTGGGCGTCGCCGTCCTTGAAACCGGTGGTGTCGAGCGTCCACATGGCGATTTCGAGGTTGTAGTTGTCGATGCGCGAGCGGCCCGAGTTGTCCACGTGGAGGGAGAACTCGCTCCAGTCGGCCCCGGCCTTGAAGCCCTTCTTCGGCAGGCCGTCGAGGGTCAGCTTGGGCACGCCGGCCGTGGTGCCGTCGCCGCCACCGGTCTGGTCGTGCGTGACCTTCGAGGCGTACGAGGCCACCTTCGAGTCGACGTCCCGGTGGTCCGTACCGCTGACGTGGACCTTGATGGCCGCCGCGGGTGCCTGGGCCGTGGCGCGCATCCGCACCTTGAGGTCGGTGACCGAGCCCGCTCCGTACGACAGGCCCGGCGTCGCGTCGTACACCGGGGCATCGAGGCCGGGCATCGGCGGCGCGTCGTGCCAGGCGCCGGCGTAGAACACCTCGACGTCGAAGTACGAGGCGTGCAGGTTGCTTCCCGTGACGCGGAGTTCGAGGGCGTAGTCGGCGACCGACGCGCCGCCGCTGTTGTCCACCTTGAGCGAGAACTCGCTCCAGTCCGCTCCGGCGGCGAAACCGGCAGCGGGCAGGTTCGCCAGCGAGAGCGCGGGCCCCCAGGGGCGCTCCTGGCCCGCCTGGCTCGCCCGGGCGGCCTGCGGCTGGGCGGCCTGCGGCTGGGCGGTGTCGTCCTGCGGCGCCGCGTCCGGGGTGGTCACCGCCGGGTTCTTGACCTCGTCGGCCATCGCCGGCGTGGCCATCAGGACCGTCGGGCCGACCACGGCGGCCGCAGCCACGACGGCAATGCGCTTGAGCTTCACTGAAAAATCCCCCTCCATGTGGCCCCGCCGTGTGCGATCACGGGCGCGGCCACCCCCCTACATGATTTTGAACATGATCAGATTAACCGGACGCGATCACCAATATCGACTCGGCAGGTCACGAATTGACACCGACCGGGTCCCGGATGAGGGCGACCTGCCGCCCGACGCATCGTGCGGGCCACGATCCGCCGGCAGACGCACCAGTCGGGTTCGAGCGGTACGAGGTGGCCGGTCGTCGAGCGGAGGTCGCCCGGGAGTCCGGCGCGGGCGCGCAGGGCCGGGAAGTGCGCTGCGAGGTAGCGCTCGTGGGCGGCACGGCCGGACCGGAGGGTGGCGACCAGGTTCCGGTGCGGGTCGAGCCGGGTGACGACGCCCGCGAGCATGCCGCCGGCCGCGGCCATCCCGGGCGCGGTGTAGCCGTCCCCTTGGCGGCTCTCGGCGCACACCTCGTCGTGCCGCTCGCGCGTGAAGCGCCCGTACGCCTCGGCGTCGCTCCACAGGCCCAGGACCCGGGCGCGCCCGGTGTCGGCTTCCCAGCCGTCACCCGTCGGCCCCTGCGGGAGTCGACCGGTCCGAGGAATCAGAGCGCGCCGACCGAGGCGCAGGCCACCGCGCCCAGCGGTACGGCTGGACCGGCACGGGGTGTCTGACCAGCGATAATGACCCCGACACGCCGGGCGAGAAGACCACCGGGGCAGCTCCCGACCGCTGCCGTACGGCCTCGTCGGGCCCGGGCAGGGCGATCGGAACACCAGGAACAGGGGCACATCGTGCGGGGGCGGAACGCGGAACGGGACCGGATCGAACAGTTGCTCGCCGACGCCCGTCAGGGGACGAGCGGCGCCCTGCTGGTGCACGGCGAGGCCGGGATCGGCAAGACCGCGTTGCTCGACTACGCCGCCGCACGGGCGGACGGCGCGCGCGTGCTGCGCGTCGAGGGCATCGAGTCGGAGATGGAGCTGGCCTTCGGCGGCCTCCACCAGCTGTTCCTGCCCGTACTGGACCTCATCGACGCCCTGCCGGAACCGCAGGCCGCGGCCATGCGGGCGGTCTTCGGGCTGACCGGCGACGGCGTGCGCGACCGCTTCACCGTCGGCCTCGCGGTCCTCACGATGCTGTCGGAGGCCGCGGCCGACGGCCCGCTGCTGTGCCTGGTCGATGACGCGCAATGGCTCGACCAGCCGTCGGTGGACATGCTGACGTTCGCCGCGCGCCGACTGCGCGCGGAGGGCGTCGTGATGCTCTTCGCGGTCCGCGACGGGGCGCCCGGCGCCGCCGTGAAGGGACTTCCCCGGCTGCTCGTCGAAGGCCTCGACCGCGCGGCCGCCGCCGAATTGGTGCCGGGCCTGCCGCCCTACGTCGCGGACCGGATCATCGAGGAGGCCCGCGGAAACCCGCTGGCCCTGGTCGAGCTGTCGGCCGCGCTCACCCCGGCCCAGCGCGCCGGACGGATGGGCCTGCTGGCGCTCCCCGAGGCCGCCGCCGGGCTGCCGAGCCGGATCCAGGACGGCTTCCTGGAGCAGATACGGCGGCTTCCCGAACCCGCCCAGGCGGTACTGCTGGTGGCCGCCGCCGACGACACCGGGGACCTCACCGTGGTGCTGCGGGCAGCGCAGCCGCTCGGCGGAGCGGTCGAGGACCTCGAACCCGCGGAACGCTCCGGATTCGTGCTCCTGTCCGGGGCGGTGCTGCGCTTCCGGCATCCGCTGGTGCGGTACGCCGCCTACCAGGGCGCCCCGCTCGCCCGGCGCATCGCCGCGCACCGGGCACTGGCGGAGGCGCTGGGCGCCGCCGGCCAGGCGCACCGGCGGGCCTGGCATCTGGCCGCCGCGTCGACGGGCCCGGACGAGCAGGTCGCCGAGGAGCTGGAACGGGTCGCCGAGTGGGCCGGGAGCCGGCAGGCGATGGCGTCCGCGTCCGCCGCCTACGAGCGCGCCGCGCAGCTCACCGCGGATCCTCAGATGCGCGCGCGCCGCCTGGTCCGGGCGGCGCAGAAGGCCGCCGACGCGGGGCAGGACGAGCGGTGCGAGGCGCTGGCCGACCAGGTGCCGCTGCCGCTGGAGGACCCGGGCGTGGCGGCGGACTTCGCGCGCGCCCGGGCGGTGGTCGAGCTGGGCTACCGCAGGCCGGAGACGGCCGCCCGGATCCTGGCCGACAGCGCGGACCTGACCGGAGACGCCCGCCCGGACACGATGGCCTCGCTGCTCACCGACGCGGTCCACGCGGCCTTCTCCGCAGGGAACGCCACGCTGATCGAGGAGATCGCGTCCCGCGCCCCGGACCTGCCCGTACTGGCCGTGCCCGCCCGGCTGTTCGGCGGTGACGTGCCCGGCACGCTCGACGTGCCCGGCACGCTCGACGCGCTGCGCGCTCTCGTGGAGAGCGGCCGGGACCCCGCCACCGGTGTCATGGACCGGCTGATGACCGGGATCTACTGCCAGCTGACCGGCCACCACGAGGCCGCGCGGCAGGCCGCCGCCGGAGCGGTCGCCCACTGCCGCGACCAGGGCATCAGCGGATGGCTGCCCACCACGCTCCACCTGCTGGCCCAGACCGAACTGGCACTCGGCCGCCATGACGAGGCGTCCGCGCACGCCGCCGAGGGGCTCCAGCTGGCCGAGTACCACGACCTGGCCCACCGGGCCGCCCATCTGCGCGCCGCCCTGGCGATGCTGGCGGGCGTCCGGGGACAGCAGGAGCAGGGCCGCGCCCTGGCCGGCGAAGCCCTGGAGTACACGCGACCGCGCGGAGTGGGACGGGGCACGGCGGACGCCCTGTGGGCGCTGGGCCTGCTCGAACTCGGCCTGGGCCGGGCGGAGGCGGCGCTGGAAGCACTGGAGTCGGCGCGGCGCGAGGCGGCCCACCCGCTGCTCTCCCTGCCCCTGCTGCCCGACCTCGTCGAGGCGGCGGGACGCGCCGGGCGCCCGGAGCGGGCGGCGGAACCGGCACGGCTGCTCGGGGAATGGGCCGCCGTACTGGGGCAGCCCGGCCTCTCCGCCCTGGCCCGCCGATGCCAGGCCCTGACCGGCTCCGACAGTGCGGCCGAGGAACACTTCACCGCGGCACTGGCCCTGCACGAGGGCGGCAGCGACTACGACCGGGCGCGCACCGCGCTGCTCTACGGGGAATGGCTGCGCCGCCTGCGGCGCAAGATCGACGCCCGGGACCGGCTGCGCGCCGCACTGGAGGCCTTCGAGCGGCTCGGCGCCCGGCCCTGGGCCGACCGCGCCCGGGCGGAACTGGGAGCCGCGGGCGGGGAAACCGGTCTGACCGTCCGCCACGACGGGCCGATCAGCCTGCTGAGCCCGCAGGAACGCGAGGTCGTACGGCTGGCGGCGACCGGTGCGAGCAACCGGGAGATCGCAACCCAGCTGTTCCTGAGCCCCCGCACGGTCGGGCACCACCTCTACCGCGCCTTCCCCAAGCTGGGCGTCAGCTCCCGCACCGAACTCGCCACGCTGCTGGCTTCATGAGGCCGGAGCCTGCGCCACCGGCGCGGTCTCCGGCACCGAGTAGATCATCCGCGTCTGGGCGGTCCGGTAGCCGGCCCGCGCGAAGGCGGCGGCCATCGGGGCGTTTTCGGTGTCCGTGGTGGCCGTGATCAGCTCGGCGCCCGCCTCCACCTGCACCCGGGTGATCTCGGCGAGCACGTCGTCGATGTACCCCTGTCCGCGCAGCTCGGGGACGATACCCAGGTAGCCGACGTTGCGGTTGTACGGGGTCGCCGACGGGAGGGCCAGCCCGGCGACCTGCCCGTCGGGAGTTCGGGCCAGACGCCACCACGAGCGCTCGCCCGGGCAGCCGAGGTAGAAGTCCACCTCCTCCTGGGCGGCGGCCTCGGCTCCCATGGTCGCCACGTTCCGGCGCGTCTCGCCGTCCAGGCTGCCCACCGCGATCCGCCGGAAGACGTCGAGGAACTCCTCGTCCGAGCCCTCGGTGAAGGTCAGGCGCCCGCTGGAGGCCGGGAGTCCGGCGTCGGGGGTCCACTCCAGGCGCAGCCGTTCCACCTCGTCGGTGAGCCCGGCCGCCCGTGCGGCCTCCTGCCGCCAGTTCAGGGCGTCGACGACGGCCGGGTCCTCGCGCCAGCCGTTCGGCAGCGTCACGTTGTACAGCGGGAGCTTGGTCGCGCCCTGCTCGGCGAAGGCCCGGAGGCCCGCGGTGATCAGCCCGGTCGCGACCGCCGCCCGGTCGGCGACCGAGGGGTCGACGTACAGACAGTCCAGTGCGACCGGGTGCTCGCTGGAAGCCTGTCCCCACCACAGGGCGCGGGCCACGACCCGGCCGCCGTCCTCGGCGATCCAGGTCCACTCCGGCCGGTACATCCCCTCCTTCAGTTCTTCGCGGTAGCGGTCGGCGTCGATCCAGCTGACGGGCTCGTCGACCGTCACGGCGGTGACGCGGTCGAGGTCGGTCTCGGTCGTGGAACGGAACAGCATGTGCATGCTCATTTCTGGTGCGTCGCGTAGGTGGTGATGGTCGCGCCGGTGTTGAAGACGCGGGAGTCGGTCAGCTCGAACCTCGCCGGGAGGAAGGGCGCCTTGAAGAGCGGGATCCCGGAGCCGATGACGACCGGGTAGCGCTTGATGACGAGTTCGTCGATCTCTTCCAGCAGCTGGCCGGCGAGATCCGCCCCGCCGCACAGCCAGATGCCCGCCCCGTCCTGCTGCTTGAGGTCGCGGACGAACGCCACCGGGTCTGCGGAGACGATCTCCACGGCGGGGTCGAGCTGCTCCATGGTGCGGGAGAAGACGTACTGGCTGAGGTGCGGATAGGGGCTGGTGACGCCGACCGACAGACCGGGCTCGTAGGTGCCGCGGCCCATCAGGACGGTGTCGAACCTCAGGTTGGCGGCCCCGTCGAGGCCCAACGGCCCGCGGCCGTGGGCCGGGATGGTCTCGGGGTACTCGGCCACCAGCGCGGCGGCGAGGTCGCCCTCGAAGGGGAAGAAGTCGAACTGGCCGTCGGGACCCGCGATGAAGCCGTCGAGGCTGGTGCCGACGTAATAAGTGAGCTGACGCACACGGACCTGCTTTTTCGTTCGGATGAAGCGGGGTGACGTCATTGACGGTAGGCGGGCGGCCACCGGGTCGGCATCAGTCATCCCGACGTAACGTGACCGGTCATCGGCTGCCGGGCATGGGTCGCGCGCCGGCAGGGCATCCCGGTCGACGGCGAAGGCGGCGGGCTCTCCGGTCGGCGATCCATACTCTGGTGCAGCGTGTGGGGGCACCTGGGCACCTGGGCGCCTGGGGCGTCGGGCGTTGGAACCGTCGAAGGGAGCGATCTCGTTGGACACACCGCACTACCCGAGCGATGAGGAGGACCCGATGAGCACGGCCGACGAGGGACACCGGTGGCCGGACGAGGTCAGTGTCGACAACGCGAGGACGACACTGCTGCAGCTCCTCGCGCGGGCGGGGGTCCCTTCCGGTGACGCGCGGCAACTGATCGGGCTCCTGGAGGCGGGAGCGCTGGCTCTCGCACACGAGGAGCTGAGCGGCGGCGGCCGCAGCGCGCCGGGCGACAAGGGCGAGGCGTACGAGTCGGGCTGGCTCGACGGCGCCGGGGTCCTCCTGGAGGAGCTCGGCGCGGTCGCCGAGCGGACCCTGCTCCAGGTGGTGGGGGCGGACGGGCAGCAGGGCCCGGCCGGGGAGCGCCCGCGGGCCGGACGCATGGAGGTGGAGCGGGCGCGGGTGGCGCTCACCCCTCTGTACCTGTCGTTCACCACGGACTCGGAGCTGGATCCGGAGGTGACCGAGGAGGTGCTCACCGCGGTCCTCGGCACGATGAGCCCCCGGCAGCGGGCCGGGTACGCCGGGCGGCTGACGGAGTTCGCCCGTACCCACCGCGCCCGGCTGGAGCGGCTGTTCGCGGCGTTCGGGCCGGGCAGCGCCATCACGGTGCACGGCCGCTATTCGCTCGTCCACTCCGCCACGAGCATCGCCGTACTGGAGCGGCTCGTCGCCGCGCCGCAGGAGCTGCGGGAAGAGTGGGACGCCGCGGAGCTGCCGCCCGCGTGGCTGGACGGCCTGACGACGGCCTGGAGCGCCCCGCGCGGTTAGCATGCGGGAATGGAGATCCGAGTGGGCCGGGTGGCGGTCCACTGCGTGGAGCACGGGACCGGTCGGCCCGTGCTGGTGCTCCACGGCGCCGGCGTCGACCACCGCGAGGCCGAGGCTTGCTTCGAGCCCGTGTTCGACGGCGTCGCGGGGCTGCGGCGGGTCTACCCCGACCTCCCCGGAATGGGCCGGACCATCGCTCCCGCGACACTGCGCAGCGCCGACGACGTCCTCGACACGCTGCTCGACTTCGCCGACGAGGTCACCGGCGGGACCGCGTACCTCCTCGTCGGCCACTCGGCGGGCGCGTACTTCGCGCGGGCGATGGCCGCGAGGCGCCCGGCGCAGGTCGCCGGCCTGGCGCTCGTCTGCCCGTTGTCGCCGGGACTGCGCGACGTCCCGGCGCACCGCGTCGTCACCGGATCGGGCGAGATCGGTGACGAGGTCTTCCGGAGCTACTTCGTGATCCAGACGCCGGAGATGCTCGAACGGTACGAACGCCACGTCGCCCCCGCCGCCGAGCTCGTCGACCAGGCGGCGATCGAGCGGATCGGCGAACGGTGGGCGCTCACTCCCGATCACGCGCCGGCCTACGCGGGACCGACAGTGGTCGTGGCGGGGCGGCTGGACTCCACGGTCGGGTATGCCGCCGCCACCGACCTCGTCGACCACTACCCGCACGCCACGCTCGCCGTGCTCGACGACGCGGGACACGCCCTGCCCCACGAGCAGCCGGAACTGCTGCGCGCCCTCCTCACCGAGTGGCTCGCGCGCGTCGAGCGGTCGAGCTGACCCGCATCGGGCTCGGCCGGCGGTGGTGGGTCGTGCTGTTCCGCTGTCGTTGCTTTACGTGCTGCTGTACGGTCGTGGTATGTCGAAGACGGTGACGATCCGGGTCGAGGAGCAGCTGCACGCGCTCCTGAAGGAACGCGCGGAGGCGGAGGGCACCACGGTGACCGCGCTGATCACGCAGGCCGCCCAGGACGCGGTCCGTGACCCGCGCCTGGAAGAGGCCGGCGAGGTGTTCCGGGCCTTCCTCACCGACCAGGCGAACGCGTTCGACTCGGCGTTCCCCGACGACACCCCGTCCCGCCAGGACGCGTCGGGCCGGGCAGCCTGAGCCGTGGAGCTGTACGTCGACATCCGCTGGCTCCTCGAGCGCCAGGCCGAGGTCCTGCCCAAGCAGCCGTCCATCCACGACTTCTCCGCCCTGGTCGCCGCCGTCGGCCGCCACCGCGTCAACACCCCGCAGATCGGCGCCACCGTCGACAGCGCCTGGCGCGCCGCCGCCCTCATGCACGCCGTCATCCGCCTGCGCCCCCTCCCGGCGCGCAACGCCCTGTTCGGCGCGGGCCTGGTGGTGGCGTACATGCACGCCGCGGGAGAGGGCATCGACGCGCCTTACGGGGCGCTGGTCGACCTGGCCGGCGACATCGACTCGGGCCGCAGCGACGCCTACGACGCGGCAGACCGGATCCGGTCCTGGCGCATCTGAACGCGCGCCCCGGGAGGGGCGGAACCGCGGCCGGAAGCCGCCGTCGGAGCCGCCGCCGCGGTCAGCCGAGCGCCCCGGCCAGCCCGCCCTCGGACGCCCCCACGGGCACGGGGACGGGCACGGGCACGCGCACGGGCGCGGCCGTGCGGCCGAAGTACGCCGACAGGGCGAGCGCCAGGCCGTCGCCTCCCGGCGCCCAGGCGACGTAGCCGTCGGGCCGGACCAACAGGGCGTCGCAGGGCAGGTCCTGGCTGGGCAGGGCGTGGACCACCCGCAGGGTCCCCGCCCACTCCCGCGCCTCGTCCGCGTACCCCGCTCCCTTCTCGCCGAACAGCAGCAGCAGGGGACGGCCCTCCCGCAGGAGCCCGGTCACATCGGTGCTGCCCGCCTCCGTGGTGAGCGCCAGGTTCCGCAGAAACGTTCCTTCCCAAGGAGAAGGACGCCCGGTGTACGCCGGGAGCACCGTGTCCTGGGCGCTGACCAGACCCCCGAGGTACCCGTCGGTGCCGTCCGCGGCCAGCATCCCGGTGAACACCGCACGCAGCGCGTCGGATTCGGCCCCCTCCCGCATCAGGGCCAGCTGGGCCTGCGTGTTGTCGACGACGCGCCGGGCCGCGGGCCGCCGCTCCAGGTCGTAGGTGTCCAGCAGCTCCGCGCCCGCCGCGCCGTGCACCGCGAGGGCCAGCTTCCAGCCCAGGTTGAGCGCGTCCAGCACCCCCGTGCTCAGCCCCTGCCCGCCGATCGGGAAGTGCACGTGCGCCGCGTCCCCGACGAGGAACACCCGCCCCGCGCGGAAGTTCCGGGCCAGCCGTGTGAAGTCGCTGAACCGGCTGAGCCAGCGCGGATCCTCCATCGCGATCTCGCGCCCCGCGATCCAGGACACCTCCCGGCGCAGTTCCTCCAAGGTGGGCGGCCTGTGCCGGTCGGCGTGCGCGCCCGTGCAGTTGACCGTCCGGATGTGCGTACGGCCCGCGGAGCCGGCCTTGGCGACGATCCATCCCCGGGGGGTGCGGTGCCAGCCCGCGGCCAGCACACCCGGCTCCGGGAGCGTGACGGTACCCGCCATCGCCGCGACCGACGCCGGGTACGTCTCGGAGGCGATGCCCGCCTGCGCGCGCACCGTGCTGCGCGCACCGTCCGCGCCCACCGCGTATCCGGCGGCGCAGGTGACCGGCCCGTGCGGCCCCTCGGCCGTGATCCGCACCCCGTCCCGCTCCTGCACGACCCCGGTCACCCGGTGCTCGCGCAGGATCCGGGCGCCGGCCCGCAGGGCCCGTTCCTCGAAGCACCGCTCCAGCTCGGCCTGGGGGCGCTTGAGGATCGGCTCCGGTTCGCCCTCGGGAGCCGTGATCACCAGTCCGGGCAGACCGCCGAAGTGGAAGGCGCTCGCGCCACCGGCGTACGGGGACACCCCTGCCGGCAAGTGGCCGCGCCGGGCCAGGCACTGCACCGCCCGGGCGTGCAGCGTGGTCGCCTTGGGCTGCTCGCCGACGGTGGCCGCCGCCTCGATGACGACGGTGTCGACGGCGCGGGAGGCCAGTTCGGCCGCGACGAGCAGGCCGACCGGCCCTCCCCCGACCACGACCACCTGCGCCCGGATCCCGCCGTCCCCCGCCGCGACAGCACTCTGCACAGTGATGGCCTTCCCCCCGGTCCGACGCCTCTGACGAACGACGGCAGAAATATACCGTCCGGGCCGTTCTTTTTCCGGGCGGGGCGGGAATCCGCCCGGTCGGGAGCGCACCAGGACGCGACGCCCTCCCGGCCATCTCCGGCAAGGGCTCGGCCATATCGCCCGTGCGCGTTGCAATGCCGCGATCCCGCTGGCCATGTTGGGCAGGCAAACGCGGGCTGTCCGAGTGGGGGGTTCATGGCGTTCACCGAGTTCAACACGGCGTCCTTACCGAAGGAGCAGCGCTTCGACTGGTGGCGCGAGGTCGTCGGCCGGGGCGTGGCTCCCACCCGGATCACCAGCGACGAGGCCTCGGACTTCACGGGGAGCACGGGGTCCCTCGGCCTCGGACGCCTCCAGCTGACGACCATGGCCTTCCCCGCGCTGCGGTCGGAGCGCACCGCGGAACTCGTCCGCCGCGGGGACCCGGAGACCTATGAGCTGACCTTGGTCCTGGGCGGGGCCATGGAAGTGTCCCAAGGCCGCAACAGCACCGCCCTGTCCGCGGGCGACTTCGCCCTCTGGACGTCCTCGCGGCCCTACAGCGGCCGGGCCGTCAGCGGGCCGGGGACCGGCGCCTCGCGGGCGATCATCCTGCACCTGCCGAGAACGCTCGTCCCCGTACCCGAGGCCGAACTGGACCGGCTGTTCGCCTGCGCCCTGCCCGCCAGGTCCGGGATGGGCCGGATCCTCGCCGACCACCTGATCTCGGTCGCCCGGGAGGCACCCGGACTGGACGAGCCGGAGAGCGAACGGCTCGGCCTGGCGAGCCTGGACCTGGCCGCGGGGCTGCTCGCCGCCCGGGCCGGCGCGCAGGACCGCGTGCCCCCGGAGACGCGGCACCAGGTGCTGCTCGCCCGTATCGACGTCTTCATCCGGGACCACCTGGCCGATCCTCAGCTCGGACCAGGCGCCATCGCGGCCCACCACCACATCTCCGTACGGCTCCTGCACCAGCTCTTTCGCACCCGGGGTGAGACGGTGTCGGCCGCGATCCGCCGGCGCCGCCTGGAGCGCTGCCGCGGGGACCTCACCGACCTGCGGCTGCTGACCCTCCCGGTGCACGCGATCGGCGCGCGGTGGGGCCTGACCAGCCCCGACCGATTCAGCCGCGCGTTCCGCGCCGCGTACGGCGTCCCGCCGGGCGAGTACCGCCGTACGGCGCTCGGCGCAGGTGGCGGGCGGGCCGTGCATCCGTCCGCCGACTGACGACGGATTCCCCGCCCGTGCACTCAGGGACAAGCCTTCCTGCGTCGCGGGGCAATGACGTACGCACCGGCCGGCGGCCAGACTCGTCGAGCGGGCGACGGGCCGGAACAGCGCGCCGCCCACACGGCGGCAACGGGGGGCTGCCGGCCCGCCGACCCCTCTCGGACGCGATGCGTCCCGGTCCGAGGAGTTGACGGTGCGCCACGTTCGGAAGCTCTGCCGCGACGTCGTGACGTCACGACGCCGCGACGCGCTCACACACGAGGGGAATCATGAACAAGACCATCAGGTTCCAGACGTTCGCCGCAGCGGCGGTGATCGCTTTCTCTTCTCTCGGCCTGGTATCGGCCCCTTCCGCCCAGGCGTCCACGGAGGGGGCGTCCACCTGCCGGAACATCGATGCGCGCCGCACCGCCGAGGGGTACGGCGACGGCCGGGTGTGCGACGGGTACATCACCGGCACGGTGCACGACACCAAGGCCGACGGCCGCTGCCCCTACATCACCGTGTACTTCACGGAGGGTTCATGGGACTCGCCGTGGGCCGGGGGGAACGGCAAGGCCGTCAACTTCAGCGGTTTCCACCCGGGCGAATACACGGGGGCGAAGGTGAACTACATCTCCTGCTGAGAACGCGAGCCTCCGCCAACAGCTGAAAGGGATGAGGATGAAGAAGAAAATGATCGCGGTGGCCGGCGTGCTGGGGGCTCTCTGTTCCCTCGGCCTGACATCGGCCCCCATGGCTCAGGCGTCCACTGACGGAGTGCTCACCTGCGACGTCTTCGACACGGGCGGCCCCGGGTCACGCCCGGAGGGGTACGGCGACGGCCGGGTGTGCGACGGGTACATCACGGGCACGGTCCACGACACCAAGGCCGACGGGCGGTGCCCCTACGTACGCATCTTCTTCAGCGACGGGGGCTGGTGGGAGTCGCCCTGGGCCGGGGGCAAGGGCAAGGCCGTCGACTTCAGCGGTTTCCATGCCGGTCGACGGACCTCGGCAGTGCTGGACTACATCTCCTGCTGAGGGCACGGCTCCGGGGCCGGCCGAGTCCGGCCGCCGGAGCCCGCACGCTCGTCGTCATCGAGGCGCGGTACCACCGCCCGCGCCTGTCCGGCGCTCCCCGGAGGACCGGCAGCGGTCGTCACACGTCACGGCGCCGTACGACGACCACCGCGAGTGCGACGGCGACCAGCGGCCAGAGCCCGTACACGGCCCAGGAGCCGGAGACCGTGGCGTCGCGGACGGGACTGCCGGGGAGATCCCCCCAGCTCTGGACCAGGCGCTTCCATGCGCCGACCACCATCATGTGGTTGACGTCGGCGGACCACTGCCTGGACTGGGAGAAGAGCGGCGGCAGCATCAGCAGGGTGAAGAGGGAGGCGACCAAGCTGGCCGCGGTGTGCCTGATCAGCGCTCCGAGGCCCAGGCCGACCAGTGCGCAGACCGGGGCCACCAGCGCGGCCGCCAGCACGGCCCGGGCCACTCCGGGGTGCGTGATCGAAACCCCGGCCTGCCGCTCGCTCAGGATCGCCTGGGAGACGAGGAACGCACCGATGGAAATGACCGCGCCGACGACCGTCCAGAGCGCCGCGACGACGACCGCCTTGGCCAGTACGACCGCGTGGCGTGCGGGAACGGCCACGGTGGTGGTGCGGATGAGGCCGCTGCTGTACTCGCCGGCGACGGTGAGGGCGCCGATGCTGCCGGCGACGAGGATCAGCGTCATGTAGCCGGCCGCCGGAAAGGCGTCCCAGCTCGCGAACTGGCGGACCTGCGAGGCGTCCGGGCCGGATTTCCCGAGGTTGTCGAGGTCCGCCAGCGACGCCACCGCCGACGAGCCGATGACGAACAGGGCGGTGACTGCGAGCGTCCACGTGGTCGAACGCAGGGACCGGATCTTGATCCACTCGGAGGCGAGCAGGTCGCCGAAGCGGGCGGGCGGCTCGGTCGTGGCGGCGGGCTCGGCCGAGGTGGTCGGGGGGACGGAGCTGAGTGTGGTCATCGGGGCTGTCCTGCCAGGTATTCGACGCTGTCGGCGGTGAGTTCCATGAAGGCCTCCTCCAGCGAGGCGGTCCGGGTGGCCAGTTCGTTCAGCAGGATCCGGTTCTCGAAGGCGAGCGCTGCGATCCGGTCCGCAGGCAGCCCGGTCACGGTGAGCTTCTCGGCGCCCGCCGATCCCTGCGGCTCGACCGACGCGCCCGCCGCGGTCAGTACCGCTGTCAGCTCGGCGGCCTGCCGCGTGCCCACCACGACGCTGCGGCGGGTGCCGCGGGCCGCGAAGTCCTGTACCGACTCGGCGGCGATGAGCCGGCCCCGGCCGATGACGACGAGTTGGTCGGCGGTGTTCTCCATCTCCGACATCAGGTGGCTGGAGAGGAAGACCGTACGGCCCTCGGCGGCCAGACGCCGGAAGAGGCGGCGCATCCAGAGCACGCCTTCGGGGTCCATGCCGTTGACCGGCTCGTCGAACATCAGCACGGGCGGGTCGCCGAGGAGCGCGGTGGCGATCCCGAGCCGCTGCTTCATGCCGAGCGAGAATCCGCCGATGCGTCGGGAGACCGCATCGGCCAGCCCCACCTCCTGCAGCACCTCCTCCACCCGGCGCCGCGGGATGCTGTTGCTGCGGGCGAGGGCGGACAGGTGGGCCAGGGCGGTGCGTCCGCCGTGGACCTGGCCGGCGTCGAGGAGGGCGCCGACGTGCCGCAGTCCACGCGGGTGGCTGCGGAAGGGGACGCCGCTGACGGTGGCGGTGCCGCCGGTGGGCGCGTCCAGGCCGAGGATCATGCGCAGGGTGGTGGTCTTGCCGGCTCCGTTGGGGCCGAGGAACCCGGTGACCCGGCCCGGCCGCACGGTGAAGGACAGATGGTCGACGACGGTCCTGCCGCCGTAGCGCTTGGTGAGTTCGTTGACTTCGATCACAAGGGCAACCCTGCCGGGAGGGCCGCTGCCGGTCATGGGGCCGTGGACGGCAATCGCGCGGCCGGGCCCACCCAGGGGCGTACGTCCCCGGGCCAATGCCGCGCGTGCAGCCGCAGGTTAGTCTCGCGGCATGGACGCCACACCGACCACCCCGTTGCCTGCGCGCCCTTCGCGTGCCGGCCGCCCGCTCGAAAGGGCACACCGCCGATGACGAGAACGAAGGTCATGGCCTGGTCCGGGGGCGTCCTGTACCTCTTCGCGTCGGTTCTGCTGGTCTACGGCGCGCCCCGGGCTTCGGGCACGGCCCACGCCCTCGGATCGCTCCTGGCGGTGACCCTGCTCGCCGGTGTGCTGCGGCGGTCGCCGCTGACGGCGCTGGCCATGACGCTCCTCGTATCCACCATCGTGGTGGGGGGCCGGCAGAGTTCCGGCCCGCCGAGCCTGTCGGTTCCGTACCAGGGCGAGTTCCTGTCGTACCTGGCGGTGGACCTCGTCCTGTGCTTCATCGTCGCCACTCGCACGCGGCGGGCTTCGATCGTCGCCGTGGCCGTGTCCCTCGTCATGGAGCTCCTGGCGATCGGCGCCTTCGCCGACGGGGACAACCTGACCGTCAACGTCGTCATCGCCGTCCTGGCGATGGCCGCGTCCTGCACGGTCGGTCTGCTGAGCCGCGAGCGCCGCGAACACGCGGTGGCGCTGCGTTCGCAGGAGGTGGCCGAGGCCGTGACCGCCGAACGGCTGCGGATCGCACGGGAGTTGCACGACATGGTCGCGCACAGCATCGGCATCATCGCCATCCAGGCCGGGGCGGGCAGCCGGGTCATCCGGACACAGCCCGCGCAGGCCGCGGAGGCGCTGCGGGCCATCGAGGCCACCAGCAGAGAGACCCTGTCAGGCCTTCGGCGCACACTGGTGGCGCTCCGTCAGGCCGATCCGGACGCGCCGGCCCCGGGGCGGACACCGAGCGCGCCCTCGCCCGGCCTGGCGGACATCGAACGGCTGGCGGCAGCCACGGCCGACGCGGGAGTACGCGTCCACCTGCGCCTCAGCGGGGAGCAGCGTCCCCTGCCCGCCGACATCGACCTTTCCGCCTACCGGATCGTGCAGGAGGCGCTGACCAACGTGGTCCGCCATGCGGGCACCCGGAGTTGCCGGGTGACCATCGACTACGGGGACGAGGAGCTGTCCGTGGAGGTCGTCGACGACGGGCGCGGCGCCACCGGGAGCCGCTCGGCCCACGGCTTCGGTCTCGTGGGCATGCAGGAGCGCGTCGGCCTGCTCCACGGGCACCTCAGCGCCGGACCGCGCCCCGAGGGCGGCTTCCGGGTGACGGCCCGAATACCGCTGCCCGAACCGGTCGGAGTCCCGGTGATGGCCCGATGACCGACGGCCCCGTACGCGTCCTGCTCGTCGACGACCAGCCCCTGGTGCGGTCGGGCCTGCGCATGATCATGACCGATCACCCCGACCTGGAGGTCGTCGGTGAAGCCGCCACGGGCATCGAGGCGGTCCAACTGGTCAGGGACATCAGCCCCGACGTGGTGGTGATGGACATCCGGATGCCCGGCATGGACGGGATCGAGGCAACCCGCCTGATCACCGCCGGGCCGGCCACGGCCCGCGTCCTCGTCCTGACCACCTTCGACGAGGACGACCACGTCTACGGCGCGCTCCGGGCCGGCGCGAGCGGCTTCGTGGTCAAGGACATGGCGCTGGACGACATCCTCACGGCGATCCGCGTGGTCGCCGCCGGCGACGCCCTGATCGCGCCGGGTGTCACGCGCCGCCTGATCGCCGACTTCGCCCGGCGCCCCGGCACGGCCCCGGAGCGCTCACCCCGGTCCGTCGAGGGCATCACCGAACGGGAACAGGAAGTCCTGACCCTCATCGGGCGCGGCCGGTCGAACACCGAGATCGCGGAGGACCTCTACATCACGGTGGCCACCGCCAAGTCGCACGTGTCACGCCTGCTCACCAAACTGGGCGCCCGGGACCGGGTGCAGCTCGTGATCACCGCCTATGAGGCGGGGCTCGTCACGCTCCCCCGCTGAGCCGACGGCCCGCCCCGGCGGTCGCCGCGGTTGCCGCGGTGCGCGGCCTCGGGGCCAGTGCCGCCCGCAGCGCCGGGGTGAGGACGTGGCGCGTCTCGGCCCGGGTGAGGGCGGCGGGGGTGGGCAGGGGGTTGAGGTAGCGGGTGTAGATCAGGCCGCCGAGGATCGTCACCACCGCGGTGGCCCGGGCGGTCGCGTCCCGGCCGCCGAGAAATTCAACAAGCCGGGCCAGCAGCTCGTGTTCCAGGTACTCGCGGAGCACCTCGGCGGCCTCGTCGCCCTGGGTGGTGAGCTGGAGGAAGTCGGCGTCCTCCCACAGGTCGGTCACCGCGTCGATCAGGCGGTCGGGGAGGGTGACCGGGTCGCCGCCGAGGACCTCGTCCACCGCCAGTGCGTTGGCGCACTGGAACTGCATGACGTCCGCGAACAGGCCCTTCTTCGAGCCGAAGTGGTACGCGATCAGCGCAGGGTCCACTCCGGCTGCTCCGGCCACCGCGCGCACGGTGGTGCGCCGGTAGCCGCGTTCCAGGAACAGGGCACGGGCCGCCGAGACGATCGACTCGCGGGTCGGCGGCTTGCCGCGGGGACGGCCCCGGGTGCGGGCGGAGGCGGGGGAGGGCGAGGGGGCGGCGGATGGGGCGGCGTTATTCATCAGCGTTGAGCCTGCGTTTCGTGATCGGCACAGTCAAGGGCGTTCCGGGAACCACACGAAGGGATGACCCGACACCATGCGTATCGCAGTCTTCGGCGCCAACGGACCGACCGGCCGCCACCTCACCGACCAGGCCCTCGCGACCGGCCACGAGGTCGTAGCCGTGACCCGCCGCCCCGGCTCCCTCCCCGCACGGCCCGGTCTCACCGTCGCCGTCGCCGACGCCACCGACCCGGCCGCCGTCGACGCCGCGATCGACGGCACGGACGCGGTCCTCTCCGCGCTGGGCGCGCGCTTCAGCAAGGAGACCGTCACCACGTACTCGGCGAGCGCCACCGCCATCACCGGGGCCATGGCCCGCCACGGCATCGAGCGGCTGCTCACCGTCAGCTCCAGCATCGCCGACCCGAACTGGCGCCCCACCGGCGCCCACTTCTTCAACCACGTCCTCGACCCGCTGGTGAACCGGCGCCTCGGCCGCACCCTCCACGAGGACATGCGCCGTATGGAGGCCGTGGTCCGTCGTACGGACCTCGACTGGACCCTCGTCCGGCCCTCGGGCCTCTTCGAGTACCCCGTCGTCACGGACTACCGGACGGCCGAAGCCAGCGCGGACGGCGTATTCACCGCCCGGGCCGACCTCGCCGCGAGCATGCTGCGCGAACTGGGGGAGCGGCGGTACGTCCGTCAGGCCATGGGCGTCATCACCACGGCTGTGAAGCCGAACATCGCCAAGCTGATCTGGAACGAGGGCGTGAAGAAGAAGTGAGCGGGGCGACCGTCGAACTCGACACCGCCGTACGGGCGTTCCTCGCCCGCCCCCGGACGGCCACCCTCACCACCCTCCGCCCCGACGGAACCCCGCACGTCACGCCCGTCCGCTTCACCTTCGACGCGTCCACCGGCCTGGCCCGGGTGACCACCCGGGCGGGGGCCCGCAAGGCCCGGAACGTGGCGGCCGGCGCCCCGGCGGCCCGGGTCGCGCTCTGCCAGGCGGACGGCTTCCGCTGGGTCACCCTCGAAGGCCGGGCCGCCGTCACCGACGACCCCGCGCGCCTGGCCGAGGCGGTCCGCCGCTACACCGCCCGCTACAGCGCCGCCCCGCCCGCCCCGCTGGACCTGGTCGTCGTCGAGATCGCCGTCGACCGCGTCCTGAGCCTCAACCTCTGAAACCCCCGCAAAAACCCCGCCGGATCCCCCGCCGAACCCCCCGTACCGAAAGCGACGTGACACCGCGATGCCCACCCTTGCCGTCCTCGACTCCACCCTCCACTACCGCGAGTCCGGCGACCCCGACGGGCTGCCGTTCGTCTTCCTGCACGGCAACCCCACCTCCTCCCACCTGTGGCGCAACGTCCTGCCGGGCGTCGCCGCGCCCGGCCGCCGCCTGCTGGCCCCCGACCTCATCGGCATGGGCGACTCCGGCAAACCCGACCTCGCCTACTCCTTCGACGACCACGCCCGCTACCTCGACGCCTGGTTCGACGCCCTCGGCCTTGACGAGGCCGTCCTCGTCGGCCACGACTGGGGCGGCGCCCTCGCCTTCGACCGCGCCGCACGCCTGCCGGGCACCGTCCGGGGCCTCGCCTTCACCGAGACGATCATCAAACCGCTGGTCGGCGACGAATTCCCGGCGGCCGGGCGGGAGTTGTTCACCCTGCTGCGCACTCCCGGAGTGGGCGAGGAGATGATCCTGGAGAAGTCCCTGTTCATCGAGGGCCTCCCGGACACGCTCGCCACCCCGCTCGACCCCGCCGACCTCGAGGTCTACCGCCGCCCGTTCCCGACCCCGCGCAGCCGCCGCCCGGTACTGGCGTGGACGCGCATGATGCCGCTGGACGCCGAGCCCGCCGATGTCGTGGCCCGCATCGAGCGCTACGACGCCTGGCTGGCCGCCAGTCCCGAAGTCCCCAAGCTGCTCGCCGCGTTCGAGCCGGGCCCGGGTGCGATGACCGACCGCGGGGCGGTGGCCTGGTGCGAGGAGAACATCGCGGGCCTGGAGGTCTCCCACCACGGCCCGGCCGGCCACCACTCCCCGGAGGACCGCCCCGAGGAACTGGCCGCGGCGATCAACGCCTGGGCCGACCGCCACGGGCTGGCCCGCCGACGGTCACAGCTTGCTTGACCCTACCCAGAGCCACCTCTAAATTTAGAGCACTCTCTAAGTTTTGGCGAAGGGGTGTGCGCGTATGCAGACGGTCGAAGGGGGGCTGCGTGAGCAGCACAAGGCCCGGCGACGACTCCGGATCCTCGACGCGACGCGCGAGCTCCTGCGGGACGCCCCGGAATCGGTGCTCAGTACCGAGCGGATCGCCGAGCGGGCGGAGGTCGCCCCGGCCACCGTGTACAACCTGATCGGACCGCGCGAGAAGATCTGGGAGGCGCTCGCCGCCGGGTTCACGGACGAGCTCGACCGCCGCCTGGCGGTGCTGGGAGCCGGTGACCCGCGGGAGGTCGTCAGCTCGACCGTCCAGCTGTTCGTGGGCGACCCGGTCGTGTCGCGTCGCATGGTGCGCGGGTGGGAGGAGAGCGGCCTCGTACTCGACCGCAGTCCGCTCACCCAGCTCCGCCGGGCGATGGCGGATGCACGGATACGAGGCTTCCTGCGCGCCGACATCGACACCGACGCGTTGGCCGCCGTGGTCGCCGCCTCGTGCGTGGGTGCGCTGCATCAGTGGGTCGCCACCCTGATCGACGACGACCGGTTCCTCGCGCGTGCTCTGTTCGCGGTGGACGTCGCGCTCGCCGCGGCGGCTGCGGATCCCTACCGCGACCAGTTCCTGGCGCCGCTGCGAACCCGAGGCGCGGTATGACGGGCGGCGGCGCACCGCCGCGAACCCGCAGCTTCGTGGGCCTCGGCGGAATCCGGCTCACGGCGGACGTGTGGGGCGAGGAGTCCTCGCCACCTCTCGTCCTGCTGCACGGCGGCGGCCAGACACGACGCGCCTGGGATCGGACCGGCCCCCGACTGGCCGCGCTGGGGTGGCGGGTCATCGCCCCGGACCTGCGTGGGCACGGCGCCAGCGAATGGTCAGCCGACGGTGACTACGACCTCGGCCTGTTCGCGGAGGACGTCCGGGCGCTCGTCACCGAACTCGGCGACAGGCCGGTGCTCATCGGTGCCTCGCTCGGGGGCCTGAGTTCGCTGCTCGCCGCCGGGGAGGCACCCAAGGCGGCGGTCCGCGCTCTGGTGCTGGTCGACGTAGCCCACCGACCGGATCCCGGCGGGGTGCGCCGGATCGTCGAGTTCATGCGCCGCCATCCCGACGGGCCCTGGGACCCCCGGATCCTGGACAGCTTCGCGGGCCGGATGGACCCGCCCGGCATGGCGGAGCGTCTCCTCGACGCCGCGCGCCACGCCGACGTACCGATCCTGCTCGTCCGCGGCGGGATCAGCGACGTGGTGCGCGAAGACATCGCCGAGCAGTTCTGTGACCGGGTTCCCCTCGCGCGGCGCGTGGTTGTGGCCGGGGCGGGGCACATGGTGGCCGGCGATCGGAACGAGCACTTCATCGATGCCGTCGTCCCGTTCCTGGAAGGCGGACTGTCACCCGGCGCAGGCGCTGGCGAGGTCTGAGGTGATGTTGAGGACCGTATCGGTGCCGGTCACCTCGAAGAGCCTCGCCATCTGGGCCGAGAGGGGGCCGGCCAGGACGAGATGCTGCCGGCGGTGGGCGACGATCAGTGTGTTGAGCATGGACGAATCGCCGAAGGAGACGTGCTCCAGGTCGAGGACGGTCCGTGTGACGCCGTCGCGGCAGGCAGCGTGCAGAGCCTGGCCCAAGGCGGCTTGGGAGTCGATGTCGAACTCCCCGGAGCAGACGATGATGCGGGTGCCGTCCTGATCGGGCAGCGCCTGCACGCGAGCCGCGTCTCCCACGTCTTCTCCCTCGTCGCCTCACTCCCTCCCGGCACCGGGAGGAGGAGGCCTTGTCGAAACCCAGCCGCACCCCTCGGCGACTGTGGCGAAGAAAGTTATATCACCCTCATGGGTGTGAAAACCTACTGCGGCTGACATAGAAATTGCTGCCTGGGTGCCCTCGGGTTCAACGCGGCGGCGCTGGTCCAGCGCGGGGGCTCCGGTGGCAAGGTGGAGCTATGGCCGTCGCGTGCGGCTGATTCCTTTGCTCCCGGACGCGTGAAAATCTATGTCGGCCGAAGTAGACATTGGGTGGTGGCCTGATTGCGGTTTCACCCATGGCCGAGATCGGGCGGGCACTCCCGTCTGCGAGCCGCCGGACATCGCGCTCGGGCGGTACGCGCGTCAGCGCGGCTGGTCGTGCGCGCGGGCTTCGGCGGCGGACTTCAGGTCGCGCAGCCATCCTTCGAGGCCCTCGCGGAGGATCTTGGTAGCGGTGGGGACGTCGGCTTCGACCTGGGCGCCGGTGTGGGTCTCCTCGGTGCTCACGCGGACGCCGCCCCTGACCTCCGTGAAGTTCCACACGTGGACGCCGTCGATGCGCAGTCCCTCGCCGACCGCGGGGCCGGTCCAGCGGATGCACGCGTCGTGCTTGATCTGCCGGACGGTCGAGGCGTTCCGGACATGGCTTCTCCTACGGATAGATGCTCACGCCGGCACCTATCTGGAGGGCCACCGGGACTGGGCCGCCGTCCACCCCGCCCCGCCCGAGGCTCTCCACCGGCTCCTGACCTTCTGGACCCGCTTGCACGGCGTCCTGTCGTTGGAGCTCGCCGGCCACTTCGCCGGTATGGACCTCGACCCCGGCCTGCTCTTCGCGGCCGAACTGGACGCCCTGCTGTCACCCCGAGCCTGAGGCCGCACGCGGCCTGACTCCGGCAGTCACTTCGTCCAAAGTGTCTCAACGCTAATTCACTTGACGTTGAACTAGTTGGGATGATTTTATCTCAACGTTGAGATTCTCGCTCTTGAACGGATGGAGTCCCCATGTCCACGTCGCCCTTCCTCGCCCTTGACGCCGCCGCCCAGGACCTCCTCTTCCGTGAGGCCCGCACCGCCAACACGTTCACCGACGAGCCCGTGACCGACGAGCAGATCCAGGCGGTCTACGACCTGGTCAAGTTCGGCCCGACCGCCTACAACCAGTCACCGCTGCGCGTCGTCCTGGTCCGTTCCCCCGAGGCCCGCCTGCGTCTGGTCGAGCACATGGCAGGGGGCAACCAGGCCAAGACCGCCGCCGCCCCGCTCGTCGCGATCCTGGCAGCGGACAACGAGTTCCACGAGGAGCTCCCGTCCCTGCTGCCGCACTTCCCGCAGGCCAAGGACATGTTCTTCGCCGAGCGCCCGGTCCGCGAGGAGTCGGCCCTGCTGAACGCCGTCCTCCAGGCTGCCTACTTCATCGTGGGCATCCGCGCGGCCGGCCTGGCCGCCGGCCCGATGACCGGCCTCGACTTCGCCGGCGTCCAGAAGGAGTTCCTCGACGACGACCACACCCCGCTCATGGTCGTCAACATCGGCAGGCCCGGCGAGGACGCCTGGTACCCCCGCTCCCCGCGCCTGGCCTACGAGGAGGTCGTCACCACCGTATGAGCCCGGGGGAGCGAGCGTCCGGGCAGACCAGCGGGGGCTCTGCCCGGCGGCGGGAGGCTACGAGAAGTCGTCACCCCCCCGGTTCAGCCCCGGGCGAGTTCCGCCAGGGCGTCGAGGCGGGTGGGCGTCCAGCCGAGCTCGCGACGCGCCCGGGCGCCGCTGAACCGCTGGTCGAGGGCGAATGCCTCGGCGATCGGGCCCATCCGCCGCACGGCCTCATCAAGGGTCAGCGAGTCGATCCTGCCCGGACATCCGGCGGCGTGGCTCAGGGCTCGGGTGACGCGGCTCAGCGGAAGGTTCTGGCCGCTGACCCCGGCGTACACGGAACCGGCCGGGGCGACCAGGGCCAGGACGTACAGCTCGGCGATGTCGTCGACGTGGACCAGCGCCCAGTGGTTGGAGCCGTCCCCGATGCAGGGCACGGCCCCTGCGGTGCGCCCAGGCTCGACGAAGAACGACTGCACCAGCCCGCCGGAGCGGCCGTAGACCAGCCCCGGCATCACCACCACCGGGTGCTCTCCGGTGGCGGCCCGGGCGAGCACCCGCTTCTCGTTCTCCAGCCGCCAAGCGGTGATGCCCGGCGGGCTCAGCGGGGCGTCCTCGTCGACGACCCCGTCGGTGTCGCCGTACACCCACACCCCGCCCGTGTGCACGTAGGGGCCGCTTCCCACGCCGTCCTGCAGTGCCGCCGCCGGTGCCCGGTCGACGTCCGCGGTGCCCTCGGCGTAGTCCACCCCGAGGTGGATGACCCCGTCCGCCCCGCGGGCCGCCTCATGGAGGACATCCGTATCGGTGAGCGACCCCGCAACCGGGGTCGCACCGAGCTCCGACACGGTGCGCGCCGCGCGCTCGCTGCGCGCCAGCGCCGTCACGCCGATGCCGCGCCCGGTCAGCGCCCGGATGGTGGAGCGGCCGATGTAGCCGGAGCCGCCTGTGATGAAGATCTGCATCGCTCTCACGGTCCTTGCCGATGGCGGCGGCGGAATCCGCCGCTCCTCCACCCTGGCCCCGCGCCGCGGCCGGCGTCCAAGACCTCTTCCGTCAGCGGTGATGCCCCCGGGGCATCAGTGCTGGGCAGCGGCGATCTCGGCGATCTCGGCGAACTCCGCGAGCAGAGGGGAGCGGCGGCCGGCGCTCCAGGCGAGGCAGACCTCGCCCGGGCCGATGTCGTCGACGGGCACGTGCGCGACACCGGCATGGGTGTAATAGACCGCGGTGGACAGCGGAAGGACGAGGACGCCGCCGGACGTCGCGACGTGTTCCAGCTTCTCCTCGACGGTGGCGAACGACGGCCGCGGCCCGCCCCCCGCGTCGCCCGTCCGCTCGGGGAGGTCACGCCACTCGGGGACGGCGTCCGGGTCCTGCAGCAGCCGCTCGGACGCCAGATCCGCGATGACGACGGACTCCTTGCCCGCCAGCCGGTGGTCCGCCGGCAGTACGGCGACGCGGGGCTCCCGGAAGAGCGGGCGCAGCTCCAGACCACGACGGTCGACGGGCAGTCGTACGAAGCTCACGTCGAGAAGGCCCTCGTGCACCCCTTGGACCTGGTCGCCCCACGAAGTGCGCACCACCCGCACGCTCAGCTCGGGATGCCGGGCGGAGAAGGCGCGCACCGCGCCGGTCACGGTGATCCCGGGCATGAAGCCGACCGTGAACGCCGGAGATCCGTGCGCGGCCTGCTGGACCCGGCGGCACAGAGCCTGTGCGCCGGCCAGCAAGGGGCGCGCGTCCTCCAGCAGTTGACGGCCGGCCGCCGTCAACTCGGTGGTCTGCTTGTTCCTGGTGAACAGCTGCGCGCGCAGCTCCTGCTCCAGCGCGCGGATCTGCCGGGAGAGCACCGGTTGCGTGATGTGCAGCCGCTCGGCGGCCCGGCCGAAGTGCAACTCCTCGGCCACGACCACGAAGTAGCGCATCTTGCGCAGATCGACATCCACGACATCTCCCACCGTGCAGACACCGTGTCCCAGCCTAGTTCTTCACCAGGTGCCTTCCCTGCCGGCCGGCTCGGGCCGTCTCGGGCCGTTTCAGGCCGTGGCGGGCGCTGCGGCCTCGGGAGACTCCGGCGACTCCGGCGACTCCGGCGGCTCGGTGGGCTCGGTGGGGGCCGCGGAGTCGGGTTCGGCATCGGGGTGGGGGATGCGGTGCAGCCCCCTGAGGTCGTAGAGGCGGGTGACGGCGAAGCCGAAGGCCAGCGCGGCGACAAGGGCGACACCCATCGAGGCCCACGCCCGGGTCAGGCCCGCGTCGGCCTGGGCTCCGTAGTAGAGCAGGGAGCGCAGCCCCTCGGTGATCTGGCGCAGCGGCTCGAACTCGGCGAGGGCGCGGAAGAACCCGGGCAGCGCCTGGACGGGCACGGTGGCGCCGGAGGAGGGGACGGCCATCGCGACGAAGACGATGGTGGCCAGCAGCATGCCGGGCGTGCCGAAGGCGGCGAACAGGGCCAGGCTGCCGATGCCGACGACCGCGATGGTGGCGACCGAGTAGAGCCACAGCAGGCCGAGGTGGGAGGCGTCCATGTCGAGGATGCCGACCGTGGCGACCTCGACCAGGGTGCCCATGACCAGTGACAGGCCCAGCATGAGCGCCATGCCGATGGCCAGGGTGCGGACGCGGCTGGTGTGCTGGACGGGTTCGCGCTTGCGGAAGGGGCCGAAGTCGGTGTGCAGGTAGCCGAGCGCGGTGTCGACCTGGGAGTTGACCACGTTGGCGCCGAGCATGCCGCAGACGACCAGGACCAGTGCGTAGTAGAAGGCGCTCAGGCCCATGGCGCTGCGGGAGCCGACGGGGTGGCCGTCGGTGACGTTGACGGTCACCGGGTCGGCCAGCTTGAGCTGGGCGGCCGTCGGGAGCGGGGTCTTCTCGGCGCCGGCCTGCTTGAGGAGTTCCTGGCCGAGCTGGGCGGAGGCGGCGTGGGCGGCTTTCTGGGCGGCCTGGGAGGACATGGAGGAGCCGATGCTGCCGGCGGCCTGGTTGGTCAGCACGGTCAGGGTCGGCGGGGCGGCCTTGCCCTGGGGCGCGGGCTGCGGGGCGCTGAGCGCGGTCACCGTGGCGGAGAAGTCCTGGGGTATGACGAGGGCGCCGAAGACCTTGCCCCGGCCCAGCAGCTTGTCGGCCTCCTCGCGGGTGACGACCTGCCAGTCGATGCTCTTGTCGCCCTCGGCGGCCTTCTGGATCCCGCCGACGACCTGCTCGCCGAGGTTGAGGTGGCGGCCGCCCGCGTCGGCGCCGCTGTCGGAATTGACCAGGGCCACGGGCAGGTCGCGCAGGTTGCCCCGGGGGTTGACGTTGCCGCCGACGTAGAGCAGGGCGAACAGCATCGAGACCACTGCGGCGATGAGTCCCGTTCCGATCCACAGCTGGGGTCGGCGGAGCACGGAGGGGGGCGTGGGATGAGGCATCGATTCTCCGGTGCGGTGCGGTGCGGTGCGGTGCGGTGCGGTGCGGTGCGGTGCGGTGCGGCTGTGTTTCCTGAGCTGGATACTTAAGGTATCCAGCTACTGGATAGTGGCAGTATCTTGTAGTGGTGTCCAATCGCCGATGACGGATACCGGACGCATGACCAGCAGGGAAGCCGTATGAAGATCTCGGAGCTCAGCCGGCGGACCGGTGTGCCGGTCGCCAGCATCAAGTACTTCCTGCGGCAAGGGCTGTTGCCGGCAGGGCGGGCGACCGCCGCGACCCTGGCCGAGTACGGGGAGGAGCACGCTCAGCGGCTGCGCCTGATCAAGGCGCTGACCACCCTCGGCGGCCTGTCCATCGCCGCCACCCGTGACGTGCTCGGGGCCGTCGACCAGGCCCACAGTTCCGAGGGCGCCCTCGGAGCGGTCAGCTACGCCCTCCCGGTACCGGTGGCGGCCCAGCGCGCCGCGGGCCCCGAGGAGGAAACCGAGGCCGACGCGACCGCCGGGGCCGAGGTGGCGGAGCTGCTCGCGGCCCTGGACTGGCAGGCGCCCGGCACGTCACCGCACGTGAAGGGGCTGACGGCGGCGCTGAAGGAACTGCGGCAGCTGGACGCGCAGTACGCCCCGGGCGAGCTCGCCGCCTACGCGAGGCTGGCCGAGTCGGTGGCCCGGCTGGACCTTGAGCGCGCGGCCTGCCTCGACGACCCGGTGGCTCTGGCCGAGCGGGCGGTCATAGTCTTCGCGATCTGCGCCCCGGTGTTCGAGCTGCTGCGGCGTCTCGCCCAGGAGGACCAGGTCCGACGCCGGGTCGCGGGCGACGGCACCGAGTCCGCAGCGCCCCGGTAGCTCGGTAGCCCCTGGTAGCGGCCCCGGCAGAGCCCCGGTGGCGTCGCGTTCGCCGGCCCGGTCGGCCTACCGGGCCGCGGGTTCGGCCGTAGGACCGGGGTCGCGCCACATCGGCCAGAGGGTCGGCCCGCCCCCCGGGAGCCGGAGCTCACCGGTGACGCGGAAGCCCAGCCGTTCGTAGAAGGGGACGTTGGTGTCCTTGCTGGACTCCAGGTAGGCGGGTTGCCCGAGCCGGTCGCAGTCGGCCAGCTGCTGGCGCAACAGCGCCGAACCGACTCCCGTCCCCTGGAGCCGCGGGTCCGTCCCCACGGACGGCAGATACCAGTGCGGCGTGTCCGGATGGGCCTCGTGCATGGCGTTCTGGACCTCCCCGGCCCGCGGCATCCCGCGCAGGCCGAAGATGTGCGCGTAGTGGGGGAGGGTCGCCAGCTCCTGCACCGCGGAGGCCTTCCAGCGCCCGGGCCCGGACCACAGCGCGGCCGCCAGCAGCTGCCCATCGCCCGTCGCGGCGACCCGGACACCGCCGGCGCGCGGCCGCTGCTGCCGCTGGGCCAGCTTGAAGAAGCGGGCGATCCGGCGTTCCCGGTCGGTGGCGCCGGTGAACATCCACGCCATGACCGGGTCGTCGGCGAAGGCGCGTGCCAGGAGCTCGGCGATCGCCCCGGACTCGGCGGCCCGGGCGAACCGGATCCCGTACCCGGCCGACGGCAGTGCTGGGCGTGTGCTCATGAGGCCACGGTAGGCAGCGCGACCGGGTCGCCCCTGCCGTCGGCGCTGGACACGCCGTAGGGGCCACCCGCTCACCGATCGGCCGCAGAGGGCTGCCTATAGCGTTCACTTCCAGTTCATTGCAACGGTTTGATGGCCTTCGTTGCATTGATCTTGAGGCTCGTTGCAATGATTTCCTGGCTTTGAGCTGCATGAATGAAGATTGGATGCAACGGACGTGTTGATGGTTCTTTGAATGCAACGTAGCTTTTCGTTCATCAGAAACGACGAGTCGCAGGAGAGCACGATGCAGAAGTTCGACACCCCCGCCCTGGTCTCCACCGTCCTGGACGTCCCCGCGGGGCGTATCCGGTTCATCGCCGCCGACCGGTCCGACACCCGGGTCGAGGTCCTGCCGGCGGACGCTTCGAAGAGCCGTGATGTGAAGGCGGCGGAGCAGACGAAGGTCGTGTACGCCGACGGTGTGCTGCGGATCGAGGGCCCGGAGGCGAGGAACCAGTTCCTTGGTGCTTCCGGTTCCGTTGAGGTGACGGTCCAGCTGCCCGCCGGCTCCCACGTCGAGGCGAAGGTGGCCAGTGCAGAGTTCCGGGGTGTGGGACGGCTTGGTGATGTTGTCCTCGAGGGCGCGCACGGCTCGGTCAAGCTCGACGAGACGGCGAGTGCGCGGCTGGCCCTTCAGGCCGGTGACATCTCGGTCGGCCGCCTGGGTGGCCCTGCGCGGATCAGCACCTCGAAGGGCGATATCCGGATCGCCGAGGCCGTGCGTGGCACGGTCGAACTGCGTACCGAGGCGGGCGAGATCGCGGTCGGTGCCGCTCGTGGGGTCTCGGCCTCGCTGGACGCGGGCACCGGTTACGGCCGGATCCACAACGCGCTCAAGAACACCGACGGCGCCGGCGCCCAGCTCGACATCCACGCGACCACCGCCTACGGCGACATCACCGCCCGCAGCCTCTGACGAACCTGACGAGCGCGGCGGCCCGGCTACGCAAGACCCACGGTGACAAGAGCGCCTACCGAAGAAGGACAGGAAGAATGAGCACCACTCAGGACTACCAGGCCGCGGAACAGCTCCTGCGCCGACCCGCACGCCCCGGCGAGCTCGTCATCGGCGACAAGGTCAGGCCGCAGTGGATCGACGGAGGCGCCCGCTTCTGGTACGCGGTGAGCAACGGTGTCGGCAGGCGGTTCGTGCTGGTCGACCCGGCGGCGGGCACCCGCGAGCCGGCCTTCGACCACGCCCTGCTCGCCGCCGCGCTGGCCGCCGCCTCCGGGCAACAGGTCGACCCCGAGGCCTTGCCGTTCATGGCCGTCGAACTGGCCGGCAACGCCGTGGAGTTCGGCGCGTTCGGCGAGTACTGGCGCTGCCGCCTGGACGACTACACCTGCGAGCGGGCCGAGTTCACACCGCCGGGCAACCCGCTGGAGGTGCCGTCACCCGACAAGAAGGTCGCCGTGTCCCTGCGGGGGCACGACCTGTGGGCGCGCTCGCTGTCCGACGGCCGCGAGTGGGCGCTGACCACCGACGGCGAGCCCGACCACCGGTACGGCTCCGGCCCGGACTGCACGGGCAACACCACCCTGCTGCACAAGATCGGCCTGCCGCACCTGCCGCCCGCAGTGGCCTGGTCGCCCGACTCGACCAAGGTGCTCGCGCACCGGACCGATGAGCGCGACGTCCGGCAGACCCACCTCGTGGAGGCCAGGCCCGCCGACGGCGGCGCGCCCCTCCTGCGCACCCAGCGGTACGCCTACGCCGGGGACGAGAACATGCCGAAGGCCGAGCTGGTCGTGCTGGACGTCGCCGCGGGCACGATGGTCCGCGCGCAGGCCGAGCCGCTGCTCATGCCGCAGCTGTCGCCGATCACGGCCAAGTGGGCGTGGTGGGCTCCGGACGGCTCGGCGGTGTACTACCTCGGCCGGCCCCGCGATCTGCGCACCCTCACCCTGTACCGGCTGGACCCGGCCACCGGCGAGGTGACGACCGTGCTCAGCGAGACCGGGGCCACCCGTGTGGAGCCCAACCAGTGGATGTACGAGCCGCCGATCGTGCGGGTGCTGGCCGACGAGGTGCTGTGGTACTCGCAGCGGGACGGCTGGGGCCACCTGTACCGGTACGACCTGCACACCGGCGCGCTGCTCGGCCAGGTCACCTCCGGACAGTGGGCGGTGCGCCAGATCCTGCGCGTCGACGAGACCGAGCGGGTGGTCTACTTCACCGCCTCCGGGCTGGTCGACGAGGACCCGTACCGGCGCACGGTGTGCCGCGTCGATCTGGACGGCTCCGGCTCCGGCCCCGGCTCCGGCTCCGGCTTCGCCAAGCTCACGGACGACGACCTGGATCACGTGGTCACCATGCCCGATCACCAGGAGTACTTCATCGACTCCGCGTCCACCGTCGACACCCCGCCGGTGACCCGCGTCCGTGACTGGGCCGGGCGGGTGCTGGTCGAGCTGGAACGCGCCGACATCAGCAAGCTCACCGCCACCGGCTGGACGCCGCCGGAACGATTCCGCGTCAAGGCGGCCGACGGCGTGACGGACATCTACGGGGTGCTGTACCGGCCGCGGGGGTTCGACCCCGCCCAGCGCTACCCGGTGGTGGACAACGTCTACCCCGGCCCGCAGGTCGACCGGGTCGCCCCGTGCTTCGACCCCGGCGGGATGGGCCTCGACGCGGAACCCCTCGCGGCGCTCGGCTTCGTGGTGGTGGCACTGGACGGGCGGGGAACCCCGGGGCGGAGCAAGTCCTTCCACGATGCCTCCTACGGCCGCCTGGCCGACGCGGGCTGCCTGGCCGACCACGTCGCGGCGCTGCGGCAGCTGGCCCGGACCCGGCCGTGGATGGACCTGGACAGGGTGGGCGCCTTCGGCCACTCCGGAGGCGGGTTCGCCGCAGCGCGGGCGATGCTCGACTTCCCCGAGGTGTACAAGGCCGGAGTCGCGCTCGCCGGGTCGCACGACGCCCGCTACTTCAACCTGGGCTTCGTGGAGACCTACGACGGCGCGGACCATCCCGAGGCCTGGGCCCGTACCTCCAACGTGGACCTCGCGGACCGGTTGGCGGGCAAGCTGCTGCTCATCCACGGCGAAATGGACGACCAGGTCCACCCGCAGCACACGCTTCGGCTGGCCGACCGGCTCATCGCTGCCGACAAGGACTTCGAGCTGCTCATCGTGCCCGGCGCGGAGCACACGTTCATCGACTGCCTGGCCTACGTCCGCAAGCGCTCCTGGGACTTCCTGGTGCGCGAGCTGATGGGCGCGCAGCCCCCCGCCTACCGCCCCGCCCCCATCGCGATCGGCCCCGAGCTGCTCGGCGAGCTGTTCGTCTGAGCGCACCACCACGCAGGGCAGCCTTCGGGCCCCTTCGAAGGGGTACGACCGGTCACGCTGGGTGTGTTTCGGGCGCTCCGGGGGTGACCCGCCCCATAGGGCCCACGTCACATACGAGCCGGGCTAGTAGCTTCCGCGGGCCCGATTCCGGGCTGGGGGAACGTGCTCCCACCTGCACGGATCCGTGCCTGGTCACCGGTGGGTCGTGGGTCCCTGGCTGCGATGGCCGCTAGTAAGCGGGCTCGTTGCCAGGCCCCTGGCCAGTCGGTAGAACTGGATGAGTCGCCGGGCGGCACGGGTGCTTCACCCGCCGCTGACGAACCCCTCTCCTTCGCGTGAGTGGCTCACGCATGTCTTCGGCATGCCGCGACGGTCCTTGTCCCCTTCGGAAGGTTCATCCGTGTCCAACGCTGTCATCCGCCGCATCGCCGCCTCGAAGAAGACCCTTGCCGGCAGCATCGTCGCCCTGGGCGTCGCCGGCTCCATGCTCGCCACGGTTCCCGCTCAGGCGGCCCCGACGAGCGCCAAGGCGATCGCGCAGCAGATGATCAAGGACCCGGCCCAGTTCGCCGCCTTCGACAAGATCATCTCGCATGAGAGCGGCTGGGACCACACCGCGACGAACTCCTCCTCGGGCGCGTACGGCCTGGTCCAGGCCCTGCCGGCCTCGAAGATGTCCTCGGCGGGCTCGGACTGGAAGACCAACCCGGCCACCCAGATCAAGTGGGGCCTGGACTACATGAACTCCCGCTACGGCAGCCCCGTCGGCGCCTGGAACTTCTGGCAGTCCCACCACTGGTACTAAGCCACCAGCGGGCAGCACACACAGACACACCAAGAACGCCCGGCCGGGACATCCCCGCCGGGCGTCTTTGCGTACCCGGCCACCCCTGGTCGGCCGAGCGGAGTCGTAGCGGCGGCCGTCACTGCTGCGGGATGCCGATGCCGGCTGCGCGCAGCTTCGCCTCGACCAGTGTGTTCAACCGGGCGATGGCAGGTGCCTGGTCTTCCCGGTGGTGGTTGACCAGTCCGTACCGAGAGGCGGTGTCGGACCGGCCCCTGGACCCGGTCGGCATCGTCAGCAGCGCGCGGTTGGTCAGCAGCTTGTCGGCCAGCGCGGAGGCCAGCTCCTCGATCCGCGGGTCGTCGGGATCCCAGGACGCCGCAGCCAGGCCGCGCTTGGTCAGCTCGACGAACCCGGCATCGTCGAGCCCGTGTTCAAGCGTGGTCAGGAAGGTGTCGAAGACCTCCGGGACCAGCGCCCGGGCCAACACCATTGCCTCCCGCTGAGTGGCCACGTAGTCGGGGCTGAAGCCGAGACCGGCGAGCCGGTCCAAGACCGCGCAGGCCCGGTCGGGTAGCAGGGCCCGGTCGCCATGGGCCAGCCGGTGCAGTGTGTCGCGTCGCGAGATCAGATCCTCGACCTGTTCGGTGAGCCGGCGGTGGACGTCGTCCAAGGCGGCGGCGAACCGCTCGGGATCCGCGTCGAGCAGCTCACCGACCTCGGCCAGCGGCACGCCGGCACCGGCCAGGGTCCGGACCTGAACCAGCCGGAGGAGGTCGGCCGACCCGTAACGCCGGTAGCCGGAACCATCACGTTCCGGCTCGGCGACCAGAGCGAGCCGGTGATAGTGCCGCACGGTCTTGATCGTGACGCCGACGAACGCCGCCGCCTGACCGATCGTGAGCCCGGCTGCCATCGGCTCAACCCACCTTCAGGTCGCGCGCGGCCGCGGTCTCGCGGGACGCGTCGTCGACGGCGCGGAAGTCCTCGCGCAGGATCGAGCGGTGGCCGCAGGCGACCTTCGCGCTCACTTCGAGGTGGGGGCTGCGGGTGATCACAGGGGTGAGGGTACCGGGCATCTGTTCGCGCACCGGCGGCCAACTGCGGTTCCAAGCCGGCGAAGCCGGCGATCGGTGCGGGTCGGTCCATACCCGCGACAGAGGTTGACCTTGACCTTGACCTTGGGTCAGGGCACACGCTCATCCCATGGCCGCCGCGAAGGGGGCTCGGTCCCCTCCTCCCCGCGGAGGTTTTCAGGGGATCGAATACATGTGGACAAGGACATTCATGATGAGCGAAGGCAACAGCGGCTTCTCCGAAGCAGGGCTCCGCCGACTGCGCGAGGTGCTGGCCCGGCACGTCGAGTCCAAGAAGATTCCCGGGCTCGTCGCCCTGGTCAGCCGCGGCGGCCGGACACACGTGGAAGCGATCGGGACGATGCGCCATGACGGCGGCGCGCCGATGCGCCGGGACACGATCTTCCGGATGGCGTCCACCTCCAAGCCGGTCACGACGGCGGCGGCCATGGTCCTGCTCGACGAGTGCCGGATGCGGCTGGACGAGCCGGTGGACCCGTGGCTGCCCGAACTCGCCGACCGCCGGGTGCTGAAGCGGCCCGACGGCCCGCTCGAGGACACCGTGCCGGCCCAGCGGCCGATCACAGTACGGGACCTGATGACCTCCACCTTCGGCCTCGGACTGGATTTCGAGTTGTTGGACTCCCCGATCAGGGCCGCGACCTTCGAGCGTCTCGACTACAGCGTGGTGTCCGGGCCGGCGCCCGGGCCGGACGAGTGGATGCGCCGCCTCGGCGAGCTGCCGCTGTCGTACCAGCCCGGCGAGCGGTGGCAGTACGATCTCAGCAACGAAGTGCTCGGCGTGCTGGTCGCCAGGGTTTCGGGCCGGCCGTTGGAGACGTTCCTGCGTGAACGGATCCTCGATCCGCTGGGGATGAAGGACACCGCCTTCCACGTGCCGGCCGGCAAGATCGACCGGCTGCCGCCCCTCTACGGGCCCGATGCGCAGACCGGGGAGTTCCTCGTGTGGGACGAGGCGGAAGGCGGAAGGAGCAGCCGGCCGCCGGTGTTCCAGGGCGCCGGCGGAGGGCTGGTCTCCACCGCCGACGACTACCACGCCTACTTCCAGATGCTGCTGAACCACGGCATGCACGGCAGCGAACGGATCCTGTCCCGGGCCGCCGTCGAACTGATGACCACCAACCGCCTCCGCCCCGAGCAGCAAGCCGCCCGGGACACCATGTACAGGAACATCGCCCCCCTCACGGTCGGCCAAGGGCAACAGGGCGGCTGGGGCTTCGGGATGGCCGTGCGCACCCATCGGGCCGACTACGCGCCCATCGGCCAGTTCGGCTGGGACGGGGGAACCGGCACCACCGCCTACGCCGACCCGGACAACCAGCTCACCGGAATCCTGCTCACCCAGGTCGGGATGTCCACCCCGGACTCGGCGCGGCTCATCCACGACTTCTGGACCACGCTCTACCAGGCCAACGACAACTGACACCGAGATCGGTGCGGCCGATCCGCGTACGGCGTTGAACAGGGCCCTTCGGGTCGGACGACGAAGGGTCTGGCGCTTGCGCCGGCCCGACCCCTGAATCGGAGCGGGTCTGCGAGCAGAACGGGGGGACTCTGGCAACACGACGTCTCCGGCCCGTGGGCTCGGGGGAACCAGCCATTCCGCCCTCGGTACCTGGCTGGAACGTCAGTTCCTACGTTTACTGACAGTGCTTACCCACCATCAGGAAGGAACGCCCTCAATGACTCCCTTACGCACCCGCCTCGCTGCAGTGACCACAGTTCTCACCCTGGGAATCGGCGCCGTCATAGCGACGGCACCAGCCGCCAGCGCCAAGTCGAGGTGCTGGGGGGACGTGGTCACGGCGATGGACTACACCGGAGAAGCGGCCTCGTACGCCGGCCGCGGCAACCTGTACGCCGCACTGGACCTCTCCAACGCCGCCCTGAGCCGGACCACTTCCGGAAGTTGTGTGGACTCACCCGTCATCTCACTTGTCGAGGACGCCACACAGGGGCTCCGTTTCGGCCAGGAAAATCTGTGGGCTTCGGACTGGGACGGAGCCAGCAGCGCCTTCCGGAGGGCCTACGCCACCTTGGAGCAGGCGAGCTACACCGCGTGACCCGTCCGGCTCGACCGGCCGCATTCGCAACCGACAACGTCCACGCACGCGTCGCACTCCACATGGAACGCGAATGGCTCTTCTCGCTCATCCCGCTGACGATCGGGGCGCTTTTCCTCAGCTTCGGCGTGTACGGACTCCGCCGCGCCCGCGCGCTCCGTCGCACCGGTGTCACCGCAAAGGGGCGGATCGTCCGCCACGCCGTCATCCGGAGCGACGAAGGAGCCACGTTCTACCACCCGGTCGCCGCCTGGACGACCCGCGACGGCCGCGAGTGCGAGTACTCGGCCAGGTTCGGCCGCGGTTCCGTCGGAGCCGGCTTCGGTCCGGGGGCCGGTGTCCTAGTCCGATATGACCCGCGCGACCCCAGCCGGTTTGCGATCCAGGGCTGGGACGTAGGCACCGTGGACCTGCTGTTCACCGTGCTGGGGGCGGTGGTCACCACGGGCACGCTGACGGTGTTGCTCGTCCGCCTGCTCGCCTTCTGACCGCATCCGGCCAGCGGCGAAGACGGGTGGGCTTCCGGGGCCACCGGACCTCCGCGATCCTCGTCCCGAAACGCGTCTGCTCATCATGCTCTGAAATCGGCCGACGACGCCCCGAGGCGTTGCGTCAGATCGAGCCGACGACCTTGCGCGGGGTGATGCGGACGACGACACGGTCGGCGTCGTCCTTCGACGCCGGGTTGAAGTCCGCGTAGTCCTTGCCCGTGTACTTGCGCGACAGCGCGTTGATCAGTTCCTGCCCGCCCTCCGTGGTCAGCGTGGCAGAGCCGCGGACCTCGGCGTACGAGTAGGGCGCGTTCGCGGGGTTGATCATGACGGTGATCCGCGGGTCGGCGCGCAGGTTCTTCTCCTTGCGGCGGCCGACGGTCGTGGAGACCAGCAGGTCGTCGCCGTCCCGGGTGAGCCAGGTGATCGACAGCTGCGGGCTGCCGTCCGGCTGGATCGTGGCCACGGTCGCGAAGACCGGGCTGTCGTCGATGAGCTTCTTCAGGTCGTCGGAGAGTTCGGCTGACACGGAGCGGGTTCCTTCCCTCGGCTGACTGCCGTCCCCGGACCGACTGCCGTCAGGGGGGATCAGCAACGGACAGCCTGCGCAACCGCGGCTGTCCCGGGCAAGTTCCGCCGCCCCGTGCCGCGCCCCGCGCCGCGGGTCCGACACCCCCGATTCCGGGACGTGGCCGGGCCCGCCGCATCCGGACACCGGGTCGGGGGCTCTTCGGACAGTCCACCCGCCCGGCCGAATCCGCCGCGGAGGCGGCCCTGATGCGGCCCTGACGCAGCCGACGCGCTGGCCCACATCGCGCTCTCGTCCGGCTCACGACCCCTGGCGGTCTCCTGAGGTGTCGAGGGTGGTGCCGTCCGGGGTCGTTTCGGCTTTCGTGTGAAGGATCTCGCGGGCCTGCTCCGCGGCGCGGGCGATGCTCTCGGAGACGAAGTCGGTGAAGCGGGCGATGTTCTCGAGGCGGGTGCCGGCCGGGGTGTTGGGGCCGAGGACGGAGACGCCTTGCCGTGCGGTCTGGACGAGATGGGCCGTGGCGCGGGCGCTTGCCATCATCGACTGGTACCAGATGTCGTCGTCGACGACGTAGCGCTCGCGGCGGCGGTCGTCGCGTTCCCGGCGGACGAGGCCCTGGTTCTCGAGGAACGTGATCGCCTTGGAGATGGACGCCGGGCTGACCTGGAGGCGCTGGACGAGTTCGGCCGCGGTGAGGCTGCCGGCGTCGGTGAGGGTGAGGCAGGCCAGCACCCGGGACATCATGTGGGGCATGCCCGACGCCACGACGACGCTGGTGAACGTTTCCTCGTACTCGCGCACGGCCTCGGCGTCGCGCCCGTGGGCCTGCGGGGGCGTCTGCGGCCCGCGGGGGGCGGGCTGCCGGCGCCGGTGGGCGCGTTGTTCGGTGGCGCGGTGGGCCAGGTCGGCGCGATAGGCGGTGGGGCCGCCGTTGCGCATCACCTCGCGCGTGATGGTCGAGGTGGGGCGGTCGAGGCGTCTGGCGATCTCGGCGTAGGCGAGGTCGTCGGCCAGCCCCAGCGCGATCTGCTGGCGTTCCTGCTGGGTGAGCCTGCCTCCCGGCATTGCGGTCTCCTTCGTCGTCCTTGGTGGGCCTTGATGCCTGGAGTATAGCGTTCATCGTCAATTCATTGCAACGGCCACAGGGTCATCGTTGCGTTAACTCAAAGACCCAATGCAATGATTTCCTGGCTTTGACCTGTATGAATGACGGTTGGATGCAACGGATGTGTTGATGGTTTTTTGAATGCAACGTAGCTTTTCGTTCATCAGAAACGACGAGTCGCAGGAGAGCACGATGCAGAAGTTCGACACCCCCGCCCTGGTCTCCACCGTCCTGGACGTCCCCGCGGGGCGTATCCGGTTCATCGCCGCCGACCGGTCCGACACCCGGGTCGAGGTCCTGCCGGCGGACGCTTCGAAGAGCCGTGATGTGAAGGCGGCGGAGCAGACGAAGGTCGTGTACGCCGACGGTGTGCTGCGGATCGAGGGCCCGGAGGCGAGGAACCAGTTCCTTGGTGCTTCCGGTTCCGTTGAGGTGACGGTCCAGCTGCCCGCCGGCTCCCGGGTCGAGGCGAAGGTGGCCAGCGCTGAGTTCCGGGGTGTGGGACGGCTTGGTGATGTCGTCTTCGAGGGCGCGCACGGCTCGGTCAAGCTCGACGAGACGGCGAGTGCGCGGCTGGCCCTTCAGGCCGGTGACATCTCGGTCGGCCGCCTGGGTGGCCCTGCGCGGATCAGCACCTCGAAGGGCGATATCCGGATCGCCGAGGCCGTGCGTGGCACGGTCGAACTGCGTACCGAGGCGGGCGAGATCGCGGTCGGTGCCGCTCGTGGGGTCTCGGCCTCGCTGGACGCGGGCACCGGTTACGGCCGGATCCACAACGCGCTCAAGAACACCGACGGCGCCGGCGCCCAGCTCGACATCCACGCGACCACCGCCTACGGCGACATCACTGCCCGCAGCCTGTAAGAGGGCACCCCTCAGCCGCGGCGATCCCTCCGTCCAGTCGAAATTTCGTGACAGTTCCGAAGGAGCACACCACCATGTCCCTCACCCTCACCGACCAGGATCGTCCGGAGCTGCAGAAGGCCATCGAGGAGATGGTCGACTCCGGTTTCACCGGGGTGACGATGCGCGTGCACGACGAGCGGGGCGAGTGGGTCGGCAGCGCCGGGGTGCGCAAGCTGGGCGAGGCCGCCGAGCCGCCGGCCGACGTACGGGTCCGGATCGGCAGCAACACCAAGACCTTCACCGCGACCGTGGTGCTGCAACTGGTGGCCGAGGGCAGGATCGGGCTCGATACCCCGGCGGATGACTACCTGCCCGAGTTCGGGCTGGACCGGCGGATCACGGTGCGGATGCTGCTGCAGCACACCAGCGGGGTGTTCAACTTCACCGGCGAGTACTACGACGACGGGACGTTCGCGCCGGGGATCCCCGCCACCACCGCGGGCCGGGAGTGGGTGGACAACCGGTTCAAGACCTACCGGCCGGAAGAGCTGGTACGGCTGGCGTTGTCCAAGCCGGCGCGGTTCGAGCCGGGGACGGACTGGAGCTACTCCAACACCAACTACGTGCTGGCCAGGCTGGTGGTCGAGAAGGTCACCGGCCGCTCGCTGGCCGAGGAGATGCAGCGGCTGATCGTCGGTCCGCTCGGGCTGTCGGGCACCGTGGTGCCGGAGACCCGGCAGGAGGTCCCCGAGCCGCACGCCCACGCCTACTACCGGTACGACGACGAAGCCGGCCGGCAGCAGACGGTCGACGTCACCCGCCAGAACCCCTCCTGGGTCTCCACCGGCGGAGACATGATCTCGACCACCCAGGACCTCCACACCTTCATCTCCGCCCTGATGGGCGGCAAGCTCCTGCCGGCCCCGCTGCTGGCCGAGATGCGCACGCCGCACCCCAAGGTCGGCTACGGCCTGGGGGTGTTCGTACAGGACACGGGCGAGAACGGCGGCACGGTCATCACCCACAACGGCGGCATGGCGGGCCACGCGGCGCTGATGTACAGCACGCCCGACGGCAGCAGGACCCTGACCGCCGCGCTGAACTACGTCGACGACGCCGCACTGTCCCTGGCCGGGGCGTTCCAGCAGGCGACGCAGCGGCTCGTCAAGGAGGTGTTCGGCGGCGGGCGGGCCGAGCCGGGCGACGAGCCGGGCGACAAGGCGGCCGAGCCGGCCGACGAGGCGGCCGGGCCGGCCCGGCCGACGGGCTGAGCACCTCGCACCCGTACGCCACCGGTTTACCTCGGTGACCTCCGGCCCGCGCCGCGACGCGTACGGGCTCTGCTGCCGGTCTACCCTGCAGATCCATCGTCCCGGAGGAGCGGCAGATGACCGATACGACGACCCTCGACCTCGGGCCACAAGCCCGGATCGTGGCCCGTCTCGCGGCGGGCGTCCCGGACGCCCGGCTCGCCGCCCGGACGCCCTGTCCCGAGTACGCGGTCAGCGACCTGCTGGGTCACCTCGCCGGCCTCGCCGTCGCCTTCCGAGACGCAGCCCGCAAGGACCTCGGTCCCACGACGGACACGGCCCCCGGCTCAGCCGTCCCCGTACTGCCCGACCGCTGGCGCGAGGACCTGCCGCGGGTCCTCGGCGAACTGGCCGAGGCGTGGAAGGATCCGGCCGCCTGGACGGGCATGACCCGCGCGGGCGGCGTGGACCTGCCCGGCGAGATCGCGGGTGTGGTGGCCGTCGACGAACTGGTGATCCACGGCTGGGACCTGGCTCGGGCCACCGGCCAGGAGTACGCACCCGATCAGGCCGCCCTGCACGCCTCGCACGCGTTCCTGCTGGCGGCCGCCGAGGACGAGGACCGCGGCGGGGGCATCTTCGGCGCCGTCGTGCCCGTACCGGACGGCGCCCCGCTGCTGGACCGGGCGGTCGGGCTGAGCGGGCGCGATCCGGGCTGGGAGCCGCCGGCGTCCCCGTGAACGGTCTCCCGCGTGCGGCGGACCCGGGCCGCCTGCCCCCGGCGGGCCACGAGGTCGGCCCTCGAAGGGGTACGACCGGTCACGCTGGGTGTGTTTCGGGCGCTCCGGGGGTGACCCGCCCCATAGGGCCGACGTCACATACGAGCCGGGCTAGTAGCTTCTGCGGGCCCGATTCCGGGCTGGGGGAACGTGCTCCCACCTGCACGGATCCGTGCCTGGTCACCGGTGGGTCGTGGGTCCCTGGCTGCGATGGCCGCTAGTAAGCGGGCTCGTTGCCAGGCCCCTGGCCAGTCGGTAGAACTGGATGAGTCGCCGGGCGGCACGGGTGCTTCACCCGCCGCTGACGAACCCCTCTCCTTCGCGTGAGTGGCTCACGCATGTCTTCGGCATGCCGCGACCGTCCTTGTCCCCTTCGGAAGGTTCATCCGTGTCCAACGCTGTCATCCGCCGCATCGCCGCCTCGAAGAAGACCCTTGCCGGCAGCATCGTCGCCCTGGGCGTCGCCGGCTCCATGCTCGCCACGGTTCCCGCTCAGGCGGCCCCGACGAGCGCCAAGGCGATCGCGCAGCAGATGATCAAGGACCCGGCCCAGTTCGCCGCCTTCGACAAGATCATCTCGCATGAGAGCGGCTGGGACCACACCGCGACGAACTCCTCCTCGGGCGCGTACGGCCTGGTCCAGGCCCTGCCGGCCTCGAAGATGTCCTCGGCCGGTTCGGACTGGAAGACCAACCCGGCCACCCAGATCAAGTGGGGCCTGGACTACATGAACTCCCGCTACGGCAGCCCCGTCGGCGCCTGGAACTTCTGGCAGTCCCACCACTGGTACTAAGCCACCAGCGGGCAGCACACACAGACACACCAAGAACGCCCGGCCGGGACATCCCCGCCGGGCGTCTTTGCGTACCCGCCCTCGACGCGGCGTTCATCGAGGCCCCGATGGACCGCCGGAGCGCCGATGAGTTTTGCGGCGCCCGGCCGTCTACCTCTCCGTAAGGCCGAGAAGTCCAGCAGCCGCCCCGGAAGGGTGAAGAACATGAAGTACATGATCCAGATGAACGTGCCTGCCGCTGAGTGGGACGCCATCATGTCGGCGTACTCCAAGGACGACATGGAGGCCATGTTCGCCCACATGAACGCCCTGAACGACGACATCACCTCCGCCGGCGAGTGGGTGGACGGGCAAGGGCTCGGCGGTCCCTCGCTGGTCAAGACGGTGCGGGCCGGGAGCGACGGACGGCCGCAGGTGACCGACGGGCCGGCCGAGGCAGGAAAGAACATCCTGGCGGGGTACTGGGTCGTCGACGTCCAGAGCGAGGCGCGGGCCCTGGAGATCGCCGCACGGGCGTCGGCGTGCCCCGGCCCGGGCGGGGCGCCCGGCAGCGACCCGGTCGAAGTGCACCCGATCTCCGAGAGCCCGACGCAGGCCTGAGCCCGTATCCCGACGGTCGGCCGCCGCGCCGGCCGTCCCGGCGCCCGGCCGGTGGGACTCAGGCGATGTCCAGGACCGCCTTGCCGTGGAGTCGGCGCTGGAGAAGGGCGTCGATGGCGTCGGCGGCTCCGTCCCAGCTGCCGCGCCATGAGATCTGCGGGTCGAGGTCGCCGGCGGCGACGCGGTGGGCGAGCCAGGTCAGGTCGGGCGCGAGGCCCGTGCAAGCGGGCAGGGAGAACGAGACGATCGAGCGGTCGTGTCGGCCCTGGTCTCCGAAGAGAGCGCCGAAGGGAAGGGTTTCGCCCTGGTGGGCGGAGTGCCCGACCGCGACCAGGGTGCCGCCCTGGGTGAGCATGCCGTAGGCGTCGACGAGTTGCTGTCCACCCACCATGTCCACGACGCCGTCCACCTGCTCCTTGAGCTCGGACGGCCCGGCCACCACCTCGTGTGCCCCGTTGGCCAGCAGGCTGTCACCGTGCCTGGCGGGATCTCCGGTGGACGCGATGACGTGCGCCCCGCCGAGGCGGGCGAGGCGCACGGCGTACCGGCCGGTGCCGCCCGTGGCGCCGGTGACCAGGATGCGCCTCCCCAGGATCGGGCCCGTACGGTGCAGGGCGCGCAGGGCGGTGGTTCCGGCGACGGGGACCGTACTGACCGGCCCCGGATCGGCTCCGGGCGGGACCGTGCCGATCCAGTCGGTGTCCACGGCGCGGAGTCCGGCCCAGGCGCCGTCGATCCCGAGCGTGACGACGGGTGTGCCGGCCGCGGGGCCGGTCCCGTCGGCGGCGGGCCGTTCCACCACGCCGGCCGCGTCCCAGCCGAGGACGGCGCCGTCGGGTGCTTCTTGCAGGCCGAACCGCACTTCGCCGTAGTTGAGGGAGGTCGCCGTCACCCGGATCAGCGCCTGGTGCGGGGTCGGTTCGGGATCGGGTACCCGGCCCAGGCGCAGGCCGGTGGCAGTGGAGCGGTCAACGATCAGAGCACGCACGGGGGTGCACCCTTCGACAAAGGATCAAGAACCACAGTTATGCCACTCAGTGGCATAAGCGTGCAAGCGGCGCTTGCCCCTCGGCTACGATCGGGTCATGACTGCTGAGCTTCCGCCGGCCGGCGACGGCCGACTCCCCCTGCGCGAACGCAAGAAGCTGCGCACGCGACAGGCGCTGATCGACAACGCCCTGGAGTTGTTCACCGCGCGCGGCTTCGGCGGGGTGACCCTCGACGAGCTCTGCGATACCGCAGACGTCTCCAAGCGCACGTTCTTCCGCAACTTCGCCAGCAAGGAAGACGTGGCCATGGCGCCGACGCAGGACTTGTGGCGGACCTTCCTCGCCGAACTGGAAACCTGCGAGCCCGACGGCCGCCCGCTGGCGGAGATGCTTCAGCAGACGCTGTTCGCCGCGCTCGGAGCGATGACCGAAGAAGGCTGGGCACACCGCGTCCTGCTCAGCCGACGGCTGTCCGGCACGACCCCGTCCATGGACGCGCACGGACTGCACTTCTGCCACGAGACCAGCCGCACGGCGCTGGACACCCTGCACCGCCGGCTCCGCTTCGCCGCCCCCGGCGACCTGCGACCGCAACTCGCCCTGGACTTGCTGGTCGCCGCTTTCCACCGCGCCCTCGACAGGTGGACGCACCGGCCGGACACCCCCACCCGCACCGACCTGGCCGCCGACATGCGGGACGCGTTCGCCGCGCTCCCCGGCAGCCTCACCCTGACCGTCGGCCTGCGGACCCGACAGGACTCCTGAGGGGCCGGACCCCGCTCGTGGAAGGCGGCGCGTGAGTGGGCAGGCCGCCGTCCACCGGGGTCCCCGGCAGTTCGCCGGGCCGTCTAACGAGGGCCACCACCGGCTGCTTGCCAAGGGGCCGGCGCCAGCACCCGCGCCAACTCCCTGTGGATCTGCTCCGCCTCCCGACGGACCTGGCCGGGTACATCCCCGCGTTCCCTTATCAACTGGGCGTAGATCGGGGCTTCACTGACGGTGGTCAAGGTCCGGTTTCCCTTCTCGGTCCGGGCGAGCCCGCCCGGGCTGAACGAGTGTAGGCCGGTGCGCCGGGTGGTCGCGTAGATCGCCGGGATGCGGACGGGGCGTCTGTTCACGGGCCGACCGGCCCCTCGACGCGGACAGGGCGTCTGTTCACGGGTCAACCGGTCCCTCGATGCGGACAGGGCGTCGGTTCATGGGCCGACCAGCCCCTCCGCTTCGCGGACCTCAGCGGCACAGGGCCGTGTCCACGACGCTCTCGACACGCCGCGTGCCCGCCATGTCGGTCGGGATGCCGGTCACCGTGACGTTGGCGGCGCGGCCGTCGTCGGTGACTCCGCCCCGGGTCTCGTATCCCACGATGTCACCGCCGTGGCCCCAGTAGACGCCGCCGCACGACAGCGGCCGGCTCATGATCCCCAGTCCGTAGCCGGCGCCGGTGTCCCCGATCGGGACGGTGGTGCGCATCTGGGCGAGCTGGGCCGCCGGGAGGAGGCGGCCGGCCAGGAGCTCGGTGAAGAACCGGTTGAGGTCGGAGTTGGTGGAGATCATCTGCCCTGCCGCCCAGCCCGCGGAGGGGTCGATCTCCGTGAAGTCGCGCAGAGGCGCCCCCGCCGCATCCCTGTGGTAGCCGTGGGGATGGGGTTCTCGGATGGTCTTGTCACCGGGGGCCGGGAAGTAGGTGTGGCGCAGCCCGGCGGGCTTGATGACGCGCCGGTCGATCTCCTCGCCGAGGGGCCGGCCGGTGATCTTCTGGACGATAAGGCCGGCCACCACGTAGTTCGTGTTGCTGTACGCCCATTTCTTTCCGGGGTCGAATTCGCCCTTGTGCTGGAGAGCGATGTCCAGGAGGTCGCGGGGTTCGAAGTACCGGTGCTGGAGGTCGTTGTCGGGGACGTACGTTCCGTAGTCGGGAAGTCCGCTGGTGTGCTGGAGGAGCTGACGGACGGTGATGCGGCTTCCGTCGATCCCCTCCCCGCGCACGAGGCCCGGCAGGTAGGTGTCGACCGGGGTGTCGAGGCCGATCCTGCCCTCGCCGACCAGCTGCAGCACGACCACCGCGGTGAAGGTCTTGGTGTTGCTGCCGACCCGCACCTGACCGTCGACCGGCACCTTCGAGCCGGTGGCCACGTCGCCCACCCCCGCGGTGTAGGTACGGGTGCGGCCCTCATGGTCCCTGACGCTCGCCAGCGCGCCCGGCAGGCCGTCGGACCGGAGTAGCGCGGTCAGCCCCTGCTGGACGGCGTCCGGCTTGGCGGCGGCGTACGCCGCGGGCGGCGCCAGTGCACCCATCGTCATGACGCCGACGGCAACGGCGGCCGCTACGGCCACGGCTCGTCGCCGACCGCCCTGCTGCCGCCCGGAAGAGCGGGGCCCTTGGTATTCCTGCTCACGCATGAGTCAACTCCTGTGGAATCGTTGGGAGACCAGCGGTACGTACCGGTCGTCATTGCCACCGGCCGCCGGTCGACTGCTCAGGGCACGATCCTGGCTGCCGGGGTCTTTGACGCGCATCGCGGGAAGGGAGGAGAAAACGCTCCCTCGATCGGGGGAGGCCGCCGATGAGGTCCCTGGCCATACTGGCGATCATGATCACGGGACTCCGGCCGCTGCTGCGCGGCTCCACGTACGCGGGTGTGCTGTTCGGCTTTTGCGGCGCGCTGGCGAGCCTCCCGCTGCTGCCCTTCGCACTCCTGCCGGCGTTGATGTGGCAATCGGCTCCGGAAGGGGTGCGGATCGCTCTGGTCCTGCTGGTCTGGGCGGCGCTGATCGGCGTGGCCGGGCTGGCCGGCACCACCCGGCGGGTGCTGGTCGTATCCGCCCGTCGACTGCTGGGGCTGCCGTTGCCGGATCCGATGGCCGCCCGTCGGACCGCGGGTTCACCCGGCAGCGGGCCGACTCCTCCCGCACCGGCGCCGGCTGCGGCGGCCCGCGCCGAGGCGTCCGGCGCCGGGCGCTGGCGGACCCCTCTCTGGCTGCTGCTGCATGTTGCGCTGGGGTGGGCGGGGGCGCTGGTGAGCGGTGTGCTGCTCCTCATGGGCCTGACCCTCCCGGGAGGCTGGCTCCGCGCCGAGGCGGAGCTGAGTCTGTTCGGCTGGTCGGTACGGGCGCAGGGCGGCTGGGGCAGCTGGGTGGTGGCGCTCGGCTGCCTGTTGCTGGCGGCGGCCGTGTGCGCGGGGCTGACGAGCGCTCTGCGCCGGCTGGCCCCCAGGCTGTTGGGGCCGTCGCCCGCCGAGCGGCTCGCACTGGCCGCCGAAAGGGAGCTTCGGCTGGCTGAACGCAACCGGCTGGCCCACGAGTTGCACGACTCGATCGGGCACACGCTGACCGCGGCCACGATCCAGGCGGCCGTGGCCGGCGAGGTGCTCTCCGCCGACCCGGCGGCGGCGCGGGATGCGCTGCGCAGCATCGAGGAGTCGACCCGGGCCGCGCTGGAGGACCTGGACTACGTGCTGGGGGTGCTGCGCGAGGAGAAGGCCGAGACGGCGCCGACCCGGACCCTGGCCGATCTGCCCGGGTTGCTGGAGCGGTTGCGGCACGCGGGCGCGGTGGTGGAGACGGAACTGTCGGGAGAGCCGGCACAGGTGCAGGGGACGGTCTCCCGGGCGGCGTACCGGATCCTCCAGGAGGGGTTGACGAACGCGTTGCGGCACGGGGCGGGCGGTCCGATCGAGCTCCGGCTGGCGGCCGCACCGGACGGGCTGGAGCTCAGCGTGGTCAACCGCACCGCGACGGGCACCGGCACCGGCAACGGTACGGGAGCCTTCCCCACCTCCGGGCGCGGCCTGCCCGGGCTGGCCGAGCGCGTCCGGCTGCTGCACGGTGAGATCGAGGCCGGCCCGGACGGGCCGCAGCACTGGCGGCTGGCCGTCCGGCTGCCGGTACGGACGTCGGGATGACGGGCCGCCGCAGGCCGGGGCGGAACCGCCTTTCTATATCCAACCTGCGTTGTTCCTAGAATGGCCGGATGGAGGACATCGACGCGATCGCGGTGTTGCAGGATCCGGTGCGCCGCCGCCTGTACGAGTACGTGGTGGGTCAGGGCCGTGAAGTCGGCCGCAACGAGGCCGCCGAGGCGGCCGGGGTGGCGCGCACGCTCGCCGCGCACCATCTGGACAAGCTGACCGAGGCCGGGCTGCTGGAGAGCGGTAGCCGCCGGCTGACGGGCCGCTCGGGGCCGGGGGCGGGCCGTCCTGCCAAGGTGTACACGCGGGCGCGGGCCGAGTGGTCGGTGTCGCTGCCCGCCCGCGACTACCGCACCGCCGCTGAGCTGCTCGCCGAGGCCGCCGAGCAGGCGGGGCTGGACGCCGGGCTCTGCGCCGCCGCGCGCCGCCGGGGGGAGGCCCTGCGCGGTTCGGCGGCGCCCTGCGGCGGCCTCGAAGAGGCCGTGCGGGTGCTGGCCGCTCGCGGCTACGAACCGCACCTGGAAGGCATCGAGGGCGTCGAGAGCGCCGAGAGCCCGGCGAGCCCCGCGAGCCCCGAGGGCGTTCACGGCGTTCAGGGCGCCGAAGGCGCCGAGGGGAGGACCGGGGCGGCGGCCGCACGCGTCGTCCGGATGCGCAACTGCCCCTTCCACGCCGTCGCCGAACGCTTCCCGCCGCTCGTCTGCGGCATGAACCTCGCGCTGCTGGAAGGGCTGCTCGGCACGGACGGCCCCGTCCGCGTTCGCATGGACGCCCGACCGGGGGAGTGCTGCGTGGTGGTCGAGACTTCTAAAAACAATGAAGATTGACATAGAAAAGCCCGCCGTGCTGCTATGAGGCCATGACCGCATCCGCGCCTGCCGCCCACCTCGCCCAGCTCAACGTCGCCACCCTCCGATACCCCTTCGACGATCCGCGCATGGCGCCGTTCGTCGAGTTGCTCGATCCGGTCAACGCCGCCGCCGACGCCGCGCCCGGCTTCGTGTGGCGGCTCGTGGAGGAGGGGGCGGCCGACGCCACCGGCCTGCGTCCCGCGGGCGAGGACGTCATCGTCAACCTGACGGTGTGGCAGACCCAGGAGGCCCTGTGGGACTTCGCCTACCGCAGCGGGCACCTGGAGGTGATGCGGCGGCGCCGTGAATGGTTCGAACGGCACGTCGAGGCACACCTGGTGCTCTGGTGGGTGCCCGCCGGCCACCTCCCGACCGTTGGCGAGGCGTTGGAGCGGCTGGCGGACCTGCGGGCGCACGGGCCGTCCCCGCGCGCGTTCACCTTCGCTTCCTCCTACACCGCCGCCGAGGCCGCCCCGCACCTTCAGGCCGTGCCGCCGGCGCTGCCCGATCAGGCCGCCCGGAACGCACGGCCGACGCCGGCCGGGGAGCCGTCGGGGGTCTGAAGCCGGGATGCCCAGCCGCCCCGGCCGACGCGTCAGGCGGCATCGACCGGGCCGGAGTCTTCACCCGTGCCGTGCGGTGGCCACGGTCGTGCGGTCAGCTCACGGCGCGAGCCCCGGATACATCGGAAGCGGCGCCAACCTGGTGGAGGACGGGACCGATCGACCGACGGCCCGGTCCCGTACGGCGTCCGCAGAGGCGTCAGGTGCCGGTCGGACGGCGGTGCGCCGGTTCCGGCCCGGGCCTCATGGGCTGCTCCCGTCCCGGGGCCCGCCCGGGCCGGCGCCGAAATCGGGCAGGGTCAGCGAGCCGTCCGCGGCGAGGGCGAAGCCCGGGTTGTGGGCGACCTCCCAGGCGTGCCCGTCCGGGTCGGTGAAGGCGCTGGAGTAGAACCCGATGGCGTTGACGGCGGCGGGCTTGGTGACGGTTCCTCCGGCCGCTCGCACGGCGGCGAGCAGCTCGTCCACCTCGGCCCGCGAACGGACGTTGTGGGCCAGGGCGATCCCGCCGAACCCGCCGCTGTCCGGGCCGTCCGGGCCGTCCGGGCCGTCCGGGCCGTCCTGCCTCGGTGGTCCGGACGGCAGGCCGCAGTCCGCAGCCAGGAGGTCGCGGTCCCACAGGACCAGGGCGAGGCCGCCGGCCTGGAAGAAGACGGTTCGCTCCACTTCCTGTCCCCGCCAGCCCAGTGCCTCGTAGAAGCGCCGGGCGCGGGCGAGGTCGCGGACGCCGAGGGTGACGAGGGTGATGCGCTGTTCCATGCGGTCACGCTAAGGGCTGTCCCGTAATCCCCGGTGGATCAGCGCGCGGCGTCAGATGCGGTGCATCGCAAGGCGGAGGAGCGTCCTCATACTGGGCGTATCCGGGTGCTCCGACAACGCGGCGAGGTGCCGTAGCTGTCGTCGTGCGCCCGCCGGGGATTACGGGACAGCCCTTAGGCCGTCTCTTTCGGATCTTGCCTCGCCCGCGCCGCCCGGGCGTCAGGGGCGCGGCGACAGGTGGTCGGCGATCGCCTCGTGGGTCAGGTGGAGACCGGTCCGCAGCACGGCGTCGTGCCGGGTGGGGTGTGCTTCGCGGTGGGCGAGCTCGAGGGCGCGGGCCCGCATGAGGTCCGCGGCGCAGTCGTCGCCGCGCAGCGCGGCGTCCAGGGCTGTGGCGGTGGCCCGGACCACAGGGGCGAGGTCGCGCAGGGCTGGGTCGGACTCCGCGGGCGCGCCGGGGCCGCGGCTCCTGGCCCGTTCTTCGAGCTCCTGGGTGAAGTACTGGAGGGTGAGGGCCGTCCGGGCGGCGAGCCGCAGGCGGTCGCCGAGCCCGTCGGGCGGCCGGATCGGCGTACGTCCGAGCGGCCGGAGTGGCCGGGGGAGCCCGGCACGGTGAGCGGCCCGGTCGAAGTCGTCGCGGCCGGTCCCGGGCCGCAGCCACAGCCGCGCCCCCTCGGGCGGAGGCCCGGGTGCGGCCGCCGGTCCGCCACGGGCGAGCCGGGCGGCAACCCCGTCGAGGAGGCTCCCGACTTCGGACCGGTAGGCGTCGAGGCCGGCCGCGGCCGACCGGTACGGGTCCGGCGGCCACAGCAACGGCCCGAGCAGGACCACCGTGGCGATCCCGACCACGCTCTCCGCCAGGCGCGCCAGGGGATAGCCGGGCAGCGCGGTGGCGTAGATCACCAGAGCGGTGATGAGGACCTGCTGGTTGGGGGAACCGCCCCGGCTCAACAGGTACATGCCGACACAGCCGCAGGCCAGCACGACGAGGAAGGACAGCGACGAGGGCGGCAGCCAGCGCAGCACGAGCGTGCTCAGCGCCACGCCCGCGATGACGCCCGTGAGGCGGTCCCACGCCAGGCGGGGGGCGGCGTACACGTCCTCGCGGAGGATGAGTACGGCCGGCAGGGCGGCCGGCACCGGCAGCGTGCTCGTGTCCCACCACAGGCAGAGGTACCAGGACACCGCGGCGCACACGGCCAGGCGGGCGGCGGACCGCAGCCGCGGGCCAGGGGACGGAACGTGCGGAACGGGGACCGGACCGGGCATACCGGAGATCGTAGGCCGCGCGTACCTCGGCGGACCGGTCCCCCACCCTTGGGCCACGGTCAGATCGGAAATCGTGCGGAATGTGGTGGTTCATGTCAGCGTGAAGGCGAGAAATCCGTACCTCACACCTCTAAGGAGTCGCCGTCATGGGCGGTAGGCAGGACAAGCGTCAGGAACCGGGCCGGGGCCGCGAGGAGCAGGGGCACCAGCGCCCCGGCGACCCGGCGCACCCCCAGCCGGGCAAGCAGTCCCGCGAGAAGGGCCGGCAGCAGGAGCAGAAGGAGACCCCACGCCGTCGCGAGGACGACCTGCTGCGTGAAGAGGACCTGCACGACGAGACGTTCTGACCAGAAGACGGATCGCCCGCCCGCCTTCCCGCGGCTGCCGATCGGTACGACGGAACCCGCCGCTGCCGGCCCCGGCCGGGCCGCACGAGCCGCCGCCACCCCGGCTCCGGCCGGCGCGGCTGGGTTCTACGGCCGGGTTCTACGGCCTGGTTCTACGGTCCGGTTCTACGCGACCTCGGGGCCGCAGCGCCTGCCGATGTAGCTGGACCCGCTGGCGCGCGCGGTCCAAGAGGCCGCTCAGGTCTACGACCGTGGCCGGCCGGCCGCGACCGCGGAAGACCTGCGGGCCACCCTGGCCCGGGTAGCCCCTGATGCAGTGCCGAGCTTCGACGCCGAACGCGCTGCCGCTGTGGCCCGTGCCCGCGAGCAGGTCAGTGCTGCTCCCGTGCGCCGATTCCTGCGGCAGTGGGCCGTGTACGTGGCGATCGAACGCCGCCCCGACCTTGCCGCGCTCCTCCGTGGTCTGGAATGCCGCGCGGCCCGTGTCACGGACCCTGCGGAGGCGAGGGCGATCGCCGCCGAGACCGGCCATGTCCTCGACAGAGCCGCCGCCGAGGCCGGTATCCCTCTCGGCGGAGCCCAGTGACTGCCTGGCGGGGGAGTACGACCCGAACGCGGACGAGGTCATCAATGGGCTCCCTCGCCGATGTCGAAGTCGACATCACCGACATCGGCGAAGGACCTGTGGGGGAAGTCAGGGTTGGCGGTCGTCCTCGACGGTCACCTCGGGGGGCCAGGTCCCGTGCTCGATGAGGTGTGCCACGGCGTGGCCGGCCACGGAGAAGGTCACCGTGTCGCGGTCGGCGTAGGTGTCGATCTGCCCGTTCGACAGCACATAGCCGCCGGAGCTGCCTTCGCCCTGAGGATCGACGAGATGCTCCCCGGGGCCGCCTTCCGCGTTGAGCAGCGCGACCATGGCGCGCTCGCCGTTGGTGACGACGGTCAGCAGTTGGCCCTGGCCGTCCGCGAACCATGTCTCTTGGCTTGCCCAGTTCAGCCGGTTGACGAGCAACTGCCTGGCCTCCTCACCGGTGTAGTCGTGACCGGCAGAGCCCCGCAGGTGCCAGCGGCGTGAGGAGAGCAAAGGGTTCCCGTCCGTCCGATCCGTTCGATCCATCCGATCCGGCCTACCCGGGCGCGCGGAGCCGGGCACGCGCAGTCGACCACGCCGAGTATGTGATGAGCCACCAGTCTGACAAGTCTCACACTCCGCTCGGCCGCCGACGTCCGATGCCCCGCCGGTATGGACCCGGACAGGCGCTGCTCCGCTTCGAGGTCCATCACCTTGTCGCCCGCGTTCGCGCTGTTCAGCCAGGTCACGGGTCGGTCCGGGTGTCGTAGTCCCCACTCGCCCGCGACGCGCAGCGGGTGGCCGAACCCGAAGCCGTCTCAGAACGCGCTGGTCCCCGTGAGCTCGGCCGAGAGGTCCCAGAGCCGGGAGGCGGCTCGGGCGTCGACGGCCCAGGGCTTCACCCCTCCGATGAGCATGTCCTCGGTTTCGGCCGGGCCGGCGATGTCGCAGTCCTGGCAGTAGGCGCCACCGTAGGCGCCGAGAAGGGGGGAAGTCGCGGCCCAGACGGCGGTCGAGGCGCCCTGTTGCGGCGTCTTGAAGCCGTCGGCCGGTCGGCCGTCGGGGGTTACCCAGCCGTGTGCGAGCCACTCGTCGCGCGGGATGTGGCGCTGCAGCGGAGTCAGGATGCTGCCGGGGTGCACAGCGAAGGCACGCAGTCCGCTCGCGGCGCCGAGGCGGTCGAGATGCATGGCGAAGAGGGCGTTGGCGGTCTTGGACTGGGCGTACGCGAGCCAGCGGTCATATCCGGTACGGAAGTGGATGTCATCCCACCGGATGTCGGACAGGAAATGGCCCGACGACGCCACGGAGATCACTCGGGCGCCGGCCGCGAGGCAGGGGCGCAGATGGTTGACGAGGGCGAAGTGTCCGAGGTGGTTGATCGCGAAGTGCGCTTCCCAGCCGGGACCGACGCGGGTCTCCGGGATGGCCATCACCCCCGCGTTGTTGATGATGATGTCGAGGGTGGTTCCGCCCGCGAGGAAGCTGTCGCAGAAGGCCCGTACGTTTCGCAGATCGGCCAGGTCGAGGGCGTGCACTTCGATCCGCCGATGGTCGCGCAAGGCCGCCTCGGCGGCGGCTGCGCGTCGTGCCGGCACGATGACGCGGGCTCCGGCGCGGCTCAGGGCCCGGGTGGTTTCCAGGCCGAGCCCTGAATATCCGCCTGTGACCAGGGCGGTGGCTCCGGTCAGGTCGATTCCGTCGAGGACATCGTCGGCCGTGCTGTGCGCGCCGAACCCGGTGCCGATCTGCTGCTGCTTCGTGATCATGCGCATGACGCTAGAACCTGGAGCGCAGGCGAGGTCAAGCCACATTACGCTCCGACGCCGCAGGACGGCGAAACGGCTCAGCCTCTCGGCGGGCCCTCGTAGTCCTCACGGTCGAAGCCGGAAGGCCGGCCGCGGCCGCGTTCGCCGGACAGGAACTCCCGGAACACCCGCGCCGAGCGCGGGTTCTGGCTGCACTGCCACACGCCGTGCGGGCAGTAGTCGGTGATGCTGTGGTAAAGCGGCTGGTGCTCGGAGATCCATGCCAGCATGCTCCGCATGTAATCGGGGTTGTCGCCGTTGCGGAACAGGCCCCACTCCGGGTACGAGATCTGCTTGCCGTGCGCCTGCGCGAAGTCGACCTGCTGCTGGAGCCCGTAGGGCTGGGTGACCTGCTCCTCGAAGCTATCGCCGGGCGGCTGGTCGTAGCTGTCCATGCCGACGATGTCGACCACGTCGTCGCCGGGGTAGCACCTGGTCCAGGCGATCGCGTCACTGCCGCGGTTGGGGGCGAAGTCGAACCGGAACCACTGCCCCTCCACAGAGCGCATGGCAGCCACGATGCGCCGCCAGTACCTCTTCCAGTTCTCGGGGTCGGGCCGGCACCGGTGGGTGTAGTCGAAGCCGTTCATCTCCCAGCCGAGCACGATCACCGTGTCCGGCACCCCGAGGGCGACCAGCCGCTCGGCCAGCCGCTGGAAGTGGTGGTCGTACTCGCCCTGCGCGCCGGAGCGGAGCAGCTCGGCGACCCGCCAGTCGGGGACACCGGCCTCGTTGTGGTCCAGCATGGGCACGTTCAGGACGAACAACCGATCGGCCCTCGCATTGCGCCACCGTGCCCAGCTGCGCAGGGAATCGGGCGCCCCCTCGATGTTCGACCAGGTGTCGCCGGGCAGGTAGGTGTGCCCGGCGCGCAGCTCGGTACCCCCCAGCCAGTGCGAGAGACCCTGCATCCTCTCGACGCCGGGCGAGCCGTAGTGGAGATAGGCGCCCACGGCGACCTCGGCCCCGGCGCTGTTGCCGGGACCCATGTGCGGCGCCGTGGTGCGGCTGCCCCCGCTCAGGAGCAGGCCGACAGCGACCGTGGTCGCGCAGGCCCCCGCCAGCCAGCGGCCCCGATGGGACATGACGCCTCCACAAGCCTCGCGAAACCGATGTCTCCGGCAGCACGACGTTAGACATTTCATCCGGCCGGGGCACCTCGGGTGTCCCGATGCTGGGCCACTCGCGGCAGCCGACCGCCTCCGCTTGGCCCGACCAGGTGAACCCCGGCCCCGTCACGACCCGCTTCAGACCGCCGTCTCGCCGTCCACGGGGATGTCGAGTCGGTCGGCCAGGGTGGTGAGGGCCGCCCCCAGGGAGAGCGCGACCCGGGTGACGGCGTGCCGGTCGCCGCGGGTCGGGTCCCGGTTGACGATCAGTACGGGCTTCCCGGCCTGGGCCGCCTGGCGGACGAACCGGAGCCCCGACATCACCGTCAGCGAGGAACCCAGGACCAGCAGTGAGGTCGCTTCGCCGACCAGCTCGCGGCAGTGCTCGACCCGCCGCGGCGGAACGGCTTCACCGAAGAACACCACGTCCGGCTTGAGGACGCCGCCGCACCCCGAGCAGGGCACCACGCCGAAGTCCCCGACTTGATCGTCGGTGAGGTCCGCGTCACCGTCCGGGTTCAGTCCGGCGGCCACCGGCTCGAAGCCCGCATTGGCCTCCGCCAGCCGCCGGGCGAGCTCACGGCGCGAGCTGAAGGCGCCGCAGGACAGGCACACGACCCGGTCCAGGCCTCCGTGGAGTTCCACCACGCCCTCGCTGCCGGCGGCCTGATGCAGGCCGTCGACGTTCTGGGTGATCACACCCGAGAGCAGACCGTGCCGCCCGAACGCCGCCACAGCCCGGTGCCCGGCGTTGGGCCGGGCACGGCCGAACGTACGCCAGCCGAGGTGACTGCGCGCCCAGTACCGGCGCCGGGCCCGAGCACTGGTGGTGAACTCCTGGTAGGTCATCGGGGTGTGCCGGCTCAGGCTCCCGCCCTCACCCCGGTAGTCGGGTATGCCCGACTCCGTCGATATGCCCGCCCCGCTGAGCACCAGCACACCGCCGGTCCGCAGCGCATCGGCGACCGGCTCCGGATCCGTGGTGCCGGGCCGCAGGTCCTCGGTGGGCGTCCAGCTCAGTGTGGGGCGCATGCGCATGCCGCCAGCGTACGCAACGGGCGGGCACAGTGCCGTGGCCCTCCGGGGCGCGCAGGGGGCCGCCTCCGGCGTGTGGCTCTACCACCAGGGAACCTGGGCCGGGATACGACTGAAGGCCCGGATCCATGGGATCCGGGCCTTCAGCCTTCAGTAGCGGGGACAGGATTTGAACCTGCGACCTCTGGGTTATGAGCCCAGCGAGCTACCGAGCTGCTCCACCCCGCGTCGTGAACACAACCCTACGGCACTTCGGGACCCCCCTCGACCAGCGGCTTCCCAGGGTCACCTGCCGCCCAGGAAGGAGCGGGCCGGGACGAAGACCTCGTGACCGGTCGGGAAGCGGACGCGTACGCCGGACTCCGTCCAGGTGGCGGATTCGATCCCCTTCGCCCCCAGGGCGGCGTCGACGTCCACCCAGTGCCCGTAGGACACGCCGGGAGACCTGCCGATCACCATCCTGTAGGAGTGCCGCCCGGACAGCGTGTGTTCGTGCACCAGGCTCAGGAAGTGCGGTGACTGGTCGCTGTAGACGATCGCCGAGGGAGCGCTGCTGCCGTACGTCACCTCGCGCTGGGGCCACCACAGGACGGTCAGCAGCACGGCGGTCAGCAGGACCCCCGCCACGCCGCCCAGCAGCACCCTGCCGACTCCGGCCGTCCGGCGGGGCCGTGCGGTCTGGTCGGGTCGATCAGAGATGAACGCGCCGATGACGCCCCTCCAAGGTTCGCGTTGCTCCGCACCGGTGGCCGGAGATGCTCTGCGTGAAGGACGCGGAACCGGGCCGATTGGTTGTGGTGAGCTCGCCCTCGCCGCCGTCTCTGCAGCCCTGCTCACCGTGGCCACCGCCACCGCGGCATCCGCCAGCGTCGACCAGCACGGATACGCGATGGTCACCGTCTGGGACGGCAGCGCCGCGAAGTGCCGCGCGTACACCACGAACATCAACGAGAGCGACTTCAACTCGGACATCAAAGGCGTCTTCCAGTCGTACAACGGAGGCCTCTGCCAGGCCTGGCTGGAGCGCAAGCGCTACAACGACAACGGCAGCGTGAACTACGACTGGACCAAAGTCTCGGACACCTACACGTTCGGCTCCGGCACGGTCCAGACCGGCTGGCACTGGAACGGCACCAACGCGGGCTCCCGCGTCTGCATCATTCGCCTCGACACCCACGAGAGGGCTGCTCGAAGGGCATCTGGTAGTCCCGCGGGGCGGGCGCCAACGCGTGCCCAACCCGCGTCCGTCGCAGACCCGGACGGTGTGGCAGCAGCGGCTCGATCCGCTCCCACAGGCCATCCGACACGATCCACGGCGAAGCCCCATTCCCAGACAACGCTGAAGTCCTGACGCGGGCAGGGTCACCAGGACCCATCCACCTCATTGTGTTAGCCGGCGTTGACCCATTCTGTGCTTGTCTCCTCGGTCGGGTCGCGAGACGAAGCGACCAGATGCCCCCTGGCAGCGAGCTCGATAAGGCAGGCGGGCATAGGGAGCGCAATGAGCGATATACGGAACGGCGGAATGCACGGCACGCCACGCCATACGGTCAGCCGCCATGGATTAAGCCGTAAGGCCATGGTCAACCAAGTAAGTCAAGACTTACCTTCAGGGAACTTTGACCGTAGGGTGTGGCTCGAATCGAAGGAGCTCCCTGTTGTCGAAAATGAATGATCCCGCTGTGCGTGCAGTTGAATCGGAGCGGGATTATGTGTCCTCGTTGTATGAGTTGCTCACCGAGCGGCTTTCCGAGGCGCGAGTACACCGAGCAGGTGTGCTGAAGGCCCCGGCGGAAAGCGCCGGTGAGGCATACGAGAGAGAAATCGCCGCCGAGCGGCTGGCCAAGGAAATCGGCCGCCTGGAGGGCGCCGAAAGGGGTCTGGTCTTCGGGCGCATCGACTGGACGGACGGCACGGCCCTGCGCATCGGGCGGATCGGACTGCATACGGAGGACGATGACCTGCCTCTGCTCGTGGACTGGCGCGCGAACGCGGCGCGGCCCTTCTACGAGGCGACACCGGTCCACCCGATGAACCTGCGCCGGCGCCGGCACCTGCGCCTAGAGGAGCGCACGGTCATCTCGGTGAGCGACGAACTGCTGGACGGGACCGCCCCGACCGACGAAGACGTCGTGGGGGACGGCCCGTTGACCGAGGCGCTGTCGGCACGGCGTACGGGCAGGATGCACGCGGCCGTCGCGACGCTGCAGGCCGAGCAGGACGAGATCGTCCGCTCCGCCCACCGCGGGGTGACCGTGGTGCAGGGCGGGCCCGGCACCGGCAAGACGGTGGTCGCCCTGCACCGGGCGGCCTATGTCCTGTACGCGTTCCCGCGCGCCGCGGAGGAGGGCGTCCTGGTGGTGGGCCCGAACGCCCGGTTCCTCGACTACATCTCCCAAGTCCTTCCCTCGCTCGGAGAGAACGACGTCGTACTGGCGACCTGCCGGGAACTGGCCGGAGTATCCACGGACACGGTGGACCCGTTCGATACGGCGCGTCTCAAGGGCAGCTCCGACCTCGCCGACGCCTTGGCCGGCCTGCTGCGCGTCCACCAAGCCCCCGCCGGTGACTTCACCGCGCGGGTCGGACAGGAACTGGTTCACCTCTCCGGCGAGGAAGTCGCCGCGGCACGCGACGCCGCCGTGTCAGCCGTACCGGGGCACAACCCCGCGCGCCAGGTGTTCAAGGAGCTCTTGGTCGACGCCGTCACCGACGCGATGCAACGGGACATGGGCGACCTCCTGGAGCAGATCGACGCCGACTCCGAAAAGATGACGGGCATCAACCTCGACCGGTTCACGGGAGCCGCCCAGCGCCGTGTCGAAGGCGCACCCGAGGCGGGTCCGGTCCACGAGCTGGACCTGGACGCCATCCGAGCCGATCTCCTCGACGACGCCGCCGTCGACCGAGCGGTCGAGGTGTTGTGGCCGCGGCTGGTACCCGGTGACCTCGTGAAGGCGCTCCTGACGGACGCCGGCGCACTCGCCGAGCGCATGCCCCGCCTGACCGCGCAGGAGCGGTCCCTTCTGCTGCGCGGTCCGGAGGACCCGTGGACCGATGCCGATGTGCCGTTGCTGGACGAGGCGGCGAGCCTGGTCGACGGCGCCCCCGAGCGGACGTACGGGCACGTCGTCGTCGACGAGGCGCAGGAACTGACCGCCATGCAGTGGCGGATGATCGTCCGCCGCTGCCCGGCACGGGCGATGACGCTGGTGGGTGACTTCGCCCAGGCAGGCCCGGTCGCGACGGCACGCGACTGGAAGGAAGCGCTGAGCCCTCACGTCGGACCGCGGTTCAAACTGCACAACCTGACCGTCAGCTACCGCACCACGCAAGAGATCCTGGAGGGCGTCCGGGACCTGCTCACGCGGATCGCTCCGGACCAGAAGCCCACACGCTCACTGCGAAGCGGTGAGACCCCTCGCACCGTGACCACACCTCCGGACGGGTTGGGCACCGCCGTCGTCTCGGAACTCCGCGCCCAGAGCACCGCGCACCCGGGCGAGCTTCTGGGAGTGATCTGCGCGGACACCAGGGTGAGCGAGCTGACGGCCCAGGGCATCGCTCACCACGCACGCATCGTGCCGGCGTCCGAAGCACGCGGCCTGGAATTCGACGGGGTCGTCGTCATGAACCCCGAGGAAATCATCACGGCCCGCCCCGGTGGGGAAAGGGACTTGTACGTAGCCCTGACCCGGGCCACCAAGCGCCTCTGCACGATCACCGTCCAGCCCGCCTGACGACTCGGCGCCCGCGTCGTCGCCGCGGGCGCACCCGGCGTGGTGCAGACACCGGCCCGTGCGCGCAGGGCTGCTCGCCGCCTCACCGCTCGTGCCCGCACCCGGCATCACGCTGCCTGCTCCAAGCCGACGACGACGTTCACATCCCCTTCGCGCAGCAGGGTGAAGTCGACGCCGAGCTTCGGGTCGTACGCGCCGACGGTTTTAGTGAGACCGGTTTTTCCAGTGCGCACTGACGGCCATACGACTGACCCGGTTCAGCTCTGGAACGATATATTGAACCCCATTAAACGTATGGGCCTCCGAGGCGCCCATCAGGTGTACTTCCAAGCTTTGAGGACGCTACTGCCGGTCTTTTCGTCAGCCTCTCTCAGCGAGCTGGAGCTGACAGCCGCCGAACCGGTTGTCGGTGTCGATGCCGACCGTCACCGTGCGGTCGTTGTCCGCTCCTCTGATCACGCCCTTGGGGGAGGGCGCCCGCGCGTGGTGGCTTTCGCCGGCACCGCGGTGCAGAGGATGAACCGGCCTAAGATGCCGGGTGGGCGGGGCCGTAGCGCAGAGGTCGACGCGCGCGGTCTCCAAAACTGCGAGGACGCCGGTTCGAATCCGGCCGGCTCCGTCCGCAGCGCCCGGGCGCAGCCCTGGCGCTGTGGACGGAAGGCGGCCGTTCTTCGTGGCTGGTCGCCGCGGGAGCGTCCCAGCGGAGACGGACTCAGATTCAGATGTCGAGGAACCGAACGTCCTTGGCGTTGCGCTGGATGAAGGAGCGCCGGGCTTCGACGTCCTCGCCCATCAGCACCGAGAACAGGTCGTCGGCCTGCGCGGCGTCGTCCAGGGTGACCTGGCCGAGCACGCGGTGGTCGACGTCCATCGTGGTGATGCGCAGTTCCTCGGCGTTCATCTCGCCCAGACCCTTGAAGCGCTGGATGGTGTCGTCACGCAGGCGCTTGCCGGTTTGTCGGCCGAGTTCGACCAGGGCGTCGCGCTCGCGGTCGGAGTACGCGTACTCGAAGTCGTCCCGAGCCCACTTGATCTTGTACAGCGGCGGGCGGGACAGGTACACGTGCCCGGCCTCGACCAGCGGCCGCATGAAGCGGAACAGGAAGGTCAGCAGCAGGGTGTTGATGTGCTGGCCGTCGACGTCGGCGTCCGCCATCAGGATGATCTTGTGATAGCGGAGCTTCTCGATGTCGAAGTCCTCGTGCACACCGGTACCGAAGGCACTGATCAGCGCCTGGACCTCGGTGTTCTGGAGGATCTTGTCGATACGGGCCTTCTCGACGTTCAGGATCTTGCCGCGGATCGGCAGGATGGCCTGGTACATCGGGTTGCGGCCGGACTTCGCGGAGCCGCCGGCCGAGTCGCCCTCGACGATGAAGATCTCGCACTTGGTCGGGTCGTTGGACTGGCAGTCCGACAGCTTGCCCGGCAGCGAGGCGCTCTCCAGCAGACCCTTGCGGCGCGTCAGGTCACGGGCCTTGCGGGCCGCGACGCGCGCCGTGGCCGCCTGGATCGACTTGCGGATGATGTCCGCGGCCTCGACCGGGTTGCGGTCGAACCAGTCGGACAGGTGCTCGTACGTCACGCGCTGCACGAAGGTCTTGGCCTCGGTGTTGCCCAGCTTGGTCTTCGTCTGGCCCTCGAACTGCGGCTCGCCCAGCTTCACCGAGATGATCGCCGTCAGACCCTCGCGGATGTCGTCTCCGGCGAGGTTGTCGTCCTTGTCGCGGAGCAGCTTCTTGTCGCGGGCGTACTTGTTGACCAGGGCCGTCAGGGCGGTGCGGAACCCTTCCTCGTGCGCACCGCCGTCGTGGGTGCGGATGGCGTTGGCGAAGGAGTAGACGCCTTCGTTGTAGCCGGTGTTCCACTGCATCGCGATCTCGGCGGACAGTGTTCGCGCGGGCTCAAAGGCTCCGATGGTGATGACGGTGGGGTGGACGGTCTCGCCCTTGCGGGAGTTGAGGTGCGTGACGAAGTCGGCAATGCCTCCCGCGTAGTGGTACGTCACCGTGCGGGCCTGCGGGACCGTGTCACCGCCGGGTGATTCGGCGCCTGCGGTGGCTCGTGCCGACGCGCGTTCGTCGACGAGTGAGATGGTCAGGCCCTTGTTGAGGAAGGCGACTTCCTGGAAGCGGCGGGAGAGGGTCTCGAAGGAGTAGTCGGTGGTGTCGAAGATGCTGTCGTCGGCCCAGAAGGTGATGGTGGTGCCCGTGGCGGTGGTGGCTTCGTGCCGGGCGAGCGGAGCGGTGGGGATGCCGTCCTTGAAGTCCTGGCTCCACCGGTATCCGTCCTTGCGCACCTCGGCGGACACCCTCGTGGACAGGGCGTTGACGACGGAGAGGCCGACACCGTGCAGGCCTCCGGAGACGGCGTAGCCGCCGCTGCCGAACTTTCCGCCCGCGTGCAGCACGGTGAGCACGACCTCCAGGGCGGGCTTGCCCTGGGAGGCGACGATGTCGATGGGAATGCCGCGGCCGTTGTCGGCGACCTGGACGCCGCCGTCGGCGAGGATCGTGACGCCGATGGTGTCGGCCACGCCGGCCAGCGCCTCGTCCACGGAGTTGTCGACCACCTCCTGCACCAGGTGGTGCAGGCCGCGCTCGCCGGTCGACCCGATGTACATGCCCGGCCGCTTGCGGACCGCGTCCAGGCCCTCGAGGACGCTGATGGTATTGGCGTCGTAGGACGGCGCCGGAGCCGGGCCGCTGCCGGCGAGCGGAGCGGGAACGGCGGCCGGGGCGAGCTCGGTCGGATTGCCGGGATCGGTCACGAAAGACTCCTTCAGGGCAGCACAAGTCGCGCTCCGGCGGGGGAGCGGCGTGTGGTGAGGGGGGGTGTTGCGGGCAGTGCGGACTGGCGGGACGGGGTCATGGACGGATGCCCGACTCCGGGGCCGACATCCACTCCATTCTATGAATCGTCGACGTTTAATCCATGGGGCATTGCCACTCCAAGCCGCCTGAATGGCTGCGTAAGGCGCTACGACGGGGTTGGTCTATCCCCCCTGCGTGAGGCGCATGTTCGGCGCCCAGGCGGCCGCATGGGGCTTCGAAGGGGCCTCGGGCGGGAGGGGTCGCGGGGGCAGTTCAAAAACCTGGTCGATGGCCCGTCAGTACGGGTTGGTCGAGTTCAGCGGCCGCGTGCCACACGCGACGGTTCAACGGCGCGGTGAGGCAGCTCACTTACAGCCACATCGGACCCGATGCGATGCGGCAGGTCCCTAGAGTTCCAGAGGCACCGGCAACCAGGTTCGGTGATGTCGCTCAGGTCAGGGGCGTGTTCCGCCGGGCCGGCGTCCCGCCCGGTCCGGGGGTCCAGGGGACGGCTCTGGTGTGTGCGCGTTGTTCAGGGGAGGGGTTCGATGCAGGTCAGGCATGTCAGAACGCTGGGGTACGCGGCCGTGTGGGGGGCGATCGCCGTGGCTGCGGTCGTCTTTGTTCCGGGCGTGCTGGCGGACTTGGCGCCCGAGGACGAGCCGGCGCCGCAGGCGTACGCGGAAACCGGGGAATTACCCGAGGTGCTGTTGGGGGACGGCACGACGATCGTGGTGGGGGACCCGGACGCCAAGACGGTCGTCCGGCTCGTCGAAGACCCGCGGTGCCCGGTCGTCGCGGACTTCGAGTCGAGGGGCGCCAAGGCGATCCGCGCGCACACCCTCCAACGCAAGACGCGCACGGAGTACACCCTCGCCTCCTTCAAGGACAACTCGCTCGGTGGAGACGGCTCCAAGCGCGCGGTCAACGCCCTGCGGGCCGCTCTCGACGGGCAGAAGTTCACCGAGTACCACGCCGTCCTGATGGAGCACCAGGCAGAGGTGGAAGCGTCCGGCGGGTACACCACGCAGCGCCTGCTGAGTCTCGCGGACCAGGTGCCGGGTTTGCGGGGCGAGGCCTTCGACATGGCGGTGTCCACCATGAAGTACGGCGATTTCGTGGCCGCGTCGCAGACGGCGTACCAGCAGATCGGGGACGACCCGGCGGGACCGGGCACCCCCGCCTTCGCCATCAACCGGACGATGCTGGGTGGCGAAGACCACGCGGACCTCTTCGATGAGGACCTCGCCGCGAGCCTGCTGACCGCGGTCGAGAAGGCGCCCGAGGCCCTGTGGAAGCGGCGGGGCTAGAGCGTGTCTCTCGGATGTGGCTGTGAGTCCGTCAGCAATGGCCGCACCCAGTCCGTTGCCGGAGGGCAACTCGCCCGACAGGTCCCGGGAGGCCATGGCCCACCACACGGGGCCGGGTCAAGCGGGCCAGACACTCGCGTGATGGTGCGGTCGCACCAGTCGCAGAGCACTGTCGCGTGGGCACCCGCGGCCTTGAGGACACCGGCCGCGTCCTGGGCGGCTTCGAGCCAGTCGGGTTCTGTGACCGCTACGGGCGCACTGTCCAGCAGAAGCTTGCTGTTCCACAGGCTGAGGCCGGTGACCGTTCGGATCGCACGGATCACCTCCGTCCTCCGGTCTCCTGCCCCCGTCAGCAGGACCCGGAATCCTGGCTCTTCCACACACCCTCCCCGGCGGCCTCACGGTGTCCAGCAAGTGGATCATCTCCGCAGCTGAACGCCATGGGGCAGGCTATCGCCGGGCCCAGACAAGGATGGCGGCGAGGTGGAGTGCGGCCCGGTAGGCGATGGCGAGCTTTTCCGTTCGCCTGGCCAGGCCGCGCCACTGCTTGAACCGGTTGATGCATCGCTCGACCGCGTTGCGCTGCATATACATCGGCGCCGAAAGCAGGCGGGCGTCCGCCGGTGCGGCCTCGCCGCAGACGCTGGCCGACGTGCACGGCTGTCGCCGGCGAGGTGAACTTGCTTGCGCCCGCTCGGCCTCCTTCCGCCACAGCGCTGCCTGGTCCCGGTCGGACCCGCTCTGCCCCGCCGGCATTGGCCCGCGGTTTCGGTGGGGGACCTACCGGGTCCGGGAGGTTCCTGGCAGCATCAGCGCGACCGATCAAGGGGGGTTCCATGCGTTTCCGTTTCCGTGTCCGCGTACGGACTGTCGCCACCGCTGCTGTCGCCGCCGCGGTGCTGCTCACGGGGTGCAGCTCGTCCCCGGCTGGGGATCTGGAGGACTGGTGGTCCTCGGGGGGCGAGGGCAGCAGCAAGGCGCTGTCCGATAGTTCGGGCCGGGTGAACGAGGTGAGTACGCGCTCGATGGATCACTGGAGCGCCCCCTGCGAGGAACTGCTGGCCGAGGTGGCGAGGGCCAAGAAGCTCGGCACCCTCCCGAGCGAGGCTGCCCGGGGCGCCTGGGCGGACGCCCTGACCGCCTTCGAGCACGGAGGCAACGAGTGTGTCGCGGGGGTGGGCAAGAAGAACGAGGCCCGGGCCGCGGCAGGCATCCGCGAGGTGCAGACGGGCAGCAGCCGGCTGGCATCCGCCATGTCCACGATCAGAGGGTGACCGGGAGGCTCAATCGGCCCCGACCTCCGACGCGTCCCACCCGCCCCTCCCGCCGCACCGCATCCGGCCCGCGGATGACAGGTCGGCCACTCGGCGATGCCTTCCGGACGTTCCGGCCGCCGGGACCCTGCTCCCTGACAGCGGGCCGCTGTTCGGGGCACCCGCGGCAGTGGCTGCGACGTGCAGACCGTACGACACCACCGGGAACAGGGAGCAACAGTCATGCAGATCACGGTCACCCGCTCCGGAGGCTTCGCCGGCTTCGAGAAGCTACGGGCACTCGACACCTCCGGCCGCGCGGACGCGGCGGAGGTGGAGGAACTCGCGCACCGCGCCATCGCCTCCGTGGCCGACGGCTACCACTACCGGATCACCGTCGACGACGAAGTGCTCGACCTCCAGGACCCGTACCTGTCCGACGCCCAGCGGGCACTGATCCGCACCGTCCTCGACGAAGGCGCCTGACCGGCGTCACGCCGTACGGCGGCCGCCGGCCCGGGCGCCGGCCCCGGTCCCGGCCCCAGCCCGCGGCCGTCTGACCGGCCACGTCTTCCCTGCGAGCTGCGGCAGTGCCGCCAGGCGGGGGAAAGCGCGGCTGCCAAACCCGACAACACCCGATTACCTCACTGGCAGGCGCGTGAAAATCTATGCTGGCCAGAGTAGACATTGGGCTCTGATGTGGTTATGGTTTCTCACGTAACCGAGATCGGAAGGGCCCGGCAGAGACGAACTGCCGGGCGGCAGTGCCGCAGTGGCAGTACCCGCAGTACCTCGCTTGGCAAGTAGTTGATCGCCGAGGAAGAACGGAGGGACCAGGCGCCATCAGGATCGCCCGGGCGGAAGTCTTGAGCCCGGGTACCGCAGGACATCGATAGTGAGGTGGTCTCCGGTCAAGCAACCGCGATCCCCGCACCCCCGACCGCCCATGAGTCGGGTCTGCGGAAACAGAAGGCCGGCGCAGCAATAAGGCCGGCAGATGGCGTAGCAGTTCCTTCGGGGCCCTGGTGCCGGTACGGCACCAGGGCCCCTTGCGCTACTGGCGCAGCCAGCCGTGTTGGGCCGCCTTCCCGGCCTCGAAGCGGCTCGACGCGTCGAGGCGTTCCATGAGGCCGGCCAGCTGCCGGCGATCACCATCCTCGTCCTCGTGGTCGGCCTGTCCCTTCCGCCCCTGAGGATGCTGGGCCGCTACCTCCACGACCAGTACGCGCTGGCGGTTGCACCCGCAGCCGTCCGAACTACAACACCGACGGCAACCCGTACGCCTCCACCCTGGCCAACCACCCCACCAGCAGCTACTCGGCACTGCGCTACGACAACATCACCGAGAACACGACCCTTCGACCGCGGGTGTGTACCGGCCGGGGACCCGGACTTTCCTGCTGACTGGTGACAACAGTTCGGTGGGGACGGAGAGTACGTTCGGCAACCCGGGCGACGTGCCCATCACCGGCCAGTGGTAGCCAGCCCCTGACGCGGCCGCCCTCCGCGCGGTCGTGGGAGTGAACTCCGCCACACGTGGGGCCGGCCTTCCCGGGTGTGCCGGGGAGGCCGGCCCCACCCTGTTGTGCAGGAACGAGGCCGCCGAGCAGCTCGCTGCCCGCTCCGAACGCTCTTCTTTCGGCCATCTGTCAAGTCCCTCGCAGGGCGCCGTGAAACAGCAGCTCATGACGCCCTTACCGAGGGTTGGGTCTGGAGGGAAAACGGCTGTTTCGCGTCATGGCCCGTTTAATTCATTGACGTGTACATCGATAACCGCTCAAGATCGCCATAGTCTTTACTGGTGTGCGCCAGCGATCCCATGGCCTGGGGTCGAGGCGGAGCTACGGGGGAAACCATGCCTGCCTACGCAGGGCACCGAGTGGCGCCCTTGACACGTCAACAACAAGCCATGTGGGCAGCGCAGCGGCTCGGCGCTGCCGGCGACGCGTACAACATCCCGGTCGTCCACCGGTTAGCCGGGCCGTTGGACGCGACCGCGTTAGACCAGGCCCTGTGCCGGCTGATCGCCCGTCACCCGGTGCTGCGCTCACGTCCCGACGCGCAGGGCGCATTCCTTGAGGTGAGCGACCAGATCCCGGACGGTGTGCTGCGTGTGCACGAGATTCCGGGCCAGGACGGGCAGGCGCATGCGGCCGAGGCGGCCCGCACGCCCTTCGCCGCCGATGCCCCGCTGCGCCTGAGCGCCGACCTCTTCCGCAGCGGTCCGCGGGAGGCGGTGCTGCTGTTGCTGCTGGACCACATAGCCGTGGACGCGCCATCCGTGGGGCTGCTCCTGGACGACCTGTCCGCCCTCTACGCCGCCTACGCGGACGGGAGCGCGCCGCGTCCCGGTCCGGGCGAGCAGGACGGCTACTTCGCGTATGCGATGGCTCAGAAGGAGTTCGAAGAGTCGCCCGAGGGCCGCCAGGACGAGGAGTTCTGGGCCGAATACCTGCAAGGTGTGACCGCCGCGCCGGCCGCGGCGGAGCAGCTCGCGGACGGGGAATCCAGCCCGCAGACCTCCTCGGTCGAGGTGCGGGTGCCCGAGGACCTCCGCCGCCTCTGCGAGCAGCGGGGCGTCACGCCCTTCGCCGCACTGCTCGGCGCCTACTCGCTCACGCTGCAGCACTACTTCCGCACCGATGACATCGTTATCGGATACCCGGCCGTCGACTGGCGCCGCTCGCAGTACCCGGCAGTGGTCGGGCTGTACTCCGAGATGCTCCCCTTCCGCCCGCCGGCCCGGCAGGACAGGACCGCGGACGAGTACATCGAAGAGGTCCAGGACTCGCTGCTGGACTGCCTGGCCCACCAGGGCGGTTCGCTCACGAAGGCGTGGGCCGCCGTACGCAGTGGAGCGCAGTCCGCCTCGGCCTCGGTGTTCCCCACCCTCATGTCGTTCAACGAGGCGACCGCCGACGAAGTGCTGCGCCTGCCGGGTGTCCGTGCCCGGCGCGTCCCCATGGTGCCGCGCGACGGCAAGGCGGGCCTCCTGCTGTCCGTCAACGCCGACGGCGCGGGATTCACCGGCCGACTGGACTTCGTGCGCGACCAGTACCCCGCCTACGTCGCCCGGAGCATCGCCCGTGCCGTCGAGACGGTGCTCGGACAGATGCTGGTCACCCCCGGTCCCCCCGCCGTGCTCGGCATGGCACTCGCCGACGCCGACGCCGAGGACCGAGCGGCCGCGGCCGCGCACGGCCGTACGGACACCGACAGCGCGCCCCCGCCGCTGGTCGTCGGGGCCTTCGCGGAGCAGGTGGCGGCCCGGCCCGGTGCGGTCGCCCTCATCGAGGGCGAGCGCACCGTGACCTACCGCGAGCTGGACGACGAAAGCCGTCGCCTGGCCGCCCGCATCGCCGCGCTGGGGCTGCCCGAGCGGAGCACCGTGGCGCTGTGCCTGCCGCGGTCCGCCGCGTTCGTCGTCGCCGCTCTGGCGGTGCTCCGCTGCGGCATGGCCTACCTGCCCGTCGACATGGCGCAGCCGGCCAGGAGGCGTTCCTTCGTCGTGACCGACGCCGGCGCCGCGGCCGTTCTGGTCGGCGACGCCCAGGCACGTGGGCAACTCACCACGGATCTGCCGGTCCTCGACATCGGCGAACCCCATGACGTGACGGACGCGGCCGGATTCGCCGACGCCCCGGTCGACGGCACGCAACCCGCCTACCTCATCACCACGTCGGGAACCACGGGCCTGCCCAAGGCCGTCGTGGTCCCGCACCGGGCCATCGCCAACAACCTGGCATGGAAGCGGCGTGCCTTCGGCCTGGGCCCGCAGGACCGCTTCTACTTCAAGACGCCCCCCGTGTTCGACGCCTCGGTGTGGGAGTACCTGGTTCCGCTGACGATCGGCGCGTCGACGGTCATCGCCGGTGCCGACACGCACCGGGACCCGGCCGCCCTCCTCGCGGAGATGCGCCGGCACGACGTGACGGTGGCGCAGTTCGTACCGACACTGCTCAAGGCCCTGCCCGGTGACGAGGGCCTGAGCGCCTGCCCGTCGCTGCGCTGGCTGTTCTGCGGAGGCGAGCAACTCGACCGCGCGGTGGTGCGGATGGCGCACCGCACGAGCACGGCCCGGGTCGTCAACCTCTACGGCCCCACCGAGGCCACCATCGACGCGACGTTCCACGTGTGCGGGGCCGAAGACGACACCGGTCCCGTCATGCCGATCGGCCGCCCGGTGGACGGCGCGAGGACGTACGTACTGGGCGCCGGCGGTCAGATCCTGCCCCCCGGATTCACCGGCGAACTGCACCTCGGGGGCGTCGTCCTCGCCGACGGCTACGTCAACCGCGAACAGCTGACGGCGGAGCGGTTCGTCGCCAGTGCGCTGGAGGAACACGCCGGCGCGCCGACGCCGCCGCGGCTGTACCGCACCGGCGACCTGGTACGCCGGCGCGCCGACGGAGTGCTGGAGTTCATCGGGCGCGAGGACGGCCAGGTCAAGATCCGCGGGCTGCGCGTCGACCTCGACGGCATCCGCAGCACGCTGCTGGAGCACGACGACGTGAAGGACGCCGCGGTGGTCGTGCACCCCCGCCGCAAGGACACCCTGGTGGCGTACGTCGTCGCGCCGGAAGGCACGACGACCGAGGACGTCCTCGGTCACCTCGCCGAGCGCCTTCCCGCCGAACAGCTCCCGGCCCACGTGGTGCGGCTGGACGAGCTGCCGGTCACGGCGACGGGCAAGGCCGACGCCCGGTCCCTGCCGGTGCCGGAGGCGGGACAGGACGCCACCGCGGAGGCCGCGCCGCGCACCGCCCTGGAACAGCGGCTCACCGCCTTGTGGGCCGGGGCGCTCGGCGTCCCCCCGGAACGCGTGCCGAGGTCGGTGAGCCTCTTCGAACTCGGCGGCAGCTCGCTGACCCTCATCCAGCTGCACAGCAGCATCAGGCGGGAGCTGTCGGTGGAGGTCCCGATCACCGACCTGTTCAAGTACCCGACCGTATCGGCCCTCGCCGGCGCGCTCAGTCGCCGTGGCCGCACACCGCAGAACTAGGGGAACCCCGTGAGCGTGCAGAACCCGGACGATGCCATCGCCGTGATCGGCATGGCATGCCGCTTGCCCGGAGCGCGGGACGTCGACCGCTACTGGTCGAACCTGCTGGACGGAGCCCAATTCCTGGACCCGCTCGACGAATCCGGCCTCCGGTCCAAGGGCGTGCCGCAGGACCGCTACACCCGCCGGGGATACGTCGCGGTCTCGGGCGCCGTCGACGGTGTCGAACACTTCGACTCCTCCTTCTTCGGCATCGCGCCGGCCGAGGCCGAGACGATGGACCCGCAGCACCGGCTGTTCCTGGAGGAAGCCGTGCACGCCCTGGAGGACGCGGGCTGGGCGGGCCGCGCCGCGGGACGGCGCATCGGCGTGTTCTGCGGCAGCGGCGAGAACCAGTACGGCCGGCTGCTGCCGGAACCGGACGAGGCCGCGGGCAGTCACCGCAGGATGTCGGACGCGTCGGCGATGCTGCCCCTGCGCGTCTCCTACCACCTCGACCTGCGCGGCCCGAGCGTCTTCGTGAACACCCTGTGCTCCACCGGGCTGACCGCCGTACACCTCGCCCGGCAGAGCCTGCTGGCGGGTGACTGCGACGTCGCCCTGGCCGGCGCGGTGTCCGTACAGCTGCCGCACGAGCACGGCTACGTCTCCCAGGAGAGCGCGGTCCTGTCCCCCGACGGCGCGCTGCGTCCCTTCGACCGCGCCGCGAACGGGACGGTGCCGGGCAGCGGGGTCGGCGTCGTCGTCCTCAGGCCGCTGGCCGCCGCGCTCAGGGACGGGGACCGCGTCCACGCGGTGCTGCACGGCACGGCCGTCAACAACGACGGCTCCGACCGCCAGAGCTTCGCCGCGCCCAGCGTCGCCGGACAGCGCGACGTCATACTCGCGGCCGTCGCCGACGCCGGGGTCGATCCCCGCGCCATCGGCTACGTGGAGGCACACGGCACCGGCACGCCGCTCGGGGACCCCGTCGAAATCGCCGCTCTGCGCGAAGCACGCGAGCGGCTCGGCGTGGACGACCCGTGCGCGATCGGCGCCGTGAAGTCGTCCATCGGGCACCTGGACACGGCCGCGGGCATGGCCGGACTCATCAAGGCCGTTCTCACCGTGCGCGAAGGCGTCATTCCGGCGACGGTCGGCCACCGCGAACTGCTCCCGTCGGCCGATGTGGAAGGCAGCGGACTCTACGTCAACACCCGGCGCCGCCCCTGGCCGGAGAACGGGCTGCCGCGGTACGCCGCCGTGTCCGCGCTCGGCGTGGGCGGCACCAACGCCCACGTCGTGGTCGGCCACCACGGCACCGCCCCCGAACCGGGCGGCACCGACGGCGCCGCCCCACAGGTGTTCCCGCTCTCGGCGCGCACGGCCACCGCCTTCCACGGACTGCGGGAGAGCCTCGCCGACGCCGTGAGCGCCGGTGGTGACGGGGCGGGCGCGGACGTCGCCCGTACGCTCCAGGACGGCCGCATGCCGCGCGAACTGCGGCGCGCCTGGGTCGCCCGCTCGCTGCCCGAACTCGCGGCACTGCTGAAGGAGGAGGCGGACCCCGTCCCCGCCGGACCGCTCCAGATAGCCGTCGACCTCGGCTCCGCCGTACGCCCCGAGCCGTCCCTGACCGACCGGATACCCGCGTTCGCCACGGCCCAGGACCGTCCAGAAGCGACCGAGCGCGCCTTCCTGCTGGGATACGCCGCTCTGGAAGAACTCGCGGCCCTCGGCGTGCGGGTCGGCACGCTCACGGCCCACGGGTCGGGGGAGTACCTCGCGGCGGCCCACGCCGGTGCGCTGGACCACGACGTCGCCCTGCGGTGCGCCGTACGGCACGAGGCCATCCGGGCCGTCGTCCACGGCGGCGGCGACCTGAGCGCGTGCGAGCGGCACCTGGCCGCCATGGAGGACGACCTGCGGGCGCATCCGCCCGCCCGTACGGAGAACGCCCTGCGCTCGCTCAGCCTGGGCGAGACGGTGCCCGCAGGAACCGCGCCGTCCGTCGACCACTTCCTCGACGTGGCGCAGACGTCCGTCATGGACGGCGAACCGGCCGCCCTGCCGGGGGACGCCGCGGACCTCATGGGCGCGCTGGCCTCGTGGAAGGACTGGCTGGAGCTGGCCGCGTGGTGCTGGGAGCGCGGAGCCGACCTCGACTGGGCCCGGCTGCGCGGCGGGTCCGGGCGCACGGTCGCCCTGCCCCTCTACCCCTTCGACGCGCGGCGGCACTGGGCGATCACGGCCCCGGGCGCGGCCGTGGCCGCGGCCCTCCCGGATCCCGAGCCCGAGTCCGAGCCGGATTCCGAGCCCGCGGCCGCGCCGGCCGCAGGTGCGCAGGAGGACGTGTCCGCCGTCGTCATGGACATCTGGCGGTCCGTGCTCGGCGAGCCGGACATCGAACCCGACTCCGACTTCTTCGAGCTGGGCGGACATTCACTGGTGGCCGCCCAGATCGTGGCCCGGCTGCGGGACCGCCTCGGCGTCAGCGTCCCCCTCGGCGACCTGCTGGACGCCGAAACACCCGAAGGCATGGCCGAGCTCGTGCGTGAGCAGCGGGCGTCCGCCGAGCTGTACAGCAAGCTGACCGCACATCACAGTGCCGACTCGACAGGGAGCTTCGAGCTGTGACGACCACGACCGGCATACTCCGGCAGCTCGCGGACCTCGGGGTACGGCTGGAAGAGCGGGACGGCAGGCTGTCCGTCACCGGCCCCACCCAAGCGCTGACCGACGAGTTGAAGCAGACCCTGCGCGACCACCGCGACGCCATCCTGCGGTTCCTGCGCGAACAGCGGCGCGAGGACGCCGAACGCACGCTGCCCGTCACCCGCGCCGACCGCTCGGACCGCATCCCCGCCTCCCGGGCCCAGCAGCAGATGTGGCTGAGCGAGCAGCTCGCCGACGACGGCCCGCCCGTCTACAACATGTACTTCGCCGTGGAACTGCACGGCGATCTCGATGTCGCGGCCCTGCGCTGGGCGGCCGGGGAACTGGTCGCACGGCACGAGATCCTGCGCACGGCGCTCTCCCGGAGCGAGGGCGTGCTGGTCCAGACGATCACACCGGAGTGCCCCGCACCCTTCCACGAGCACGTGGCCGCCCCCGACGACGCGGACGCCCTCGTACGCACCCTCGTCTCGCACCGCTTCGACCTGTCCCGTGCCCCGCTGAGCCGGTTCGACCTGATCGGCACCGGCCCCCAGCAGTGGATCTTCCTCGTCACCCAGCACCACGCCGTCTCGGACGGGTGGTCGACCGGCATCCTCAAACGCGAGCTCGCGGAGCTGTACCGCGCCCGGGTGGCCGGCCGCCGCCCCGAGCTCGCGGAACTCCCCCTCCAGTACGCCGACTTCGCCCACTGGGAAGAGCGCTGGCTGGCCGGCCCGGCGGCCGAACGGCAGCGCGACTTCTGGCGCCGGACACTGGCCGATCCGCCTGCGGCGCTCGACCTGATGCCCGGCCGGAGTCACGGGACGACCCCCGGATACAGCGGATCGGCTCTGGAGATCCGCTACGACGAGGATCTGCTGGAGCGGGTCCGCACCCTGTGCGCCGAGACCGGCACCACCCCCTTCACCGTGCTGGTCTCGGCGTACGCCCTGCTGCTCTCACGGCTGTCGCGCAGCGAAGACGTCGTGGTGGGCACGCCCCTGGCGAACCGTCCGCACGCCGACCTGGAACGGGCCATGGGCCTCTTCTTCAACCTCGTCCCGGTGCGGACGCGCGTGGACGAGCGCCAGACCACCCGCGCGTACCTGGCCTCGGCCAGGCGTGCGGTACACGAGGCCTTCGCCCACCGGGAACTCCCCTTCGAGCAGGTCGTCCAGGCCGTCGCACCGCGGCGCGAGGCGGCGCACACCCCGGTCTTCCAGACCGTGTTCCTGTTCCAGACGTTCCCCGACACCGACTTCGACCTGCCGGGCGTGCGCAGCACCCCCGTGGACGTGCCGACGTACTCCACCCAGTACGACGTCATGTTCCGCCTCAGCCAGCACGAGGACGGCCTGCGCGGCCTGCTCACCTACAGCGACCGGCAGTTCACCGAGGACGAGGCCCGGCGGTTCGTCGCCGCCTACCGCGGCCTGCTCGACGGCATGTGCCGGGTGCCGGACCGCCCGCTGGCGGAACTGGGGCTCCTCGACGCCGAGAGCGCAGGCCTGGTCGAAGGGTGGAACGCCGCGACGGCCCGGCCGGTCCCGGACCGCCCCGTCCACGAGGACATCCTGGCTCGGCTGGCCGAAGACCCCCAGCAGCCGGCCCTGACCTTCCGCAGCACCACCCTGACCCGCGGCGACCTGGCGCGTCGCGCCGCGTCCGTCGCGGCGGGGCTGCGCGCCGCCGGTCTCCGGCCCGGCCGGCGCGTGGGCGTCCTCATGCCGCGGACCCCCGAACTGGTGGCGGTACTGCTCGGCGTGATGTCGGCGGGGCTGGTGTACGTGCCGCTGGACGGCTCCGCACCGGCGAGCCGGCTGGAGGCGATGGTGGAGACAGCCGACTGCACCGCGCTCATCGCCGACGACGCCTACCGCGCGGCCTGCCCCGGTTTCGGCGGCCCCCGCCTGGCCGCGGCCGAGCTGCTGCACACCCCGGCCGGCGATCCGCCACCCCGCCCCACGACCGGGTCGGCGTACGTCATCTTCACGTCCGGCTCGACCGGCGTGCCCAAGGGCGTCGAGGTCACGCACGCCAACCTCGCCAACCTCTTCACCGCCCTCGACGACGTCATCCGGCCCGCCGACGCCACCGTATGGCTGTCCGTCACCGCGGTCACCTTCGACATCGCCGTGGTCGAGCTGCTGTGGACGCTGGCCCGGGGCATACCGGTCGTGCTCGCCGAGAACCTGGAGACCCTGCGCCGCTCCACGGCCGGCGCGGAGCCGGCCGGGCCCGTGGCCGTCCCCGACCTGATCCTGGCCTCCGGCGCGACCGCGATGCAGGCCACCCCCACCCTCCTGCGCACCGTCCTCATGCTGCCCCGCGCCGCCGAGGCCCTCGGCACGCTGAAGATCCTGATGGTCGGCGGCGAGCCGCTCGACCTGACGCTGGCGCGCAGGCTCAAGGCGCTCGGCATCCCGCGCGTGGTGAACATGTACGGCCCCACGGAGACCACCGTCTGGTCCAGTTCCTGGGAGCTGCCCGACAGCCCCGAACGCGTCCTCGTCGGCCGGCCGCTGCACAACACCGCCCTGTACGTCACCGACGCCCGGCTCAACGCGCTGCCCGTCGGCATGTACGGCGAACTCGTGATCGGCGGCGCCGGAGTGGCCCGGGGGTACGTCGGCAAGCCGGAGCTCACGTCCGAGCGGTTCCCGCTGCGCCCCGATCTGCACCCGGACGGGCCGGTCTACCGGACCGGGGACCTGGCCCGGCTGCTGCCGGACGGCTCCGTGGAACTCTCCGGACGCCTGGACAACCAGATCAAGCTGCGCGGGCACCGGATCGAGCTGGAGGACGTCGAACAGGCGGTCAACGCCGTCCCCGGCGTCACCCAGTGCGCCGTGGTGCCCCAGGGCGACGGCGCGCAGCAGGTGCTGGTCGCCCACTACGTGCCCCGGCCCGGCGCGGTGCTCGACGAGGCGACGCTGCGCTCGGCCGTATCCGAGCGGCTGCCGGCCGTCATGGTGCCGTCGGCGTTCGCCGCGATCACGCGCCTGCCCACCACCACCGGCGGCAAGGTCGACCGCGCCGCACTGCCCGTCGTACCGCTGGAGCGCCCCGACGACGCCACGGCGCAGCCGGCCCACGTGCTGGAACAGCGGCTGCTGGAGATCTGGAGCGGCGTCCTCGGCGTCGACGGCCTGCGGGTCACCGACGACTTCTTCGAGTCCGGCGGCTCCTCCCTGCTGGTCGTACAGCTGCTGGCGGAGGTGCGCGAGCACGTCCACCCCGAGGCGCGCGTCATCGACTTCTTCAGCTACCCCAGCGTCCGTGCGTACGCGGCGCACATCGCCGACCGCGCGGAGAGCGCCCCCGGCGGTGTCCCGCGGTCCCGCGTTCCCGCGGACACGGGCGGCGCCGGCGGCCGACGGGAGCGCATGCGGCAGGCGGCGCAGCGGCGCCGGGAAAGGGCCGGCTGATCCGACCCGCCCCGGGCCGCCCCGCGGCGGCCCGGCCCCGCCCCGACCCCCACCCGCTGATCAGATGGAGAGCGTGAAATGACCGAAGCCGCCGAGCTGTCCGACGACGTGCCGGCCATCGCCATCACCGGCCTGGCCTGCCGCTTCCCGGGCGCCGAGTCGGCCGAGGAGTTCTGGGACCTCCTGCGCGAGGGCGTCGACCCCCGCGAGGAGGTGCCGGAGGCGGACCTGCGCCGGGCGGGCCGCGCCTGGGCGCTGTCCGACCCCTCCTACGTCGCGGTGCGCAAGACCTTCGCCGATCCCTCGCTGTTCGACGCCGACTACTTCGGGATGTCCCCGGCGGAGGCCGCCGTCACCGACCCCCAGCAGCGGTTCCTGCTGGAAACCGCCGTACACGCCCTGGAGGACGCCGGGCTCGTACCGGCGTCGTTCCCCGGCCGCATCGGCGTCTACCTCGGCGTCAACATCTCCGACTACCTCCTGCAGAACGTCCTGGCGCACCCCGAGGCCATCGAGCCGCTCGGCTTCCACCGGGTCCTGATGGGCAACGACCGCGGGTACACGGCCACCCAGCTCTCCTACCGCCTCGGACTCACCGGGCCCAGCCTCGCGGTGGACTGCGCGTGCTCCTCCAGCCTCGCCGCGGTGCACCACGCGTGCCGGGCGCTGATGGACTACGAGACGGACGCGGTACTCGTCGGCGGCGCCGCGATCAACCCGACGGACGTCGGCTACGCGCACGTCGAGGGCGGCATCTCCTCGCCCGACGGCCGCTGCCGGCCCTTCTCGGCGGACGCCGCGGGGACGGTGTTCTCCAGCGGCGCCGGCATGGTCGTCCTGCGCCGGCTCGACGAGGCGCTGGCGGACGGCGACCGCATCCTCGCGGTCATCCGCGGCGGCGGGCTCAACAACGACGGCGCCCGCAAGAGCGGATACACGGCGCCCAGCGTGCAGGGGCAGGCCGAACTCATCGCCGAGGTACACGAACTGGCGGGGGTCACGGCGGACCGGATCTCCTACGTCGAGGCGCACGCCACCGGCACTCCGCTCGGCGACCCCATCGAGGTCGGCGCGCTCACCGAGGCGTTCCGGCGGACCACGGACTCCGTGGGCCACTGCGCCATCGGCTCGGTGAAGTCCAACATCGGCCACCTCGACTCGGCCTCCGGCATCGCCGGCCTGATCAAGGTGGTGCTCTCGCTGCGTCACCGGCAGCTCCCCGCCACGCTGGGCTGCGAACGGCTCAACCCGCACATCGACTTCGAGGCCTCGCCCTTCCGGGTCAACACGGGGTTGCGGCCGTGGACCGGGCCGCGGCCCCTGCTCGCCGGCGTCAGCTCGCTCGGCGTGGGCGGCACCAACGTTCATCTGCTGGTCGAGGAGGCCCCGGACGCCACCGACCTGCTGGTCGAGGAGGCCCCGGACGCCACCGACCGGCCCGCGGTCGGGCAGCCGGCCGCCGAGCCCCGGCACCTGCTGCTCTTCTCCGCCCGGTCCACCGCCGCACTGGACGCCCTGGAGGACGCGGTGCGGGCCCGGGTCGACGCGAGCACGCCGGACGACGCCCGTGACGTCGCCTTCACCCTGACCGCCCGCCGGACCCCGCACCCCCTGCGCCGCGGTCTGCTCTGGCGCGGAGACGGTGAGCCGGTGCTGCTGGACGCCCAGCTCCCGGATCCGGAACTGGCCGGACGGGCACCGGCGTTCACCCTCACCGACGAGGTCCTGCCGGGCGAGGCCCTGTCGGCGCTGCTGGAGAGCCGGCCGGCCTTCGCGGAGCAGGTGCGGCGGCTGACCGCACACTGCGCACCCGCGCCGGCGGCGGACGCCGACCCGCTGGCCCACCTGCGGCGGACGGCTCCCAGGGCCGCGGCCGCGGTGACGGCGCTCGCCTGCGCCGCGCTGTGGGCCGAGCACGGCGTACGCCCCGGCGCGGTCGTCGCCACCACCGGGAACCGGCCGGCGGCCGCCGTGATCAGCGGCGTGGTGGCCGAGGCGGACGCGCCCGCGATCGTGGCGGCCCTGGCCCGGGGAGCCGATCCCGCGCAGGCGCTGGCCGGTGTGGCGCTGCGTGCCGCGACGATCCCCTGGTACGACGCCGACGGAGCCGAACTGTGCCCGGCGGGCCGGACGCCCGACGCGAGCGCGGTGTTCGGCGACGCCCCCGCCGCTCCCGGGCAGCGCACGCTGCCACCGAGGGTTCCGGTGCTCCTGAACCCGGTTCCGGTCGCCGAACCGGCGCCGCCGATGCCTTCGGTGTTCCCCGAAGCGGTCGCGCTCACGGTCCCCAAGGACGTCCGGCCGGGCGGCGAAGCCCTGACGGCCGCACTGGGACAGGCCTGGGTGGCGGGACTGGTCGAGGACTCGGAACGGCTCGCGCCGGCCGACGGCTCCCGCCGGTTCACGCAGGCGCCCCGCTATCCGTTCCAGCGCGGGCGCCACTGGCTGGAGGCGCGGCCCGCGACGGGCGCCGCGGCCCCCGCCGTCGAGCTCCCCGCCGGCCCCGACGGGCACAGCGCCGACGGACACGGCCCCGATGGACACGGCGCCGACGAACAGGGCGCCGACCGCCTCGAACAGACGGCTCGGCGGATCTTCGCCCAGGCCACCGGCAGGAGCGACATCGACCCCGCGGCCGATCTGTTCTCCCTCGGCGGTGACTCGCTGCTCGCCACCCGCATCGTGGCCCAGGCGCGGCAGCACTGGGGGAGGAGGATCCCGCTCGGCTCCTTCATGCAGGAACCGACCCCCGCGGGGCTGGCCCGGCTCGCCGCCATGACGGCGCCGCCCGCCACCGGTGCCGGCGCGTCCGCCGCCGCTCCGGCACCCGCCGTCGCGGCCGAGGACGCCGGACCGGCACCGGCCACCTCCATCCAGGAGGCGTTCCTCTTCCTCAGCGAGTTCGAGGGAGCCGCCGAGGCGTACAACGTGCCCGTGCTCGCCGACCTGCGCGGCCCCGTGGACCGCGGCGCGCTGCGGCTGGCACTGGCCGATCTCGTCGCCCGTCACGAAACCCTGCGCACGGTGTTCCGTACCACCGGCGGCACCCCCCTCCAGGTGGTCGAGGAGCAGGCACAGGCGGACGTCGTCGAGGAGGACGTGGCCGACGACGACGCCCTGCGCGAGGCGATCGCCTCGCTGCTGGACACCACCATCCCCACCGACCGCGCCCCCCTGTGCGCCGTCCGGCTGTTCCGCATGGGCCCCGACCGGACCGTCCTGGCCCTCGCCCTGCACCACCTCGTGGCCGACGCCACGTCCATCGGGATCCTCCTGCGCGATCTGTACGCCCTCTACCAGGGCCGTACCGGTGACGGCGCACCCGGCCTGCCGGCCATCGCGACCCTCGCGGCCCAGCACGCGAGGGCCGAGGCCGACTGGCTCACCACGGCGGACGCGGACCGGCAGCGCGCCTTCTGGAGCCGGGAGCTGGCCGACCTGCCCGCGCCCCTGGAACTCTCCGGAGACCGTCCGCGCGGTGCCCGGCGCAGCTACCGGGGCGACAAGCTCAACTTCACCCTGCCGCCGCAGACCGCGCAGTCCGTGCACACCCTCGCCGCCGAGGAGTCGACGACACCGTTCGTGGTGGTCCTCACCGCGTTCTCCGTGCTGCTGGCCTCGCTCTCCGACCAGCGGGACCTCGTGGTCGGCTGCCCGGTCTCGGGCCGCCACCGTCCCGAGACCCGCGACCTCATCGGCAACTTCGTCAATACGCTTCCGATCCGGAGCACGATCTCGGCCGGTCAGTCGTTCCGTTCCCTGCTGCGGGAGACGGCCCGGCGCGTGACCGGTGCCATGGACCACCAGGAACTGCCGTACGAGGTCATGGCGCGGGACGCCGTCCGCGGACCGGACGGACGCGGTGAGGCCTCCCCGGTCTTCCAGGCGCTGTTCAACCTGCTGCACCCGGGAAGCATGACCGCATCCCCGCCGACGGGAGTCGACGTCAGGCCGCTGCCCTTCGACCGCGCCACCAGCCCCTACGAACTGTCCCTGGACTGGTGGACCGAGGACGGCACCATCGGCGGCCGCTTCATCTACGACACCGACCGCTTCAGCCGCCGGACGGTCGACGCGTGGCGGGAGTCGTTCGCCTTCCTGCTGGAAACCCTCACCCGCACACCCGACACCGCCGTCGACGCCGTCCCCGCCGAGCGCCCGGCCCAGGCCCTGCGCACGGCGGCGGCGCTGACCGGCCCCCGGGTGCCGGTTCCGGACCTGCCCGTGCACGCGGTCTTCCTGGAGCATGCCGCACGCCACCCGGAGCGGGAGGCGGTGAGCGACGGCCGGCAGACGCTCACCTACCGCGAGCTGGCACGCCTGTCCGCAGGCGTCGCAGGCCTCCTGACCTCGCACGGGATCGGCATCGGAGACCCGGTCGGCATCGCCCTGCCGCGCGACGCCCGGATGATCGTCGCCCTGCTGGGCGTGCTGCGCGCCGGCGCCACCCCGGTGCCCTTCGACCAGAGCCACCCGCGCCCCCGGCTCGCCGCCATCGCCGAGCACTGCGGTACCCGCCTGGTGCTGTGCGACGCGGCGGAGGACGCGGACTTCGTCCCCGAGGGCGTACGACGGATCGTCCTCCCGGCGGTGTCCGCGATACCGGCGCCGGACGGCTCCGCCCCCGGCGACCGGGTCGCCCCGTCGGTCGGCGCCTACCTCACCTACACCAGCGGCACCACCGGCCGCCCCAAGGGCATCCACTTTCCCCACGGTGCGCTGGCCAACCTGATCCACTGGGAGACCGACGGCTACACCGAGGCGAGGCGCTGGCTGCAGTTCGCCTCCTTCGGCTTCGACGCGGCCTTCCACGAGACCTTCGCCGCCCTGTGCTCCGGCGGATCGATCCACGTGGCCGACGAGGAGACCCGCCACGACCACGACGCGCTCGCCGAGTTCGTCCGTCGCCACCAGGTGCAGAAGGCGATCCTGCCGGTGTCGTTGGCGCACGCCCTGGCCACCCGCTTCGAGCAGGACCCCGCCCCCTTCGCCTCGTTGAAGGAGATCGCCACCACGGGTGAGCAGCTCCGGCTCAGCGCGTCGATGTCGGCGTTCTTCGAGAAGCTGGACGGCTGCCGGCTGATCAACAACTACGGTCCCGCCGAGACCCACGTCGTCACCTCCTACACCTTCTCGGGCCCGCCGCGGGACTGGCCGCGGTACGCGCCGATCGGCCGTCCGATCCAGAACGTCACGCTGGGGCTGGAGAGCTCCGACGGACTGCGGGCCGTGCCGTGGGGATCCGTCGGCGAACTGGTCATCGGCGGACCGTGCGTGGCCACCGGCTACCTGGACGAACCCGGGCTGACCGAGGCGCGGTTCACCGTCTCCGCCGACGGGGAGAGGCAGTACCGCAGCGGGGACCGGGCGCGTCTGCTGCCCCAGGGCGACGTGGAGTTCCTCGGCCGCCACGACCAGCAGGTCAAGATCCGCGGATACCGGGTGGAGCCGGGCGAGATCGAGGTGGTGATCCGCGAGGACGCCGACATCGCGGACGTGGCGCTGGTCGTGCGCGGCACCGAGGGCGACCGGCGCATCGACGCCTACCTGGTCCCGGTTCCCGGGGCCGAGGCGATCGGCGCGCGTACGCGCGGGCGCCTGGCCGGGGTCCTGCCTCCGGCGCTGGTGCCCTCCACCTTCACCGTGGTGGACCGGCTGCCGGTCAACGCCAACGGAAAGGTGGACCACGCCCTGCTCCCGCCCCCCGGCACGGCCGCTCCCCAGGCCGGCACGCGGGACCCGAGGCCGGAGCAGGCACCGCCTCACGAGGCCGAGCACGAGCACGAGTACGAGCACGGTCACGAGGTACTGGGGCGTGTCCTGGAGGCGTTCCGGCAGGTGCTCGACCAGCCCGGCCTCGGACCCGACGACGACTTCTTCCACGCCGGCGGGCATTCGCTGCTGGCCACCCGGCTGGTCCACCTGGTGCGCGAAGACCTCGAAGTGCGCCTGTCCATCGCCGACTTCTACGAATGCGGCACCGCCCGGGACGTCGCAGGCCTGGTAGCGGGGCGCCGGAGGCTCGGCGCCGCGCACCCCGACGAGGAACTGCCTCCGGCCCCCGCGACGATCGCCCTGCCACCGGGCCTGGCCGCCCTCGCCGACCGTCCGGGACCGGACCGGCAGAAGACCGCCGTGTACGACACCGGCCGGCAGCTGGACCCGGAGCGGTTGCGGGACGCCGTCGCCGTGCTGCTGGAACGGCAGCCCGCGCTGCGCCTGCGCGTCGCGGAACCACACCGGGCCGAGCCGGCGGACACGGCCGCGGTCGTCGCCGACGCCGTCGTGCGGCGCCGTCCGCCGCAGGACGTTCCCTCCGAACGGCTGGTGGACTGGCTGTACGAGCGCGGCCAGGCCGAGCCGATCGACCCGCGCACCGGCCCGCTCGTACGCGTCTCCACCGTCGACGGGCCCGACGGCGCCGGCCTGCTCGCCGTCACCGTGCACCTGCTGGCGCTCGACGGCCGAGGGCTCGACAACCTGTGCCGCACGCTGGACGAGGCCTACACGCGGACGGCGGCGCCGCGCGCGACGGACGACGGGTTCCTGCGCTATCTGGCATGGCGCAACACCCTGCCGGGCAGCACCCGGCGAACGGAGGCCGTCGGACTGTGGCGGCGCCTGCTCGCCCCGCTCTCCGGAGCCCCGCGACGCGCTCCCCACCCGGTCCGGGAACCCGGCCGCCGGACCTGGGCACCGGACGCGATCCTCCAGACGGCGCTCCGGGCGCGCTGCGCGCAGCAGCGGACCACCCCGTTCACCCTGCACCTGACCGCGCTCGCGGTGGCGCTGGGCCGGATGGGAGCAACGGACGCGGTGTGCCCGGCGATACCGCTCGACGGACGCTTCCAGCGGGGGCTCGACGGATCGGTGGGCGCGTTCGCCAACATCGTGCCGATGCCCCTGGTGGTATCGGGCGACCGCCCGCTCGGCCGGATCCTGGACGAGGCGCGGCAGGCCGTCGACGAGGTGCTGTCGGTGAGCGCGGTGCCGTACGCGGATCTCGCCGCGGAGCACTCCGATCTCGCGGCCTTCGACGACCTGGACGTGGTGTTCAACTACGCCCGGGACGACGAGCCACTGCGCTTCGGGACGGGAACGCTGCGCGAGGTGGGGCCCGATCCGCTGGCCCCCGGCCGGCGGCTGCACCTGACGGTCGTCGACAGCCAGAGTTCCTTCCGGGCCCTGCTGCGCCATGACGCGGCGACCGGCGACGACCGGCTGCTCGACCTGTACCGGCAGGCCCTGTACGGCCTCGTCTTCGAACCGGAGGCGACCGCCGGCTCGCTCGACCCGCGAGGAGCCGGCGCATGACCGCCGCCGAGCATCCCGTCGGCACGGCGCACCGGACCGCGCGCCGCCCGCGGTGGGCGCCCCGCACCGGGGCGCCCACCGCGGGCCCGTCACACCAGAACCCCGCTCAGCTTCTCCACCGCACGGTCGATCTGGCGGCCGGTCCCCGCGGGCATCGCGGGGACGGCCGGATGCACGGAACGGCTGAGGTTGCTCAGTACGCGTCCCGGGCCGGGCTCGACGAACGCGGACACCTCCTCGCGGCCGAGCAGGCCCAGTGTCTCGTGCCAGCGCACCGGGGCGGCGAGCTGCTCGGCGAGCAGGGCGCGGGCCTCCTGTCCCGAATGCACGTAGGAAGCCGTCACGTTGGCCACCACGGGGACGTCCGGAGTGCTGAAGGCGGTGGCGGCGAGGTGCTCGCCGAACTCCGCGGCGACATCCGCCATCAGGGAGCAGTGGAAGGGGGCTCCGACGCTGAGCTCCTTCGCGTGGCTCGCGCCTTCCTCCAGCGCCCGGCGCGAGACCTCGGCCACGCCGTCGGCATCGCCGGACACGACCGTCTGCTGGGCGGAGTTGTAGTTGGCCACCTCGACGACCCGTTGCCGTGCCCCGGAGACCTCCTCGCACAGCTCGCGGATCCGTGCGGCGGGCAGTCCGATGACGGCCGCCATGCGCCCGGGGGTACGCCGGTTCACCTCCGCCATGAGCAGGCCGCGCCGGCGGACCAGCTTGAGGCCGTCGACCCAGTCGAGCACTCCGGCGCACACCAGCGCCGTGTACTCGCCGAGGCTGTGCCCGGCCACCACCGACGGCCTGACCCCCTTCTCCCGCAGAACCGCCGCGGCCACCAGGCTGACGACGTAGACGGCGGGCTGGGTCACGGACGTGTCCCGCAGCTCCTCGGCGTCGCCTTCGAAGCACAGGCGGCTCAGCGGTATGCCCAGCACCTCGTCCGCGGTGTCGAAGTACGGACGCGCCAGCTCGGGATACCGCTCCAGGAGTTCGGATCCCATTCCGGGAACCTGCGAACCCTGGCCCGGAAATACAAATGCAAGTCGACTCACGGCAGTCTCCTGCTCAAGGGAAAGTGATGCATAAAACGCGCTTTGACGGTAGAGTACATTACCGGCCCTCCGGCGCCAGGACAAAGCCCTCCACGGCTTTTCTGAGGGATCTGAGGAACGGCCCGGGGGCATACCGCGGCGCGACCGGGGAAGAGGAATTCACGCTCGTTCTCGTGCATCACGCCGGCGGCTCCGCCATGAGCTTCATGCCGTTGCGCGACTCCCTCCCGGACGGCTGGCGGCTGCTCGCGCTCGAACTGCCCGGCCGGGGCTCGGTGGCCGCGGCCCCCGTCCCCGCCACCATGGCGGAGCTGGTCTCGCTCCTGCTGCCGGCCCTGACCGCAGAACTGACCGGTGAGCTGACGGGAGAACTGGCCAGGCCTTATGCCCTGTTCGGGCACAGTATGGGCGCCCTGGTCGCCTACGAGCTCGCACGGGAACTGGAGAGGCTCGGCATCCCGCCCGTCCTGTTGGGCGCCTCGTCGAGCCCGGCTCCGCACGTACGGGACGTGCGCGACGGATTCGGCGGCCTGCGGACGCGGGAGGACCTCGCCGGATTCCTGCGCGACCTCGGGGGAACCCCTCCCGAAGCATTCCGCGAACCGGAACTCATGGAGTATCTGACCGACGTCCTCCGGGTGGACCTGGACCTCTTGTGGAATTACACGGCAGAACCCTCGGGCATTCTCGGCGTTCCGCTCGCCGTTTATTACGGAGAGGATGACCCGATGGCGGGGAGCGATCTGGTGTCCCCATGGGCCGGATATTCATCGGTGGGTGCCGAATTCCGCTCGTGGCCGGGCGGCCATTTCTATCTTTTCGACCGGCCCGAGGAATTCGGTGCGCGATGGACGCGGGACGTGCACGCGGCGGCACGGCGCGCGGCACCGCATCAGGCCGCGCGGCAGGGAGCGTCATGGGCCTGACCCCGCAGGCCGCCGCGGCCTCCGGTGCCGGTGACCGCGGGCTGGTCAGACGCACCATCACGGCAGCCCTGCCGCTCTACCTGACCATGGTCGCCTCCTCCGCGGCCGGCCTGGTGGACACCGCCATGCTCGGCCGGCACGCCACCGCCTCCCTGGCCGCGTTCGCCCTCACCATGGCCGTCTACACCCCGGCCACCGCGACCGTCGCCGGCGCCATGCGCGGAGTGATGCCCTTCGTGGCCGCCCACGACGACGACCCCGACGCCCTCGTGCCGGTGGTGCGCAACGGCATCTGGCTCGGCATCGTCACCGGGCTGCTGGGCGCCGCGGCCGTCTGCGCGGTGCCGCTCATCGGCCTGGCCTCCGGCGTCCCGCAGGAGACGCTGTCGGCGCTCGGCCCACTCCCCGTCCTGCTGGCGGCGAGCGTGCTGGTGGCCGCCGTCGGCAACTCGGCCACGTCCACCCTGGTGGGCCTCGGCCGGTCCAAGCTCGTGATGCGGGCCGGGACGACCGGCACCGCCGCGGCCGTACTGCTCTCCCTGACGCTGGTGAACGGCGTCGGCCCGTTCGACGGATTCGGGCTGCCCGGTGCGGGAGTCGCCATGCTGGTGTCCAGCCTCATCAGCGCGGTGGTCGCGCACTGGGGGCTCCGCCGGTCCACCATCCTGGCCGGGCATCGGCTCACCCTCGGCCGCCCGCGCCCCCGCGCCGTGCTCGAACTGGCCGGCGTCGGCCTGCCGCTCGCCGCGACCGTACTCATCAAGTTCGCCGTCCTCGGCGTGCTGGCCATCGCCGCCGCACGGGTGGGCACCGTCAGCGCGGCCGCACACAGCATCGCCGTGTCCCTGGTCAGCCTCATGTTCACGGCAGCCGTCGCCATCGGCCAGGCCACCATCCCGCTGATGGCTCCCTACCTGAAGACCAAGGACGTCCGCGGGCTGCGCGCCGGAGTACGCGCCGGAGCCAAGACGGCCCTGGGCGCGGTGGTCCTCCTGGGATGTGTCCTGGCGGTGCTGCGGGGGCCCGTCCTGTCCCTCTTCACCCACGACCCCGCAGCACGGCACCAGGTGCTGGCCCTGATTCCCCTGGTGCTCCTGGTGGTGGTCACGGACGCGCTGCAGGCGGTGTTCGGCTTCGGGCTCATCGCGATCAGGAACACGGTGCCCAGCCTGATCGCCTTCGCCGTCTGCTACGGCCTGCTGGCCCTGGCCGCCGTGCCGCTCTCGGCCCAGGGCGGCCTGACCGCCCTGTGGCTCGCCCTGCTCGGCGCCAACGTCCTGCTGGTCCTCGGGCAGGTCGGCTTCTTCCACCAGCGCAGCGGCAGGCTCGCCGCTCCCGAGGCCGCGCTCGGCCGGACCTGAACCGCAAAAGGAGAACACGTACCCATGACACATCCGCAGAACGCCATGCCCGCGACGCAGGCCGACTTCCAGGCCGCCGTCCGGGAGACCTGGGAGGAGGTGCTCGGACACGCCGAATTCGGCGACGACGACGCCTTCCTGTCGGTCCACGGCGCCAACTCCCTGACCGCGGTGAGGGTGATGGTCAGCCTCAGCGGCCGCCTCGGCGCCCGCCTGCAGGTCCGCCTCATCATGCGGCACCGGACCGTGCAGGACCTGGCCACCGCGATCCGGGAACAGGTGAGCGCGTGAGCGCCCCGGTCCGCCCCGGGGCGGCTCCGGACACCCGGCCGCCCCGGCAGCGGCGGGAGGAGATGTGCGAGGCCGACTACCGGGAACCGGACGGCGGGTTCGAAGCCACCGTGGCCGCCGTCTTCGCCGAGGTGCTCGGGATCGACCGCGTCGGACTGGACGACAGCTTCTACGATTTCGGCGGTACCTCCCTCCAGGCCATCAGCCTGTGCGTCCGCCTGGAGAAGGCCACCGGCCGCGCCATCGAGCCGGTCGACGTCCTGGAGTACGACGTCCTGGCCGATCTGATCGCCCTGCTCTCCGACGCATCGGAGGGCAGCCGTGCCTGAGCCGTCCCTCGACGCGTCGCTGGTCCACCACGCGGTGGCCCGGCACGCGCGGGCCACCCCGGACGCCATCGCCCTGATCCACCGCGACACGCGCATCGACTACGCGACACTGCACGCGGCGGCGGGCCACTACGCCGCCGAGCTCGCCGAGCGCGGCGTGGGCCCGGGCGCCATCGTGCCGCTGCTGCTGCCGCGCTCGCCGGAACTCGTCGCCGTGCAGCTGGCCGTCCTGCGGCTCGGCGCCGCCCACACCAGCCTGGACGGCCGCTGGCCGGCCGCCAGGCTGCGGCAGGTGCTGGGCATGCTGGGCAACCCGGCCGTCGTCGTCGCCGACGGCCCGGTCCCCCTCGACCACCCGCACGTGGTGTGGACACCGCGAGAGGATCCGCACCGGGCGGCCTCGGAAGGCACACGTCAGGCGCCCATGGGGCACCCCTCTCCGGCGGACCCCGCCGCGGTGATCTTCACGTCCGGTACGACCGGCAGGCCGAAGGGCGTCGTGCTGCCCCACCGGGCGATCACACGCATCTTCCGCGACGGCGGGCCGGTCGGATTCGGCCGGGGCAACGTCATGCCCCAGGCGGCACCGCCGTGGTGGGACATGTACGCGTACGAACTCTTCGGGCAGCTCATGACCGGAGGCACCTCGGTGCTGACGGACGGCGACCACCTGCTGCCGCAGACGCTGCGGCGCATGGTCGCCGACCAGGGCGCCACCACCCTGCGCCTGACCACGACACTGTTCCACCTCTTCGTGGACGAGGACCCGGACTGCTTCACCGGACTGCGGCAGGTCTACGCGGGCGGCGAGCGCATGTCACCCGCGCACGCCTCGGCGTTCCTGGCCCGCCACCCCGGCATCACCCTGGTCAACGGCTACGGGCCGGCCGAGAGCTGTATGCACACCACATCCCGCGCGGTACGGCCCGAGGACTGCGACCGCGCGGACGGGATCCCGCTGGGCACCCCGGTTCCCCACACCGAGGTGCTCGTCCTCGACCCGCACGGACGCCCCTGCCCGGCCGGCCAGGCGGGCGAGATCCACGTGGCGGGGGAGGGGCTGGCCCTCGGGTACCTCGACGAACCCGGGCCGACCGCACGCGCCTTCGTCCCCGTCGAGCTGCCCGGAACGACCGTGCGCGCCTACCGTACGGGCGACTTCGGCTACCTCGACGAGACGGGCACGCTGCACTTCCGGGGGCGTACGGACCGGCAGCTCAAGATCCGTGGCCACCGTGTGGAGGCCGCCGAGATCGAAACCGCCGCCGCGTCCGTGGCCGGCGTGCGCTCCGCGGCGGTGGTGCCGCTGCGCGCCGCGGACGGCGCCGTCACCGGGATCGCCCTGTTCTACACCTGCGCCGACGAAGACGCGCAGCAGGCCGCCGCAGAGCCCGGCGAAGGCCACGACCCCCTCCACGTGCACGAGCACCTGGCGGCCGTGCTGCCGGACTACCTGGTCCCCACGGTCACCTCCGCCCTGAAAGACCTCCCCCTCACCCCGAACGGAAAGCTGGACCGCGCCGCGCTGGAGAGCACGGCCTCGCGCCAGCGGCGCCGACGGCCCGCACGGCGGCCGGCGCGCCGAGCACCGGTCCGTCCGCCCCATCGAACGGAGCGAATCATGACCCTTGCGGCCGACAGCGGTCCCACCGGCACCGGCACCGGCACCGGCACCCGCACCGGATCCGCCACCCACCGGCTGACCCGCGAGCAAGAGGCGATATGGATCAACGACGCGCTCTCCGAGAGCCGTTCGTGCTACACGGTGCTGTGGGCGCACCGCCTGCGCGGCGACGTCGACCCGGTCGCGGCCGAGGGCGCGCTCGATGACGTCATCCACCGGCACGAGTCCCTGCGCAGCCGGTTCCTCATGGAGGACGGGATCCCGGTCCAGCGCGTCGAGGAGCGGTCCTGCCGCCCCCTGCTCCGAGCGGACTGCCCCGAGGGCGAGCTCGACGAACGGCTCGCGGCACTGGCGGCGCAGCCGCTCGACCCGGCCGACGGCCCGCTCCGGCCGGTGCTGCTGCGCCTCGCGGACGACGACTGGGTGCTGGCCGTCCTGATACACCACCTGGTCATCGACGACTGGTCGCTGTCCCTCCTGGACCGGGAGTTCAGCCGGCTCTACCGGGCCCGCAGCCGACCGGACACCACATCGGCCACTCCCGGCGCGGCCCCGCCGCCCCCGCAGCTCGGTGCCCACGCGGACGCCCAGCGCGAGACCCCCCTGAGCGAGGACGATCTGCGCCACTGGACCGCACGCCTGGCGAACGTGCCGGAGACCTGCACGATCCCTCCCGACCGGCCCCGCCCCCAGGAGCTGGGCACGGACGGGGCGCGCATCGCCTTCCGCCTCGACGAAGACGTCGCCGGCGGCGTGCGCCGGCTCGCCCGCGCCACCCGCACCACGCCGTTCACCGTCTTCACGGCCGCGGTCACCGCCCTGCTGCACCGCCACGGCGCCGGCGACGACATCGTCGTCGGAACACCCGTCTCCCGTCGCGGGAACGCGAACCTCGACTCCGTCATGGGCTGCCTGAGCGACCTCATGCCGCTGCGGATCGACGTGGACGCCGACGGATCGTTCCGCGAACTCGTCCGGTCGGTCCGCTCCGAAGCCCTCGGCATGCTCCGGCACCGCGACGTCGCCTTCGGCGAGCTGGTCCGACGGACCGTCACAGCCGAACAACTCGGCAGGTTCCCCCTGTTCCAGACGGTCGTCCAGGTCAACGACTCGCCGGAACCCGGCCTGGAACTGCCGGGCGTCACGGCCGAACGGCTGTCCGTCCACCCCGGCACGGCCAAGTTCGACCTGTGTTTCGACCTCTCGGCCGAGGACGGCTCCTTCCGCGGGTTCCTCGACTACGCCACCGACCTCTACGACCCGGCCACCGCCCGGCGGATCGCCGACCGGTTCCGCACCCTGCTCGCCGCCGCGGTCGCCGACCCCGACCTGCCGCTGGCCGAGGCGCCGCTGCTCACCGCGGACGAAACCGAGCTGGTGACCCGGACCTGGGCCCGGGCCACGCGCCCCGCCGACCCCCCGCCGCCGGTGCACGTGGCCTTCGAGGCCCAACGCCGGCGCACACCCGACGCACCCGCCGCCGTCTGGCACGACCGGCAGCTGACGTACGAGGAACTGGGCACCGCCGCCGACCGGCTCGCCCACCAGCTGATCTGCACCGGTGCGACCGGCCGGCCCGTGGGCATCCTGATGGACCGCAGCCTGGACATGGCCGTCGCGGTCCTCGCCGTACTCAAGTCGGGCTCCCCGTACGTGCCGTTGGACCCGGCCTATCCGGCCGACCGCCTCGCCTACATGATCGAGGACAGCGGCCTGCACACCCTGCTCACCCAGCCGTCCTTGCGCGAGAGGTGCGCCGTACCCCGGTCCGTGCACGTGCTCCAGCCGGAGCAGTGGGCCCAAGAGGCGGCGCACGGCCCCGCGGACACGAGCCTGCCCGAGACCGGGCCGGACGACCTGGCCTACCTCATGTACACCTCCGGCTCCACGGGACTGCCCAAGGGCGTGGCCATGCCGCACCACCCCGTCGCCGGGCTGGTGCGGTGGCAGTGCCAGGATTCGGCGGCCGGCCCCGGAGACCGCACCCTGCAGTTCTCGGCGCTGAGCTTCGACGCCTCGTTCCTGGAGTTCTTCAGCACCTGGTCCACCGGCGGCACCCTGGTCATCATCGACGCCGAGCAGCGCACGGACTACGACGCCCTGCTGGAGGTCATCGACCAGCAGCGCGTGATGCGCATCTTCCTTCCCTTCGTGGCGCTGCAGAGCATCGCCTTCTACGCCACCGCGATGGACCTGCCCGCCCCGGCGCTGCGCGAATGCGTCACCGCCGGCGAGCAACTCCATGTGACTCCGGCCATCCGCGAGTTCTTCGGCCGGCTCGACGATGCCGTGCTCTTCAACCAGTACGGCCCCACGGAGACGCACAGCGTGAGCTCGCTGCGCCTGGACGGCGACCCGGCCGGCTGGCCCCTCATGCCCACCATCGGCTATCCGATCAACGGCGCCGAGGTGTACATCCTCGACGAGCGGCTGCGTCCCCAGCCGGCCGGAGTGGTCGGCGAGCTGTGCGTCGCAGGCCCGCCGGTGTCCCAGGGGTACTGGGGACGCGCCGACCTGACGGCGGAGAAGTTCGTCCCGCATCCCCTGGAGGACGGTGCGGGGACCCTGTACCGCACCGGCGACATGGCGCGGTACCTCCCGGACGGCCAGATCGAGTTCCTCGGCCGCCGGGACGGCATGGTCAAGATCCGCGGCTACCGAGTCGAACTCGGAGAGGTCGAAGCCAGGATCCGCTCGCTCGACGGCATCGCCGACGCCGTCGTGATCGCCCGGTCGTCAGACGTGGGCGACACCCGGCTCGTCGCCTACTACCGGCCCAGCACGCACCCGGCACCGCCGGCGGCGACCCTGCAAAAGGAGCTGGCCGACCTCCTGCCGGAGTACATGCTCCCGTCGGCCTACGTCCCCATGGACCACGAGTTTCCGCGCACACCGAGCGGAAAAGTCGACCGGCGCGCCCTGGCGGCGCTCCGATAGCCGGTCGCATCCCATCGAAGACCAGTCAGAACCACTCTCTGAAAGAGGTGACGTATGTCCACAGCCACCGAGTCCGCGGTCAAGGACCTGAAGGGCGCCTACGACCCCGAAGGCTGGTGCGAGCTCCCCTATCGCTTCACGGACGAGGCGGTGAAGCTCCTCAAGGAAGCAGTGGCCGCGATCAGCCGTGAGCGCAGGCCCGAGGTGGTGTACGAGAAGGACTCCGACACCGTCCGCGCCATCCACGGATGCCACGCCTTCGACGACCTGTGCGCCGCACTGGTCCGGCACCCGCAACTGGTGTCCCTGGCCGAGGAACTGACGGGCAAGCCGGTCTACGTCTACCAGTTCAAGGTCAACCTCAAACAGGCCCACGAGGGCGCGGCCTGGCCCTGGCACCAGGACTACGCCTTCTGGAGCGAGGAGGACGGGATGGCGCGGCCCGACGCGGTCAACATCGCCATCCCGCTCGACGACATCCACGAGGACAACGGCCCGCTCGTCGTGATCCCCGGGTCCCACCGCCTGGGCCTCTTGGACCTTCCGGACAAGAGCGCCGGCGAAGGCTCCACCTGGCAGCAGCACGTGTCGGCGGACCTCGCCTACACGGTGAGCGAGCAGCGGGCCGAAGGCCTGGCCCGAGAGCACGGAAGCGTACGGATCATGGGGCCGGCCGGTACGGTCCACGCCTTCCACCCGAGCATCGTGCACTCCTCGTCGAACAACCTGTCGCCCGATCGCCGTGCGCTCCTGCTGATCACGTACAACGCCGTCGACAACGCGCCCCCGAACCCCACGCGGCCCGAGTTCCTCGTCGCCAGGGACTCCACGCCCGTCACCCCGGCCACCGACGACCGTCTCGCCATCGAGCCCCGGTCGCTGGTGCGAGGGCGGCCGGAAGGGACGAGGTGACCGGGCGGACCGCCCGGAGGAGGACGGCCTGGACCCCAGCGTCATGGGCCTCCGGCGCGCGGCGATTACCCCGTGCGATGTCCGACGAGGTGTGCTGCCCGGTCTGCATCGCCCTTCTGGCACGGGGCATCGTCGGCCACGGGCACACCCGCACCGCTCCGGGGGTCTGTTAGTCCTGACTGCCCAGGTCCAGGCGGTCGGCCAGGCCTGCGGCGGTGAAGGCGGCGACGAGCTGATCGCGGCCTTCGGTGAAGTGGGCCCAGCTGTCGTAGTGGACGGGGACGACCCGGCGGGCGCCGAGGATCTCGGCGGCTTCGGCGGCCCGGGCGCTGTCGAGGACGAGCGGTTCGCCGTCGAAGAGGACGGCGAAGCGCGGCGCGCCGGCGAAGAGGACGGCGGTGTCGACGGGGGCGAACGCTGCGGCGATCTCCTTGACCGAGTCGAGGGAGGCGTTGTCGCCGCTGACGTAGACGGTCGGCAGTCCTTCGCCGGTCAGGACGAAGCCGACGACCTGGCCGACGACCGGTTCGACGGCCTCGCGCGGTCCGGGGCCGTGGATGGCGGGCGCCCCGGTGACGGTGACGGTGCCGCCGCCGGGGCGCTCCAGCTCGACGGACTCCCAGTCGGCCAGGCCCTTGGCCTTGTCTCCCAGGCGCTGTGCGCCGCCGGGCGTGGTGAGGGTGAGGGGGACCTCGGCGAGCAGGGCCCGGCCGGAGGTGTCGAGGTTGTCGGGGTGCTCGTCGTGGGAGAGCAGGACCACGTCGATGCGGCCCAGGTCGGTGGGGGTGCCGGTGGAGGGCGCGGTCTTGACGAGGTGTGCGCCGGGCGACGGGTAGTCGCCGGGGGCGTCGAAGGTCGGGTCGGTCAGGAAGCGCAGACCGCCGTACTCGAAAAGGGCGGTGGGGCCGCCGAAGACGCGGACGGGGAAGGACTCGGGCGTGGAGCTGGCGGCAGGCATGAAGAAGTTCCTCACGGATAGAGGGCGGTTCATCCGTGAGTCACGGTAGGCGCTTCTCACGGATGGATGCAAGCAGTAACGTGAGAATCATGGAAAGGGGGGAGTTGTACCATGAGGCTCATGCAAGAGAGCGTGACCGCCGAACGACTGCCGCCGGCGCCTGGCGCCGAGCAGTACCCCGCCCTCGACCTGGCCAACAGTGCCGTCACCCTGCCCGGCGGGCACCGCATCGATCTCCTCGGCACCCCCGGCGCCGCCGAAGAGTGGCTCGTGGCCCGCGGCCTCGCCCCGGCCGACACCGGCCTGATGGACATGTGCGCCTCACTGGTGCGCTCGCTGCGCGAACAGGTACGCGCCCTGCTCGCCGCGCACGTCGCCGGGCTGCCCGCCCCGGCCGCCGCGCTGACCGCCGTCAACGACGCGCTCACCCGGGCCCCCGCCGCCTCCCTGCTGCACTGGGACCCGGCCCGCGGCCTCCATCGCGAGGCGGCCCACCCCATCACCCAGATCGTCGAGCACGCCCTCGCCGTCCTCGCGGCCGACGCGGCCGACCTCCTCACCGGCCCCGATGCCGAGCGCCTCACCGCCTGCGGCTCCACCCCCTGCAACCGCTACCTCCTCCGGCACGGCCGCCGTCACTGGTGCTCCACCCGCTGCGGCGACCGCGCCCGCGCCGCCCGCGCCTACGCCCGCCGCACCCAGAGCGCGACGGACTGACCGCCGGGCAAGACCCGCTCAGCCTCGCGTGGTCGGGCGCGCGGCATGGGCCCGCCGCCATTCCTCGGCCGCCTGGATCATGGTCTGCCCGACGTGCTCGAAGAAGTGGCCGAGGTCTTGCATACGGGTACCGGCGGGTGTGGTCGCGCCGAGGGTTCGGGCGCCCTGGCAGGCGAAGTCGGCCAGCATGGTGTTCTGGCGCGCACTGGCCATCCAGCCCCGGAACCAGGCGTCGGCGTCGATGACGTACCGGTCGCGGCGCCGCCCGGGGTCACGTTCGCGCCTGATGAGCTCCTGCTGTTCGAGTTCGCCGACGGCCTTGGAGATGGAGGCCGGGCTGACCTTCAGGCGCCGGGCGAGCTCGGTGGCGGTCAGGCTGCCGTCGTCGGTCACGTACAGGCAGGTCAGCACCCGGGCCGTCATCCGCGGCAGGCCCGTGCCGACCATCAACGCGGTGAACCCTTCCTCCAGTTCGTGGACGGCGCCGGGGTCGCGCCCGTGTGCGCCGTTTCCGGTCGGGTCGGCGGACGGGCCGGTCGAAGCGGCGGGGCCCGTGTCCTGCTTGCGGCGGCGGGCGCGTCCGATGGTCGACCGCTGCGCCGCGTCAGCCCGGTAGGCGCCGACGCCGCCGTTACGGGCCACTTCCCGGGTGACGGTGGAGATGGGTCTGTCCAGGCGGCCGGCGATCTCGGTGTAGGTGAGTCCTTCCCTCAGCCCCTCGGCGATCTCGCGACGCTCCTGGTGGGTCAGTCTGCCTCCGGGCATCGGCCTTACCTCCGTGTTTTGTCCTCAGCTGTCCTCAGTATTGCGTTCAGAGGCAGTCCATTGCAAATCAGCCGAGGTTGAATTTGCATTCATGCTCAGGCTCATTGCAAATAACACCACCTGTGACCAGGATATTTGCAATCTCCATCACCTCGTCAATTGACTAAAAGCTGAAAGCAATTTAGCTTTTAGTCATTCGCGAACGAGCGATGCGAACGGAGCCCGCCCGCAAGAGGGTTGCTCGTCGCCGTGATCGGAGCCCTCCATGACGTCCTTCCTCACCCCGGTGCGCACCTGGCACAGGCCGCTGGCGCTCTGCTCCGCCCTCATGCTCGGCCTGGTGCTCGTCTCCGGCGCGGGGCTCGTGGTGGACAGCCGGACACTGCTGGACGAGTCGGTGTGGGTGAAGCCGCTCAAGTTCGGCTTCGCCTTCGCCCTCTACGCCGGCACGCTGGCGTGGCTGCTGACCAAGCTCACCAGGGGCAGGCGGCTGGGGAGATGGCTGGGCACCGTCTTCGCCGTGGCCGCAACCGTCGAGGTGGGCGCCATCACCGCCCAGGCGGCACGCGGCACCTTCAGCCACTTCAACGCCGACCAGGCCGACCCGATCACCCAGGCCCTGGTCCCCGTCCTCACCCTCGGCGTGATGGTCATCGTCATCGCGCAGTTGATCCTGGCGGTCGTCGTGCTGATCCAGCGCACCGGCGGGGCGGCACTGAACCGGGCCATCCGCGCCGGGCTCGCGCTGGCCACCTTCGGCATGGTCGTGCCGGTCTACTGGATGGTCACCGAGATCCACTCCCGTACGGTGACCGACGCCAACGGCCACCCCGTGCAGATGTACCAGGGTCACGGCATCGGCGACCCCGACGGCCACGGCATGCCCCTCACCAACTGGAGCGTGACCGGCGGCGACTTCCGGGTGCCCCACTTCTTCGCCCTGCACGGCATCCAGGTACTCCTCCTGACCGCCGCGGTGCTGGCCGCCCTGGCTGCCAAGCACGTCTGGCTGCGGGACGAGAAGGTGCGGGCCCGCCTGGTCGGCAGCGCCACCCTCGGCTACACCGGGCTGGTTGCGGTGGTGACCTGGCAGGCGCTGCGCGGCCAGTCCCTGATCCACCCGGACGCCGCGACCCTCCTCGCCCTCGCCGCGGTGCTGCTGCTCACGGCGGCGACCACCGCAGGAGTGATCGTCACCGCCAAGCGCGCCACCACGGCACCGGCCAAGGCCCCCCGACACCCCCAGATGGCGCGCTGACCCCTTCCTGCTTCACGAACCGAACCGAACCGAACCGAGCCGAGCCGAACCCAACGGCACCGAACGGCACCGAACGGGACCGAACCGAACGGGACCGAACTCCCGAAAGGAAGACCAACATGACCATGACCACCACGCCCACCTCCCCCCGCCCCGGAGTGCAGCACGCCCTCGACCTTGCCGTGGCCCGGAGCGGCGCTCCTGGCATCGTCGCCGAAGTCCGTGACCACAACGGCACCTGGTTCGGCTCGGCGGGCTTCTCCGACACCGGGACCAGGCAGCGGCGCCGGCCGTCCGAGCAGTTCCGCATCGGCAGCACCACCAAGGCGTTCACCGCCACCGTGGTCCTGCAACTGGCGGCCGAAGGCAAGCTGAACCTTGACGACACGATGGAGCAGTGGCTGCCCGGCCTGGTGGCGGGCAACGGCTACGACGGCCATGCGATCACCATCCGGCAGTTGCTCAACCACACCAGCGGCATCTTCAACTACGGCAACGACGCCGAGTTCTTCAAGAAGGGCATCGGCGCGGCGTGGTTCCAGCACCGCTACGACAGCTACGCCCCCGAGCAGTTGGTCAGGATCGGCCTCGCCACCCCGCCCCTCTTCGCCCCGGGCAAGGCCTTCCTCTACTCGAACACCAACTACTTCCTGGCCGCCCTGATCGTGGAGAAGGCCACGGGCGGAACGCTCCGCGAAGAGCTCGACCGGAGGATCATCCACCCGCTGAAGTTGGACGGGACGTACCTCCCGGGCACCGACGCGAAGATCCCGGGACCGCATCCGCAGCACTACTCCACCCTGTTCTCCTCCGACGCCGAGCCCGAGATCCACGACGCGACCGAGATGAACCAGTCCTTCGCCTGGGCGGCCGGCGGCATCGTCTCCACCACCGGTGACCTACAGAGCTTCTTCGGCGCACTGCTCGGCGGACGCCTGCTGCCGGCCGACCAGCAGCAGGCGATGTTCACCACCGTCGAGACCACAGGACCCGTCCCGTGGATCCCCGGCACCCGCTACGGCCTGGGCATCTTCTCCCAGGCACTGCCGTGCGGCGTCACGGTCTGGGGCAACGCGGGCGCGACCTACGGCTCATGGACGTACGCCGTGGGCTCCCGCGACGGCAATCACCTGCTCACCAGCCAGGTCAACGGCGACTGGAGCGGCCTGAGCGTCTTCGACGACCTGCTCAGCACCGAATTCGGCCCGACCGAGCCCATAGCCGCCTGACTCCCAACCTCAGGCTCGCTGACGAAGCCCACCACCATCCCCGCGGTGGATGAGAGCCACGGAGCTGGCAACCGCACTGAGCAGAGCCGCGATGGCGGCAACCTTCGCCACAGGCAAGGCGAGGGAGAGGCAGACAACGAGGATGACGATCAACACGACGTGCGCACGTCCCTTGAACGCCCTGAACCCCTTGCGCTGCCAGGGGTGGCATGAGAGGCGATGAGAGGGCGACGGACCCATCCGGTCACGTCCTTTCTGCCGACTATGTCGGCTCGCTGGGCCGCCAGTCGTCCTCTTGACCTTGCGAGGCCGAGGACGCTGGCGGCTGGCTAACTACGCTCCATCCAGCTTGCGTTGCCCTCTTGTGCTTGTTCAACCGATCGAGACAATACGAGCACAATCTGTCTACTACGCAAGACAACCAGCAGGGCGGGATGCCATGCCCAGACGGCCGTCACACCTAGCGCCCGAGGACGGGCCTCTCGCACGTTTCGCACTCGCCTTGCGAGCGCTACGCGACGCGGCAGGCTTCGATGCGCCAAGTGTCGATCAGATCGCTGCACGGTCCAAGATCCCTCGTTCTACGCTCTTCGCGGCACTGCGAGGACAGCGGCTGCCGACCCGTCTCGTATTGAAGGCGCTGGTCACGGCGTGGGGTGGTGACGCAACGGAGTGGCTCAGCCGACGCACCTTGACCGAAGCCGAGCTCGAGGCGTCAGGTGTTCCTCGGCCACCGCGGCCCCGCCCGGCACCGCTGACAACGCCGAGCGCTGTTTCGCCGGAGCCAGTGCAGGAGCGGACACGCGACGAGGACTTCCACGCGGCACTGCAGGAAGTGGCCGCACAGCTCAGAGAGCTCCGAGTCCGCGCCGGCGCACCGTCGTTGCGGCAGTTGTCGACGGAGATCGCGCAGGACGAGAGCCTTCCCGATGCTCCCAGTGTCGGGACACTCTCCGCTCTGTTCACCGGCAAGTCGCTGACCAGCTGGCAGGCCCTTGAGACCGTGGTCCGCGCTTTGGGCGGTGACGCGGAGGAGTGGTTCCACACGTGGAGGGACCTCGTGCGGCTCCGGGAAAGGCAAGTGAGGCTCATGTGAGCAGGGGTGTAACCCCGCATGCAGCCGCTTCGGCGGCCCAGCGCCCCGCCGAAGCAGCGTAGCCGCCGCGCTGGACCCCCTCCTGCCCCGGCCGCCGGCTCTGGACCAGCTCCTGGTGGTACGCCGCCGGCCTCAGGGCTCGCGCAGGCGGACGGCGAGGGCGGCGATGTCGTCGTCGAGGCGTCCTCTGCTGTAGCGGAGGAGGTCGTGGTGAAGGGCCGTGAGCAGTTCGCGCGGCGGTGTCGGGGGCTGTCGCCGCATCCAGGCGGCCAGCGGGAAGAACTCGCCGTCGCGGGCGCGGGCCTCGGCGATCCCGTCGGTATAGAGGAGCAGCAGGTCGCCGGGGATGAAGTCGAAGGTGTCGACGTTGTAGTGATCGCCGATCAGCTCCGCGAGGCTGAGCAGGGGCGAGGGGGTGGCGGACTCGAGGACACGGAGTTTCCTGCGGTTCAGGAGCAGTGGCGGGGGGTGTCCGCAGTTGAGGATGGCGATACGTCCGCCCTCGTGCGGGATCTCGACGAGAAGGGCGGTGGCGAAGCGCTCCATCGGCCCTTCGGGGGGAAAGGCAGCGTTGTAACGGGTGCTGCTGGCGTCCAGCCTGCGTGCGACGTTGATCATTTCGGTCTCGTCGTAGGCCGCCTCCCGGAAGGCGTTGACGATCGCCGCGGCCGCCCCCACCGCCGGCAGGCCCTTGCCCCGCACGTCACCGATGAGCAGCCTGAGCCCGTACGGCGTGTCGACCACCTCGTAGAAGTCCCCGCCGATACGGGCCTCCGCCGCGGCCGCGAGGTACAGCGACTCGATCTCGACGTTGCCGAAGCGGCGTGGCATCGGACTCAGCACCACCTGTTGCGCCGCGTCGGCGACGAGCCGTACCTGGAAGAGGGTGCGCTCCCGCTGGAGGCGGACATGGCTTCCGTACGCGGCGGCCACGGTGACCGCGATGATCCCCGCGGCCGTCCACCACGTTCCCAGATCGGGGAAGACGAGGCTGAGGCCGATCATCAGGCAGAGGCAGACCGTCCCGAGCAGGACGGTGGGCAGGACCGGCCACATGGCGGCTGCCAGGGCGGGGGCCGCGGGCAGGAGGCGGCTGAAGGCCATTTCCGGCGGAGTGGCGTAGGCCAGGCTGGCGATCACGACGGTCAGAAAGACCGGCGACAGCCGCACAAGCCACCCCCGGCGGTAGCGCCGACGGAGCCACGGCCGTCCAGACTCGATCACACTTCCCACAATATCTGCGCAATGAGGGCATAGCGCTCCGACGGACGGAGACGGCTTCCCGCCCCTCCCGCTGTGCAGACCTACACCCGTACAGCCCAAGGGCGAGGTCATGTTTCGAGCGTTACGAGACGGGGGCGAGCCCCCGGGGCCGTCCCCGCACGTCGTGCGCTACGGCTGGTCGACGGACACGGCGCCCCAGACGGGGCCCGCCGGCACGGGCTTGCGCCGCCGCACCACCAGTGCGGCGATCCCCAGCCCGACCCCCACGGGCAGGAGGCACACCCCGGCGAACATCGCCAGGCCGAGGCCCACGCTCATCGGGCTCTCCTGGTCCTCTTCGACCCCGGTCACGGCCGACACCGGCAGCGTGCCGCCGTTGCCGTCGGGGTGGAACCGGGAGTCCGCGGAGTTGCCGCGGTTGTCACCCAGGATGAAGACCCGGCCCTGCGGCACCGCAACGTCGAAGGGCACCCCGCCGTCCCCGGGGGCGTCGTTCACGTAGGGCTCGTCGAGCGGCTTCCCGTTGAGGGTCAGGGCCCCGTCCCCCATCGCGTAGGAGATCCGGTCGCCCCCCACCGCCACCACGCGTCCGAGGAACGGGCCCTCCAGCCCCCACGTGCCGGGGTCGTAGCTCACTACGTCGCCGCGCCGGACCTCGGGCGGATCCTGGCGCAGGACGATGAGGTCCCCGCGGACGAGCGTGGGCCGCATGTTGTCGCTGGACTGATGCGTCGCGGTGAACCGGCTCAGCATGAACGCGATCGGTCCGCCGATCAGTGCGACGCCCAGCACCAGCAGGACGATCGCCCAGATGCCTCTTTTGCGCCCAGCCCTGCGTTCCATGAATCCGTAACCCCTCCCACCAGCGCGAATGGCCTGAAGACTACGGTCTGGCCGAAACCGCACGGCAACCGGGGCCTGGGCGTCCGTCGCCCCTACCCGTGGGTAATCGGTATCCCGGCCCCGACAATCCGACGAGGGCGCACCGCGCTGTCGACAAGACGTTCCTCGAACACGTTCCTCGAACACGTTCCCCGAACAACCGTCCGTGCCGAATCCAGCCAGCGCATCGCATTGCCGCCAATCCCCGGCAATCTGGCCACAGGGCCCGTGACCTCCGGTTACACAAGGAGCCGGGGGCTGCCGTCCGCTTGCTCGCAGGGGGGAAGACCGCTTCACGCCGACCGCTGTCTCGGCGCAGCATGCCGCAGGCACCAAGGAGGATCTCGTGTCATCGTCCTACGACCCTCAGTACGCTCCGGCCGGCGACGTGGGTGCGGCGCTCATGGCGATCGATTCCCGGCTCAAAGCGGTCTATGACGGCAAGACCGGGACCGATCCCGAGCAGCTGCTGCTGATGGAACAGTTCATCGCGTCCTTGGGACCCCGGGGAGCCCGTGACCTGCTCGACGGCGCGTGCACGCTCATCTACATGTTCATGACGTGGCTGCGGAAGGCGTACGAGGACCACGACAGGGACGTCATCGAGTACGTGGTGCCGGAGCTCGTGGCCACGATGCGCACGATGCCCAGGAGCATCCGCCCCGAGGCGATTCCCACCATGGCCGGCATGGTCATCGCCGCAGGCATCGGTCTGAGCCCCAGCCTGTGGCGCAAGCAGTACGGGGACTGGACCAAGGAGGAGATGAACCCCCTGGAAGCCACCGCCCTCCTGCTCGCGGAACACGTCAACCGGCTCACAGGCGACCGCGACTACGCCACACGCCTGATCACCAATGCCCTGTCCAGCGCATCCAGCGCATCCAGCGCGGACCAGGACTGACAACCAGCGGCGGATCCTCCGCCTCCTCCTCCAGCGCCGCGCCTGCCGCCTCCGAACTCGACGCCGCACGCCCAAGGCAATGCCGCTGGATCTGACGATTGATCATCCCGTATGTTGCTCAGGTTTGTTGAGCAGTGATCGGGGGAGCAGGCGATGGAGAAGAAGTTCCGAGTGGCTGTGGGTGTGGTGACGGCGTTGGCCGCGCTGTCGCTGGCAGCGTGCGGGGGCGGTTCGTCCGGCGGCGGTGCGGACGGGTCGGACGGGGCGAAGGGTGGTGCGGCCCAGGGCGCGGAGCAGGGGCAGGCACCCGCGGTCGCACCGAAGGAGCCCGTACCGGAGGCGTTCGACAATACGAAGGGCTGGGAGGTCAAGGACGACGAACACGAGTTGTCCGGGCCCGTGATCTCCGATGGGGCCCGGCTGGTTCTGCTGCGCTGGCACGAACGGGGCGGCAAGACGGCGCGGGTGGTGGCCAGGGATGCCAAGACCGGCAAGGTGCGCTGGAGCAGCAAGCCGGTGGTCCGTCCGGAAGCCCCCAAGAGCGGGCTGCCCGTCGACTCCAAGGTGTTGCTGACGCGCGGCGGCGGCAAGGAGTACGCCGTTCTCGCGGTCACCGGCAGCGAGGGTGGTGACGGTGTCAACACGGCGCGCCCGGTCACGCGTCTCGCGGTGTACGACATCGCCTCCTCGGGCGACGGTGCGGAACCCCTGCGGGAGATCACCGTCCCGGGCCCGGCCCTCGGCTTCACGGCGCAGCGGGAACTGGGCGTCGTCACAGTGGCGTCGGACCAGGGCGTGTCGCTCGTCGACGTGGTCTCCGGCCAGGTCACCGCCTACGAAAAGAACCACCCCGCGCTGAAGTCGCCCAAGCCCTGCCAGCAACTGACCGGCACCTGCGACAGCAGGCGGGTGACGGTGGCCGGGCAGACACCCGCGGGCCCCCTGGTCCAGGGCTACGGCGCCTTCTGGACCGGCAGCTGGTTCAGCGGCGATGTGGTGCCTGCCGGCGCCGCGCCCGAGCACGGCGGCCGCACCGTCACGGCCTCCGGCCTGCCGAACGGGGACGCGCTGGCGTCCTGGCCCGACAAGGAGGGCAAGGCGCAGACCAACGTCTACGCGGTGCACGACGGAAAGACGGGCCTGGTGCGCGCCTCCGTCGCGTGCGCGAACGAGAGCGGCCCGGCCCTCACGCCCACGATGTCGGGTGACGGCCGCTACGTGCTGGCCGGCCGCGTGGTGATCGACCTCCAGTCGGGGCAGGGCCACTGCTTCGAGCAGACGAGCACCCGCAAGGCGATCACCATCGCGACGGTGGACAAGGACGGCGCGGCCTACGGCAAAACCTCCCAGTCGCCCGCCCGAATCGACCTCTCCTCGGGCCAGGCCTCCCCGCTGCCGGAGGGAACCCTCCTGCCCACCGCGATCGGAGCCGACGTCGCCGTCTTCGGCACGTCGACCGCCGGCGGGGAGAGCATCCTCGTCTACCCCCGCCGCTGATCCGTGCGGGCCGCAACGCCGCTACGCCGCAACGCCCGCCGTCGTGCGGCACAGGCGGGCGGCCGGGCCCGGCCGGATCTGGCCGGCCCCGCCGCCCGCATTCCTACTCGGCGTCCAGCTTCTGGCGCAGCTGGTCCAGGGTGGATCCGTCGGGCGCGTGCCACAGGGTCCAGCCGTTGATGACGTTCCCCGTAACGGCCTCGGCGGCCTTCGAGGGGGAGGGGAAGGGCGAGGAGTGGCCGTCGACGATGAGCTGGCCCTCGGCCGTCACGACGGCGCGGCCCGACCGGTTTGCGCGGCGCTGGTGGAAGGTGAGGACGGTGTCCGGCGCCAGCAGCCCGGCCTGCATCAGCCCGGCGAGCGGCCCGTGCGGGATGACGGGCGCGGCCGGCGCGACGGGGGTGCCGCCGCCGAGGGACAGGGTGACGTGGACGGTGTCGTCGCCGCTCGCGCTCGTGAGACGGGCGATGACAGCGGGGTCGAAGTGGATGCTGAGTGTGGCCATGCGGTTCTCCTGCCGATGATGGCCCGAAGGCCGTTCCGCTTGTCTCTGCTTCGACTTTAAGCGACACGAGCAGCTTCGGTCAACTCCCCTGTTCAGCTGTTAAGCAGAAGTGGCGGAGGGGTCGGACCGGGGGACTGTCACCCGATTTGTGCGATGAGCCGAGGAATAATCAATACGGGTCAACTTCCCGTAAGACCCCTATATGCCTTCGACATGATGCGCTGTCATATTCCTGCCAGATTGCCCCGCTCATCTCGTTGTACCCATCAGGGGAAGGCAGGAAAATGGGCAAATTCAGGTACGGAACCACGGCGTCGGCCATCGCGCTGGCCGCCTTGGGATCGCTCGCGGCCGCGGGAGGCACGGCTCACGCGGAAGCGGGTCAGGACACCATCAGCATGCTGAAGCAGGAGAAGACCCAGTGGTGCTGGGTCGCCTCCGGGCTGACCATCGCCAAGTTCCAGGGCTTCGGCTCCACACAGGCGGACTTCTGCAGCCGGGCCCAGCCCTCCTACGGCTGCAACAACCAGCCCGCCACGCTCGACGACATGGCCAGGGGCTGGAGCAGCCTCGGCATGGCCCACCCCGGCTCGGGCCTGAGCAGCGCGGCCACGTTCAACCAGGTGTACACCGACGTCAAGGCGGCCCGGCCGATCGGTGCCCGCATCGGGTGGACCTCCGGCGGTGGCCACATGAACGTGGTCTACGGCTTCGACACGTCGAACAGCACGATCGCCGTGGCCGACCCGTGGCCGGACACCACCACGTACACGTGGTGGAACTACAACGACTACGTGAGCAACAGCTCGTCCAAGTGGACCCACTCCCGCATCGGTATCTCCCGCTAAGGCAGGCGACATGCGCGACACCAGCGGCACCAGCGGCACCACAACGTCCAGCAAGCGGGCGGCCTCTCGCTTCTCCCGCCTGTCCACCGTCATCGCACTGAGCGCATCCGCACTGAGCGCGTCCGCACTGCTGTCCGTCGTCGGTCCAGCCCACGCGGCCCCGGCCAAGGACCCCCTCCCGGCCGACATCCCCGACTACCAGGCCGCCCTCGACGCGGTGAAGTCCACCGACGTCCGCAACGCCGTCTGCCGCTTCCTGCGCACTCCGGTGCCCACGGGCGGCGCCGGCGCGCCGGTGGAGACGATCCCCGAAACGGCCGAGCCGTGCCAGGGCCTCCCGGTCTTCACGATCAAGGACCCGGTGGCACGGAACGAGATCACCCCCGGCTTCGTCGCGGGCACCGCCCGGCCACTGCCCACCGAGGCGATCAAGCTGACGCAGCTGGTCTCCTCCCTGAGCACCACCGTCAACGGCCGCAACGCCACCGTCATGCTCGCCCCCACCCAGGGCGGCGGCTGGCACCTGGCGGCCGTGCGCGACGGCGACAGCGACGCCGCGTACGCCGGCAAGGCCACCGTGGGCACGCTGGTCTTCACCGAACCGCAGATCCGCGGCTGGTACCAGCTCAAACTCACCACCGTCGAGCCACTCAACGACCAGGCCCGGCAAGGACTGGGCGGCCAGGCATCGGTGTCGCTCAGCGACTACCAGAAGCTGGTCAAGGCCCGCTACGCCGACAAGCTTCCCGGCTCCGAGTACGACACCAAGGGCTACTCCAGCGGCTACAGCCCCCAGCGCAAGGCGGACGACGCCCCGTCCTCCACCCTGCTGCTGGCCGGCGGTTCCGGCACGGCACTCGCCCTCGCGGGCGCAGCCGCCGTGCTCCGCCGGCGTCGCCGCGTAAGCCCCAGCTGATCCCGACCCCGGAAGCCCTCTCGCTCCGTCCCGGCAGCCGGCCGCGACGGAGCGAAACCCCGTCCGGCCGGCCCCCACGAGGCCGGGGTGCTACCCGCAGTCGCCGAGGGCGATCCCCGACCCTGCCACCGAGTACACGGCGTACAGCTGTATGAGCTCCATCGGGATCGTCAGGACGTTGAACCACACCCCCACATAGGCGATCAGCCCCGGCCACGTCTGCCCGAGCCGGATGTCGCACCGCCTGCGGATCTGTTTGGCGAGCAGTGCGCACACGAGCACTGCCGTCACGCCGAGGACCAGCCCGGCCCAGGCTGCGACGTACTCAGTCGTCGGGAACGGCACGTGCCGGCAGACTTCCCGCTGCCGCTCGGCCCATGCGCTCTGGATGTCCTCCGTGTGCAAGGAAGCGGCCACACCGCCCACGGTCATGAGCGGCACGAGCAGTGCCGCGATCACCACGCCGGGTGTGACGGCACGCTGCCGCGCGGCTGCACCTGGTCCGGGCCTCACTCGTCGAGGAAGAAGCCGGGTTTGCGGACCGCGAGGGACTCGGCCATGGCTCGCAGGTCGCCGTCGGATACGGTCGGACCACCGCCGGCAAGGACCACGATGACGCCCTGGCGTCGCGCGATGTACCGGGTGGACCCGTAACTGGACCAGCGCCAGGTGTCGGGGGCCACTTGTTCGCACGGGCCGGCGCCGCTCAGTGTGCCGCCGGTCTCCACCTCGCATGCGTCCGGAGGCGCGAAACCGGAGACCTGCGGGCCGACGGTCACCCGGACACCGCGCTGTTCCCGGTCGGCAGCACTGGTCTTCACCGGCGAAGGCAGCAGCAGATAGCCGAACGTGCCGCGGTACTGGTTGGTTCCTGGAAAGTGCAGCCGGTAGCCGTCCACCTGGGGGGCCAGCAACGGGACTCGGGCAGCGGCCAGTTCCCGGACCTTGTCCTCGGACACCCGGTGATCGCTGAAGGCGCCCGTCAGCGGCCACAGCAGCACCAGGCCGGCGGCGAGCACCCCCCAACGCCGGAGGGAACCTACGCCGGGCAGCGCGACGGCTGCGGCGGCCGCGTACACCGCGGCGAGCACGACCGGCGCCGCGAATGAAACCCAGAGGCCCCCGCCCCCCGCCCGGGAGTACAGGAAATCGACCACCGCTCCCAACAACGTACCCAGGGCAGCCACCCGCCAGGCGGGACGGACGCCGGCCACACGCAGCATCAGCCAGCCGGCCACCGCCGCAGCGAGTGGTATGGCTGCGAGCAACAGGAGACCGAACCCCAGGCACCCCCAGGGCTCCTCGCTCGAGCAGAAGTCGTCGAAGCCCCAGGGCAGCGTCGCCACCAGCAGCCCCGCGGCGCCCAGCAGAGCGCCCACACCGGCGGGCCTGATCAACGGTTCGAGCACCTCACGGCCGCGCGGTGTCATCCCGCCGCCTCCCGCGTCGGCGGGTCTTTCCACCGTCAGGCCCATGCTTTCGTCCCCCTCGTGAAGATCAATCCGGGTGACCATCGTGGTGTCGCCGCCATGTCCACGCCATGAGTACGGATACTCATTTCGCCCGGCCGGACAACGAGACCCCGGCTGCCCAGGCCTGGTCCGGCACGGTCGTCAGCGGGCGCATCGAGGCCGTCTAGCGGCCGAGGAGCGAGCCCAGCGTCACGCCGTACCGGGTGCGCAGGCGCCGTACCTCCCACAGCGACAGCGCGGACACCGATAGCGGGCCGCCGAGCATGAACGTGTAGAGCACGGCGGGCGGTGCGGCTACGTCCGGGCCGTCGAAGAGCTGGAAGCCGAAGAGGGACCAGACCAGCAGCGGCGACAGCATGGCCGGCAGCAGCGCGTGCACGTCCCCGGTGCGGAAGCAGGAGTTCAGCCCGGCGAACAGGGCGGCCAGGGTGAAGAGCACGGCCGCGACGAGGACGGCGGCGCAGACGAGTGTGGCCGCCACGAACAGCAGCACGATGAGGAGACCGGTGAAGATCGTGCCCAGGAAACTGCCGAAGAGCCCGAAGGTGATGTCGTGCGGGCCCACGTCCGAGGGCGAGATGATGTCACCGCGCAGGGCTGCCGTCATCAGCCAGATCACGCCGACCCCGAGGACCGGCGCGCCGAGCGCGAGCAGCGGGCCGCCCAGGCGGCGCGCGTACGCGCGCCCCAGGGGCGCGCGGGCCAGGACGAGGCACAGGCCGACGCCGAGGACGCCCGTCACCACGGCGATGGCGCAGCCGATCAGCAGTTCCTCGAGCTTGCCGAGCACGAAATCCTGACGCCCCTCACGCAGGGGATAGGCCAGGACCAGCCAGGTCACGGCTACCAGCCCCAGGATCGTGCGGCCGCGCTGCATCCAGGCGATGACCGGGTCTTCGATCCGGCCCGGGCCGGAGGGGCCGGTCAGCGCCCGGGCCGCCGCTATGGGATTGGGTATGGAGCCGACGTGCGCGTTCAGGCGCTGACGGGTGGTCAATTGTGCTCTCCGGAAAGTGTTCGCGTGTTTCGTCGCGTGTGCCGGGGCGGCCGGACTTGGCCGCCGGGCGTGCCCCGGCGGCCCGTGTCCTGGCATGCCCACGACACTATTATCGTCGCAGCGACGATAATAAGCCATCGCCGTCGCATGAACGAAGCACCGGGCGAGAACACCGGTCCCACGGACAGCTCGGCGGCAGACTGTGGCGGGAGCGGCACGGGAGCGGTCCGGCAGCGGTCCGGTCAGCCGGTGTACTTCGTGCCCTCGAAGGAGTACGGGAGGTTCGACTCGGCCGCGACGGACACCTCGCCCGAGGCGCCCGCGGAGACCTTCAGCACGGTCAGGCCCATGATCCGCTGGGTGTACGAGGTCCACGGGATGCCCGTCGTACCGGCCCAGCCGCTGCTGCTGAAGGTCGTCGACCGCCCCGCGCCCAGCTCCGTGTACGCCTTGCTGACAGCGGTGCAGGCCACGAGCGCCCCGCCGTCCGTCGTGCGCCAGACGGGGCCGTGCGGGGTGCGGTTGATGTCGACGCCGACGTCGACCTTGGCGCCCTTCCCGAGCGACTTGCGCATGGCCTCCAGCCCTTCCGCGGAGGCCGTCTTGCGCTCGGTGACGTCCTGGCTCCACTTCACGCCCCCCGTACCGGAGCCGGTGTGCAGGTAGTCGCCGTACTGCCCGCAGACCTTCGCCGGGTCGGCCCCGAGCCCCGCCGTGTCCCCGCCGGTGACCGCCCGGCCATCGGGTCCGACCGCGACCTGGGGCAGCGCCGTCGGCTCGGGAGCGCGGGCGACGAAGGCCGCGAGCCAGGGCGCACCCGCCCGCTGCTGGTGGAACAGCGACCAGCGCAGCACGGCCTCCTTACCGGCGTCGCCGATGGTGTAGCCCTGGACCTCGTGGGCGCCGAGGATCCACCGGTCGCTGCCGTCGTCCTTGCCGGTGCTCCACGTGTGCACCGCAGGGTCCGTCTCCGGGGAGTTGGCAGGCCTCGACTCCCGGTCGGTGCCGTACTTCTTGCCGGTCTCCACGACGGCGAGCTGCTGCTCCAGCAGCGGGCCCTCGGTGACGCCCTTCCAGTACGCGGCGTCGAAGTTGTCGGCCTCGACCTTGAGGGTGAGGTCCTTGACGACGCCCCGCGCCTCCTCCTGCGAGAGCGGAGGCGCCTTGACGGGGGCCGAGGGGCTGCTCGTCACGGGGCCGGCAGCGGGCTTCGCCGGGCCGTCGGCGCCCGCCTTGGCGCCCTGCCCGCCGCAGCCGGTCGTGGCGGCAAGTGCGAGCAGGACGGCCAGGGCCGCGGGTACGGGTACGGGTACGGAGCGTCTCATCAGAATCCCCCTAGGGAACGGTGCAAAGGCTCCTGATCATGCACGACGCCTCCGCCAGCCTCCGCACCGCCCGCACCATGATGTCGCCGCCCGAGCCCGCGAACCCTGCGCGACGAAATCAACCGGGCCGCGCGGATCGCGCTGGCCCGACCTCCTGTGGGCGCAGACGCCGGGTGGATCTACACTCGCAGCGTCCCGGCGAACATCTGTCAAAGGAAGCAACTACCTTGCGCAAAACACGAATAGGCACTGTCCTCGGTGGTATCGCCGCCGCGACCTTGCTCACGATCAGCACCGCTTCGGCAGACATCGACTTCGAGATCGACAGGGCCGACGACGCACCGTGGGACGGAAGCGTCTCGTACCCCTTGGTGTGCACCACCAACTCCGTGGGGAAGGCGTGCTTCCGCGAGGAGGGGGACTGGTTCGAGATCGTCGACCACAAGGAGGACGGGCACTCGGCCCTCGTTGCCTGGCGCAGCATCTACCCCGAGAGCCAGGCGACGGTTCGGCAGGGGACCATCTGGAACACCAGCGGCTTCCAGAAGTACGCGTACAAGAACAAGGACCTGCCCGAGAAGTGGATCCTGGAGTTCCGGGTCTGCGCCGGCGAGTACGGCAACCTGCACGTCATCGACAACACCTGCGGCCCGTGGAAGACGACCAAGTCCTGACGCGCCCACCGCGCATCGGATCACCAAGGGCCAGAGCCTTCCGGTGAGCGGGCGCCAGTCTGCGGCGTCGCAGCGGACGCGGCGCCCGCCCCCGCCCGGCGGGCAGGCGCGCGGGCCACACCCTCTACGACGCCGGGCCGTCGAACGACTCCTCCTCCGCGCGGCGGCAGATCATCGTGTCCCTGCCAGGCACCTGCTCGGCTCGGTCGAGGATGAGGAGGGGCATGAACGAGTTTCCCCAGGCACTGCGGGCCTGGTTCGCCGAGAACGAGGAAAGTCTGCGGGCACGCGGACTTACCAGTGACGTGCGGCGATCCCCCGAGGACGGCCGGCCCAAGAGCAGTGCCTGCCTCACCGTGGAGACCGGTGACCACCTCGCCATGCTCATCGTCTGGAGCAGCGGTGAAGCGGAACTGGAGTACGGGAACCTGGACAGCGGCCAGACGTATCAGGAACACCGAGACTTCCGGTCCCAAGAGGAACTCCTCGATTCCATCCAGACCGTTCTCGGATGGGTCGAGACGCACACACCAACGAGCGACGCTTCGCGGCCGTGACGTGTCACGAGGCTCTGAGTGGGCCTGAGCTGACCCCGGAGCGCGCGCTGCGGTTCTACACGGACCAGCTCGGCCTGGAGAAGCGCGTCGACTACCCGGGTCCTGACGTACGACCAGCAGGTCGGGGACCAGCTCTGTTCCTTGCCGGCGAGTGCGCTGAACTCACCAAGGGCTCCGCACCCTGACGCCGAGGGCCCGGACGCGGTCCTGGGCCTGCGGGTCGAGCTTCAGCAGCAGGTCCTCGCCGACGACTCCGTCGCGCCGCCAGATGGTGCAGAGGGTCTCCAGACCCGCTTCGGCGACCTCCGGCTCCGCGTCGGCCGAGGTCTGCACCAGGGCTTCGACGACCGGCCTGCCCTGCAGTCCCGCGACCGCCCGTGCCATCCGGGCCCGCTGCTCTGCGGGGACGGCCGGGTCGGCGAGCGAGCGCAGCACGTCCGCCGTGTCGCGGGCGTCCTGACAGGGCAGCACCCACACCAGGTACACGAGCTGCGCGCCGAGCACGATCAGGTACTGCAGCGGCACGAGAAGGGCCACGGGCAGCAGCAGGACCAGGGGCAGCACGATCAGCCAGCCGCCCCGGATCCGCGAGGGACCGCCGGTCGGCGGCTCGAACCGCCGACCGGCCAGCAGGACGAGTACGAACATGGTCACGACCGTCAGGAGCGGCACCACGATCAGCCCCGCTCCCAGCCCCGCGCCGAACGACGCCCAGAAGGGATCGTCGCCCAGAACGGGCAGCACCAGGGCCGCGGCCACCCAGCCGAGAGCGGCGGTCATGACGTAGCGCTGTAGGCAGACCCACAGCCATCTTCCCGTACTCATTGCAGCTTCCTCATCTCAGCAGCTCTTCGTACAGGTGCCGTTGATCCACGTCCGGTCGTCGCGGTCCTTGTAGAAGGGGCCGTCGAGACCGTCGGGGGCATCGTAGCCGCTGGTGCGGGCCATGCTGTGGTGGGCGATCCACCGCGGCCTCTGGTGCTTGCTTCCGGTGCTGCACGACCTCCATTTCCGGCCGCAGCCGACGATCCACCTCCGGCGGGCCCTGAAGGACGAGGAGCCCCGGCTGCGACAGCTCGACACCGCCTGGGGCCCGAGCCCACTGCGACCGCCGCAAAGAAGCACCGCACCAGAGTCCACCTTCCCGGCCTCCCCTGCCGGCGTCCCAGCAGCACGAGTTGGCTTGTCAGAGGCATCCGCTAGCTTGTGGGCCATGGGAAACTCAGGCGGATCATTGACGACCCGGTCCACGGGGGAACTGCACCAGCTCATGCGGGCAGCCGGGTTCACGGGCATCGACGACCCGGAGGCGTTGGCGGAGGGCTGGCAGGTCACGGACTTCGCCGACGCCGGGCGGCGCAGCCTGGCGAACCTCGTCCAGAGAACCGGGGCACCGGCCGTCATGGTGTCCTTCCTGGACGGCGACGTGGGATTCGTCGAGGCCGTCACCCCGGGCGGGAGCAGTTGGGAAGCCCTGCTCAATCGCGAGACGGCGAAGAGCTACGAGATACCCCTGGAGCACTTCCCCGTCGAACCCGCCGTGGCCGGCGCACTCGCTTGGTCGGCGGCTGCCGGACTCACACCCGACGAGGAAGCCATCCGGCAGACGCTCACCGGCTCGGCCCTGTTCGCGGAGGAGCTCTCCTCAGCCCTCTTGGCCGCCCTGGGGCTACCCGGCGCGACCTAGCCCACTCAAGCCAGGACCTGGGGGAGGGAAATACCCGCGCCGGTACGGTCCCTGGCCCCGGGTAGCCCAGACCATCACCCGTCGGCGAGTCGATACCGGTGGGTTCCTTCGAGCCGAACTTCAGCCGGACGACGAACAGCGCCAGCCGGATCCCGGCCTACTTCCTCGCGTACGGAGCCCTGCGCGAGCGCCCCCGAAGGAGCCCCTCCGGTGAGCGGCCGCCTCCCCGTCCGGGCAGGACCGTGCCAGGATCCGGGCGTGGAACGCGTACTCGTCCTGGGGATCAGCGGGGCCGGCAAGTCCACCCTGGCGCGGGCGCTGGGACGGAGGCTCGGCCTGCCCTTCCACGAGCTGGACGCCCTGCACTTCGTCGGACCGGGGTGGGAGGTCAGTGCCACGTCCGCCTCGCTGAACGGGTGGACCGGGGCGGCCGGGGAGAACCGGGGCGGCCGGGGAGAACCGGGCGCCCTGAACGCTCCGCTCAGCAGGCGAGCGTCCCCCGCCGCAGCGCGTGGCCGCCGGTGTTGCCGTGAACAGGGAGATTCCCTCGCCCGGGAGGGCCCGGGCCGGCCCTCCCGGGCCCTCCCGGGCGAGGAGACCGGCCGCACGTCCTGGAGGAAGAGGCGACACCCACCTCGTGGCCTCCGCTAGCGCATCACTTACCCTCCCCGGTGATCATCTCGATCAGGCCGTGGGCCGTGTTGTCGCCCGACAAGATCTCGGAGAGCTCGGCACCTTCAAAAGTGGCGTCCTCCGTGCTGCGGAGGAACATGGCCTGCTCGTACTCGGCGAACGCAGCCTCGATGTCGTCGGGGTGCACGGCAAGGGCCCTGCCGAGCTCGGCGCCGTCGAGCATGGCCAGGTTGGCGCCTTCGCCGTTCGGGGCCGCGAGGTGGGCGGCGTCGCCGAGCAGGGTCACCCCCGGCACCCGGTCCCACCGGTGCCCGGTCGGCAGGGCGTAGTGGGGGCGCAGGACCGGCCCGGTGTCGCCGTCGGTGATCAGGGCGGTGAGCTCCGGCGCCCAGCCGTCGAACTCCCGCGCGATCCGCGCGCGGGCCGCGGCGGCATCGGTGAAATCGATGGCGGCGAACCAGTCCTGCGGCCTGGCCAGCGCCACGTAGGTGTGCAGGGTGTCGCCGCTCTCCCGGTGCGCGAAGATCTCCCTGCCCGGCGCGGGCGCGATCAGCATCCCGCCGCCGACCGCCTTCGCGGCGGCAGGGTGCCGGGTGTCGGCGTCGAAGAGGTACGTCTCGACGAACGAAGTCCCGGCGTACTCGGGTGTGGCGGCGGAGAGCAGCGGCCGGACCCGTGACCAGGCGCCGTCCGCGCCGACCAGCAGGCTGGTGACGACCGAGCGGCCGTCGGCGAACGTCACCTCGTGGCGACCTTCACCGAGGGCGCGGGCGGCGCTGACCTTGTGCCCCCACCGGACGGTGCCGGCCGGGAGCGAGTCGAGCAGGATCTGTCGCAGCTCGGCCCGCTGCACCTCGGGGCGTCCGCCCGTGCCGTCGTCGGCTTTGTCGAGCAGGACGGTCCCGTCCCGGTCGAGGACCCGCCTCGCCTGACGGCCCTCCAGGACGATGGCGTGGAACTCGTCCATCAGGTCGGCGGCTTCGAGGGCGAGCTGCCCGTTGTAGTCGTGGATGTCGAGCATCCCGCCCTGCGTGCGCGCCGACGGCGAGGACTCCGCCTCGTAGACCGCGACCGGGATTCCACGGACGTGAAGGACGCGGGCCAGCGTGAGTCCGCCGAGTCCCGCGCCGATGATCGTGACGGGCGTGTGCATGGTGGCTCCTTCGGGATCGGGCCGTCCGGCGAGCTCCGGTCGGCCGTCTCCGGAAAGGTGCCAGGCCCCGCCGACGAGCCGCCGACATCGGACCGACAGCCGCCGATGGATGACCGACACCCGCGGCCCCGCCGCCCGATCACCCCGGGTCAGAGCGCCGATCAGCCGGGAGGAGGCTCAGCGCACCATGTGATGCGGATGCCCCTCAGGCCCGAGTGGCCACCCGACTCACTTCACTCTTCACTCTTCGCTGAGACAGTTCACCTGGTGCCGCGGCGTGGTGCGCGCCGGCCGGGGCGGGGCAACGGCGCAGCTGGCCGCCCGCGCAGGGCCGTCACGTCTACGGTGTGATGCCCAAGGACCGGATGAGCTGGGCGAGTTCTTCGCGGAAGAGCTTTTCCGGGCTGAGGGCCTGGGTCTGCAGGTGGCCGTAGATCTCGAGTGACACCAGGCCGTGCAGGTGGCTCCAGATGCGCAGGGCAAGGGCCACGGCAGCCGGTGGCAGGTCGGGGAAGGCCGGGCGGACCTTGTCCAGCAGACCGGGGTCGAAGTCGGACCACTCGAAGTCACTGTCCGAGTAACGGAGTCCGGCGTGCGGCCAGGCCGCGGCCGCTAGCGCGGTGATGCCGGTGCAGACACGGTGGGCGGCTTCCGGGGCGGCGCCGCCCTCGGGGGGCCGGTAGCCGGGGACGGGGTCGCCGTAGATGAGGCGGAAGCCCTCGGGGTTGGCCAGTGCCCAGTTCCTGAAGGCGTGGGCCCATGCCTGGATCCGGGCGGCCGGGTCATGGGCGGGGGCGGCGTCCCAGGCGGCGTCCACGGTGTCGGCCAGTGCGGTGTAGACGTTGCTGATCAGCGTGGTGACGAGGTCGTCGCGGGTGGCGAAGTAGCCGTAGATGGCGTTGGCCGTCATGCCCATCTCGCGCGCGATGGCCCGCAGCGTGATCGCGTCCGGGCCCCCCGCGGCCATCAAATCCAGCGCGACCTTCTTGATCTCGGCGGTCGTCTCGGCCCTCAGCCGCTCGCGGCGCCCCTTGGTGTTTCCCACGCTTTCCATGGCCGCTCACTCTACAGCGTCACAATTCCGTGCCCCGTATCGATACTTCACACCGTATAGTTTCTCCATGCCGTGAAGGTGGGCGGCCGTACGAGCAACTACCCAGGGAGAGCCATGCACATCGGAGTCATCGGGGCCACGGGCGGCATCGGCAGTCGCGTCGTCACCGAAGCCCACGGCCGCGGGCACCAGGTCACGGCCTTCAGCCGCGACGCCACGCAGATCGAAGAGAACCGGAAGAACGTCGTCTGGAAGAGCGTCGACGTCCTCGACGCCGACGGCGTGGCCGCCGTGATACCCGGCCTCGACGTACTGATCAGCGGATTCCAGCCCGGAAACGCCGCCAAGGACATCGCCGACACCGTGGCCCGCTCGATCGCCGACCCCACGGTGTACGCCACTGCCGCGCGAGCACTCCTGAAGGCGTTGGAGAGCCACCCAAGGACCCGGCTCATCGTCATCGGCGGCGCCGGCAGCCTGGAGATCGAGCCCGGAGTCGTACGGGCCGACTCCGACGAACTCCTGCACGAGGCCCTCGACGAGATCGGCCTGCCGAGGGAGTACTCCGCCGCGGTGCGCGGCCACCGCGACGCCCTGAACGTCCTGCGCACCTCCAACCGGCTGTGGACCTACTTCAGCCCCGCGGAGGACATCGCACCCGGCGAACGTACGGGCCGGTTCCGGATCGGCGGCGACCAGCCGGTCCTCGACGCGGACGGGCGCAGCCGCATCTCCATGGAGGACGCCGCCGTCGCCCTCGTCGACGAGGCGGAGCTGCCGCGCTTCGTCCAGCGCCGCTTCACCATCGGCTACTGACCCGCGCAGACGGCCACGCCCGTCCTTCGGCCGATCGTCAGCGTGCGGCTGCGGCTGCGGCTGCGGCTGCGGTGCGCAGGGCTGTGGTGGCCTGCGCGGCGTCCGCGAGATCGGTGGGGGTGACGATCTGGAGCGCTCCGAAGGTGGTGATGTCGCTCCACGCGCAGGTGGCCCGTTCGCCCACCGGCCATGTGACGTATCCGCAGTTGAGGACGCCGCCGACCGGTCCGGGGGCGAACTGCGCGACGTCGTGGGCTTTGGCACCGGCGAAGAAGCTGCGGAATTCCTCCTCCATCGGCTTGCTGGCCTTTTCTTCCACGAGCGACTGGTCCCACGCCGAGCTCTTCACGCTGAGGATGGCGTGCAGGCTCTCGTCCCCTTCCTTGCCGTAGTACCAGAGCCTCCACGCGGCCGGCGCGGACCTGCCTCCCCGCACGCTGGCATCGGCTCGCTCGGCGGCGGCACCGGTCAGCAGCCGGTAGGTTCCGAAGGCCTCCGGCGCGGTCACCAGGCTTGCGCGGGTCGGCGCTGCCGCGGCGGGGCCGGGGGGTGCCGACGCCCCCGCGTCACTGGGAGGTGCCGCCTGCGGTGCCGACGACGACGGCCGAGCTGCGAGCACGGCCCCGGCGACTGCGGCAGCCGCGATCAGCACCGTCGCACCGGTGATGATGCTGCGGCGTTTGCCCTCCAGCCGCACCGTCGCAGACGGATCGCCCCCGTCGGGGGTCGCCGGCGCACGCCACGACGCGCTGAGCCGCCAGAGCAACCCGACGGCGACAGCGCCGACAAGGAGCACGCCGACGACCCAGCCGAGGGCGAACTCGTGAGCCGTTGAGTCCATCGAAAGGGAGATCATGCGGTGATCGTATGTCTCCCTGCTGGGTGGGAGCTTGTGGCACCGACTGACTACATGACCAGCTGTTCGTAGAACTGCTGACGTGCCTTCAGCTCGTCCCACAGAGCGCCGTAGTCGACAGGAACGGGCGTTTCTCGCCTCTCTTCATGGGGTGAGGATCCGCAGGCACTCCATGACAAAGCCCCGCCTGCAAGCGGGGCTTCGGTCGTCGAGAGGGGCGTGTCCATCCGGCCAGAGCTTCCGCCACGGCTCCAGGCCACAGAGTGATTGCAGCTCGGGTAGGCAACCGGGCCGACTTCGGGCCAGCCGTCCCTCCACTCCGCAGACAGGCGGTCTGGTGCCCGGCCGGCTCGTGGCCGGGCACCAGACCCATGTGCGTACCGTCAGCCGCCGGTGATCGAGAAACCGATCACCACGCCCGCCGTGACACTGATCTTGCCGGGGGTGAGGTCACCCTCGCCGCCGGCGCCACCAGCTTGGCGGTGCCCGCGGTAGGAGTTCTGCAACTGATCGGCGTCCACGTCCTTGATGTGGATGACGGGCCCGAGCCGGACATCGGCGGCCTCGGCATACAAGGCCGCTTTCTCACGTGCGGCGGCTACGGCGGCCGTGCGCGCCTGGGCGCGAAGTTCCTTCTTGGTGCTCACATCGAACTCGACACCATCGACCTGGTTCGCCCCGGCCTCGACAGCGTCGACGAGCACCGTCTCCAGGATATCCAGCTCACGCAGCTCGATCACGAACGAAGCCGTGCACTCGTAGCCGAGGAACGTGCGCTCATTGCCGTAGGCCCATGAGGACTTCAGGTCCAGGCGCGATGTGGACACGGCAGTGTCCGGAACCCCGTGACCGCGCAGCACCTCCCGGATCCGGTTGACGCTGCCACGGGTGACCTCGAACGACTCTCCGGGCTTGTGCCTCGTCTGCTTGATTGCCAGGCGAAGTCGGGCAACATCCGGTGTGGCATCCACGCTCGCCGCGCCGAATACGGATATGCCCCAAGGGGCGTCTATGGACTGAGTACCGTTCATGCCGCCCATCCAACCAGGGAGCGATCAGCGAGGTGCGATTTCAGGTCGCCTGACATCACCGTACGGATCGACCGGACCACCACCCGCCAGGGATCTCGCAGTCCGGGGAGTTCGGAGCGTGCGCGAAGAGGTGCAGGCCCCGCTCGGAGGTCGTCGCGTGCATCGGGTGCCGGCACTCCACGCAGGCGATCGGGGCGGGGCGGCCGGCCCTCCGCACCGCCTCCCACGCCCGCCCGCACCCAAGGTCCGGCAGGTGCGAGAGCACGTCCGGCGGGCGGTTCGGGGTGGGTCACACCCAGGTGTAGTTCGCGTCCGTGATCGCCTCCAGGGCCGCGTCGGTGACGGCGGCGCGGGGGTCGGTGAGGGCGGCGAGGGCGGGGCCGATGGGCGGGAAGATCGGCAGCTCGGCGGTTTTGCGGTAGTCGATCCACTCGATCACGCCGACTTCATGGCTGCCGTCGGGGAGCTCGTCCAGCTCCTGCTCGGCGAGGGTGGCGCGGATGTCGGGGCTGATGTGGAAGCGGTAGATCAGGTGGAGCTTGCGCGGTGGCGGGGTGGGGCCGGGGCGGGTGACGCGCTGGTCGACCACCCACATCAGGTCCCCGCCGTCTGCCAGTGCCGTGTCCAGGGCGAGTTCTTCCGCGAGTTCCCGGGCGAGGGCGGCGACGAGGTCCTCGCCGTCTTCGACGTTGCCGCCGGGTGGGCTGTAGTGGGTGGAGTCGGCGCGGTCGCGGCGGATGAGGGCGACGTCGTCGCCGCAGAACACCAGCGCCGCGGTCCGGATCTTGATCCTGGAGAACGGGACGGGTGTGGCAGGGGTGTTCGTCATGGTCGCCAGTATCTCGGACGGCTCCGGCGGCCAGGCGGGCTTTGCCCGTCGCCCTGGGCCAGCGGTGCAGTGGGCTCCTGCCTCGGATACTGCTGCGGATGGGGAGTGCGGAGTCTCCGATGTAGTCGCCGACGCCCCGGACCTCTTCGCCGAGGCGGACCTTCGGTTGGTGCAGGTCGTCCAGCTCGTGCCTTGATGTGCTCGGCCAGGACGGGGTCGGCCCACAGGGGTGCGGCTCCTTGAGGTTGCGGCCCGGCTTGACCACGATCCGGCCGGCGGCGGTCTCCTGGGGGTTCGCCTCCGCCGTCTCGGCCGTGAAGCAGGAGTCGCGCTGAGAGGCGCGCCGGTCAGGCGGCCTCCCGGCGGCCGGGCGCCTTCCGCGTCTTCACCCCGCCGACGATGAGCGCCAGCCCCACGACGAGGACGCCGAGGTAAGCGGTGGACGGAAGGTCGACGACCTTGTGCATCCAGCCCCACTCCGTGCCGAAGAAGGTCTGCGAAGCGAAGCTGATCAGCCCCTGGGCTCCTACGACGTAGCCGATGCTTTCGACGGTGTATCCGATGGTTGTTCGCACGGATCAATCCTCTCGCGGCGGTGCCGCAAGATCGTCCTCCCCAGGGCCGAAAACACAGTAGGCCAAAGGATGCAGTCGTACCCACACCACCGGGACACGGCCGACGGGCTTCGCTGAGACAGGTCAGGAGTAGGGGAGGCCGGGCGGACTACGGCCGAGGCTCGCCTGATTCCCCGTAGGCCTTGACGACGTCGCGTGCCTGCCAGGCCAGCCGGTAGGCGAGGATGATGATCTGGAAGATTTCGGCCGTGCTCGGCAGTTCCTCGCCGGGAATGATGGACGCGACATGGCGGTAGTGGACCGTGTTGGCGACGGCGGTGACGCCGGCGGGAAGCAGCCCGTCCTTCTCGGCCCGCTGGTAGGTCTCAACGACGTTCGATGACCAGCTTCCCGGGATGTCGCCGTAGTAGCAGTGCGCCAGTTGCAGGGCACACACGCGCAAGACCTCCCAGCTCGATGTCAGGGCCCGCTTCGGGTCTTTCGGCGCGACCGCGCACGCCTCCTCAAGGCTCAGGCCCGTGGTGATCTCGGGGATGTCGGTACGGACGGACGTGAGCCAGTCGGGTACCGGCTGCACCGCGGCCGGTCGCCCTCGCGCCGCGACCCACCGATCACGCAGGTCGTCCGCATCCGCGCCGAGTGCGGTGGCAAGTTTTTCGACGAGCGGCCAGGTAGGGAGGCGCCGCCCGGCGAACGCCTCGCTGATCGTGCTCTTGCCGTACCCGGTCCGTGCCGCCATCTGGCGGGTGGAGGGCGCGCCCGCTGTGGCGTGCAACTGGCGGAGATGGTGGGCGAAGTCCTCAACTGCGGTCACGGCAACCTCCGGTGGTGCGGATGTGCCCGCCCAGCGTAGAGGCGTCCGATGCCGCTGTCCGGCTCTGTCCGGTAACCGTCCGGACAGAGCCGCAACTGTGCCGGAGTCCTGTCCGGACACCCGCCGGACACGGTTTCGTGGACATCGCCGACCCACCGCACACCAAGGCCAAGAGCCAGGAAGAAGGCCGCCTGATGAGCACGTCGACGCAGCAGCCGGAGGCGTCTCCCGCACCGCCCGCGCCCCGGACGGGCATCACTCGCAGGACGGGCGTCACCGTGCTGGGCGGAGCCGCCGCGATCAGCGCGCTCACCTTCGTCGGGGCGCCCTGGTGGGTGGTCGCCATCGCGGTGGTGCTCGCGATCGTCACGCCCGGCGCGATTCTCCTCGTCCAGGCCGTCGTCCCTCAGGACTCCGAGCACAAGCGGGATCTCTGGCTGGCCGGGATACGGCTCATGGACCGCTGCTCCCGACCTGAGCGGACCGGCCGCACCCGTAACTCCCACGGCAGCTATCGGGTCCGGCCACACCCGGTGTCCGGGCCGTCCGGCCGGCGCCGGGGCCGGGACGCCTGACGGACACCGGTGCACGCGGCCAGCGCCACGTCCTCGCCCGCGCGGGCATCCAGCTCACCGCCCGCACCCGGGCGCCGTCCACGCCGGCACCGGCCCCGATGGCTCCCAGGCGGTGAACGCCCGGGCCGGCCCGCACCCGGGCCGGCCCGCACCCGGGACTGCCCACCGACGCCGCCCGGGAGCCCGCCGCCCTCGCGGCCGAGGGCACCCCTACGATCGGCGGCATGTACCACCCCGCGCGCGGCCACGGCCGCCCGCTGTCCGACCTGGCAGCGTTGGGTGCCGACATCACCACCGACGCGGAGGCCCACTGATGCCCGTCCCGTTCACCGACGACGCCACCGCCCGCCTGACCGAAGCCCTCGACGCGGTCATCGCCGACGGCGCCACCCCCGGCGGGATCATCGCCCTGGGCACCCTCGGCTCCGAACCCCGCTTCCTGACCGGCGGCCGGATCGCCGGCGAACTCGGCGAGACGGCCCCCACCCAGGACACCGCCTACGACCTCGCCTCCCTGACCAAGGTGGTCGCCACCTGGCCGCTGCTCTGCCGGGCCTTCGACGCCGCCCCCCACATCGACCGGACCGCTCCTGTACGCGACTACCTGCCGCCCTTCGACGGCCCCGCACCCAGCGGCTCCGCCACCGTCGAGCAGCTGCTCACCCACACCTCCGGCCTCAAGGCGTCCACCCGCCTCGACCACTACCGCGGCAGTGAACTCCCGCTGCACGAGCTGCTGTGCCGCGAACCCCTCGAATCCGAGCCCGGCGCCCACCGCTACATCAACCGCGGCTACATCCTCCTCGGCCTGGCCCTCGCCCATGCCCACGACCGCCCCCTCGACGCGCTCGGGCGCGAGCTGTGGGAAGACCTGGGGATGACCTCCACCCTCTACGGGCCGCTCGCCCGCGGCCCCGAGGTCGCACCGACCGAGCAGCGCCTCCTCGGCGCCCCCCGAATCTGGGGACAGGCGCACGACGACAACGCCGCCCTCCTCGGCGGCATCGCCGGCCACGCCGGGGTGTTCTCCACCGCCCGCGACCTCGCCCGCTACGGCGAATACCTCCTCGACCCCGGCACCGACCTGAACGGCTGGCTCCGCGCCTCCATGGTCCCCGCCGCCCCGATCGAACCCGGCCTGAACCGAGGCCTGTCCTGGATCGTCGCCCCCGGCGAAGTCGCCTACCACCACGGCTTCACCGGCACCAGCCTCTACCTCGCCCCCGCCACCGGCCGCTACCTCGCGCTCCTCACCAACGCCGTCTACCACGGCGAAGCCCGCGGGGGACCAGGGCGGCGAGGCGTACGCCCTCTACAACCTGGGACTCACCGCCCGCCACCTCGGCCGCACCGACGAGGCGGTGGCCAGGCACCGCGAGAGCGCCGAGCTGGGAGCTAGCTACGGCTCTCCCGTCATGGAGGCGATGAACCTGGTGTCGGAAACGGCCGCCCAACTGGCCGGGAACCGCCTGCCGGACGCCGTGGAGTGCGGCGAGCGGGCGGTCGCCGCGACCCGCCGGCTCCGCTGGCACACCGCCGAGGACCGGGCCCTGCGCCTCCTGGGCAGCGCCCTGGCGGCCGCCGGCGACCGCACGCGCGCCGGGGCCCGACTGGAACAGGCCGCAGAGGCGCTCACCCTTTCCGGCCTGCCCCACCCCCTGCACGCTCCCCTCCTGCCCCCGGCCTCCCGTCGCCCTGACCCGCCCGCCCGAACTACCGGCTGAGCGACTTGAGCGCCGCCGCGTCGTACGGCTTCAGCTCGTCGAAGCGGTTGCCGAGGACCTTCGCCGCCCACTGCGGGTCCTGGAGCAGCGCCCGGCCGACGGCGACCATGTCGAACTCGTCGCGTTCCATGCGGTCCAGGAGGTTGTCGATGTCGCCGAGCGCCGCACCCTCGCCGGCGAAGGCGCGGAGGAAGTCGCCGTCGAGGCCGACCGAGCCGACGGTGATGGTCGGCCGGCCGGTGAGCTTCTTGGTCCAGCCGGCCAGGTTCAGGTCCGAGCCCTCGAACTCCGGGAGCCAGTAGCGCCGGGTGGAGGCGTGGAACGCGTCGACGCCCGCCGCCGCCAGCGGGGCCAGGATCGCCTCCAGCTCCTCCGGGGTCTGCGCGAGCCGTGCGTCGTAGGCCTCCTGCTTCCACTGCGAGTAGCGGAAGATCACCGGGAAGTCGGCCTGGACGCGCTCGCGGACCGCGGCGACGATCTCCGCGGCGAACTTCGTACGGGCCACCGCGTCGCCGCCGTAGGCGTCGGTGCGGCGGTTGGTCCGCTCCCACAGGAACTGGTCGAGCAGGTAGCCGTGGGCGCCGTGCAGTTCGACGCCGTCGAAGCCGATCCGCTCGGCCTCCGCGGCGGCGTCGGCGAACGCGCCGATGACGTCGTCGAGGTCGGCGCGGGTCATCGCCTTGCCGGTCCCCTCGGTGCCGTCGACGCGGATGCCGGACGGGCCGACGGCGGGGGCGTCGGCGTACGGTGCCTCGCCCTGCTTGCGCACCATGCCTATGTGCCACAGCTGGGGCACGATCGTGCCGCCCGCCTCGTGCACGGCCGCGGCGACCTTCGCCCACCCCGCCAGCTGCTCCTCGCCGTGGAACCGCGGCACCCGGTCGCTCTGCCCGGCGGAGTCGTGACCGACGTAGGTGCCCTCGGTGACGATCAGGCCCACACCCGCGGCGGCCCGGCTGGCGTAGTACGCCTGCACGTCCTCGCCGGGTACGCCGCCGGGGGAGAACATCCGCGTCATCGGCGCCATCGCGATGCGGTTGGGGACGGTCAGGCCGTTCAGCTTGACGGGCCGGGACAGGATCTGGGCCGCGCGGGAGGCGGTGGACGTGGTGACGGTCATGCGGGTCCTCCGGGTTGAGCTGTGGCTCGTCGGGGTGGGACGAGAAGTGCATAGTACACACGCTATGTATCATGCATATTGCAGTGCCCGGCCGTCGTGCGGCGCCGCCCGCAGGACCAGCCGTGCAGGGGCCCGCCGGTTCCCGGGTTCACAGGTCCGCGATAATGGAGCGCCGGAAGGAGTGGGAGGGCGCAGTGCTGGAGAAACTGGAGCGGGAACTGATGCTGCTCTCGCGGCACCAGGTGCTTGCCCGCCGCGAGCGCGACCCCGAACGCCTGGAGCGGTCGGCGTACCTGCTGCTCAGCCGGATCGACACACAAGGCCCCATGTCCATAGGACAGTTGGCGGAGGCCTTCGGGCTCGATACCTCGACCGTGAACCGCCAGACGGCCGCCCTGCTGCGCTGCGGACTGGCCGAGCGCGTCGCGGACCCGGACGGCGGCATGGCCCGCAAGCTGTGCATCACCGTCGAAGGCGGGCGCCGGCTCGCCGAAGACCGTGAGGTCAACCGGTCCTGCCTGGCCCGGGTGGTCGCCGGCTGGTCCCCTGAGGAGGTACGGGAGCTGGAGGACGTCCTGGTCCGGCTCAACCGCAGCGCCGAGGCCCTCGAAGGACGGTACTGGCCGCGCACGGAGGAAGGCGACCCCTGCGCCGCAGTCCCCCCGCCGGTCCCCGCTCCGCAGGCACCCGCGGCCCCCGCCCCGTAGGAACGCCCGCGCACGGGACGCCGCAGCGGTCCGCGGGCCGGCGGCCCGGGAGGAGTGCATGACCATGAACCCGAGCACACGGAGATGCCGCGCCCCCCTCCCACCGCGCAGCGCCGTCAGCGCCACACCGTCCACACCGCGACCGTCACCGCCAGCAGCGCCAGGCCGGCGAGGGCGAACAGGCCCTCGAAGGGCCGGCTGAACGCCTTTGCGATGCTCTTGCTGCTGGCCAGGCCGACTTCCCGCTGGACGTGGCTCTCCTTCCTGCTGTCCACGCGCAGGCTCAGCGCGTGCAGCGGCAGGACTTCGCGCAGCGCCTTCAGGCCCAGCATCGAGGTGACCACCAGCAGGGGCCGTGCCTTCTCTCCCAGCAACTGCGCCTTGGCCGGGTCGAACACGCCGTCGCGGGCCTGCTGGTCCACCTCCAGCAGGATCGCGGCCGCCCGGCGGCGGGTGTCCCCGGTGTCCCGGTCGACGCGGACCAGCCCAGGATCGTACGGATTGGCCTGCTCAGGGCCGGCCGGCAGCCCCGCCCGGGCCTCGGTGAGCAGGGCCGACCACCTGTTGGCGTCCACCGCGAAGCCCGCGGTGCCGGCCGGCAGCCCGTAGACGACCGGCAGCGGGTCGGACAGGCCGCCCAGCAGGAAGCGGTGCGTTACGGCCAGCAGATCCGCCGGCGGCAACCCGGACCCCGATCCGGAGCCGATGCCGAGGACCGAGGCCCGGATGACGCGGCCCATGTGGTCGGGCTGGTCGTCCGGCGCCCCGGGCAGGCCGGTGATCAGCAGCAGCCAGACCGGCCCCGCCCCGGCACCCGCTCCGCCGTTCCCGCCACCGGCGCAGTACAGCAGCAGCGAGGAGGCGGAGTCGTCGATCAGGTCATACACCGCCTTCCCCCGGCAGCCCCGCGCCAGCAGCTTCGCCGCCGCCCGGACGTCCTGCCCGCCCGCCCCCGCCGCCTGCCAGCTGTAGTCCTGCTCCGGCAGGTAGCCCCGGGACTCCACGAACCAGCTGCTGTCCGACACCGGCGTCACCGCCCCCCGCGCGTGCCGGTGGGTGACCCCAGCCGCGGATGGTCCTGCAGGACTCGGATACCCGGCCGGGAGACCGTACCGGAGGCGAAACTGTCCACCGCGGCCCGCAGCGCGTCGTCCGTGCTGAACATCCCTTCGACGGCTTCCCGCCAGAACCCCCGCCGGTCCTGCCGGTACACATTGAGCACGAACCGCAAGACGTAGCGCAGCGGCTGATCGGTGTCGACCGGGGAGTACGGGGCCCCAGGGCGGCGGCTGCGGTAGTGGAACTGGAGCCGGCCGTCCGCGGACTCGGTGATCGAGGAGAACACGATCGACCCGGTGGTCTGCGCGGGCACCACCACACAGCCGACCCGGGGCCGCACCTCCTGATGCGCCAGATGGTCCAGCAGCGGCTTGTACCCTTCACGAAGCCGCTCCAGCAGATGGTGCGCCCCCGCCTCGGTACACACGTACTTCTCGCACTTCAGCGGCACGATGACCAGCAGCCGGTGCCGCTCGTCCCCCTGGAGCAGCGCCTTGATCTGCTCGTACATCAGATGTGCCTGGTTGATCCGCTCGTGGTACAGGCCGTCCTGTTCGAGCAGGGCCGCGGTGTCCACCGTCAGCAGGATCACCGGGCTGTTGGCCAGGGCCTGCTGGACCTGCTCGCCGACTCCGCCGCCGCCCCGCTCCCGCAGCAGTCCGCCCGCGTAGTCGGTGAACCGCAGGGTGAACCTCGGCTTCTTGCCCTTCCGGCCCACCGCGATGAGATACCGGTGCAGAGCCTTACGGGCGGTGCCGTCCACGCTGTCCCGCACCTGCACGGACCGGGACAGCGACTTCAGCCGGGCAACCGCGTCGGACAGCTTCACCGCCGTGTCACCGACCGGCGACAGCTCCAGATCCGTGGACCCGATGAGATCGGCGTACTGCGCGTACATGGAGGCGAGCAGCGAGGTCTTGCCGACACCGGAGGGCCCCAACATGCTCACTTCGATCGTGTACCGCTCTGGGGTGGTCATCGTGCCGCCTCCTCGGGCGCGTCGAGCAGTGCGGCGACCCTCGCCACCGCCTCGGACCAGCGCCGCAGGTGCGCGGCGTCCTCGGCGAGTGCGGCGAACCGGCCCGGCCAGATCTCCGCCCGCGCGTCCTGGTAGAAGACCAGCCACTCACCGGCGGCGCCGGCCGCCGAGACCACCCGGTCGTAGAACTCCTCGACGATCGAGAAGATCGCGGCGCTCGGCTCGGCCAGCGCCTTGTGAAGCTCGGCCCGGCAGGCGTACAGCGATTCGGTGTAGCAGACCTCCAGCATCTCCCTCACCTGCGCGGCCGTGGGCACCGGGCCCTCCGGGAACCGCATCGCAGGGGTGTCGGCGTGCAGCCCGTCCAGGCAGGCCCGCACCCGGTGCTGCAGCATGCCGCGATAGGACAGCTGGAAGTCGGCCAGCAGCCCGAGCGAGTACCGGATCTCGCTCTCGCCCTGCTCCCGCACCTTGGGGATCCGCTCGGCGAGCGCCAGCAGGAATCCGGCGCCCTCCGCGGTGCCGAGGGCGGCCAGACCACCCGGGCCCTTCAGGATCTCCGCGATCCGGTGTTGCATCTCGGTCGTCCGGACGTGCAGCGCGACATCGCACTCCAGGAAACGGCGGGAGATCCGGGCCCGCGACTCGTTGAGGTACTTGCCGTAGGCGACGCTCAGGCCGTCCTCGGCATCGGCGCGCACCACGATCTGTTCGACCGTCGGATGCCCGGGATCGCGGTGTGCCATGTCCAGGATCCCGTCCACCGCGTCGGCGAGCGAGGTGTCGGCGTAGTCCCGTTCCTCGCGCAACTCTCGTACGTACGCGGCGAGTGCCGTGGTCAGCCGGCTGGAGGCCTCCTTGAACAGGGTGGTGAACGGCAGGAACCAGACCTCGCTGGGCTGCGCCAGATCGGCGAGCCGGCCCGCCTGCGCGAGGAGCCGGGCGGTCCGCTCCCGCAGTTCGGCGGCCGTCTCGGTACGGGCCGCCAGGTACTGCGCGTCCAGGTCGTCCAGGTGGAGGAGGAGGTGGTCCAGCACCCGGTCCATCACGGCCGCCACCTCGGTCGGCTGCGAGCAGTCCGCGATGTGCGCCTCCGCGACCTCGAAGCGCGAGGCCGGCAGCCACTGGGTGAGCATCCGCTCCGCGTTCGCGGAGTTGTCGTTCCCGGGGCCGGTGCACCGGTTGACGATCAGGAAGGAGCACTGCTCCAGCCCCACGTCCGGCAGACCGTCCCGGACATGGTCGTACAGGTCGTGGTCGTACGTGCCGATGCCGTCGCCCAGCGCGTCGGGCCGGCGCACGAACACGACGACGTCGATCTCGTCCTTCAGCGCGGCCACGATCCGCTGCGCGTCCTGCAGGTTGGTGTCACCGATGCCCGGCAGGTCGATCAGCGCGAGCCCGGTCCAGTCCTGCTCCTCGAAGTGCGTGGTGATCCGGACGTGGCGCACCGCGCGGAACGCGTGCTGGGGGGTCTCCTTCTCGTCCGCCTGGGCCACGAACCGGCGGATCTCGCCCGCCGGTACGGGATATGGCGACGGGGTGCGCAGCAGCGCACGGTACTCCGGGAGCGCGGCGTGGAACCCGGCGAGGTGCGCGTACCGGTTGCCGTCCACGGCGCTGCCGCCAGGCCGCTCGGCGGGCAGTGGCCCGGCGAACCGGTCGAGCCCGGCCGGGGGAGCGCCCAGACCGAGTTCCGCGTAGTAGGGGGCGATGACCTCGTGCAGGAACGAGCGTTCACTGTGCAGGAACACCTGCGCCTGCGTGTCCACCCCGTCCTCGTGCCGGATCACGCTGGTCACCCCGGTGCAGAAGCTGCCGCTACTGGTCGGGATCTCCTCCTCGGACAGCCCGGTCAGGCTTTTGATCAGGCGGCTCTTGCCCTGCCGGGCCCGGCCGACGACGCCCACGTTCAGCGTGGGCCGCCGGAAGCGAGCTGCGACCGTCTCGATCTCCGCCGCCTCCAGCGGGAGTTGTTCCAGCAGTGAACCCAACTCCACTCCGATGGCGGCGAGTCTGCCCTCGGCCTCCGCGGGTACGCTGCCGAGCAGCTCCAGCCGCAGCGCTTCCATCGCGCGCAGTTCGGCCAGCACTTCCATCACCCAGCTGCGGCTGACGTCCAGTTGCTGTGCCTGCCGCTCACGGCGTCGCCGGATCTCCCCGATCCTGGCCGCACGGGACATGGCTCCCCCCTCTTTCCGCTTGCCCCTCGTCCCGGGTGGACCCGCAGTGGATCCGGCCGGGCGGTTTCACACGATGGCAGCAATCACCCGGCGGCGGGGCATGTTCGGGGGAACAGGGCCCCTGAGGGCCTCAGCAGCTACAACGTGCCGTGGCCCGGTGACAGGCCATGTCACTCCAACACCGCCGCCCTGACCGTCGCGGGCCTCGCGCTCATCGCCTGCACGGCCGGCCTGTCCGCCCGAGCGGCCGCCCGCGACGCCGAGCAGGTGCGCCGCCAGGCCGCCCAGCAGCGCTTCGCGGGCAAGGCAAGGTCCGTTCCGGAGCGCCGGGGCTAGTTTCTCCGTAGATGCAGGAACTATGCCGTAGTTGAGGGAAAACTGGGTAGAGTGAGCCATAGTTCATCTCGCCGAGGGGGAAATCGTGAAGCTGACTGTGTTTCAGTTCGAGGGGACGGCTGCGGAGCTCGACGCATCCCAGGCTGTCCAGCAGCTGATTGCCCAGGGAGGCAGGTCGTCTGCGGGCGTCGTGGGTGGAGCGCCGGCTCCGTCCGTGGCTTCCGATGCGGTCGCGATCCCGGGTCTTGCTCATGAAGGGCAGGCGACGGTGCGCGCGCTCCTCCGAGGCAACCCGGCGGCCGATCCCTTCGTCGGGTTCCTCGCTGAAGCCACCGCCTGGCCTGACGTCAAGGTCCACGGCATCAAGCGTCAGCGGGCCGGGGCGGAGTCGGCGTTGGACTACGGGGACTATCTGAGGGTGCGCCGGCAGGGCTCGCCTAAGGGCGCGTTCGCGTACGTGTACGCACACAACGGCGTGATCAACCTGCGGCTTCCCTACGACACGGACGACGAGCTGCTCGGCAGTCTCGCGCCCGCCGCCTACCGCCTAGAAGGCGGCAACCGCGAATATCGCATCAGTGTTCGGATCGTGGACGAAAAGACCCGCGACCAGGCCATTCAGCTTGCAAAGGTCGCCTACGAACGCACCTGATACCGCTGTGTCGTGGGCGAGGGAACGCTGTTGGTGACGGTCGCCAGTTCTGATCTTGGCTGCCGTGAGGTGACCAGACGACTCTCAGGGGCCTGTTAGGACCTCTTACAGCCCGGCCTGAGCGAGCAGGGATTCTGCCTGCTGCCGCGTGAGTTTCTGCGGGGCCGGTGCTGCTGGGGGACACGTGTGGGTGCCGCGACTGAACGACAGCATCCACTCAGCAACGGGGCCGTCGGGTTCCAGGGCGGCCACAAGCTGTTCACGCAGCGCCGGCGGGATGTCCGCCCGGGCCGCGATCGCGTTCCTGACGAAGATGTCCTGGTCCTCTGCCAGCAGGTCACGCAGACCGGGAGGCAGGTCCGGATGTGCGGCGAGGGCCTCACGGACATCGGGATCTGAGTCGGCCGCCAGTTCAGGGGTCGGTACGGCATGCGCGACCGTGGCAGCGCGGGTCGCCGGATCCGCCAGCAGTCCGGGCATGAGGTCTGCGGGAGGGGCGAATGCCCGAACGCTGCCGCTGCGGATGTCTGGGTCGGCATCCGTCAGCAAACTCCTGCGCACGTCGTCCGGAGCATCGCGCCAGCGCCGGATGACCGACGACCGCACACTGGCCTCCGGGTCCGAGGCCAGGAGGGCCAGCAACTCCGTCGGCAGATGCTCGTTCATCGCGAGGAACGACCGCACGGAAGGGTCCGGGTCGGCTGCCAGCCGGGCCAGCAACCCCAGCGGCTCGTCCCTGGCGCTCGCCGCGACCGCACACCGAACAGCCGGTTCCGGATGCTCCGCAAAGCGGGCCCTGATTCGAGAGGGCACGGAGCAGTTCGCGGCGAGAGTCCGTACGGACCCGAGGCTGATGATCTCAGCTATCAGTTCATCAGTCAGGTCCCGACGCAGCAACGCCACAGAGCGCCGAGCCCCCGGATGCTGGAGCAGGCGCCGCACCAGGTCAGCGGGCAGGTCCTCTTGGGCTGCTAGAGCACTGAGTTCAGCATCCAGTTCCATGGAAAGCAGGGTAAGCCTCGGGCACTGGAAGACCACGACGGGTAGCGGTAGACGGTCGGGCGCCGTCGTGCTCGCGCGGGGGCGCTGACGGCCGTCATGGGGCGGGGCAGGGTGGGTTGAAGGCGACGGCCGGAAAGTACTGGGCCCATTGGGCTCTGGTGATCCGGGGGTACGCGCTGTCGCAGATGCGGGTGGCGACCCTGTCCAGGGCGGTGTCCCGCAGCCGGATCGTGAAGTCGTTCCCGCCGGTGGCCAGGGTGTTGCCGTCCGGGCTGAATGCCACGGCCGGTACGGGGTTCGAGTGGCCGGTGAGCACGGCGGGAGTGGCCGCGCCGTTCACGTTCCACAGCAGGGCCTTGCTGTCCGCGGCGCCGGCTGCCAGTCTGCGGCCGTCCGCGTCGAAGATCACCGTGTAGAGCCAGGAGCCGGATGCCGGTAGCTGCGCCACCTTCGCCGGGCGGCCGATGTCGCTGACGTCGATCAGCCAGACCGTCTTGTCCGTACGGTGGAAGGCGGCCAGTCTCCGGTTGTCGGGGCTGAACACGCCGCCCGTCAGAGGGTCGGACCGGAACGGGGACGGCCGTTCCCGGGGGATGCGCGGTTCGCTGATGTCCCAGAACCTCAGCGAACCGGACTCGCCGGTGCTCGTCACCAGCGTGCGGCCGTCCGGCCGGAACGAGGCCATCGTGACGGGCGGCCCGCCCTCGGCGATCCGGCTCAGTGGCCGCGGGTTGCCTGGATCGGTCAGGTCCCACAGTCCGGCCGTGGCTTGTGCCCAGACGGCCAGCAGACGGCCGCCCGGGCCGAAGGCGGCGCCGGCGACTTCGCCGCCGCCGGGGCTGATGACCGATGTCAGCCGGGGCTTACGTGGATCCGTCACGTCCCACACGCGGACCGTGCCGTCCTCGCCGGCGGTGACGAGGGTGCGCCCGTCCGGGCTGAACGACACGCACCGGACGAACCTGCTGTGCCCGCGCAGGACCGACAGCGGCCACAGGGCCCGACCGCCGGTGACCTGCCACAGCCGTGCGGTGCCGTCCCAGCTGGCGCTGGCGAGCAGGTGGCCGCCGGGGCCGAACGCCAAGGACGTGACCACGTCGTCATGGGTCGCGAGCGACAGATCCCGCAGGTCCAGGAGCCGGTCGGAGTTGGCGAGCACACGGCCGTCCGGGCTGAACGCGGCTTGGTAGAACCCGCCCTGGATCGTGCTGGTCCGCTTCGGGTTCGCCGGGGCGGCGACGTCCCAGAACAGGGTCGACCCGCCTACGGAGACGAGCGTGCTGCCGTCCGGGCTGAACGCCACCGACCAGACGATCGCGGGATGGCCGGGCAGGACGGCCAGCTGCCGCGCTCGCCCGCTGCCGGCGATGTCCCAGACCCGCGCGGTGCGGTCCCAGCTCCCGGTCGCCACGGTCCGGCCGTCAGAGCTGAAGGCGGCCGAGGTCACGGTTTCGGTGTGGCCGCGCAGGACGTCGAGGAGGAGCGGATTCGCGGGGTCGTTGACATCCCACAGTCTGGTGGTGGTGTCGCCGGTGGTCGCCACCGTGCGGCCGTCCGGGCTGAACGTCACCGAGGTGACCGTTCCGGAGTGACCGGGCAGGGCGGCCAGCAGCCGCGGGTGGCGGGGATCGTTCACGTTCCACAGCCGCGCCGCACCGTCGGTGTGGCCGGTGGCGATGAGGCCGCCCGGCCGGAACGCCACCCACGTCGGCGCGGCCCGCTGGTCCGGCAGAGTGCTCAGCTCGGCGGGCGCGCTCCGGTCCGCCACGTCCCACAGCCGCACCGAGCGTTCGCTCGCCGTGGCCAGGACACGGCCGCCCTCGTCGAAGGCCACCGACACCAGCCGATCCGGCTGACGCACGACGGCCAGCTGTACGGGGTGGTGGGTGTCCGCGATGTCCCACAGCCGGACCGTGCGGTCCCAGCTCGCAGTGGCCAGGACCGTGCTCTTCGGGGCGAAGGAGATCGAGACCACGTCGGAGGTGTGGCCGGTGAGCCGACTCGTGTACGGCGTCGCGAACGTACTCATCAGCTGGTCGCGGACGTCGCCGGTGGCTGCCAGCCGGTAGGCGGCCAGGTTCAGCTGCGCGGCGAGCGAAGGGTTCTGCTGCCGCACCTCGGCCGCGTCCGCGGCCGCCTTCCGCGCAATGGCCACGTTGCGCTGCTGGACGGCGGAGTCGCGCGAGTCGACGGCCAGCCCACCCGCGGTCGCCGCGATGACCACCAGCACGGTGAGCAGCGTGACCAGCTGCCGCAGGCGGACCGTCCGTCGCCTGACCGCCGCGATCTCGCCGGCCTGCGCTTCCCGGCTCGCGTCGAGGAAGCGCCGTTCCTTGGCCGTCAGCCGGCTGCCGTCCGCGGCGGCCAGGTCCAGCGCCGCGGCCAGGCGGGCACCCCGGTACAAGGCGTGCGGGTCGCGGTCCTGCGCCTCCCAGCCGGCGGTCGCGTCGGTGAGCTGCCGGTGCAGGAGCAGCCGGTCCCGGTCTTCGGTCAGCCAGCCGCGCAACCTCGGCCAGCACCGGATGATCGCCTCGTGGGTGATCTCGACGCACCCCTCGTCCAGCGTCACGAGCCGTTGCCGCGCCAGGGATTCGAGGACGTACACGGTGTCGGGGCCCGGGTCCAACTCGTCCCTGGTGATCCGGCGCCTGGTGTCCTCGGTACCGTCGCCCAGCGCGGTCAGCCGGAGGAACAGCGACCTGGCGAGGTCTTGCTGCACCGGCGACAGAGCCCCGTAGGCGGCCTCCGCGGTGTGTGCGAGCGCGTGCTGGATTCCGCCGGCCGCCAGATACCCCTCCAGGGTCAGGCGGTTGCCGCTGCGCCGGCGCCAGGTCTCGACCATCGCGTGCGAAACCAGTGGCAACGCACCCGGCTGACCGGTCGCGTCCGCGACCACCGCCGCCAGCAGCGGACCGGTCACCGTGCAGTCGGCGAGCACGGCCGGCCGGGTGATGGCCTCGCGCAGCTCCTGGCAGCTCATCGGACCGACCGCGATCTGCGCGTCGCGGATCGTCTCGACCAGCCGGGAGTCCTGGACGCAGTGGCCGTAGAAATCGGCGCGCACGCCGAGGACCACCCGGGTCCGGCTGGTCGCCGCCGTGGCTGCCGCGATCAACAGGGCGATGAACGCGTCTCGTTCGTCCCGGTCCCCGCAGAGGGTGAAGACCTCCTCGAACTGGTCGACCACGATCAGCGTGTCGACGTCCGGTGTGCGCTCGACCATGGCCTTGCGGATCCTCAGGTGCAGCGCCATGGGATCGTCCAGCAGCTCGGTCACCAGCGCGCCGGGGGCCTCTCCCGTCGCCGCGGCCAGGTGGATCGCGCACTCCTCCACGGGATGCGGGCCCGGCGTGAACAGCATCACCGGCCACCCCGATGCCCGAGCGCGGGCCACGAGCCCCGCCCGCAGCAACGAGGACTTCCCCGACCCGGACGGCCCGAAGACTGACAGGAAGCGGCGGTCGCGCACCTTCGCGAGCAGCTCGCCGGTCAGCCGCTCGCGCCCGAAGAAGCGGTCGGCGTCTTCCGGCTGGAATGCCGACAGCCCGGCGTACGGCGCGTTCTGCCGGGTGGTTTCCGCGGGCTCATCGCGATGTGCGCTCGCGGCGATCTCGGCGGCGGCCGCATGCCATCGGGCTTCCCAGGCCCGGCGGTCACCCTCGCACGCCTCGACATAGGCGAGCGTGACGGCAAGGCTCGGAAACGCGTGCCCGCCCGCGGCGTCCGACAGTGTCGTGGACGAATAGTGTGCCCTTTTCGCCAGCGACCGATAGGGCGGCCGTCCCGCCGCCTCGCGCAGCTTCCGGAGGTCGGCCGCAAACCGTGTCAGCGGACCGGAGTCCAGGTCGAGCGGGCGTTCGGGGCGTGGCATTGCCTTCCTTCCTGCGTCTTTCCGCAGCCGTGATGGGTGGTGTTTGTCCAGCTTTTGATGTCCGGAATCCTCGTTCCGGCGCCGGACATCAACCGGCGGCTAGACAGGGTCCAGCGCAACCGCGCAACGGCGATGGGAAGGGGAAATCATGAGGTCCGTACGACGACTGATGCTGCTGATGGCGGTCACCGGGCTGCTGGCCGGCCCTGTCTTGACGGGCTCGCCCGCGTACGCGGCGGCACCGCTGCTCAAGTCCAACCTGAACGGAAGGTGCGCCGACATCTTCATGTTCCATCAGGAGAACGGGGCCTCCACCGTGACGTGGGACTGCCACGGCGGCACCAACCAGCAGTGGTACTGGGACGGTGAGCGGATCCGTTCCAGCATGAACGGGAAGTGCCTGGAGATCTACGGCCCCCATCTGGGTGACCAGGGCTCGGTGAGCATGTGGGACTGCAACGGCGGTCTCCACCAGAAGTGGTACCGCAACGGGAGCGAGATCCGTAACCGGGTGAACGGAAAGTGCCTGGACATCCTGGCCGGCCGACCTGACAACGGCCAGCTCCTGGTGAGCTGGAGCTGTAACGGCGCGCGGAGCCAGAGCTGGGACTTCTGAACGCCTGCCCGGCCCGGCACACAGCGTGCCGGGCCGGGCGGGGCCGGGCCGGGCCGGCGGGGCCGGCGCCCGGGGAAAGGACTGCAGGCGGTGGTGCCGGCGGTGGTGCCGGCGGACGAGTTCGCCGTGGGAGCATCTCGGCATGCGCCTGATAGCCGACGGGACGACTCCCGTCTCGAAGTCAGTACTGGTCGACGTCCTGAAGACGGACGACGGATACGTCTTCGAGCTTGTCGACCCGCTCTTGCTGTCCGCGGGTGATCGGATCAGCATCGACGCCGCCGAACTCGTCATCGCACGGGCTGACGGAGCACGGCTGACACGCGCCGGTCACTGGTCCACCCGATGCTGACCCGGAGCTGAGCCGGAGTGAAGTTCGGCCTTCCCGGGGCGGAGATGGTTGAGCCGCCTCCGGATGTCCTCCACCTGCTTGCGGTGGCCGGCGTTGGTGGCCAGGCCCTCGGCGAGGGCGATCGCCTCGGCGAAGGGGTAGCGGTCGTTGGGCAGATCCCTCGCGAACCCGAGGTCTCCAGCGATCCCGTAGACGGCGTCGTGGATCCCCCCGATGACCGCGACCCGGGTGCTTGCACGTCCGACCAGGCTGACCACCCGGTCGAATTGTCCGGCAACCGCGTACAGGGCGGCCAGCGTGCGCAGCGCGTTCTGGGTCGGCGTGGACGGGTCGATCGCCGCCGCGACCCGCTCGCGCAGACCGTCGAAATCGTCGGTGTCGAGGCTGTAGTCGAGGAGCGCCCAGCGTGCACCGTCGGCCGGGGCGACCCGGTGGTAGCCGCGACCGTGCTCAGGGGAGGCCAGCTCGCTGATGAGGGTGTCGAGGATCGGCGTGACGTCGGTGTGCCTGAGCCTGTGGATGTTGCGGACCAAGCGCATGGCGGCGTGACGAACGGCCAGTTCTTCCTCTCCGAGGCCGTCGAAGAGCGCGAGCAGGCATGGCACCGACAGGGGGAGGCGAAGATCGATGCGGTGGACCTCCGACGGCGCCACCTGCCGCAGGCGTCGAACAAGGTCCGCATCGTCGCTGCGGCACGCGTGGATCAGCAGGGCCTGGGTGGTGTACTGGCGGTTTTCCCCGCGCAGATGCGCGGGCTCGGTCGGCTCGTTGATGAATGCCTGCCGGTCGCCGAGCAGGGCGACCAGCTTGTCGGTGTCATCGGGGGCGATCGCCGCTCCGGCGTGCGCCGCCCTGGCGACGCCGCGCGCCTGGTCGCGCACATAAAGCGCGCTCGGGCCGCCACAGCCCTCGAGCAGCAACTCATCGGCGAACACGCATTCGGAAGTGGGCGGGGAGCTGGTCACTTCCCGACCCTATGGCATGGGAACCAAGCCGACCGTCCTCGTGGCCTTCGGCCACCGGCGCCGCACTAGCAGGCCGGGGACGAGCCCTTCTGGCCCTTGAGGTCGCGGTTGTACAGCCACCCGGTGGCGTTCGTGCCGTCCACGCGCACGAACGTCCACTGGTTGCCGTACGAGTTGACGGTGTAGCACTGGTACCAGAGCTTGGTTCCGTCCTTGACCAGGCTGCCCTGCGCGCACTGCTGGTACGGCGCGGCCAGCAAGTGGTGGTCGCCGGAGATGTAGCCGTAGGTGCCCGGCGCCGGGTCCCGGTGGGTCCAGCCGGCGCAGCCCGTCGGTACGGGGCTGGGCTTGGCCGGGGCTGGCGAGGAGCCCTTCGGGGAGGGCGATGACGTGCCGGCCTTCTTCGAGGCGCTCGCGGACGGCTTCGCCGTAGGTCCGGAGCTGGTGCCGGTGCCGGAGCCGGAGGGATGCGGTGTCGGGGTCTGCGCGCCCGGCTGCCCGCCGGCGGCCGGGGAGCCGCCGGGCGCCGGAGTCGGAGCCACCGCAGCCGCTCGCGTCCGGTCGCCGTCGCCGTCGCCGCCCGAGGCCACGGCGTAGGTGACGCCGCCGGCGGCGAGTACGGCGACGACCGCTACGGCCATCGCGGCACGGCTGCGGCGCCGCGCCCGATCCACGGCCGCCGAGCCGGCCGGGTCGACAGTGAACGGCTGACCGGGAAGGGGGCCCTGCGCGAGGCCGTGTGACGGGAATCCGGGCTGCGGGGTGGGGGCGTAGGGCTGCGGAAACGATACGCCGCCGACGTCGAAACCGGCCGGGGGCGGGGGCCCGAAGCCGGGTGCGGGAGCGGGCGCGGACACGGGCTGCGCGGTGGGGGTCGGCGGGACCGCGGCGGGCGCCGCCGCGGGGGCCGCGCCGCCGCCCGCCGCCACCTGCTCCAGCATCGCGCGGGCCTGGCCGGCGGTGGGCCGGTGCTCCGGCTCCTTCGCCATCAGGGCCCGCAGCACGGGGGTGAGCGGCCCCGCCTGCCGAGGCTCGGGCAGCGGCTCGCCGACGATCGCGGCCAGCGTGGACCACACCGAGGTACGGCGGAACGGCGAGACGCCCTCGACCGCCGCGTACAGGGTCATCCCGAGCGACCATATGTCGGAGGCCGGTCCGGGTTCCCTGCCCTGCGCGCGCTCCGGCGGCAGGTAGTCGAGCGAGCCGACCAGCTCACCGCTGCGGGTCAGCTTCGCCATGGCCTCGTCGTCGGAGGTCTCGATGGTGGCGATGCCGAAGTCCGTGAGCACGACCCGGCCGCCGCGCTCCAGCAGCACGTTGCCCGGCTTCACGTCGCGGTGCAGGACGCCCGCGCGGTGCGCGGCGTCGAGCGCGTCCATCAGCTTGGCGCCGATCGCGGCGGCCTCGTACGGGTCGAGCGCGCCGCGCTGCGTCACCACCTCGTCGAGCGAGGGCCCGTCGACGAGTTCCATGACGATGACGGGCAGACCCTGCTCGTGCGTCACGTCGTGCACGGTGACGACGCCGCCGTGCCGGATGCGGGCGGCGGCCTGGGCCTCACGCTCCATCCGGGTGCGCAGGTCGGCCAGTTGGGCGTCACTGGCGTCGGTGAAGGCCCGCAGGACCTTGACGGCGACCTCGCGGGCGAGCAGCTCGTCGACGGCGCGCGCGACCACGCCCATGCCGCCGCGGCCGACCACGGAGACCACACGGTAGCGCCCCCCGAGCACCTTTCCGATCAGGTCCCCGTCGTTCGCTTCCCCCGCTTGACCCGCTGGCACCATGCGCTCCGTTCCACGACCGGTCGTCCGTCTCGACTCTCTGACGAGGCACAAGCGTAGATGCATGATCCGCACAGGCCGACCGCGCGCCTGCCGCCTCCCCTGCGGCGCACGGCAGATGCGCCACCGCTCCCTCGCGGCCCGAACCGCCGACCCGGCCGGGGCGTGCAAAGAGATCCCCTGCCGTAGGTTCCCGGACATGAATACGAACACACGGCCCGAGGCGATTGAGCTGATCCGCCTGGCCGACCCTGGCCAGAGCGTCAGCGTCCGTATGCGTTCGACCGAGCCGACCCGCGAAAGCCCGGGCGTCCGGTACTACGACGCGGAGGCCGTGGTGACCAGCGGCTTCGTGAACGGAACGGTCTACCTTGGGTTCGACTCCGAGGACCTCGCAGACTGGGGCCGGCTTCTGGACGCAATCGAGGAAGTCGAGCAGGAGGCCAACCTCGACGAGCCGTTCACGGCGGACTGGCCCCAATCAGGCCGCACGGCCTACCTCCGATTCATTGCCGAAGACCCCTACGTGGTCGAAGTCCATGACGGGACCAGCACCCAGATCGTCGTCTCGGTGCCGCTCGACATGGGCGAAAAGTGGATAGCCGAGTCCAGGGAGCGTCTGATGGCGGCCCGAGCCGCTCTCGGCGTTGACACAGAGGCTCACCTTGGCGCACGTCCCTGACCGCGAGCCGCCCTAATGGCGGTCCCGGCACGCGCGAGGGCCTCGAAGCGTACTTCCGGCACTGCCGGGAACAGTGGGACACCGCCGGGCCGCTCCGCGCTTTCGGCATCCGGGTAGGCGCCGACGAGGCACTCGCGGGGACGATCGACCTGCGGTGCGCAGGAGAGGGCTTGGCCCCCGGCCAGGTAAATGTCGCCTACGGCCTCCATCCGTCATGGAGGGGGCGTGGCCTGGCTACCCGCGCGGTCCTGTTGGCGTCCCAGTACGCGGCCGGTGAGGGCGGGGAGGAGGCGGTGATCCGGGTGGAGCCGGAAAATCCCGCCGCCGCAGTCGCGCGACGGGCAGGCTTCGCCCCCAGCAAGCAGTCGCACAGCAAGGACGGTTCACGGTTCGACTGGTACGTTCGGGACCTGCGCGTCGCTCCCCAGTGACGACCAGCAGTTGCGGGGACAACCCTCAGCCTGCCGTCCTGGAAGGCGAGTTCGGCAGCATCGGCCATGTCGTTGCCGGCGGGGTGTTCTGGGCGGAGAGCTCCGAGCCGGCCAATTACAGCAGCTTCCTGATTCCCAGCTACGATCTGCCGCGATTCCGACCGGACCGGCCGCTGCCCTCCGAGCCGGCCACCATCTACACCTGTACACGCAACCCTGTCCGGTGACCAGCCTTGTGGCAGGTCCCGCCCCGCGGTCCGCGAACTCCTCGACCTCCTCAACGAACCACAGCCGTACCGGCCCTGACCCCCGGCGGCCGCCGGCCGAACCCAAGGCTCCGAGCGGATCGGCCCCTGCCGCCGGGCCCGCTTGAACGCCTCCGAGCGAGGACCGCTATCCGGCAGCACAGCCGTCATATCGCTGGCTCCGTAAACGCGGCACCCGCCATGGCGTCGCCCGCCGGGACGTGGGGTCGTCCGGGCGGCCCGGCTCAGACGCCCGCGGAGACCTCGGCCCTCGCGTCGGACCCCGTGCCCTTCGCCTCGGCCGCCGCCAGCCTCCTGTTGCGCCGGACCGAGGAGATGAAGGACCAGGCGATCAGGATGACGCCGACGAGGCCCGTGATGACCTCGTGGATCTCGTACTGGATGGTGACGAGCAGGATCACGGCGAGGGCGCCGATGGCGTAGTGCGCGCCGTGCTCCAGGTACACGTAGTCGTCGAGGGTGCCCTGGCGGACCAGGTAGACCGTGAGCGAGCGGACGTACATCGCGCCGATGCCGAGGCCGAGCGACATCAGGACGATGTCGTTGGTGATCGCGAAGGAGGCGATGACTCCGTCGAAGGAGAAGGACGCGTCCAGGACCTCCAGGTAGAGGAACAGGAAGAACGCGGCCTTGCCGGCCATCACGACCGCCGGGACCTTCGTGCCGCTCCTCCTGGCCGCTTCCTCAGCCTGAGCCTCGGCCTCGGCCTCGTGCTCGCGCTCTTCCTCTTCCTCGAGCTTGTTCTCGAAGTAGCCGGAGAGGCCGCCGACGACCAGGTAGGTGATCAAGCCCGCGATGCCGGCGATCAGGACGGTCTCCGCCTTGTCCGCGTGGATGCCGCCGTACTGGTGAGCGTTGGTGGCGAAGGTCATCGCGGAGACGAGCAGCACGATGAGCGCGATGCAGGCAGAGAGCATGTCGATCTTGCCGAGCTTGGCCAGCGGGCGCTCCAGCCACGCAAGCCACTTGAAGTCGCGGTCCTCGAAGATGAAGTCAAGGAAGATCATCAGGAGGAACATGCCGCCGAAGGCGGCGATCGACGGGTGGGCGTCGGTCACCAGCTGCTGGTACTTGTCCTTGTCGTCCAGCGCGAGCTGTACCGCTTCGATCGGACCGATCGTGGCGCTGACGGCGACGATCACGACGGGGAAGACCAGGCGCATGCCGACGACCGCGATCAGGACACCGATGGTGAGGAAGATCTTCTGCCAGAAGGCACTCATCTTCTTCAGGATCCCGGCGTTGACCACGGCGTTGTCGAAGGACACCGAGATTTCGAGGATGGACAGGATCGCCACGATCCCGAAGCCGGCCCACCCCCCGTATAACACCGCCGCGATCAGGCCGAGCGCGGTGACCGCGAACGACCAGCCGAACGTTTTCAGAACCACTGGCTACCCAATCGTCGTGTACGGGGCTCCCCCGCGCCGTACATGGCTTTACGAACCGTTGACCCAAGACCAGGTGAGTCTGTCGCCCAAGCCCGCCCTGCGCATCGGGGATCACCCTGGCCTGGCCCTGGTCGGACCCTGACCTCACATCAGGGATCCGGAGGAAACGGCGGCCCGGGAGCACTCCTGGCCGACCTCACCCCTTCGAAGCCCGCCTGGAACACCTCACCCGCTACCCGCCCATCGCCGACCGCAAGGTGTGCGGCGCGTGCTCCATGACTCCGTTCACCGGGCGGCAGACCCTGGAGGCGGGCGACGGGCCCAAGGCGGCCCGCGAGGTGAGGGGCTTCGGGGACTCGGGGCCCATCACCTCAGGGTCATGACCGCCCAGGCCCGGCGAGGCGTTCCGTGGGCCCGGCGAAGGCGAGGAACAGGGTCCGCGCGGTGAGCAGCCAGGTGTCGTCCACCCTGCGGAACGTATCCTCGTAGTGCCCCACCTGAACCGGGGGCCGGGGCGGTACGAGGCCTTCGGTGTAGCCGTCGACACGGTACGTGGTGAAGTAGGTGGTGGCGGAGGCCGTGTCCGCAGAGTCCACAGTGACCAGGATGTTGGTGCATATACGGCGTGACAGCCGGTCTGCGGGCCGGTCGCCGAAGTAGGTGCGCAGAGCGTCGTGGCCCGCGATGCGGCGATCGCCGGCGGGCCATTCCCAGATCCCGTCCCGAGTGAACAGGTCCGCCACCGAACCGGGGTCCCCGAGGTCGAGCCGGTGGACGAACTCGACGATCAGCCGCTCACAGGCCCGCTCGGCGAGCAGACGCTCCATCGGGTCCAGAGTTTCAGCATTCATGATCAACTCATATCAGGTCACGCATGGATGGGATGCGTGAGCCTCACCCGAACCACGCGCCGGCTCCCGGGCTCAGGTTCTCCGAAGCCGTGCCCGTCCCGTCCGTGCCCGTCCCGTCCGTGCCCGTCCCGTCCGTGCCCGTCCCGTCCGTGGGCCCCTCCCGTGCTGGCCGCGCTCGCGGGCGGCGGCCAGGCCAGCCGCTGGGGTGGTGGCGTCCAGCGGCTCTCGTGCAACGAGGTGAAGCCGATTCTGCTCGCGAGGTTCGCCGTCCTCGTCGGCCGGCTGCTCGGCGCCGCACACCCGGGCCGGCCGCTGGTGGAGGGGCGGGCGGCCCGGGTATACCGGCCCGGCGTCAGGCGGGCGCGTTGCGCGACTCGGTGGTGCGGGGTCCGTGAGCCCGTCTCAGTTGCCGATGCCGGAGCTGCCGATGCCTGAGTTGCCGATGCCGTGGCTGCCGATGCCCGTGTTGCCGAAGCCCGCGTTGCCCAGACCCCAGTTGGCGATGCCGGCATTGCCGACACCGTCGTTGAAAGCGCCCGCGTTCCCGATGCCGTCGTTGAGCACGCCCGAGTTCCCGACGCCGTCGTTGAGCGCGCCCGAGTTCCCGATGCCCGAGTTCCCGAAGCCTGAGCTGCCCACGCCGTCGGCGCTGGCCGCGCCGGCGCCGCAGATGGCCAGCGCTGCCGCGGCGCCCAGCGCGGTCGCCACACGGAGAAGAGTTGTGCGCATCGTTGCCTACCTCCTATTTCGGTGATCTTGGCTCGCTATCCCTAGCACACAGTCATACCGTATATGGGGATAAAACGCCTGAATCTTCCATGTCGCCCAGGGGCCTCATCCGACTGCCTGCACGTCACACGTCAGCGGCTCCCGACGCGTGCTCATCGCGGAGGCGGCTGTGCCCGGTGCGCCAGCAGACCGTGTTCAATCCCGCCGGGATTTCATGTACGAACTTGACGCGCGCTCACCAGTCACGTCCGGTCCTCGCCCCAGATGCTCACCGAGCGCCAGGGCGAACAGCTACCGCAGTGGCTCGACGCCGTCCGGCGACCACCTGGCGGCGCGCCGACCTCCCCAGCCTCCACACCCTCGCCCCAGGCATCTGGCAAGTTGACCACCACCAGCCATAGGGTGACGGGGACGAGAGAAGAAGCACCATGGATCCCCGCATACCCCGCCTGCGTCGCAAGCTGGCCGCGGCCCCGTTCCAACCGCTGCGCAGCCACTCCTTCGGGGAAGAGCAACACAAGTTCTTCCTCGGTCCGAAGCTCGCGGAAGCACGCGCCGCTGCGTTTGACTCATGCCGCTGGAGCGGTGTTCCCTGCTCGTCATGAATCCGCGTGGAGAACCAGGGACACCCCGCGGCTTCGACGACGCAGGAGCCACGGCCACGGACGCGATCGGCCCTGGAACTCACCTCACCTCGGCTTCGCGCCCATCCGAACCGCCATCGCACGGCTCCGAGGATCTGACTCTTCGTAACAGGCACACGGAATGTGAGCCAGAACCAGAACCGGGAACGGGAGGCCTGTCCGCCGATGCGTCGAGAGGCGGCTGCCAGCTGGACTGTGGCCGACGGCTGACACGGTGAGCGGTCCGGCCCGCATGCCGAAACTTGGCGTGCGCACCGGCCCTGGACGTGTGTCAGGAACCGATCTTCCCGCGCACGCCCCGGAGGGCGTCCTGGAGGCTGTCCGCGCTGTGGTCGTGCCCGGTGAACCCCTCGTCGGGGCCCGGGTCCACGCTCCAGCCCCACCCGGTCGCGTCTTCGCCGTCGATCACCGCGGCGTGCCCCGCGACGGCGATGGTGATCGATGTGTTGCCGCCGGGGAAGACCTGCACATCGGTTCGCGCGGCGTCCCCGAGGACGCGGCGCACGGCGTCGCGCGCGGTCCGTTCGTCGGTCGTGCCGCTTCGCTCCGGGACGGTCAGGACGACGGTGCGGCCGTCGGGGTCGGTCAGCGTGTGCCGCCCGGCCGCACGCTCCCCGCGTGCCGGTGCCGTCAGTCCGAGGCGCAGGTAGCCGGTCTCCGGCCGGCGCGTGGCCGGGTACAGCTCCAGGACGCCTCCGTCGGCGAGGGTCACGGCGTAGTGGTCCGGACCGTTGCCGTGCCGCTCGGGAACGGGGTCGAGGCCGAGGCCGGCGTAGAAGTCGCGGCACGCCTCCAGTCGGGTCGTGTAGATGACGAGCAGGTCGATGGTCATGACGCACCACCCGTCCCGTGCACGGGAGGGGCGGGGGCGGTGCTTCGCCCGTAGCGCAGGGAGGCGTAGCCCTGGACGTCTACGGCGATCCCCGCTTCCACCGTCCAGATGGTCGGGGCGGCGGTGTTGGGGTGCCGAACGTTGGATTCGAGCATCCGTGTCCTCCCGTGGGTCGGGTGGCCCCGTCCCGGTTCAGATCCCAGCGTGGCAGCTCACGCTCGGCGCCACGGTGTTCGTACTGCGACGACGGGGAAGGGGGCGACGAGTCCGGGTGAGACCGGCTCAGGCCGCGGCGGGCACCGGGGCCGGGGCCGGGTCCGCGGCGGGCACCGGCATGGCTTCCAGGCGCTTGATCATGCGGCGCAGGACCAGCAGGGGGACGGCGCCGAAGACCCCGAAGGACATGTCGATGAGCGACCACCCGAAGGGGATGCCGCGGATCGGGCCGCAGACGAGGGCCAGCGGGACGACGCCGGCGCAGGCGATCATTCCGGCGTCGACGATCCAGATGTTGCGGACGGGGTCGCGGTGGACCCCGTAGAAGAAGACGGCGATGACGAGGTGGGCGAAGGCGAGCCAGTCGGTGCCGTACAGCAGGAAGGGGTAGGCGGCGTCGGCCTGTTCCAGTCCGTCGCCCACGCGCCGGAGCCAGTCGTGGTCCACCAGCGCGTTGGCCCAGCGGAGTTCGCTGACGAGGGGGAAGGCGGTGAGCCCGCTGAGCACGAGGCATACGAGGAACAGGACCAGCCAGGCACGGATACGCCTCTGAAGGGCGCTTCTCTCGCTCATGGAAGGAAGCCTACCCATCTTTCTGAACACGTTCAGCCAAAATGCTGAACGTGTTCAGTTCTGTGGCCGGACCGTGATCACAGCCCGACGACGGCGTTCCAGCGCCTGGCAAGCGAGCGAGCGAGCAAGCGGCGCTCGCTCGGCGAAGGAGATATCCCGCGCCACGACGACCCCTCAGCCGCCTGCGGGCAGCGTCACATCCGAAAACCGGCTACCAGCCGTGTCCCTCCTCCCCCCTCCCCTCCGCCCGGCCTCAGGTACCGCTCGGCTGGACCATCTTCCGGCCGGCGCCGCTTCCGCCGTCCACGGCGATCGACGCACCCGTCATATACGGGAAGTCGTCCGACGCCAGCCCGATCACCGCGCGCGCGATCTCCTCGGCTTCGGCCATCCGTTCGAGACCGTCGACGTTGAGCGGCCCCCACGCCTGCTTGTACCTCACCCAATCCGCGTCCGGGATACCCGGCGGGCGGACGAAGGGCGTGTCGGTGGTGCCGGGCAGCAGGGCGTTGATCCTGACTCCCTTGGGTCCGTACGCGAGCGCCGCGGACTTCACGATGCCCTGCACCGCCCGCTTGCTCGCGGTGTACGCGGCGCTGTTCGGCCGCGCCTGTTCGGCCGCCGACGACGAGGTGCAGATGATGACGCCGCGTTGCGCCCTGAGCATGTGCGGAATCTCGTACTTGATCGCGAGGAACACTCCTCGGGCGTTGGTGGTCTGGACGTCATCCCACTCCTCGACGCTCATCTCATGGGGCAGTTTGCCCCCGCCGATGCCGGCGTTGTTGAAGGCCACGTCGATTCCGCCGTAGCGGGTCGCGACCCGGTCCACGAAGCCCCGTACCTGGGCCTCCGCGCGGACGTCCGCCTCGACGTACATGGCTTCGCCGCCCGCGTCCCGGATCTCCCGTTCCACCTGGCGCCCCAACTCGACTCGTCTGCCGCAGAACCCGACATGGGCTCCCTCCCTGGCGAACGCCTTCGCCGCCGCCCTGCCGATGCCGGACGTGGCACCAGTGATGAGCACCGACTTGCCCTGGAAGCGTCCGGCGTCGGTGCGGGACCTCGACCGGGCGTCGGCCGCGTGGGCGGTGGTGCCGAAGGCCGCACTCCCCAGACCCCAAGCGGCCGCACCGCCGAGGAGGGAGCGCCGCCCCATGGCGGCGGATTCTGCGTTCGCGTCGGCACTCGTGTCCGTATGCGCATCGGTATCCATGACGATCACCCTCGCCGCCCTTCCGGGGTTCCCGGCTCCCTCCACGAGCCGGACATGGCGACCGGTGGGAGGAGGCGGCCTCCTTCCACGGCAGGACCCCGGGCGGACGCGCGGCCGCCTATCGTGGGCGTGTGAACCGACCTTGGATCGAGCCTGCGTTCGACAGGAGATTCGCCGGCGTACGGATCCTGGCGCTCGCCGGCGTACTGGTCGGCTACCTCCTTCTGCTCCAGCGGCCGTCCGGGCCACGAGACTGGAGTTTTGCCGCAGCCGGGCTCGTGCTGTGCCTGGCCGCGGGGAAGTGGGTGTTCGGCGCGCTCCTGGCGCAGTCGGTCCTGCTCGTCACCGCACACGCGTGGGGCGCGAGCACCGTTTCCTCGTTGAAGGTGCTGGCCGCCGTCACCCTCTTCGAGCTGGCGGTACAGCGGTCCGGACGACGGCTCGCCACCGGGGCGACGGCACTGGCGCTCGCCGTCGCGGTGAACCGTTTCGAGGACCTGCCCGGCGAACTCCTTTCGCTGCTGTACAAGCTGGGCATCGTCGCAGGCATACCCCTGCTCTTGGGTTCGTACGTGCGCGTGACCCGCGACGCCGCGGTGCACGCCCGGCAACACGCGGAGCAGCAGGAGCTGCGCGCCGATCAGAAGCTGCTGGCCGCCCGGGCGGCGGAGCGCGCCACCATCGCGCGCGAGTTGCACGACCTCGTGGCCCACCACGTCTCCTCCATGGTGCTGCGCGTCGGTGTCGCCAGACACGTCACCGCCGCCACCGGCACAACGGACCCGCGGATCACCGACGTCCTCGACGACCTGCACGCCAGCGCCGGCGCGGCACTGACCGATCTGCGGCGCCTGGTGGCCGTACTGCGTGCCCCGGACCGGACCGGTCCCGACACGAGCTCCCTGGTCGCGCCCGGGGCACTGCCGGCGGCCTTGGAGTCGGTGGTGGAACACAGCCGCCAGACAGGACTGGCCGTGACCGCTTCCGTGGATCCCCGTGTCGCGCGGCTCGACGCCGTACGTGGCCTCGCGGTCCTCCGCCTGGCCCAGGAGGGCCTGGCCAACGCAGCCAAGCACGGCGGGCCCGGCGCCCACGCCGAGCTGGCCGTGCGGGTGGCCGATGACGCCGTCCACGTGACGATCCACGACGACGGCGCCGGAAGGGCCCGGCCACCGGCCCCTGGCCCTTCCGGACACGGCTTGATCGGCATGCGGGAACGCGTGGACCTGCTCGGCGGCCGGCTGGATGCGGGCCCCGCAGCCCAGGGCTGGCGCCTTGCGGCCGAACTGCCCTCCCTCGTAACCGACATGGAGCCACGGCCGTGATCCGCATCCTCGTCGTCGACGACCAGCAGCTCGTCCGCATGGGACTGCGCATGCTCTTCGAGCAGGCGCCGGACATCGAGATCGTGGGCGAGGCGGACAACGGAGCGGAGGCGGTACGGCTGGCTGAACGCCTGACTCCCGATGTCGTCCTCATGGACTTGAGAATGCCCGGCATGGACGGCACGACGGCCACCCGCCGTATCCTGGCCGCGCGCCCCGCCACCCGGATCGTCGCCCTCACCACCTTCGACGACGACGACCACCTGTATCCGGTGCTCGCGGCCGGAGCCTGCGGTTTCCTCGTCAAGGACACCCCACCGGCCGAACTCCTGGAGGCGGTACGCCGGGCCGCCAACGGAGAGGCCCCCTTCAGCCGGGACGTCCTCGACCGACTCGTCGCCCAAGCGCTCCACACCCGTTCCTCCTCGGACACCCCCGCGAACATCGCGGTGCCGGCCATCACGCGGCGCGAGCGCGAAGTACTGGGACTGCTCGGCGTGGGCCTGTCCAACAAGGAGATCGCCGATCGGCTGCATCTCGGGGTCACCACGGTGAAGACGCACGTGGCGAGCCTCATGGCGAAGACGGGCCGGGACAACCGCATCCGTCTCGCCGTTCTCGCTACCCTCACCGGCATCACTCCGGACTGACCCGCCCCTGCCCCGCGCTTCGGCTACGACCAAGTGATCCTGCGCGACCAGATCGCCGACGCCGGCGAGTTCGACATCGTGGTCGACATGGTCGGCGGCCCGACCCGCCGCACCAGCCTGGACCGTCTCGCTCCGATGGGACGGCTGGTGGTGATGGGCGACGTCAGGACCTGCGCCGCGTGGTGGTTGTCGGCTTCAGCCGCGGGCTCGGCCCTGGATGTCGTCGGCGGGCCTGCGCCGCGCGGCCGGGGGTGCATGAGGACGGCGAGCGGCAAGGCCGTACGCTGCGGACGGCAAGACTGGGGGCTGCTGATGCGGCGTAGCCGTCCGCTGCACGGGGCGGCCCAGTTCGTATCAGGTGCTCGACGAATGACCAGGAGGTTGACCGGTGATCACTCTGACCGCAGTCGCAGGGGTGGCCCTGGTCGAACTGGGCATGGCCCTGACTCCGGGACCGAACATGATTCACCTCGCCTCTCGCGCGATCACCCAAGGTCGTAGGGCGGGCCTGGTCAGCCTCAGTGGGACCGCCGTGGGATTCGTGTGCTACCTGCTGGCGGCGGCTGCGGGCCTGTCGGCGTTGTTCGCCGCCGTGCCGATGGCGTTCCTGGTGGTCAAGCTTGCTGGGGCCGCCTATCTGGCCTACCTCGCCTGGGGCATGCTCAAGCCCGGCGGCCGCTCGCCCTTCGCCCCGGCCCAGGACCTGCCTCCCGTCTCCGACGCCCGCCTGTTCTCGATGGGGCTGCTGACGAACCTGCTCAACCCCAAGATCGCTCTCATGTATGCCGCCCTCCTGCCCCAGTTCTTGGACCCACAGGCAGGCCCGGCCTGGGGGCAACTGCTCCAGCTCGGCGGGGTGCAGATCATCGTGGGGATCTCGGTGAACGCTCTGATCATGTTGGGCGCAGCGCGGGTGTCGGGGTTTCTGGCCGCCCGTCCGCGTGCCATGACTGCCCAGCGGATCACGGCCGGTGGCCTGCTCGGCGTCTTCGCGCTGCGCACCGCGCTGTCCCGTACCCCTGTCTCCGCCTGAACCAGGCCCGCGCCCCGCGGATCCCGCCCCCGAGCTCGCCGCCCGCCCGCCTGCCCGCCCACTACGTCGCCTTCGTCGCCCTGCAGTCGACGGCACTGTGGCACGGGTGGAGGGCATCGTGCGCAAAGCGTGCTCAACGGCCTGCCCGCGCCGCGACCATGAAGCGGAGATGCGCCCCTACTGCGGCGCTGGTTCGGTGAGGGTGGCGAGACCTGAGCACAGCAGCTGTACGGGGCGCGGGTGAACTTGTCGTCCTCGGTGAAGGCCGAGGCGGCGGCCACGGTCAGGGGGAACCGGGCGTGCAGCGCTGCGGCCACCACGGCACCGACCCCCGCACCTTCGCGGGCAGTTCGGGCGCCACCTCCTTCCTCCTCGCCCGTCCGGCTGCGCTCCGCCCTCGTCCGGCCTGCCGGAACACCACCCGCCCGGCCTGAGCTCCGGATTCCGACTGCGGCGACCAGTCGGCGCGGTGCGGGGAGGCCGGGCCACGCCTGAGTCAGCCCGTGCTTTGCCGGTCCTGGATGTCACAGTCGGTGTAGACCGTGGGCCTGGTCATCAGCGCCCCAAGCTCCCGGGCCAGCTCGCTGGTTTCGGGCGAGTTGCTGTTGGCCATGGCCGCCTCGTGTGACTCGAACTCCACCACGGCGAGATAGCGGTTGGGGTTGGCCCGGTCCTTGAGCAGGGTGCGGGCGGCGGGCGCACCGGTCCGTCCCTGCGAACGCTCCTCGTAGGTGCGCAGAAGGGCGCGCACCTCGTCGATACGCTCGGTCTCGAAATCGACGATCTGGGCAAACTTCATGATCCGGTTCCCTCTGGAGCTTTGACAGGCCCGCGGGTGGGCCCTCCTGCCCTCAGCAAACACCGCCGTGCGCGGCACCCCCGGCCCACACGCCCGCCCGCGCGGCGATTCCACGAGCTTGGCGGGTAGGCGCAGGCAGTGGCCGGGCTGGATCTGCCCGGGCACTTCGGCTCGTGGAAAGGCACCCCAGGCACGACGCGGCCGCGGCAAGAACATGATCGCCCCCTACTTGGCGCTGTTCACGGCCCGTCCGGGACACCGAGCGGCACGGTTAGCCGGGGCTGCCAGCCTTCCTCCGTCAGCACCACCAGCTGGACCGCCGCCGCACGGGCGCGCAACGGCAGCAGGCTGTCGATCGCGGCGCGGACATGGGCGGCAGCTGTCGGGTCGTCCGCACCCATCGCGACCGTGACATGCGCGGCGGGCCGCGCCCCGAACCGGCCGCTGTACGGGCGCAGCCCGGGCCACTGGGCGTGGAACGCGTCGACGATCGGTTGGAGCCCCGGAACGGTGACGGCGACGAAGCCGGGCGCCGTCACGACCTCCTCCAAGAGCAGCTCAGCTGCCGGTGAACTCGCCGCCAGGGAACACACGAGCTCCTCGTCCTGACCTGTCAGCGCCGGTTCCGGCACGAACGGGTAGAGGAGCGAGACGTGCGCCGGCACCCCACGACGCACCAGAGCGGGGTCGATACGCCACGCCGCGTCGAGGAGCGGGGCGGCATCGGGCAGGACGATGACGACGGCAGTGGTCCCTGGCTCTGGCACGCCGTCATCATCGCAGGCCAGTCCGCTACCGCGTGACCGCCCACCGCCCACCGCCCGGCGCCCACCGCCCACCGCCCACCGCCCACCGGCCGGCGTGACTGCCTTCGGTCAGGGCGTGGTTCTGGTGTCGTCGAGCCGTACGAGGCGTGCCACGTTCTCCCGGTCCTCGGGCTCGGTGCTCGCCTCGGCGGCGAACCAGGCGTCGAGGATCTCTACGAGGAGCGGTTCCGAGGTCAGGCGCAGGCTGAGGGCGAGTACGTTGGCGTCGTTCCAGCGGCGCGCACCGTCCGCGGTGTAGGCGTCGGTGCACAGGGCCGCGCGTACGCCGGGCACCTTGTTCGCGGCGATCGACGCGCCCGTACCCGTCCAGCAGCACACGACGGCCTGGTCGGCGTTCCCGGCGGCGACCTCGCGGGCCGCCGCCTGCGAGCAGGCGGCCCACTGCGGATCGTCGCCGGGGTTCAGCGCCCCGTACGCCACCACGTGGTGTCCGCGGTCGCGCAGTTGCCCGAGGAGGGCGCGTGCCACGGGTTCGTCCATGTCCGAGGAAACGCAGATCCGCATGCCCCGAGACTAACCGGCCGTGGAACGGACGGCCGCCGCAAGTCGCGTCGCGCAATGAGCGCCTCGGCCTTCGCAGCGGTACCCGCTTCGCCAGGCGCACCGGCGCCCCATCGCCCGGCCGGGGGTCCACCGGCGGGGGAGCCAGTAGTCAGGAGCCTGTGCGGCATCAACGGCCCACCACCGACTGCTCCGGCTACCGGGCCCAGGCCTGGCCGAGTGCGGCGAGCGCGGCACGGCTGTGGGGACCCGAGGGAAGCACGAGTTTTGAGCATGTTCAAATAGGGGTGTGGCCGCAGGGCCGGACATCCAACCTCTGGGGAGAGGTCTGTGAACATGAGTGCTGGAGCTGTGATGATCAGGGGGAGGGGCGGACGGTGGCTCGTTGCCGCACTGGCGGCTTCTGCGGTGCTCATTTCAGGGTGTGCGGTCTCGGTCGATCCCGACGAGCTGCCCGGCGTGTACCGCAACGACAAGACGGGCGGCGAGATCCTGCTCGGGTCCGACGGGTCGTTTTCTGCTACTGATGTGTCGACAGACGGGGCCTCCGATCCCGCCGACTTCCACGGCCGATGGGAGTTCATCGACCGCGACGAGTCCGATGACTTCGTCTACCTGACGGTCAAAGACGGTGGACTCGGCAAGATCGCCGGCATCCAGCTCTACACGCGCTGGCGAGGGACGTTGGAGTTCAGTGAGCCGGACGAGCCGCCGTCCCTGGTGCTCAAGAGGGTTGCCGCGCCCGCCCAGTCCGGCAAGGGGCTACGCCGCGCGCCTTGACTGCGAAGCGTTCGACGACCCTCTGGGGGGCTGGGCATGAGCCTCCACGGCCGGCAGGGGGCTCAGACGCACTCGGACCTCGGGTTCGACGGAGTGAAGTCCGACGCACCGACGGCGTTGACCGCCCGCACCTGGAAGCACTGCTTGCCCAGCGGCAGGCCGGTCCAGACGAACGACGTGGTGTCCTTCGTGACGCCCTTGGCCTGTCGGAGGGTGCTGTTGAAGATCTCGAAGTGCGTCTCGTCGGTCGCGGGGTCCGACCACTCCAGATTCACGCGGGTGGGGTCGGCGGGGTCTCTCGTGGCGACTACGTTCGTCGGCTCGGCCGGCCTGCCGATGCCGATCCCCTTGCCGCCCTCGTGCTCCAGGTCGAAGTTCACGCGGGCGTAGTCGTCGGAGCCGACCTCACCGTTCTTGACGGACATCTGAAAGCCGTTCAGGCTCTCGCCCGGTTTGAACCCCTGCTCAATCAACCGGGTCGACCCGTCCAGGTCGTTGGAGAGGCAGTCCGAACCCTCGAAGATCCTCAGCGAAGGGTTGACCACGACCATCTCATCGGACCTCAGGTGGACTTGAACACTGACCTCACCCCGGGTCTCGCCACCTACGCACGCCGATGCCGTCAACGTCTGGTCCGGTCTGTCGTGACTCAATCTGACCAACCTGTTGAACGGCGTACTTCTCGTGGTTCTGCCCGACCCCAGACTGGGCGCATCCGAAACGGTCAGGGTCCCGGCCATGGTGATCGTGTGCGTGCTGGCAGCAGCGGCGGGGGGAGCCGTCCACACGCACAACACGGTCACCGGCGCGATCGCCGTCAAGGCCGCAGCACGTCGCAACCTCATCGCCACACCTCGCAATCGCCGCATCCGGCTCGTGGGAGATGCCTTCATCGTCCCGCCACCCCACCATCCCGGCCACCGGGGGCCTTTTCCCGGGCGTACCCGTCACTGCCCGGTTCCGTTGGTGAAGGACGCTTGGGAGGCGGTCGGTGGTGCGAACAGTGTCTGGACAGTCTCGGCGGCCATTTCTCGCAGCCAAGTGTGGGCGCGGTCGTCGTCGTAGCGCTGGTGCCACAGCAGGTAGAGGGGAACGTCGGGCAGCTGGAGCGGCAGCGGCAGCGTGACCAGGCCGAGCTGGTCCCGGGCCGCGCGGGTGACCGCGTCCGGGAGGGTGACAACCAGGTCGGTGCCGAGGGCGAGTTGCAGGGCGAAGGCGGCGGTGGGCCCGGCGGCGACGACACGGCGTTCGGTGCCGCGTGTGGTCAGGACGTCATCGATCTGGTCGCGCAGGCGTCCGCGCCGCGAGACGGTGAGGTGTTCGGCCGCCGCGTAACGCTCGAGGGTCAGCGGGCCTTCGACGAGCGGGTGGCTTGGACGAACGGCGACGACCAACCGGTCCCTGCCGACGAGGCGGTGGCGGATGTCGGGGAGCGTCGGAGCGCTGGCGCTCGATTCGAGGTCGACCTCACCCCGGCGCAGCTCGGGGGTGTCCGTGCCGGGTTCGGCGGGAAGGCGCAGCTGGACGCCGGGGGCCTGTCGATGGACCGCGGTGATCAGGGTGGTGCCGCAAGCGGCGGCCAGGGCGTCGTGCCAGCGGACGGTGAACACCCTTTCCAGAGCCGCCAGGTCGAGTTCCTGCTGCGCGGACAGAAGTCGGTGGGCCTGCTGTACGAGGGCGTGGACCTGGGCGCGCATGGCCAGCGCGCGGGTGGTGGGCACCATGGTGCGGCCGGTGCGAACCAGGATCTGGTCACCGGTGGCCTTGCGGATGCGGCCCAGGGAGCGGCTCATCGCCGGCGCGGTCACGTGCAGGCGGGCTGCCGCACCGGCGACACTGCCCTCTTCCAGCAGAGCGTCCAGCGCTGTAAGCAGGTTCAGATCCAGTTGCATGAGAGTAACTCTACGAGTGAAAAGCATGCACTTGTTGTTAATCAGCCGAGACCCTAACTTCGAAGTGCGGACGCGGACAAGCCCGCCCCGTGTCCACCGACCCCAGGGAAGCCCGCCATGAGCACAGCCATGCCTTTCGACGCCGACACGATGCTCATATCCGATGTGACCGCCGCGGTGAAGACCGCCGGCCTCACGCTGCGCGACCGCTACGACCGCTACGACAGCTCGCATGCCCGAGGCGTGAGTCTGGACGAGGTCGTCGCCGAGATCCACGCCAACGACGACGCGGTGCTGGACGTGCTGCGGGAACCGCTGCTGCGGGCGCGGCGGGGATCTCAATGGGCCGAGGACGAGCTGGCCGGCGGCGCGCTCCCGCCCGGGGAGTGGTGGGTCGTCGACCCCGCCGAGGGCAACATCAACCACGTCCACGGCATGCCGGACTGGGCCGTGACCGCCACCCTGGTCCGCGACAACCATCCGGTACTCACCGTCGTCCACCTGCCGCTTACCGGCGACACCTACACCGCCGTCGCCGGCGGCGGTGCCCGCCTCAACGACCGACCCCTGAAGGTGTCCGCCAAGACCGACATGGGCGCCGCGCTCATCGGCACCGGCCAGGCCAAACCCGGCGAGGACGAGCGCACCTTCCGCCGGATCGGTGACTCCGTCACCGCCATGCTCGTCAACGGCCTGGTCGTGCGCGTGTCCGTTCCCGCCACGATGCAGCTCATCCACGTCGCCGCCGGACGCATGGACGCGTTCTGGCAGTTCTCCGACGTCCGCTCCGGCCTGGTCGCCGGTGCACTGCTGGTCTCCGAGGCCGGGGGCGTCGTCACCGACCTGGCGGGCGAACCCTGGAACACGGGCAGCCGCGACTTCCTGGCCGCCGCCCCCGGCATCCACGGCGCCGCCCTCAAGGTCCTCTCGCCGATCGCCTGACCTGGGCACCTCCGCTGTTCCCCCCGTACCGCAAGGAGCTTCACCACATGACCCACATCGGCATTCTGGGCACCGGCCGCGTCGGGGCCAACCTCGCCGGCAAACTCTCCGTGGCCGGACACCAAGTCACCCTCGGCTGCCGGAACCCAGGAGACAGCGCCGCCCGCGCCGCCGGGGCCGCCCCGAGGATCGCCTTCGCCGACCAGCGCACCACAGCCCGCACCGCGGACATCGTGATCAACGCGACGCCCGGCGACAGCTCCCTGGACCGCCTCACCGACCTGCGTACCGAGCTCTCCGGAAAGATCCTCGTCGATGTTTCCAACGCCACCCGCGACGCCGATGACGGCCTGCCCGGCGACCTGTGCTATCCCGGCAGTAGCCTCGCCGAGAAGCTCCAGGCCGCGCTCCCCGACACCCATGTGGTCAAGACCCTCAACACCATGCTGTTCATGGTCATGACCGCTCCCGAAATCCTGGCCACCCCACCGACCGTCTATGTCTCGGGCGACGACGAGAACGCGAAGAAGACCGTCAGCGGCCTGCTAGGCGACCTGGGCTGGCAGCCCGCACGGATCGAGAACCTCGGCGACATCAGCACAGCCCGCGCCACCGAGGCCATGATCCTGGTCGTGCCCCACATCCTGCGTCGACACGGCTTCAAGCCCTTCGCCGTCTCCCTCGCCCGCTGACCTCACCAAGACCAGGTCGGGTTCAGACGAAAACCAGTTGTCAGCGGTGGATGGGATGATCCCCGAGACTTCCCCGTCAGCCGCGTCGTTCGGCTTCGGTGATGCGGAAGCGGTAGGACTTGGTGCCGGTCTGGATGCGGGTGCAGTGGAAGGTGATCCGGTCGGCGATGGCAGATCGACGCGCTGGAAACCGCCTTCCAGGAACTGCCCGAACCGGTCGTCCCACCCCAGACCTGCGACCAGCAGCCGCGACACGCAGCGCTGCGGCGGTCTGCAAGGTCAGCCGAAGGCTGTCGCCGGGCGATGGAAGTGCAGGTCGTGCAAGCGGTCTCCGTCGCACGCGCCGGCCGGGACAGCAGCGGGGCGGTCACGCTGGTCAGCGCGACCGCCCCACTCGTGACCTTGAGGTCAGCTTCCGGCGCCGTGGGCCTCGTCGTTGATGTCACTGACCAGCCACGCGAGCATCGCGGGAGTGGCGTCGAAGTGCCCGCCGTGCCCGGCATCGGCCTGTCTGATCAGCGTCGCGGTCGGCATGCGTGCGGCGAGCCACTCGCCATGCGCAGGGGGCACCAGGGTGTCGAGGCCACCGTGCCAGATCCGCGCCGGGACCTTGATGTCTGCCGGGTCGAATCCCCATTCCGTGCCGAAGAGCGCAGTGACGTCGTCCACCCAGCCGTCCAGCCCCGGCCGGACCGCTTCGGCGAACGCCGGGCCGATCATCGCGCTGATCTCCGGTCGGGAGAGGACTGCCTGTTCGATCTCCGGCAGGGGCGGCAAATTGGCCGTGCCGAGATTCGCCAGGTGTTCCGTGACGGCTTGCCTCCCGGTCAACGCCAGGGCAGCGCTGCGGCGGTTTCCCTCGCTCATGCCGGCGGTCCAGTCCAGCCCGGCCGCATCACGCGGCGCCAGGCTCGCCAGCGCCCCCAGGCGGGTCACCCGCTCGGGATACCGGGCAGCGAAGGCCATGGCATGCGGGCCGCCCCCGGACACCCCGAACACCGCGAAGCGGTGCAGACCGAGTGCGGCGGTGATGGCGGCCACGTCGGCGGCGGCATCGATGACCCGACGCCCCGGCATCGGTGTGGAACCCCCGAATCCGGGCCGGTCATAGGTGATCAGCCGCACGCCGAGCTCGTGGAACAGGGAATCGTCCGGGTATCGGGCCAGTCGGCTCATCGGGCTGCCGTGTAGGTAGACGACCGGCATCCCGGTGGGGTCGCCCCATTCCTCCACCGCCAACGTCCGACGATCGTCGGTGATCAACTCGCGCATGGCGGCCAAGTTAGCCTCGGCACTGATCGACGGCCAAAGCTTTTCATTCACAGCGCAACACCGCCGTACCGCCGTACCGCCGTATGCGCGGGTGATGGCCCGTACGGTCTGGTGGTGCTCGTCCGAGCGCGGGAGGGTCGGCTGCTCGACTGAGGCGAGAGGACAACGTCCCTCCTGAACTCCTCGCACCACAGCCGAAAAATGACCGTCAGGTGACCGGGGCCCCTGCTACGGTGATTGACATGAAGCGCGCTGCCATGACGACGACGCCGGAGAGTGTCCCGGCGCGCTGACAGACGACCTGATCCGAAGCCCCGGGGCAAGTGCCCCGGGGCTTCGTCGTAGGCCCGGTCACTTGCCCCGCAACCGCAAGGAGACCGTGATGACCACCGTGCACGACCACCGCAAACTCGGCCGGGGACTGAACCTGTTCGACACCGACCCGCTGATCGGCGCCGGACTGCCCTACTGGCTGCCTGACGGCGCGGCCGTGAGGCACACCCTGGAGGAGTACATCCGCACCGCCGAGCGGCGAGCGGGCTACCAGCACGTGTACTCTCCGGTGCTCGGCAAGCGCGAGCTGTACGAGATCTCCGGGCACTGGGCGCACTACAGCGACGACATGTTTCCCCCGATGGACGTCGGCGGCGAGCAAGTCGTCCTGCGGCCGAGCCTGTGTCCTCACCATGCGGTCATCTACCGCTCCCGCTCCCACAGCTACCGCGAACTGCCCCTGCGCATGGCCGAACTCGGCGGTATGTACCGCTCCGAACTCTCCGGCGTGCTCGGCGGGCTGACCAGGGTTCGGGCCATCCACCTCAACGACGCGCACATCTTCTGCACTCTGGACCAGGTCGCCCAGGAGGCGCAGGCCGCGCTGGAGATGATCCGCCGGGCTTACGAGGCACTCGGCATCACCGCGACCCGCTACCGGCTCTCCCTCCCCGGCCCCGGTGGCAAGTACGTCGCCGCGCCCGAGAAGTGGCAACGGTCCACTGCCCTGCTGACCGACGTCCTCGACCGCTCTGGCCTGTCCTACGAGGCGGCCGAGGGGGAGGCCGCGTTCTACGGCCCCAAGATCGACGTCCAGGTCACCGACGGCGCCGGACGGGAGTCCACCCTGTCCACCGTCCAGGTCGACTTCCACCAGCCCGAACAGTTCGATCTGCACTACATCGGCCCGGACGGCGCCAAACACCGCCCGGTCATGGTCCACCGCAGCATCATCGGCAGTGTGGAGCGAGCCGTCGCTCATCTCATCGAACAACATGGCGGTGCCTTCCCCGCCTGGCTCGCCCCCACTCAACTGGCGATCCTCCCGATCTCCGATAACGAACTGCCGAACGCCGCAGCGCTTGCCCAGCGGTGCACCGACCTCGGACTGCGTGCTGAAATCGCCGGTCCGGAACGCGGCAGTCTGGGCGCACGCATTCGAGAGGCCCGCCTGGTTCCCTACCAAGCCGTCATCGGCGCCAAGGAAGCCGCCGACAATCTCGTCGCACTGCGTCTGCGTGACGGTCGACGACTCGGCCCGCAGCCGGTCAGCGACGTCCTGACCCACATCAGCACCCTCAACGATGCCCACAGCACCGAACTGTGGGCCGGCGCGACCAGTTCATAGCAGGTGAGGTCAACCTCGACGTATCCCGAAGGCAGAGGGAGGAGGCCCGCACCCCCTCCCTCTGCCGTGTGGAAGCCAGGTCCATCAAGCAACCAACCTGTCCCGGCCCCCTCCCGGGACGGAACCCGCCTGCACTCCCGCCTGCCCAGACACGCGCCCCCGCCGCTCGCGTGCCGCTCCGCCGGGCCCGCGGGTACCCGACGGCTGGCACCGGCCCGGCCACCGCGCTTCACTGGGAAGTGCCGGTAAGACCGAAGCCAGCACGCCCCGGGAGGTCCCGTGAACACGCACACGCCGCCGCGCTTCGACCCCACCCGGGTTCCCCACCTGCTGGGCTCGTTCGCGCCGGTGAGCGAGGAGGTCGACGTCGCCGTCCTTGAGGTGACCGGCGAGATCCCGCCGACGCTGGACGGACTGTACCTGCGCAACGGTCCCAATCCCCGTTTCACCCCGATCGGCTCCTACCTGTACCCCATCGACGGGGACGGCATGCTGCACGGGGTCTGGCTCTCGCAGGGCCGCGCCCGCTACCGCAACCGCTTCGTACGCACCCCCGCGCTGCGGGCCGAGGAGCGGGCCGGCCGCGCCCTGTGGGGCGGCCTGGAGTCGATGATCATGCCGGGCGCCGACCAGGTCGGGCCCGAACTCGCGGGCACTTTCCGGGACATGCCCGATATCAACGTCGTACGGCACGGCGGCCGGCTGCTGGCCCTCGCCGAATCCGCGTGCCCCTACCGGATCGGCGCCGGTTTGGAGACGCTCGGCCGCGAGGACTTCGATGGCGCCCTGCCGATGGGCATCACCGCCCACCCCAAGATCGATCCCGTCACCGGCGAGATGGTCGTCTTCTGCTACGGCCTGGAGGCGCCGTACCTGACCTGGTCGGTCATCGGCCGCGACGGTGCCGTCACGCGGGGGCCCACGCCGGTCGACGGCGTGGACGAGCCGATGATGATCCACGACATGGCCCTGACCGAGCGCTACGCGGTCATCGTCCTCGCCCCCGCCTTCTTCGACCTCGCCGGGGCCATGGCCGGCGGCTCGTTCCTCGCCTGGCGGCCCGAGCGCGGGACCCGCGTCGTCCTCGTCCCGCGCGACGGCGCACCGCCGCGCTGGGCCGCCGACGAGGCGTTCTGGCTCTGGCACACGGTGAACGCGTACGACGACGGACCCGGCCCGGATGCCCCGGTGGTCCTGGACTACGTGCAGTGGAGCCGGCTGACCGTCGGCGGAGAACCGGAGCCCGGCGCGGCCCCCGCGAGCGGCGGACTCGTACGGGCGCGCATCGACCCGGTGGCGGCCACCATGGCCCGGACCCCGCTGGACGACGCCCGGGTGGAGTTCCCCCGCATCGACGACCGACGCATCGGCCGACGCCACCGCTACGCCGCGCTGGCCACCGAGACCGGCCGGACGGACCTGCTGCCCGGCGAGTACGACGCCGTGCGCTTCCACGACACCGAGACCGGCACCGCCCGCGTCTGGGACGCCGGGGACCTGTCCGTCGGGGAGCCGGTCTTCGCACCGGTGCCGGGGCGGGACTCCGAGGAGCACGGCTACTGGCTGACGTTCGCCACCGACCGCACCGACGGGTCCGCGTGGTTCCTGGTCGTCCCGGCCCAGGACCCCGCCTCCGGCCCCGTGGCCCGCGCCCGAATCCCGGTCCGGGTCCCGCTCGGCCTGCACGGCTGCTGGCTGCCGACGGGCGGCGGCTGAGCGACGCGGCCCCGACCGGCCGGAACGGGAGCTACGCGGTCGGTCGCATACCGACGTGGAGCTCCTCGTCCCCCGGCTACCGCAGCCCGCCGAATACGAGACCGCCTGACCCGTGCGGTCCCGGGGGCCGCGGCTGTGGTGTCAGTGGGGCGGGCTAGTCTTCCGGGCACCGCACACCGACCGTGAGGACCACCAGAAGTGACCGGCCTGTCCGCCTTCCCGCTGCCCTTCCAGACCTCCCGTTCCCCGGCGTTCGCGACGCCCCGGACGCTGCGGGAGTTGCAGATGATGCAGTGCAGCTCGCACCTGCGCGCCAAGCCCGCGTGGTTCGACAAGATGAACGACGCCGACATCGTCGCCAGGTGGACGCAGGAAGCGGTGGCGCAGGGCCTGACCGAAGCCCAGGTGCGCTACGTTCTGGCCGAGTTGGGGCACTACGCCGCGTTGCGGGACGCGCACACCGGCATCGAGGTGTCCGCCGTCGACGGGGTCTGGCAGTCGGACACCCTCGTCGACGAGCAGCTCGGGTCCCGGTTGCGTGAGGCGGTCCGGGTCCTGGAAGAGGTTCCCGAAGCGGAGCGGGACTGGCATCCCGGATCCGACGGCCACGTGCTGGATCTTGTGCACCCCTCACTGTTCTGCCTGGTGAGGGAGGTGAGCGGAGGGCCCGAGCGGGCCTGGCAGAACCCGACGAACCACTACTCGAAGTACGAGTTCTCGGAGAGGTTCCAGTGGCTGCCCACGGACGTCGACGTCAGTGACGACGGCGCCGTCGCCTTCCGCTCGTACGTCAACAACGTCCACCCCGAGGCGCATCGCGCACTGGCCTCCGTCCTGCCGGATGTGTTCGCGCGGCTGCGCCCGTTGTTCGAGAACGTGCTCACCGATCTGCGGCACCCGCGGCCCCTGCGGATCGAGGCCGATCCCTACGGCTGGTACGACTCGGAGCCGGAGTATCCGCGCCAGTCGTCCTACAGCGACAAGGCGGCCTACACGGCTGCCCGCGCTGCCTGGGAAGAGGCCTATGAGGCCTGGTGGGAGAACCGCCGCCCGGTCGTCCCGGACGCTCCGGCCTTCAGCCCGCCTGCACTGCCCGACGCCTCCGCCCGGGTCGACCTGCGGGGCCGCCGGCTCCAGGTCATCGTCAAGCTCGCCACCGTCCACCTCACCCCGGACAAGCCCGAGTACGCCGGAGGTTCCTGGCACGTCGAGGGCATGCTGAACGAGCGGATCGTCTCGACCGGCATCTACTACTGGGACAGCGAGAACATCACCGAGAGCCGGCTGGGATTCCGGGCCGCACTCGACGACCCGCACTATGAACAGAACGACGACGCCGGGCTGCGCGAGGTCTATGGCCTTCAGGACGAAGACGCGCTGAACCAGGTGCTGGGCTCGGTACCGACCCCGGCGGGCCGCTGCCTGGCGTTCCCGAACGTCCTGCAGCACCGCGTGGACGCGTTCCGCCTCGCGGACCCCACCCGCCCGGGACACCGCAAGATCCTCGCGTTCTTCCTGGTCGACCCGGCGGAGCGGATCGTCTCGACCTCCGACGTACCGCCGCAGCAACCCTGGTCCGACACATCGACCATGACGCTCGAGCAGGCCAACACGTACCGCGAAGAACTCATGAAGGAAAGGAAGTTCTTCGTCGACGAACACAACGAGCAGCTCTACGAACGCGAGTTCTCCCTCTGCGAGCACTGAACCGCGGGTGTGATGGGCGCCGTGTGATGCGCGCTGGGCGTGCGTCACGGGCTTTCACCGATGGTGGGCACGGCGAGCTTGGGTACCGCGTCGCTGGGTGTCGTTCGGCTGGTGAAGGCCTGATCAGGGCTCCAACAGCGTCCTCGCACGCTCCGCGAGCAGAGGCATCAATCGCTCCCGCCACGTGGCGAGAGAGACCATTCCGCTGGACATGCCGCCGTGGGCGTACTGCTCCCGGTACGCGGACGACACCAGGTCGCCGACGAGGTCAATACCCACGAGCTCACTGAACGCCGCCCGCAGAAGGCGGACCACTTCGTCGACCGATTCCGGGACGTCCGTACCAGACAGGTGATCGCGAAGGGCTCGCCAGACGTAGGGGTCGCCCCGCAGGCCCCACGTCTTCGGCTCCGGATCGAAGAGATCCGCCATCTTCGCGACCGCGTCATCATGTGCCATGGTGTCAGTTTCGCAGAGCTGTGCCTTGACCTGCGGCTTCGAGGTGTTCTCGGGCTGAAGTGGGGGCAGGGCTCGACGCCCTCGGCGGGCACCCGGGGGCCTCGTCACGGCCGAGGGGCTTGCCGCCGCTCATCGCGCAGTCCCCGACGTGGACACGCAACGCCTTCGGCCCGGACCCGGTCCGGATGGATTCGCGGCAGTCCCGGCGGCGGAGGCGGGGCCAGCGGGCCGCCTCGGCAGCCGGCCCCACCTCCAGCTTGCTGATCGCCGACAGCGCAGCTGCCGTGAGACATCCTCTTGCGAAAGCGGTGTCGGCGGGGTGCCCTTCGCGGAACGCTTCGCGACGATGCTGGTCTGCCCCTGGTCGGTGTTCCCCGGCACCTGCACAGAGCCCGTGTTCCCCACAGGAAGTCTTGGCCCCGGTTGAGTCTCCCGTGGGGGGAGACATCAAGCTGGGGGCATGGACAGCGGCACGCTCTATTCCATCGGAGAACTATCCCGCCGGACCGGCCTGACGGTGAAGACCATCCGGTTCTATTCCGACAAGGGCATCGTCCCGCCAACCGACCGGAGCCCGGCGGGCTACCGCCTCTACGGCCTCGACGCACTCGCACGCCTAGACCTGGCCCGGACGCTGCGCGACCTCGGGCTCGATCTGGCTACCGTGCGCAAGGTGCTGGACCGGGAAGCATCCATACCGGAAGTCACGGAAGCACACGCCAAGGCCCTGGACGTGCAGATCCAGACTCTCCGCCTGCGCCGGGCAGTACTCCGCGCAGTCGCCAGACGCAGCCCCACCACCATGGAGATGGACCTCATGCACCGACTCGCCACGCTCTCCCAGACCGAACGACGCCGACTGGTATCCGCCTTCATCGACGACGCCTTCAAAGACCTCCGCACCAACCCCGAGTTCGTGACCCTGATGCGATCCGCCATGCCCGAGCTCCCCGACGACCCCACGCCCGAACAGGTCGAGGCGTGGGTGGAACTCGCCGGACTCTGCCAGAACGCAGACTTCCGTGTCGCGCTACGCCGCACAGCTGAGGACCAGGCGGAAGAGCCTTCCCAGCAGGACGTCAGCACTCTGCACGATGCTCTCAACCAAGCGATGCGTGAACGAATCGCCGAGGCCGTATCCGCCGGCCTCCTGCCGGCCTCCGCCAATGGTGCATCCCTTACCGACTCGCTGGGCGGCCTCTACGCCGACGCATTCGAGCGTGCCGACGGAAGCGATCTGTGCCGCTGGCTCCTCGCCCGCCTGCAGACAACGGCCGACCCACACGCCGAGCGCTACTGGCAGCTCCTGGCAACGATCAATGGCTGGCCCGCATCCCCAACGCTCGCTCCCGTTTACTCCTGGTTCACCGCCGTCTTCGCCAAGAGCGCTGACGACCATCACAAAGGTCTGATGCGATGAGGACGCGCGACCTGAAGTTCGGCCTTTACGCAGACGAGCAGGGGCTGGCATGGGTCAAGAAACTCGTTGAGGGCGCTGTGGGCTCCCGGAGCGCCCGGATCATCAGTTCGGCGGTGCCGGTGTCCATGTCACAGCTGGGGGACGTACGGGGCGAGGCCGACGATGAGGATGGACCGTTCGCCCGGCCCGGGCTCGGAGCCCGCTCGGAGCGGGCCGACGTAGTGGCTGACTCTGTGATCGTGGACGGCGTAGCCATCCAGTGGGTCGGTGAGGGTGAAGCCGGCGTGGATGTCCGTCCACGGGTCCTCGGGCTGGAGGCCCGCGCTGCCCGGTGTGGCGATGACGTTCTGCCCGCCGGTGACGTTGGTACGGCTGATCAGGTGGGCGAATGTGAACGTGCTGGCCGATCCTCCGTCCTGGTGCAGGCAGTTCGGGGAGGAAACGGCTTCCTGGCCGGGATGGTCGACGCCGAGCCTGATCAGGTGGACACCGGCCCACAGCGGCCGTCGCCCCAGATCCTTCAGGGACAGGACCTGTTCGATGTCCCAGCGCAGGAGTCGCAGCAGCAGAGCGTTGCCGCGCAGCACCTCGGGGATGTCGGGGAGCACGCGCCGTGTCCGCGGGTACGCAGGGTCGTCCTCGCCCTGGGAGAAGTCGGTGACCGTTCCGTGTACGGGGTCGGGGGTTCCGGGAATCCAGGACAGTTCGTCCTTCCACGGCAGGTACACGGCATGGGAGTACCGGCGGAACCGATTCGTTCCAGGAGCGTACGGGTCGGGCGGCAGCGCCGCGAAGACCTCCCGGATCCTGGCCAAGTCCCGCGCAGCGGAGCCGTCGTCCGGGCTGATACCGAGCTGCTCGGCGCCGTAGCGGGCGAACCCGCGCTCGCGCAGACCCTCCAGCCCGTCACCCAGACCACCCGCATCAGAGTGCGACCGCCGCTGGGGATCAGTCTCTTCCACGCTTTCCTCCAACAGGTCACCGCCGGACCACGGCGTCCGCGCCTCGTGCCGACCTTACGCACGCCTCTTCCGTCAGGCACGGGCTCAACGCGGCCCTGCCACGGAGGCCACAGCCATTGCGGCCTGGTAGCCGAATTGACGCCGAAGTCGGCTCGGCTGTCGCAGATGAAGGCCCGGCGGCGGGATCTGCGGGCTTGTTTCATTTGATATTGCCCGCTGCTCGCACCTGATTCCGGGATAAAACACCGGGAGAAAACGACTCCTCAGCCCGCTGAGTTGTCGGTGGCGGCGATCGTCTGGCGCAGAAGGTTTCGCGCGGTCTCCAGGTCGGCGGCACGCTGGTCGAGGACGTTCAGCTGGTCGCGGAGGCTGGTGAGAACGCCGGGACAGGGGTGCAGCGTTGCCTCGCCAGAGGTGCAGGGCAGGACCTGGCGGATGATGCGGGTGGGCAGGCCCGCGGCCAGCAGGGCGCGGATACGTCGCACCGTCTCCACCGCGTGGTCGTCGTACTCGCGATAGCCGTTGGTGCGGCGCTCTGAGCGGATCAGCTCCATCCGCTCGTAGTAGCGCAGCAGGCGTTCGCTGACTCCGACACGACGCGACAGCTCGCCGATCAGCACCGACCAGCTCCTTCCGGCTTGACCTTCCCATGGTGTCAGGGAGCAACAGTGCACTGGTCGGCCGCATTCCGGGCCGATCGTCAAGGAGGGAATGAACCTTTGATCATCGATGCACACAGCCACGTCCACGACCCCGTCGAGGCACATGTGGGGCTGCTGGACGAGGCCGGGGTGGACCGTGCCGTGCTGTTCGCCACCCGCCCACACCCGGAGCGGGCCGGAGACCTCGCCTCTCTGCGCCGGGAGATGGCGATCCTGGACGCGGCCATCGGGGGCCGGGCCGGCACGGCCGAGGCGTATCGCGACGCGTGGCGGGAATTGGACGCCGCACTCGCCGCACGGCCGGAGCGGTTCATCGGCTTTCTGTCCGTACCGCTGGACATGGAGCCGGAACAGATTGCCGCGACCGTCGAACGCGAGGTCGTCGGGCGTGGGCTGCACGGGATCGGCGAGCTGACGCCGCCGCCCGGACGGGCAGGGACGATCGAACCGGTACTCCAGGCCGCGGCCGATCACGGTCGGCTGCCCGTGGTCGTGCACGGATCCGCCCCGACCACGGCAGACGATCTGCGGACTCTGTCAGTGCTTGCCGGCCGGTATCCGACGGTTCCTCTCGTGGTCAGCCAGCTCGGCGGGCTGAACTGGATGCAGGCTGTCGACCTGGTCCGGGACACCCCGAACATGTACCTGGAGCTGTCCACGGCCAACATCGTCTTCGCCGTCCGGCTGGCCATCAAGGAGATCCCGGACCGGACTCTGTTCGGCTCGGACGCTCCGTACGGCGACCCAGTCCTCGCCCGGGCGATGGTGGAGCGGGTCACCAGCCCGGGAGAGGTACGTGACCGGGTGCTCGGGGGGACGATCGCGGAACTGGCCGGGCTCGCCTGAGGCACGCTCGACGTCCCCAGGGTGCGACCTCGACAGCCCGCCGGCGGCCGGGGCCGACGCGGTCCTTGCCTCGGTAGCCGGGGTCCGGGTCAGTGGTCAGTGGTCAGCGGAAGCCGAGCATGCCGGGGGTGTCGGTGCCGATGGCCAGGATGCCGGGCGGGTAGCGGTTCTTGTCGTCGGTCAGGAGGATCGGCATGCCGCCGGTCCCCGTACGGCGCAGCGCGGTGTAGAGGGCGTGGCAGGTGTCCGTGCCGCCGTAGCCGTCGCGGAACATGGTGCCCACGGCCGGTGCGTCGATCTGCCCGAGCGGCTCGACATCGGTGCACGGGTATCCGAGGACGGCACGGGAGATCCTGGGTGGCCGACCTCGGCCTCGGCCTCGGCCTGCGCCAGGCACAGCGCCGGCACGAGGAGCCGGTCGCCGCTCGCGGTGACGTTGACCGCGAGCGCGTTGAGGGCCTTGTACCCCGAGGCCAGGGCGATCACGGAACTGGTGTCGAGAATGATCACGCGACGTTCCTGCCCGGCATCGCGAGGAGCTTGTCCACCGCTATCCGCCGCAGGTTGCCGAGCACATCCAGCGCGGCGAACGCCTCGTCGCTGACGTCGACGCCGATCACCCCACGCACGTGCGCACGCGCAGCCGCGACCCGCTCGGCCCGCTGAACCCGCTGCCCGAGTTGGGTGCCGGTAAGAACCGTTCTATCGGGGTCGCCCGGTCTTCAGGTGTCCTGCTGAGAGTGAGCGTTTTCAGCTTCGCCACTCCAGGGTGACGCCGCGGCCCTCGCTTGAGCCTGGAAGCTCCTCGGCTGGGCCCGCCGGGCACGGTGGATTGTCTGTGAAAAGTCGCGGGCGGTCACTTCGCTGAGGGGCCGGTCCTGCGCTTCGGGGCGGAAGGTGATTGTGGGGAGGGATGGAACGCATGCTCGAAGTACCATCCCTGCAAGGTTCTCCGGCCGGTACTTCCCAACCTCCGCAGTGGCGTAGTCGGACGGAGGCATCCCTGTAGAGAGGACAGAGGGCATAGGGCGATGAGTGTGGCTGAGAGTTGGTCGCGTGTGATGAGCCTTCTTCGAGAGCACGCGCCGGCCGATCACGCGGATCTGCCGGGGCCCGCTACGGAGCAGATGCTCGCGGCAGCCGAGGAACGGATGGGGATCTCCCTTCATGGGGACCTGCGGACGTGGCTGTTGCAGAACAATCTGGATCTGCCGGAGGAAGACGTCGACGACGACGTGATGTGCTGCGGCTTCGACGGGTTCCCCGACGAGGGAAGCTTCTTTCTGGGCATCCGGGCGATGGAGAGGCTCTACGCGAATCACCCCTTGTCCGGTGGGAGCGAATGGCGCGAGGAGTGGATCCCGTTCCTGTCGGACCGGGACGGCTGGATGGGAAAGTTCATCGACGCGAGGGACGGACGTATCGGCAGATGGTTCGTGGGTGCGCCCACGGTCACCGGCGAGTACGCGTCACTGGCTCACTACTTCGACTCCGTGGCGGAGATGCTGACGAGGATCGGCGCGGGGGACTATCCGGTCTGTTCCGTTGCCGAAGGGCGACTTGTCTGGTCGTGAGACGGTTCCCAACTGGATGACGGTCATTGCCACACCGGTGAGGGAACGGGAAGGCCGTTCAGCTTCCGTTCAGGTGCCCGCGGACGCACTGCGTGTACTGGTGGAAGCTGTCGGGCTGGTAGCACTCCTGCGTCGTGTTCGCGTACCAGACCATGAACACGGCGAGCAGCCCGGACACCGCGATCGCGAGGGAGGACGTCACCACGGCGGTGACGGCCTTGCCCCGGCCCACGCCGGTCCGCTTGGCCGCCATCAGCGCGGCGACGCCCAGGATCAGGCCCAACACGGCGAGCGGGCCGCCGACGAAGACGACCGAGGTGCACAGGCCGATGATGCCCAGTGTCATGGCGGCCGTGGCCAGGCTGTTCTTCGGTGCTGTCAGGCCCGGCGCCATTGCGTTCGGTGCCGTCCGACTCCGTACGGCATGGTCCTGAGCGGACACCGTGTGATTCAGCGGCGTCTCGATCCCCTGAGCGTCCATCAGCCCGTCCTTCCGTCCCGTCAACTGGTGAGACCCCGATTCTGGTTCCGGGGGGCCCGCGGACACATCGCGGGAAGGCGGGAGAGTTCGCTCCCCCGATCGGGGGAGGGCGCCGGTGGGCCGTCCGGTCATACCTACCTGGCCATGTTCAGAGGAATCCGGCCGCTGCTGCGCGGCTCCACGTATTCGGGTGCGCTATTCGCCTATTGCGGCGCGTTGGCGAGCCTTCCGTTGCTGCCTTTCGCGGCACTACCGGCGGTCGCGTAAGCCATCCGCTCCCGGGGGAGTGCAGTTCGCTCTGACCGTGCTGGTCTGGTCCGTACTGATCGGGGTGATCGGGCTGGCTCGTACCACGCGGCGGGTGCTGATCGCCTGACGGGGCGTCTCCGTCCACGGCATCGGGCGCCGACCGCCTGCGGACCCCGCTCTGGCTGCTGTCGCACGTGGTGCTGGGGTGGGCGGGGGCGCAGCTGAGCATCCTGCTGTTCGTCGCGGGCCTGCTCCTTCCCGGCGGTTGGGCCGGCGCCGAGGCCGGGGTGAGTGTGAACGGCTGGTCGCTGCGGGTGGAGAGCGGCTGGCAGAGCTGCGCAGCGGCGCTCTGCTGCCTGCTGCCTGCTGCTGGCGGCGGCTCTGTGCCTGGCGGTGACGTACGCCCTGCGGTGGCTGGCGCCCAGGCTGCTGGGTCCGTCGCCGTACCTCTTCGCCACCCCCAGCCCCGCCACCTGGCCGCCGCCCCCGATGCCGTAAGGCCTCACCGGCGCTTCAATTGCCCACGCGTCCCGTGTGTGCGACTCCGAACTCGGCTTCAGCGACTGGTTCTACCGAGCCTTGACTGGTCAGATCGCGACTGACTGGTTGCCGGAGTGGAATCCAGGACCACACCCACTGGAAACCTCGAACGAGTGAGCTCGCAGCAAGCCTCCAACCTCCGGCAGACCCGGGAGGCGGTGAAAAGACACCTCATGCAGTCAATCCGTCACGAGGGCACCGCCCCGGCGGAAATCGCTACTCGATGCGGACACAGCCTGCGACGGTGTGCAGGTGACTGAGACGACCCCTTACGACGCCGACCGTGCCCGATTCACCCGCCACGCTCTGGCACGGCTGGTCCTCTGCGATCACGCCGTGGACGTCGCCGATGGCGCCGCCGGCCTGGTCGCCACCGCCAACGACCCGGACACCGGTCCCGGGGGCCGGGTCAGCCAAGCCGCCCAGCTCATCGAGCTCGCGGAGCGCACTCTGGTCTCGGCCGTCATCTACGAACGAGAACGGGGCAGCTCCTGGGCGGACATCGCCCAGTACCTGGGCATCAGCCCCGCGGAAGCGGAAGAGCGCTTTGCCGCGCACCTGGAAGGCTGGAACACCGCCTTCGACGCCCCCTACCGGCCCGACGACACCGGCCGCAAGCGGATACCCCAGCTGCCCACCGCAGCGTACGACCCGGCCTGGGCATGCGACCGGCTCGACACCTGGGCCGGAAACCGGCTCATCCTGGTCAACGACGAGCGCCCCGTCAGCTCGGGCCTCGTCATGGCTGTGCCGAAGAAGTAGCAACCCTGATCACCTACGCCCGTATCCGACGCCGAACCACGGCGCGGCACGGAACGCTGGAGGTCGAGTTGTAGGGGTGGCCTACCGGACGGTGCGGTGGGCGGCGAACTCCGTCTGGACGGACCCGCGGACCGCCCTCGTCCGGCCATGTCCATGCCCTGCAGTAGTTTTTGGGCATGAGAGACACGGAATGGAGTGGAGGTCAGCTGGCGGTGGTGCGGCCCGCCTCGGGAGGGTTCCCGCGGCACAGCCACGATGAGTACGTGATCAGCGTCAACCTCTGTGGCCTGGAGCGGGTCCGGCTGGATCGCACCACGTTCGACGTGTGCCTGGATGAGGTCACCGTCTACAACCCCGGCCAGGTCCAGTCGTGCACCACGCAGGCCCCGCCCGATACCTCCTTCACGGCCGTGAGCTGGTACGTCCCGCCGACGCTGGTGGAATCGCTGACCGGCGAGGACCTGGTCGACTTCGAACGTCCGGTCGTCCGCTCTCCCTACCTTCGCGGCGAGCTCCTTGCTGCCGCCAAAGCCTTCCGCGAGTTCACGGCTGACGGGCACTCCGCGCCGGCCGAATCCGCAGTTCTGCTCCAGGAGCAGCTGGAACTTGTGCTGTCGCGGCTGATCGACCTGGCCGCGGGACGGCGCGCGCGTGCTCCCGAGCCCGCCGACACCCGGATAGCAGCGGTCCTTGACCGCCTTCGTGACCTGTCCGAGGCGCCCAGGTTGGCCGAGCTGGCCGCTGAGGCCGGGATGTCACGGGAGCACCTGATCCGGACGTTCACCCGTGCCACCGGTACCCCGCCCTACGCCTGGCACCTGTCGGCCCGGCTGGCCGAGGCGCGGCGCCGCCTGCGCAAGGGCGAGCCCGTCGCCGACGTCGCTCACCTGCTGGGCTTCGCCGACCAGGCGCATTTCCACCGCCACTTCACTGCGGCGTACGCCATCACACCCGGTCGGTTCCGTCGGCTGCCCCAGATCAACATCTGACAAGACCGCACGGAGAACCCCCGGCACAGTGGCCGCCATGATCGAGATCTTCATGGTGGCTCTGTGGTTGGGGCTGGTGTTCAACGCGGCACCGGGTGCGGTGTTCAGCGAGTCGCTACGGCGCGGGATCCGGGGCGGGTTCGGCCCGGCCTTCGCGGTCCAGGTCGGATCGCTGGTCGGCGACGCCGTCTGGGCGGCCCTCGGCCTGGCGGGGGCAGGGGCACTGTTCGCCGTGCCGACCTTGCGTGTGCCGCTCACGGTCGCCGGGTGCTTGCTGCTGGCGTGGCTGGGGGTGGTAGGCCTACGCGACGCATCCGCGCGAAAGGGACCAGACCCGATGACGGAACCGCAGGGAGGACAGGACCGCAAGGCCATGGCTGTGGGGGCGGGCATGTCGTTGGCGAACCCATGGAACGTTGTCTACTGGTCGGGCGCGGCCGGCGGGGTGGGCGCTGTACTGGGACCGGGCGGAGCGTCGGAGCTGGGCGTCTTCTTCGCCGGGTTCATGGTCTCCTCAGTGCTCTGGTGTCTGATCTCGGCGGGGCTCATCGTGGTGCTGCGCAGGGCGCTGCCGCCAGTGGCCGTACGCGTGCTGGAGGCATGCTGCGGTATCGCGCTGCTGGTCTTCGCCATCATCCAGCTGTACCGGCTCATGTGACGTGCCCGGAATTGTGCCTGCCTGAGCGGCTGGAACGCCTCTGACACCCTGACGCGATCGACTCGCGCAACGCCGCGGCCCATGCGGTCGGCGAGTGCCGATCGACCTGGCCGCGTCAGCGACACGGCACTCCTGCGGCTGGTTGACGCTCTCCCAGAGCCTCAAACCGCGGATCCCACGGGTGGTCGGCGTTGATGAGTACGCGATGCGCAAGGGGCGTGTTTACGGGACCGTGCTGATCGACGTTGAGACCCGCAGGCCGGTAGACCGCGCGACCACCACCGAGCCGCCCCCAGAGAAGGCTCTGGCTCCAGAATCGGCCGACAGCGATTCGCCATGACCCACCGGGCACCGCTTCGCCGACCGCACCCGCGCCAAGCACGCCACCGTCCACGCGTTGCTGGCCGCCGGCCACAGCCGACGCCCCGACCCCGGAAACCCTGTTCCAGGGGCAGTGGCAAAACCGAAGGACCAAGCTCGACGACTTCAGGCCTTACCTACACGAGCGATGGGCCGAGGGCTGCACGAACGCCTGGACCCTCTGGGAAGAGATCAAGGAACACGGCTACACCGGCGGCTACGGAGCCGTCCGCGCCTACCTCCAGCCGTTTCGCACAACCCCAAACGCACCGGCAACCCGGCCACCGTCGCCACGCACAGTCGTCCCGGGATTTCCTCATCAAAGGGTGTTGCGAGGTTCTTGAAGAGGGTGGTGTTCTATCCACCGCGCGTCAAACTTCGGCCTGGCGGAGGGTGTGCCAGGCAGGCGCGGTTCGCGACGGTTGGGCCACCGACCCTTCAGCTGCTAGTGGACCTTGCCGCGTCTGCGATCGATGTGCCGGCGCGGTCGCCGGTGCCCGGCAGGTCCTTGGCGAGCCGGCCTGCGAGTGCGCTCATCGGGCATCGACCGGGTGAGGACGCCGAGTGTGAGCAGAGCGAGCGCCGGCAGCACGGCGACGATGATTCCCATCGGCAAGGCGTCGGTGGCGCCACCCGCGCCGGCCAGCGGAGCAAGTGCCCCGCCGATCATGAACTGGCTGAAGCCGAGCAGAGCGGCGGCCGACCCGGCGTGTCCGCCGTGGTCGGCCAGGGCCTGGGCCGCGGCGTTCGGCATGACGAGGCCCACGCTGGAGACCAGGACGAACAGGCCGATCAGGAGCGCGGGCAGGGGTGCCCGTGTCAGCACCGCGCCCAGGACCGTGGTGCCACCGGCTGTCGCGCCCAGCAGACCGGCGAGCAGCAGCAGGCGGGCGCCGGCCCGGGCCACCAGCCGGCCGCTGATCTGGGCGGCCGCAATGAGTCCGGCGGCGTTGACGGCGAACACGGCGCTGTACTGCTGCGGTGACAGGCCGTGGATTTCCTGCAGGACGAACGGCGAGCCGGAGATGTAGGCGAACATCGCCGCGAAGACCAGGCCGTTGGCCAGGACGTACCCGGTGAAGGCCCGGTCGCTGAGCAGCTGCCCGACGACAGCCGGCAGCGGCTGGCGTGACGCGGAGGACCGGGTCTCCGGCAGTCCTGCGGCGGAGGCCGCCAGCATCACGGCGCCGAGTACGGCCAGGCCCACGAAGATCCCCGGCCAGGCCGTGACGCGCAGGAGCTGGCCGCCGAGGACCGGCGCGAACACCGGCGCCAGGCCGGTGATCAAGGTCAGTGCGGAGAAGAGACGTGCGGTGCGGGTTCCGGAGGTGCGGTCGCGGACCATGGCGTTGGCGATGACGATGCCGAACGCCCCGCCGATGCCCTGGACCAGGCGTAGGCCGACGAAGGTCCGGACGTCTGGCGCCACCGCGCAGAGCGCGCTGGCGATCGTGTAGAGGGCGAGGCCCGCCAGCAACGGACGCCGCCGGCCGTAGGTGTCGCTCAGCGGCCCGGCGATCAGCTGCCCGATGGCCAGCCCGGCCAGGCAGGCGGTGATGGTGAGCTGGGTGGCCGCGGCGCTGGCGCGCAGGTCGCCGGCGAGGTCCGGCAGTCCGGGCAGGTAGCCGTCGATGGACAGTGGTCCCAGGGCCACGAGCGCTGCGAGCAGGACGATGAATCGGGTTTGCCGGCCGGCGGCGTCGTTGCTCATGGCTCAGTACGCCACGGTGATGCGGCGGCGGATCGCGGTGCCGCTCTCGATCGTGTCGGCCAAGGCGATCGCGTAGTCGGCGTACGAGATGCGGCTGTTGCCGTCGTCGTCGGTGAGCAGGGTGTCCCCGGCGCTGCGGTAGGCCCCGGTCCGCTCGCCCGCTCCGATGACTGCGGCGGGCGACACGTACGTCCAGTCGAGGTCGTGCACGCCGCGGTAGAGGTCGAGCGCTTCGGACTGGGCCTCGGCGTTGGCCTTCCACACCGCGGGGAAGTCCGGGTCGTCCATGACCCGGGCGCCGGTCGGCGTGCGTAGGCTACCGGCACCGCCGATGGTGACCAGGCGGGTGACACCGGCTCGGCGGAGTCCGTCGATCAGCGCACGGGCGGCACCGACGATCGTGGCGCGGTCGTTCTCCTGGCCGATCCGGGGGCCGACGGCCGACAGTACGGCGTCGTGGGAGGCGGCGAGGCCGGCGACCGCCGCGGGGTCGGTGACGTCACCGGTGGTCACGGTCAGGGCCTTGTGCCCCAGTCCGTCGATGTGGCCGGCTCGGGTGACCGCGGTGACGGTGTGGCCGCGACGCAGTAGTTCCTCGGTGGCGGGCCGGCCGATGTTGCCGCTGGCACCGAACAGGACGATCTTCATGTGTTGCTCCTTGTTTCTGATGGTCAGAGGACGGGCTGGCCGTCGGCGATGATGGCCGCGGTGATGCCGCGCTCGTCGGCGGCGTACTGGAAGCGCTGCTCGATGTCGGGTTGTTCGGTGTAGAACGGCGGGTTGTGGAACAGGCCGTAGTGCATGGCGCAGACGGTGCCGGCGCCGAGTGCCACGGCGGCCTCGACGCCCTGCTCGGGGGTCATGGTCGCCGGGACGTTGGCCGCGTAGCCCTCGAAGTGGGCGATGACGCCGTTGACCGGGACGAACGCGACGTCGAACGGGCCGTGGTCGCGGGCGATCTGCCACCAGCTGCCGTGCCACTGGGTGTCGCCGCAGTGGATGACCCGCCGGCCGGCGCCTTCGACGACCCAGGCGACCTGGTCACAGTCGTTGCCGCGCCAGTCCAGCGAGGTCACCGGGGTGACGGTCAGCTTTCCGATGCGGCGTGACTGGCCCAGGTCCTGGGCGACGGGGGTGATGCCCACCTCGTGCAGCGCCGCCGCGCTCGGGGTGTGGCAGCCGATCGTGCCGGTGGCCGCGATCCGGGCGATCAGGTCGTGGTCGTAGTGGTCGGGGTGCAGGTGGGTGATGAGGGCGTGGGTGCCGGGCGGGGTATCGACCGGGCCGACCGGCCGGTGCGGCGGCCCCATCACCGGCGCCAGCGGAGCGACGTTCTCGAGCGGGTCGATCAGCAGGCGCGTGTCGCCGAGACGGATCTCGACGCCGGCCCAGGCCAGCCGACGCACGGAAAGGGTGGGGGTCATGGGCAGCGACGCTAGACCGACGTTGTTGAGAAAGTCAACAAGAGAGTTTTGAATCTCAATACCACGATAGGGTGGTGGCATGCGCACCTATGGGCAGTACTGCGGCATCGCGAAAGCACTCGACACCGTCGGCGACCGATGGACCCTGCTGATCGTCCGTGAACTGCTCGCCCTGGGTCCTTGCCGGCACACCGACCTGCGCAACGGGCTGCCCGGGATCGCCAGCAACCTGCTGGTCGACCGGCTCCGCGAACTCGAGGAAGCCGGCCTGATCCACCGCGAGGCCGCCCCGCCGCCGGTGGCCACCACCCTGTTCTCCCTCACCGAGCGTGGCCGCACGCTGGAGCCGGTGCTGCGGGAGCTGAGCCGGTGGGGCGTGCCGCTGTTGCGTGAGCCGGGCGGCAACGACACCTTCCGCACCCACTGGCTGGACATGCCCGCCCGGGCACTGACCGACCACCGCCCCGACCAGCCGGCAATCGCCCTGCAACTGCACGCCGACGGCAACGAAGACCTGGTCATCGAAGTCAAGGACGGCTCGGTGCACACACACGCCGGCCGGGTCGACCACCCCACCGCGTCACTGACCGGACCGCCGCACCTGCTGGCCGCGACCCTGCTCGGCGACCTCGATCTGAGCGCCGCGGTACAGCAAGGCCTGCGGCTCAGCGGCGAACGCGAGGCAGTAATCCGCATCCTGCCCCGCTGATCGACCGGCCGCTCGCGGGCCTGTCATTTACTACAGAGAGCTACTTGTCACAGTCGGCCAGGGCGACGAGCTTTCGGTACTCCAGTTCGTCTGTCCGGCCGGCGGTGAGGTGGACGTGAACGTCGGTGAGGAACTCCTTCAGAGCGCTATGCCCGGCGGCGTACGCCCCCTCCTGCCCGCTGGCATCCGGCGGCACCCACAAGATCAGCAGCGGTTCGTGCCTTCGCGTGCCTTCCCGGCTGGCGAAGGACAGCTCATGGACGACCAGCCGCGGTTCGTCCGCGGGCAGGGCCTGCAGCAGCTCGTCGTGCGTCAGGTTGCCCTCAGCCTCCCGGACCAGGACACCTGCGGCGTCGGAGCGGCGGAGGATCACGGTGTTGATCTCCCGCGTCTCCCGCAGCCGCTGCAGGGCAGCCAGGGAGTCTTCCGGAAGGCCGAACACTCTGCTCACAGGAGTCTCACCTCGGTGGTGGTCAGGACCTGGGCAGCCGGAACGCCGCTGCGCCAGGCCGCGGGCCGGCCAGGCGGGCCGGGCGGTGGTCAGGTGTGGAGGCGGCTGTTGGTGCCGTCGTGGCTGTCGGCGTGTTCCTCGTCGAACCAGTGGTCGCCGGCCGCGAGGTAGCGGAATGCGTGTGAGCCGCGGGCAGGGAGGGTGACGGTTGCGGCGCGAGTGCCGTCGCCTCGGGGCTCGAGCGGGTGCGCGGCGGGATTCCAGTGGTTGAAGTCTCCGACGACACTGACCGGCCCGTCCGGGGTGTGGTCGGGGAGGATGAAGGTGACCTTGGTGCGGTCCTTGAGCTTTTTGCGTTCGAGCACGGAAAGGACTCCAGCGGCGAAGGGGCGGGGAACCGGCTCATGCATCCTCGCTCCGGCGTGGCCGCGGTGCGGCGGTACGCGGCCGTGGGCCGGGTGGAGGTCACCCGGGCGGCCGCCTGCCGGCCTCCCGGCGGCCCCGGTAGAGAGGTGGGTGCGCGCGCTGTGGTCAAGTCGTCGGGCGTGCGTTGATGGGGAACAGCTGCTCGGCGCCGATGAGTTCCAGCAGGCGCATGAACCGCGGCCAGGACGCTCCTCACCTTGGTGGCGGCGATGGCCGATCGATGAGTTCCCCGTCCGGCAGGGCCTGTGGGTAGGGGAAATCGACGAGGTCCACCGGGGTGAGCGTGCACCGCACCGGGGTGTAGCCGTAGTCCGGGTCCTCCTGCCGTAGGGGCAGCGGGGGCGACGCGAGTATTCGCGTGACGTCGGCGCTGTTCCGCCAGCGGATCTCGGCGACCGGGCTGACATCGGCGTGCGGAGCCGGCGGATCCCAGTGCGCGTTGGGGCACCACAGGAGCTGGAACACATCCTTGCCCTCGGCCACCAGTCGCCCGGTGCGTCCCGCCGGTACACCTGTGCCACCGCCACCATGGCGGTCGCCGGTGGTCCGGAATCGGACTTCTCGTCCGGGATGTCGCAGTGCGGCCAGGCCTCCTCGACCGGCCAAAGCAACGGTCCACCCACGGAACTCTGGTGGACCGTCGGCTCCCCCGGTGCGGGGGCCAGTACCACGGCTGGCAGTGCGTACGGTGCGAGTCGAGGCACAGCTGCGATGATCTCTTTCGCGGAGGGCCTGGTGTTGTAGGGCAGCTCCATGGCCGGAGATTAGCCCACCCCTCTGACAGCAAGGCCGAATCGGCCTGCCCGGCCCCCGGCCCGGCTATGGAAGGGGACAGGTGAGCGGGAGGACGCGCTCGGTCAGCCGGCCGGTGAGGTGGGTCCCGGTGACTTCGGCGTCGGCGAGCCACTCCGCCTGGGTCAGCTGTTCCACCAGCATCTGGAGCTCACCGGGGTTGGCGGGATGCCAGGAGGCGAGCAGCTCCAGACCGAGGCCCTGGCCGAGCGGGCCGAGTCGTCCGTCGGCGCTGGTCTGGGTGGCCAGCGTCAGGACGAGCAGCCGGGCATCCGCGGCGAGCTTGGCTTTGCGGAGCTTCTTGTCCGAGACGACCCTCTGTGCCCAGCCGCTGAGCTTGGGTCGCGTCGCCTTGCCGAACGTGAACGGACCGGGTTTGTTCCAGTGGGGCATGAGGGAGGGAACGCTGACGCTGGTGGGGTTCTCCGGTTTCGAGGCAAGCAGGTCGGCGGCCGTGCCGGGGAGGACCAGCCAGCCTCGGTCGGCCAGCTGCCCGACCAGGTGCTCCGGATCGGTCAGGCCCAGCCCGGTGAGGTCCTGACCGACGACGTTGCCGATTCCGGTGAGCGCGGTGCGCAGCGTGAGCATGATCGCGACCAGGCGTGCTTGCGGGCAGGGCAGCGGGGCGTGGTCGGCCACGTGGGCGAGGACGGACCGTGCATGTTCCCATTGAGCCGGCGCGGTCAGCAGGCGGGCGACCGGCGGACCGTCGCCGTCCGCGCTGTGGCCTGTGCGCTGCTGGTGTTGGAGGCGGGCGGTGGCGGCGGCTTGTTCGGCGCGTTGGGCTTCCCAGCGCAGGCCGGTGTCGCCGGTGACGTCGGCCCAGGTGGTGAAGGCGCGGGCCTTGCGCTCCTGGAGGCCGGCGAGCTCTGCCAGGTCGGGTTCGGTGCGCTGCTGGTAGGCGCGGAAGAGGTCGCCGAGTTCGATGAGCTCGTCACGCAGGAAGACGGGTCGCAAGTCGGCAGGGATGATCCGTTGCGCGATCTTCCCCTGCCGGGGACGGCGGGGAGCCGGGGCGGAGCGGGGAGCCGGCACCTCCTGAGTGCCGGTTGCGGCCGGGCGGTGCGAGAACCGCAGCGCGTCGACAGGTGCAGCCGAGGGGCGGCCGGCAGCGTCGCGACGGCTGGTGACCGGATCGGCAGCGGGCGGGGCGGTGGCGACGACCTTCGCTCCGGGTGCGGCGGCCGCGCAGCGTGAACAGCACTCCATGGCCCGCCACCAGCGCCCTACCCGGTCGGTGACGACAGCGAGGACGACTGCCCCGCCACACCGCCACCGTTCGGCCGGCGCCGGCCGGTCATCGGGGCGGATGTGCGTGGTGCAGCCGTCCGTCTTGCATGCGCAGTACGCGTCGGTGCGCGGCGCGGCGACGGTCTTGAGGTGGGCTTTGAGGTGGGCGACCGCTGCGGCACGGCCGGCGGCCGCGGACGGTAGCAGCTGATCAGCACAGGAAGGACGGCTGCACGAAACACGCACGGCCGTACTACCCCGGCCGGCGGCGTCCAGACGCACGGTCCATCTGCGTCCCAGCACCCGCTCGTCCATCTCCCGGGCCGTGACCTCCGTCATCCCGTCGTCCTCTCTCTGCCGGGTCCGCACTGCCCGCACCGCCCCCGCCATGCCGGACGGGATGTCAGCGCGCGCCCACCGTACGCGGCATGGGTCCGGAGGACCGGTCAACTCGGGCCTTGTTCACCGGTCCGAGTGCACGTCCCGCCCGGCGTGTGCAGGTGCAGGGTGAAAACGACGGCGAGGGCAGCCCGGCGGCTCGACCGGCCGCCAGGCAGCTGCCGGGGACGGCAAGGTCGTTTCCCCGGTGAATCGAGGCAGCCACCCGGGTGAAGTTGACCGTGCGCGGCGTGTGCAGTGCCGTGCTGTCCGCGCTAGACCCTGCCATGTGATGAACCTGCTGTGGCGCGGCCTGCCCGCGCTCACCCTGGCCGCCCTGCCCCTCCTCACCACCGCCCCACCCCGCCCATGCCGCTGCCCACCGTCCGGCCGTAGCCTCCGCCGTTCCCACTGTGGCCTGGGCTGCCGGTCCGGCGGTGTTCCAGGCGGCTCCGTCGCGGAGGACAGCGTCCGCGGCGAGCGGCAACTGGTACCTGGCTCCCTCCGGTCACGCTGGTTGCCCGGGGACCCGGCCACCGTGATGGGGTCCTGGAGGGCATAGCCTCCAGGGCCCCACACAATCAGCGTCGATCGTGGTCCGGTTTCACGATCCTGAACTTGGCTACGTTCTCCCCGGTCGTCCACCGGTGGAAGCCGGCCTTCTCCAGTACTCGGACTGAGGCCGGGTTCGACAGTTCCACGTCGGCGGACACCGTGTGGACATCCGGCGAGGTGAGGGCGAACTCGGCCAGGGCCTGGGTGGCCTCGGGGGCATAGCCCCGGCCGCGGCGGGAGGCCACGATGCCGTATCCGATCTCGAGGACGCCGTCGCTGGGCGGCCAGAACAGGCCGATGGAGCCCACCACCAGGCCGCCGTCGCGCTCGATGACCAGACGGTGGCCGTAGGTACCGAGCCAGGCGGGGTACTGGTCGAAGAGGCCCGCGACCACGCGATCGCCTTCGGCGGGAAAGTCGTCCGCCCAGTGCGGGTACCGGGTGTCGTCGAGGACCGCGGTGGCCTCGTTCTTGGTCCAGGGCCGCAGGACGAGGCGCTCGGTGACCACGTCGGCGTGGGCGGATGAAGAAGAGGAAGAGGAAGACATGTGTCTCTCCTGGTCGTTGGAACGACCGGCCGCGCTTCTGCTAACGCACGGGCCGGACAAGGGCATGCTGATGAGGGCCGACGGCGGCCATATTCATCAACCTCCTCATCCCGAGATCACGCGTCAGTCGCGCTGGCGTGAGCGTAGTGACCCCTCTCCAGCCAGGGCAACCCATTTCCGGGCCGCTGACGGGGGCTTTCGCTCGCTGAAGGTCGTGTCCCGTCGAGCGCCGGCTCGTGCTCTGATCATGCTCAGCAGTGATGCCGCGGAGGGCTGGGCTTCGGCGTCGTCGGGCGGCGAGGTTCCAGCGGGGCTTGGTCGCGGTCCACCGGGCGGCGCACTCGCAGTGGTACCCGCTGGCAGTCGGGTCACAGCGTGCGTGGGGGCAAGGTGCCCGTGCGTTCGCCAGGTGAGACGAGTCCTGTCTCGTAGGCGAGGACGACGGCCTGGGCCCGGTCGCGCAGGGTGAGTTTGGCGTAGAGCCGCGCCACGTGGGTCTTCACTGTCGCCTCGCTGAGCGTCAGTTCCTGTGCCAGTTCGGTGTTGGAGAGGCCCTGGCCCATGAGCGTCAGCACCTCGCGCTCGCGCGGCGTCAGTGCGGCCAGGTCGCGGTGGACGGCCGGGGTTGCGAGGCCCGAACCGGCGCCGGGGGTGCCGGGGGCGAAGCGTTCCACCAGGCGGCGGGTGATGGAGGGGGCCAGGAGGGCGTCGCCGGTGTCGACCAGGCGTACGGCGGCGGCCAGGTGCGCGGGGGTGACGTCCTTGAGCAGGAAGCCGCTGGCTCCGGCGGCGAGGGCGGCGTAGACGTATTGGTCGAGGTCGAAGGTGGTCAGCATGATCACCCGACAGTCCGGGGCCTGGGCAAGTACGCGTCGGGCGGCTTCCAGGCCGTCCATGACCGGCATCCGGATGTCCATCAGTACGACGTCGGGCCGCAGTCTCCGCACGGCGGCAACGGCCTCGGCTCCGTCGGCGGCTTCGCCCACCACGTCGATGCCGCGGGCGGTCAGGATCAGGCGGAAGCCGGTACGGACCAGCTCCTGGTCGTCGGCGATCACGACGCGGGGGCCGGGCTCGGCGCGCGTCGTCATGGCCGGTCCAGCGGGATCCGGGCGCGGACGCGGTAGCCGCCGCCGAGGCGGCGGCGGGCATCCAGGTCGCCCCCGTAGACGGCGACCCGCTCTCGCAGGCCGAGCAGCCCGCGTCCCGTTCCGTCCGCCCTGCCCGGGGCCGGCTTCTTCCGTGCGGGCCCGCTGCCCGACAGGACGCTCGGCCCGCTGTTCAGCACCTCCACCCGCAGGTAGTGGTCCGCGTATCGCACCGTCACCTCGGCTCTCTCTCCGTCCCCGTGTTTGAGGGCATTGGTCAGGGCCTCCTGAATGATCCGATAGGCGGTGACGTCGATCCCGGTCGGCAGCGGGCGCGGCTCGCCCGAGATGCGCATCTCGACGGGCAGGCCGGCAAAGGCGATCCGGTCGATCAGCGGGCTGAGCCGGCTCAGGCTCGGCTGCGGGGACAGGTCGATGTCGTAGGGCTCGTCGTCGCCGTTCTGCGCGGGTGCGAGCAGGCCGAGCAAGTGTCGCAGCTCGGTCATGGTGTTCCGGCCGGCGGTCTCGACGGCGCTCATCGCCGCTGCGGCCTCGTCGGGCATCGTGGCCAGCACCTCGCGGGCGGCCCCGGCCTGGACCACCATGAGGCTCACGTTGTGGCTGACGATGTCGTGGAGCTCGGCGGCGATCCTGGCCCGCTCGGCGTCGACCGCCGTCCGCGCGGCGCTCTCGCGTTCCCGCTCCAGCAGCCAGCCGCGCTCCTCGATGGCGGCCTGGTGCAGCCGCCGCGCCCGTACCGCCGCCACGTACAGCCACCCGGCGGCGCCAACTGCCGCCGCCAGGGCGACAACCAGCCACATCATCCCGGATTCCCCCACCGATTCCCCCACCTGATCATCTTCGCAGGTGTCCTACGCGCCCGCGTCGGGCCCCGGATGCAGCGCCGTACATCCCCGGGATGACCCGACCGGACGGATACACCCGGGGGGTGACGCCCCGTCATCGACCTGGACCTAGGTTCGAGTCATGACAACCGATCACGACAGTGCCCGGCAGGTAGTGGTCCGACTGGACGGCGTACACAAGGAATACGGCGACGCGAAGGCCCTGGACGGCCTCTCGCTGGAGATACGGGCGGGCGACGCGGTTGCCGTGATGGGCCCCTCCGGCTGCGGCAAGTCCACCCTCCTCAACATGGTGGCCGGCCTGGACCGGCCGACCTCGGGCACGGTCGAGGTGCAGGGCCACGATCTGAGTGAGCTGAACGAGACCGGCTTGGCCCTGTTCCGGCGACGGAACGTCGGCATGATCTTCCAGTTCTTCAACCTCATCGACGACCTGCCCGTCCTGGACAACGTGGCGCTCGCCGCACAGCTGACCGGGACACCGGCCAGGCAGGCGCGCCGCCGCGCTCTGGAGCTCCTCGACGAACTCGGCGTCGCCGGACGCCGCGACAACTACCCGGCGACGCTCAGCGGCGGCGAGCGGCAACGGGTCGCCGTGGCGCGGGCCCTGATGAACCGTCCTGCGCTCCTGCTGGCCGACGAACCGACCGGCGCCCTCGACAGCCGCTCCGGAGAACAGGTGATGGACCTGCTGATCGACCTCAACCAGATCGGCCAGACCCTGTTGATCGTCACCCACGACCCGCAACTGGCCACCCGCTGCGCCAGCCGGCTGGTCGAAGTCGCCGACGGCCGGGTCGCCCGCGAAAGCACGCTGGAGGCGACCGCGTGAGCGCCGTGTGGAGAGCCTCGCGCGCGGCCGTGAAACGCCGCCGGCTCCAGACCTTCGTCATCGGACTCGTCGTACTCTGCTCCACCACGACCGTCCTGCTCGCGCTGGCCCTGCTGACCGCCGCCTCCAGCCCCTTCGAGACGGCCTACGCCGAACAGCGCGGTGCCCACACGGTGGCGGCATTCGACACCACGAAGGTCTCGCAGGAACAGCTGGCGCGGACCGCCCGGCAACCCGGGGTGGAGGCCGCGGCCGGACCGTTCGGACAGGCCGTCGTCGGCATCCCCGAAGACTGGCTCTGGATGGCGGGAGGCACCCTCACCGTGGTGGGCCGCCCCGATCCGGCAGGCCCCGTGGACCGGATCGAGTTGCTGGAAGGTCACTGGGCCACCGCACCCGGCGAGATCGTCGTCAACTGGCCCGTCCAGGGCTCCCCCGGCACGGAGCTCCTCGGCAGCAAACTGGAGACCCCAGGCGGACCGACGCTGACCGTCGTCGGCTTCGCCGCCAGCATGAGCCAATCGGCGAGCGCCTGGGTCTCGCCCGAGCAGATGGCCGCACTGCACCCGTCCTCCGCCCAGATGCTCTACCGCTTCACGGATTCCTCGACGCAGGCCCAGCTGAGCGCCGCGCTGGCACGGGCCACCACCGGACTGCCCGAGGACTCGCTGACCGGCACGCAGACCTATCTCACCCTCAAGCAGACCTTTTCGGCACTGGCCGACTCCTACCTCCCGTTCATGACGCTCTTCGGCGTCCTCGGCCTGCTGGTCTCCACCCTGATCGTCGGCAACGTGGTCAGCGGGGCGGTCGTCTCCGGGTACCGGCACATCGGGGTGCTCAAGGCCCTGGGCTTCACCCCGAATCAGGTCGTCGCCGTCTACCTGACGATGCTCTCCGTACCGGCCGTGGCGGGCTGCGTCCTGGGCACCCTGCTGGGCAACGCGCTCGCCGGACCGATCCTGAAGATCGCGTTCGCCGGCATCGAAGTGGGCCGGGCCTCGATCGGGGACATCAGCCCGTGGGTGTCCGTGGCCTGCCTCGCCGGCATGCCCGCCCTCGTCCTGCTGGCCGCGCTGGTCCCCGCCCTACGCGCCCACCGGCTGCCCGCCGCTCGGGCGATCAGTGCGGGCGGCGCGCCGCGGACCGGGCGCGGGCTGCGCGTCCAGCGGGTGCTCGGCGCCACCCGGCTGCCCCGCCCGGTCAGTCTGGGCCTGGGCCAGCCGTTCGCCCGCCCCGCCCGCACTCTGCTGACCATGGCGGCCATCGTCCTCGGAGTCACCACCGTGACCCTGTCCTCCGGACTGACCAGCACCTTGCTGGCGTACGGCAACGTCGGGCGGGAGGACGGGGGCGCACGGATCCAGGTGACCACCGAAAGGTCGGGCGACGACCGGACCCCGCCCAGGCTCAGCGACCTGCAGGTCGAGGAACGGCTGCGCTCCCTGCCGGGCGCGCGGGGGGTACGGGCCCGAGCGCTCTCCCAGGCGAACATGGCCGGCCAGAGCCAGCCCGTGTTCGCCGACTTCTACCGCGGCGACGCATCCCTGTACGACCACACCGTCGTCAAGGGCCGGGCGCCGGCCGCGGCAGGCGAGATCGTGGCCGGGCCGGCCTTCCTGACCCAACGCGGACTGAAGCTCGGCGACCGGGTCACGCTGGAACTGAACGGCAAGAAGATCACCGCTACCGTCGTGGGCCGGCTCATCGAGGGCAACGCCCGGGCCCTGGAGGCCACCTGGCAGACCCTCGCCCTGCTCGCACCGGACGCCCACGCCACCGAATACACGGTACGGCTCACCCCCGGCGCCGACGCGCGCGCCTACGCCGAGGCGGTCGCGGCGCTCGACCCGGCCCTGCACGCGTCGGTGATGGACGACGGCAACGCCGGCCCCGCCACCATCATCACCTTCTCCACCGTGTTCACCGTGCTGCTGACTCTCGTCGCCTCGCTCGGCGTCTTCAACACCGTCCTGTTGAACACCCGTGAGCGGCGCCGGGACCTGGGCATGCTCAAGTCGATCGGCATGACCCCCCGGCAGGTGGTGGTGATGACGGTGACCTCGGTCGCCGGGCTCGGCGCGGTCGGCGGCCTGCTCGGCATCCCTCTCGGGATCATGGCCCACCGCCTCGTCGTGAACCATGTCGGAGTGATCGACTTCCCGGAGTACATGAAAGACGTGTGGCACGCGCCTCAGCTTGCCGCCATGTTCCTCGCCGGTGTGACGATCGCCGTCCTCGGCGCCCTGGTCCCGGCCCGGTCGGCAGCCCGGATGACCATCGCCTCGGTGCTGCACACCGAGTAGATCACCCCTCGGTACCAGCCTCTGGATAACGGCGACGGGGGCGACGGCGTTGCCTGCGAGTGACACGGCTGACGGGCAAACGTCCTGGCCCCGCGGGATCGCCACGGTGCCCTGAGGTGTTTCCCGGGACGGGTCGCTTGTCCGGGGTGGGTGGTGGAGGCCGATGCCGAGGCGCTGGTCGAACCGGGGGAGGGCGCTTGCGGTCCTGGCGGGCCCGATGCACCGGGCGGGCCCGATGGGTGGTGTGCACCCGGGTATGACATATGTACTGCGCAAGACAGGATCCGAGGCCCTACAGGATCATTCGTCTCTCTCCGTAGGCTCCATGTCATGTCGAAATCACACGAGACCGGACGAGACGAGGCCTGGGAAGGCGTCGTCACCGGTAGGTCGCGGGGCATGCTCGACGGCTCGAACATGTACCACTTCGTCGAGGTCCGCCTCATGGACGGCACATCCGTCAAGGTCCGGATCAGTCGCCGACTCTGGAAGTCGATCGCGGTCGGCGACCGGATCGCCAAGCAACCGGACACGGACCCGTACAGGGCGTAGCCCGCCCCGTTGCCCAGGCACCGTCCGCGCGCGGCCGACCGTCCTGCGCGGCTCGCACGGCTGGGCGGGCGTTCCCTCTCCGGCTACCGGATCTGCCGGCGAAGTTGCGCATGACATCTCGCCACCAGCCCGACTTGCTGGGGCCGGCGTCGAAGGCGTCCATCGCACCGGACGAGCTGAGCTGCACTGCCACCCCGGCAAGCGCGAGCCCTGTCAGGGCCACCGCCGCCCAGGGGATGCGCCGCCCGTGCAAGCGGAGCTTGGGCCAGGACTCGGCGTCGAGGCCCGTCATCATGCCCCTACCCGTCCTTTGGGCCAAGGCCGGCAAGCGCGGCTCCCAGCCGACGCACACCTTCGGTCAGTTCGGCGAGGTCGGCCGTGACAGCGAAGCCGATACGCAGGTGCGCCGCTGGTGGCTCGGTGGCGAAGTAGCGGCTGCCGGCGCTCACGGCGACACCGCGTTGCCGGGCGGCGCCGGTGAGGGCGGCGCCGTCCACGCCGGACGGCAGGCGAACCCACAGGTGCAGTCCGCCCGCAGGCAGCCCAGCCGGGGTCGCACCAGGGATCTCCCGCGTGAACGCGACGGCCAGCACGGCGCACCGCTCCCGCAGTGCCGTACCGAGGCAGCGGACATGCCGGTCCCAGGACGGAGAGCTGAGCACCTCCAGGGCGGCCTCTTGCAGCGGGCGGGTGACGAAGAAGTCGTCGACCAGGCGCACCGCCCGCATGCGCTCCATGACCGGCCCGCGGGCCACCAGCGCCCCGATGGCCGTCTACGCGGCATTGGCCTTTCGGTATGCGGTCATGACCGTCATCATGCCAGCCTCACGCCTACGCAGTCAGGTGGTTGAGGGGCTCTGCGGCCCACGGCCCTTCATCCCGTCATCACTGCTTGAGCGGCGCTGGGTGTGGCCGCCGGTACCGGGGACGTACACGCCGCTCTGACCGCTGCGCGAACCTTTGGCAGCCCGGGCGGGCCTCAGCGGTTTCGGAGGGGTCGGCGACTCTTGTAAACAGTTCTTTAGGAAGATACGTTTAGAAGCATGGCCGAGATCACGCCCGACGCCGCCGGGGGACTGCGGCGGTCCGTCCATCTCACGGACCCCCGCGCTCTGCGCGCCTACGCCCACCCGACCCGTATGAAGCTGGTCGCACTGCTGCGGGTCGAGGGGCCCTTCACGGCGACCCATGCCGCGCAGCTCACAGGCGAGTCCGTCGCCAGCTGCTCCTATCACCTGCGGACGCTCGCGAAGTACGGTCTGGTCGAACACGCCGAGGGCGGTCAGGGCCGGGAGAAGCCCTGGCGCGCCACGGCCCAGTACACCAACTGGCAAAACGCCGACGGTGAGGCGGCCGACGCACTCAGCACGGCCATGGCCGAGCGCTACTTCGAGCACATGACGCACGCGATCGAAACCCGGCACCAACTACCGAGCGAGTGGCGTCAGGCGGAGTGGTTCGGCGACGACGTCGTCTACCTGACTGCCGCCGAACTCACCGAAGTGGGGAAGCGCTTCTCGGAGATCCTGGGCTCCTACGGCGAGCGGCTCGACGACCCCTCCCTGCGACCGGACGACGCGGCACCGGTGACCATGCTGCGCATCGCGTTCCGCAACCGCAAGACGACCAAATGACAGTCGAACGAACTCGCTGAACCCGGAGTGAACACATGCCACCGACCAAGACCTCAGCACGTGGAGAGTTAGCGAAGCCGGCGCACCGCGATCCCAATGTCTTGCGTTGGGTGGTTGCCTATACCGCCTCGGTGGTGGGCAACGGCTGCTTCTTCCTGGCTCTCGGCTGGGCGGCGAGCCGGACCGCCGCACCGGCGGAAGCCAGTTTCGTCATGGCGGTCGGCGCCGTTCCTCGCGCTGTGCTCATGCTGGGCGGCGGAGTGATCGCGGACCGTTTCAGCCCCCGCTACGTGATCATCGGCAGCGACATGGTGCGCTGCGTGGTGATCCTGGCCGCAGCGGCAGCGCTTGCCTTGGCGTCCCCGGGTCTTTGGCTGCTTGTCGCGGTCGCTCTTGTCTTCGGGGTGGCCGACGCCCTGTTCCTTCCCGCGGTGGGCGCGCTGCCGGCCCGGCTCGCCGACGCCGAACAGGTCCTGCGAGTCCAGGGCATGCGGTCCCTGGCGGTCAGGTTGGGCAACAGTCTGGGGGCGCCGCTCGCCGGCCTGGTGATGGCCCTGAGCGGACCCGCCGCCGCGTTCGCTGTCGCGGGCGGTCTGTTCGCGCTGTCGCTGACCTTGCTCTTCACCGTGCGCATACGCGCTCTGCCCGTGCAGAAGCCCGACCCGGAGGCGGAGGCGGAGGCGGCAGAGGCGACGGAAAAGGTCAAAGCCACCGGAATGTGGCAGGAGATGACGAGTGGGCTGCAGTACGTGCGGAGACAGTCACTCGTCCGCATCCTCGTCCTTGCCCTGGTCGTCGTCGAACTCGGCTGCGTCGCCCCCCTGAGCATCGGATTGGTGCTGCTGGCGCGTGACCGTGACTGGGGAGCGGCCGGCGCCGGCTGGCCCCTCGGCACGTTCAGCGTCGGAGCCGCTGTGAGCTCGCTGCTGCTCACGACCATGGGCCGGCTGCCCCGCCCCGGCGTCTTCTACATCGCCTCGCTCGCTGCCGGTTCAGCCTCGATAGCCTCGCTCGCCCTGGCCCCGAGCCCCCTGATCGCGGCTGCTCTCGGAGCCGTCGGGGGCCTGGCCCTCGGACTGAACGGCGGTATCTCCTACGCCCTGGTGCAGTCCGCTTGCAATCCCGCCTATCTGGGCCGGGTGATGTCCCTGTTGAGCCTCGCGAGCTTTGGTGTCGGACCCCTGGCCCTACCGGTCTTCGGCGCTGCGGTGGCCGGTTTCGGAACGGCTCCGGCCTTCGCCGTGTTCGGGGGAATCGCCGGTCTCGGGGCAGTGGCCTGTCTCTTCTCGGCGGACGTCCGTCGCGCCGAACTGCCCAACTGATCCGCCGGAGCCGGCGAGTCCTCGCCTCACATCACCTCGGGCAGGACCGACTCCAGGATGCCGCTCACACTGACGTCTTCCTCGTTGGCCAGGATCGCGACCGTGACGTCGAGTTCGGGCAGACAGGCGAGAAACGACAGATAGCCGGGGTTGTCGCCCGGGTGGAAGAAAGCCGCTCGGCCGGCCACGGTGCCGAGGCAGTAGCCGTACCCGTAGCTGTCGGCGACGACAGGTCCCAGGGAACCCCACTTGTCGGTGATCGCTGTCCGAGGGGTGATCATCTTCTCGCGGGAAGCCGGCGTGACGACGGCCCCGGAGTTGAAGGCGGCCGTGTATGCGGCCAGGTCACCCACGGTGGACCAGACGTCCGCCGCACCCGGAAGGGCGGCGAACTCGACGACGTCGACGCGCCGGCCCGTTCGGTATCCGCGTGCCGCCTCTCGCGGCGAGGGTCCACCGAGGGAGGTCTCCTCCAGGCCGCACGGGCGCAGGATGCGATCGGTGACGAAATCGGCGTACGGCCGGCCGGTGGCCTGCTCGATGATCCGGGCCACCACGAGGTATCCGGGCGAGCTGTAGTGCCAGGCCTCGCCAGGCACGCTGCGCAGCGCAACCGTGGCGAAACGATCGAGGAACGTGCCGACATCCCTCAGATCCTCAAGTCCCAGGCCGGGAAGGGCCTGCCAGTGTCCCAAACCCGAGGTGTGGGACAGAAGGTCGTGAAGCGTCAGACCACGCCACTGCGCGGGGCAGTCGTGCCACCACTCGGGGATCGGGACGTCCAGGGCGAGAACCGAGTCCTCCACCAGGAGCATGGCGGCAGCCGCAGTGAACTGCTTGCTCAGGGAGGCGACTTGGAACCGGGTCCGGGGCGTACACATCGCTCCCGACCCGGCGTCCGCGATGCCGGCTGACGCCCGCACCACAACATCCCGGCCCTTCAACACCGACACCGACCCGCTCAAGCCGTCAATCTCAGACACCCCGTCACACTAACCTCAGGAGTGTCCGGGGGAGCGCTCTTCGGCTGACCCGGACGCATCGCGGGCCGTGGTGTCGAGTCCGCCGTCTTGCGCGCCGTCTTGCGCGCCGTCAAGTCCGCCGTCCAGCGCGCCGCCCCGGCATCCGGCTACGGGCCGTGCTTGGGCTTGGTCTCCCCTCCGCGATCGGAGTACGGCAGCTGTGCGTAGACGATGACCACGGACTCGGCACGCGGATCCCGGCTGTCGCGGATCGCCAGCTGCTCCGCCTTCTGCCGGAACATCTCCGCGAGCGCCTGGGCCGATTCCGGAGTGAGCCGGGGCATCGTGTCGACGATGCCCGAGCTCTCGACCCATTCGGGGCCGAGGCGCCCCGAGTTGATGTCCTCCTCGTGCCGCAGCAGCGAGCGCTGCAGGTGCTCTATCTGCCCGCGGCGGATGACCTTCATGAACTCCGTGCCGGCCACGGAGTGCGCCATCGTCTCGTTCTTCCAGACGGTCATGGTGTGCGCCGCCTGCCACCGGCGTTCCTTCGCGTTCCGGGCCTCGGCCGCGACGATGAAGCCGTATTTGGCCAAAACTCGTAGATGGTAGCTGGTGGACGCGGAGGACTCGCTGACCGCCGCGGCGAGTTCGCTCACGGTGGCCGGACCTTCCATGCGCAGTCGCCCGAGCAGCCGGGTGCGCAGCGGGTGCGTCAGCGCCTTCAGCGCGGTCGCATCGCGAGCAGGGTCGAGCTCTCGCTTCTGTTCAGCATCCATGCTGCGACCTTAGTAGATGCTCGGCGCTTCCGAAAGAAATTTTTGCAAAATAGTCTCTGGAATGTTTGTTCGGTCGGACGTTCGTCCCCGTTCCGTCAGGCGCGGGGCGTCCGCGGGGTGTTCGCGGGGTCGCGGGGCGCCCGCGGGGCGGAGCGGGCGCCTCCGTGTGGGTCGAACCCAGCATCTTTTTGCAAAAGTTCTTTTGTCTAATTCTGAACCTTGCTAGCGTCGGACGACATGACCTTCGACAGATGGAATGCCGCGGCCCGGTACACCCTCCCGATCAAGCTCCGGACGCGAGAGCCCGCCGTCGCTCGCAGGTTCCCGCGCGGATGCGCTCAGGTCAGCAGTAGTCGTGCTGCGTCACATGGATGTTGAGTGTCCGACAACGGGGGTGAGATGGGCGATGGCGACTGTGTCAGCGGGGGCTGCGGTCGGATCTGCTTCTGAGGTGAACACTGGAGGCGCGGCTGGTTCGCGGGCTGAGGCCTCCGCGAGCGCGGTGCGCAAGGGCTTTCACGTGATGTGGGCGCTCGGCGAGCTGGAGCGCGAGCGCCCTGGACCGCACGCACTGGGCAGCATCGCTCGGAGGGCGAGGCTGTCCGAGTCGCACACCCACAAGATCCTCGCCGATGCACGGGCGCTGCCGTTCAGGTACGTCACCCAGGCGGGGCCCGGCAAGGGATACCAACTGAGCGCCAGTGGCCGGCGGCTGCTCGGCACCGCCGCGTGCAACCACCTGCCCCAGCCGAGTTCGTTCCGCTCGATGCTGGAGGATCTGCGGGACCTGACCGGGCACTCCGCCCTGCTGCACTACCGGACCGCGACGCTGGACGGCGGTCTGTTATGCACGTTGGGTGACCTCGCCATCGCGGGAGAACGGCAGATGGAGGAGCAGGTCCTGGACCTCGCCTTCCGGCCGGAACCCACCAGGACCGCGGCGGGCCGGGTGATGCTCGCCAGCCTCTCCACGTCCGCGTTCGAACGGCTGCCGGCCGCCCAGCAGTTGAACGTCACCAGGGTGCTCGGCATCCGGAACCTGGGCTACGAGGCCGAGACGCACCGACCGCCGACCGCCAGCAGTCCCTGGCGCACCCTGGCGGTGCCCTTGTTCTACGACGGCAACGATGTCGCGGGCGCCCTGACGCTCACCGGGCCGGCCACGCACCACCTCAGCGCCGAAGAGGCACATCTACGCCATCTGCGCACCGTTGCCGACGGCATTGTCCGCATTGCTTGTCTCAGCGACGGAATATAACGAGCACGCAGAGTTTCCCGGTTGGACCCCATCCACCGTTTCTCCTCTGCCGCGCCTGAGGCGTGTACGCATAGTCTGTCATGTGTGCTCTGTGCAGGTGCTTTCCTCGTGGGAAAAGTCCTCAGGGTATGTCCTGGGACGACAATCGCCCGGGATTCCGTCCCCGCAAGACAAGCAAGGGCCGATCGTGCCCGGTTATGCAATTGACCGTCTAAGGTCTTCTCCAGCGTCCGGGGCCCCGGGTGCCATGATGTCCGTTCCCGAGGAAGGTAGGGCTTCCCATGCCTGTCGTGCGAACCCATCGATTCACCGTCGACCCGGCAGATCTGGACGAATTCTGCAAGCGACGCGCCGTTGCCGTGGACGCCGTGCGAGCGGTTCAGTCCGGACTTGCGGAGACCCGACTCATCCGTCTCGAGGACGGAACTCTTGTCGACACATGGCTGTGGGAATCGGCCGAACAGCTTCAGGCGGCGGTGCAGGCCCGGGCCGGTATTCCCGAGGTTTCCGCGGCGAGAGCCCTCACGAGGGACTTCACTGATGAGGACGGCGAGGTCGTGAACGCCCAGTAGCCAGACGAAGCCGGCCCCCTCTCTCCCCTCACCCATGACAAGGAGACGCTGCCATGAGTAGTGGCACGATCACCGTGCTGCCCGGCGATGGCATAGGCCCCGAAGTGACGGCGCAGGCCCTGAAAGTACTGCAGGGAATCGAGCGGCGGTTCGGCCACACCTTCACGATCCATCGAGGCCTCGTCGGTTCGCAGGCCATCGAGAGCGAAGGCGCCGCGATCTCGGATGCCACCTTCGCGCTCTGTGCACAGAGTGACGGGATTCTGTTCGGGGCGGTCGGCTCCCCTGCGACAGCTGTTCGCCGCCCCGGCGAACAACGACCGGAAGAGGCGCTGTTCCGGCTCCGCAAGGGATTCGGTCTCTTCGCCAACTTACGGCCCATTCGACCCGCCGAGTGCATGTACGAGGCGTCTCCGCTGAGGCCCGAATACGTCAAAGGCACGGACATGATGTTCGTGCGGGAGTTGTCGGCCGGCCTCTACTACGGGCATCTGGAGGGCGTGCCCGGAAAGCCGAGCGAGATCCGCAGGAACGGACAGCGCTCCGAGGCCATCGACACGCTGCTGTACACGGATCAGGAGATCGAGCGCGTCGTGCGTGCGGCCTTCACGATCGCCCGCGACCGGCGACGCAAAGTCACGTCGGTAGACAAGGCCAACGTGCTCAGCTCGTCCCTCCTGTGGCGAGAGGTCGTCGAGCGGGTTGCCGGAGACTATCCCTCGGTCGCATACGAGCACATGCTCGTCGACACCTGCGCCATGAACATCCTCAGAAGCCCGTCGGAATTTGATGTCATCGTCACCGAGAACATGTTCGGCGACATTCTCACCGACGAAGCGTCGATGTTGACCGGATCGATCGGAATGCTGCCGTCGGCCAGCATCGGAGTCGGGCATACCGGCAGCGGCACATTCGGACTGTACGAGCCGATCCACGGGACTGCGCCTGAGATGGCCGGCCGGGACCTGGCCAACCCGATCGCCTCGATTCTCTCCGCGGCGCTGTTGCTCAGCCATTCGCTCGGGCTGAGCCGGGAGGCGGCAGCCGTCGAAAGAGCGGTCCAGGACGTGCTGAACGAGGGGCACCGGACAGCGGATATCAGTGCCCCAGGATGCGCGAGCATCGGCACGGAGGAAATGGGTCAGCGGATCTTCGAGAGACTGCTGCGGTCCTGACAGCAGCTGGGAGGGGTGTCGCCGATGTACGAACCGAATTCCTCGCCGCTGGGGGCCGGCCTCGATGAGCAGCGCAGACTGGTACGGAAGACCCGTCTGGAGATGCTGCAGGACCGCACCATACGAAACGCGGTCGGCTTGGAGCCGCCCATGCGGGTCATGGCACGCATCGTGCAAGACCTGGAACGCGAGTGCGCGGCGCGCCAGTTCGGTGAAACGGCCGTTCGGCGCGAGATCGTGAATCGAACGATCGGTGACGTCAACGTACGTCTCATCACCGAGTGCGAGGGGGAACCGGGTGGCCCCGGGGACTACCGGGCGCTCGGTGACGAACTCGGCACGGCGTTACCGGGGGAGAACCTCAACGGCTACCGGGCGACGGGTGCGACCTACCGGTGGTTGCGGGCGCAGATGACGGACGCCGAGCGCCACCTGCTCGCCGTCGGCTACGACCCCCGTATGTACGACATCCATGGCGTCGGCAATCCCGTGCTGCGTGATTGGCTGGCGGCCGACATGAAGCAGTGGGGCCTTGACGTGTCCGCGTCCCAGGTAGCCCTGGGGCTGGGCGCCACGGACTGCAACGACAAGGTTCTTCGGGGCCTTGCCCAGATCGCCCACCATCGTTCCCAGTCACCCGGTGCGGTTCTCTTCCCGGCTCCTGGATTCAATATGCCGGAGCTGCAGGCCAAGGCCTACGGCTACCGGATCCACATGGTTCCGATACGACCCGAAGACGGCTTCAAACTGACCGCTCCGCTGTTGGCGGAACAGCTCGCGGAGCACGAGGATGTCAATGTCGTCTATCTGGCGGTGACAAATAATCCGACGACTTTCGCCTACAGCCCCGAAGAGCTATCGGCGATAGCAGCCGTGCTCAGGGATTTATCACGCCAAGGGCGTCGCGTCTGTCTCCTCGCCGACCTGGCCTATATCGGCACCGGTCCGCCGGCCGCAGACCTGAGCCGGATGCAGAGCCTTGCGGCCGAGTCTGAGATCGCCGGTCAGATCATTTACGTGAACAGTCTGTCCAAGACGTACACGCTGACCGGCGAGAGGTTCGGGTGGGTGGTGTTCGGCGATTCCGATTTCGCCCAGACCATGGGTTCGAGCTGGACGAACAGCATGAGTACATTGCCCGGAGAGTGGCAGCTGCGCTTCATGGCCTATCACACGCTGTTCCGTCGGCGCCCGGAACTGATCGAGAAGATCCGGGCCCTGTACCGGCTGCGGAGGAACCGGCTCCGCGTCCAGCTGAAACGACTCGACGACGTGCATCACATTTTTGAGCGTGTCTACCTGGACGACGATGCAACTATTTACAGCTGGAACAAGCTGCGGCCGGGCGAGGACTGCTTCTCCGTCTTCGAGAAGACCGGAATCGCTGGAATACCCGGATCCACTTTCGGCTATTCGGATGACTATGTCCGCTTCTCGGTCGGAATCCTGCCCGTTGAATTGGACTGACTCGGGTTTCATATCTCAGATGCTCGCTCCGTCGGCAAGGAGATGTCATGCGTGAGGTAGTACCAGCCAACTTCAACTGGAACAGAGACGGCAGCCCGCTGTCGCCTCTTCCAGAGGAAATGCCAGGCGAACCCGCCGCCGCGCAGGCTGCCTCTGCCCGGATACTTTCGGAGTGCCTGCGAGACGGCCTTCAGGGCATTTCCGGCTACCCCTCCGTCGACCAGATGATGGAATATCTGCATCTGCTGGAGGAGTTCGGCGTATCTGCTGCCACCGTCGGCATATACCCGGGTGATGCCGATGTGCTGGACAGGACCATGAAAAGGCTGCTGGCCCGGATGCGGGACGAGACGCCCGGCATCGTCCCGTCAGTGCTCGCCATGTGCACAGAGGAATCACTCAAGTGGACCGCCGAGTGCAAGGACATCCATCCGGCGCTCGAGTCCGTCGTCTTCATGGGGAGTGCGCCGTCCCGGAGGCTCGTTCAGGAGTGGGACCTGGATTTCATCCGGAACAGTCTCAACACGTTCATCGTCAAGACCGTGGAACTGGGAATCCCGGTCATCGCGGGGACGGAGCACACGACTCAGACGTCGCCCGAGGATCTGCGCGCGATCACCCGCACGCAGGTCGAGAGCGGCGCCTACCGCGTCGTGCTCGCCGACACCATCGGGATCATCCGCCCGCTCGGCGCCTACCGGATCGTGCGCTTCCTGCGGAACGAGCTCGATGCTCTCGGCGCGTCGGACGTGCGGCTCGACTGGCACGGCCACCGCGACACCGGAAACGCCCTGGGCAACGCCATGATGGCGATCGCGGCCGGCGTCGATCGCATCCACGTCGTTTCGCGGGGCGTGGGCGAGCGGGCCGGCAACGCCTCCCTGGAAGAGATCGTGCTGAACCTCGCCGCCATCCAGGAAGAGGCCGGCCTGCCGACCTCGTGGAACATGCCCCGGCTGCTGGAACTGATCTCCTTCTACCAGGAGATGGTCGGTGTGCCACCGGCGGACCACGGGGTGCTCGCCCGGCGCTACAGCCACACCTCCTCCGGCATCCACTCGGACGCCATCCTCAAGGCACAGGCGCTCGCCGACCGCGCCCACGAGGAGGGCGACTTCGAACGGGAGAAGCAGCTGCGGGCAATGGCCCGCACGGTGTACTCGGCCGTCGATCCTAGCTCGGTCGGCGGCGTGCAGTCGGTGGGTGTCAGTCCGTGGAGCGGCCAGAGTTCGGTGAAGCTCGCCTGTCTCCACAGCGGGCGTGATCCTCGGTCGCTCACCCCGGAACACATTCAGCGGATCCTCGCGGACGCGAACCGGCTGGGGCGCGAACTGACCCCGGAGGAGCTGGAGGAGTACTTCGCCCCCGTGTACGGACGGCAAGGAGCCTGAGTGCTCCCCGGAGGCGCAACCGGCAGACCTGGGAGGGGCGGATCGATGCCGAGAACGATGTTCGAAAAGATCTGGGACGCGCACATCGTGCGCGATGAACCCGGAGAGGTGCCGATGCTCTACGTGGACCGGCACCTCACACACGAAGCCACTTCGCCACAGGCGTTCGCCGGGCTCAGGGCGCGGAATCTCCCCGTGTACCGCCCGGAGTCCGTGGTGGCGGTGATCGACCACAACGTACCCACCGTGCCGGGGCGTGGACTCCTCGACGTGGTGGACCGCCAGAGCCTCGTGTGCATCGAGACGATGGAGGAGAACGCCCGGGACTTCGGGGTCAGGCTCCTCGGCATGAACCACGAGGAGCAGGGGATCGTTCACGTCATCGGCCCCGAGCTCGGGCTCTCGTTGCCGGGCATGACGGTGGTGTGCGGAGACTCGCACACCTCTACGCACGGCGCCCTGGGCATCTTCGCCGTCGGGATCGGCACCAGCGAGGTGGAACACGTCCTGGCCACGCAGTGTCTGCTGCAGCGACGACCCAGGACGATGAACATCCGGATAGACGGGACGCTGTCGCACGGTGTGACGGCCAAGGACGTCGCACTGGCCGTGGTCCGCCGCCTCGGCACCGCCGTGGGCACCCACCACGTCATCGAGTTCAGCGGCTCCGCCGTGCGCTCGATGACGATCGAAGGCCGCATGACGCTGTGCAACATGGCCATCGAGGCCGGTGCCCGGGCAGGCATGGTCGCGCCCGACGACGTCACCGTCGAGTACGTGCGCGGCCGCCCGTACGCCCCCTCGGGAGAGCTGTTCGAGCAGGCGGCCGCGCACTGGAAGCAGCTCGCCAGCGACCCCGGTGCCGCATTCGACGCCGTGCACGAGGTCGGCGTCGACGACCTGGCGCCGCAGGTCACCTGGGGCACGAACGCCGGCATGACGGCCGACATCACCGGTACGGTGCCGGACCCGGCCGACCCGGCCATCCCCTGGAATCGCGCGGAGGTCGAGCGGGCGCTGGACTACATGGGTCTGGAGCCGGGGCAGCGCATCGAGGAGCTGAGGGTCGACACCGTCTTCATCGGTTCGTGCACCAACTCGCGCATCGAGGACCTGCGCGCGGCGGCGGACCGGGTGGCCGGCAAGCACATTGCGCCCGGCGTGCGGGCCATCGTGGTCCCCGGCTCGATGCGGGTGCGCCGCCAGGCCGAGGCGGAGGGGCTGGCGGACATCTTCCGGGAGGCGGGCTTCGAGTGGCGCGAGGCCGGTTGCAGCATGTGCATCGCCATGAACGGCGACCGCCTCTCCGCCGGTGAGCGGTGTGCTTCGACGAGCAACCGCAACTTCGAAGGACGCCAAGGGCGCGGTGGACGGACACATCTGGTCAGTCCGGCGACCGCTGCCGCCACGGCCGTGGCCGGCCATTTCGCCGACGCCCGGCAGCTGTAAGGAAGGGCCCTGTGGAGAAATTCAGCAAACATGACGGTATCGCCGCGCCGCTGCCGCGTACCAACGTGAACACCGATGACATCATCCCGGCGCGCTATCTCAAGTCGATCCTCCGCACCGGGTTCGGCGAGTTCCTGTTCGCCAACTGGCGCTACCTCGACGGCGGCCACGTCGTCGATCCCGAGTTCGTACTCAATCGACCGGAGTTCGAGGGTGCGAGCATCCTGGTGGCGGGCGAGAACTTCGGCTGCGGCTCCTCGCGCGAGCATGCCACCTGGGCCCTGCGCGAATACGGCTTCCGGTGCGTGATAGCGCCGAGCTTCGCGGACATCTTCTACAACAACTGCTTCAACAGTGACATCCTGCCGATCAAGCTGGATGCCCCCGAGGTCGACGAGCTCGTCAAGATCCTGGAGACGGACGCACCGCCCAGGCTGCACGTCGACCTGCCGGCCAACACCGTCACCGCGGGAAGCGGCGTCACCTTCACGTTCGATCTGGAACCCTTCCGCAAGAGCTCGGTGCTCGCCGGACTCGACAACATCGGTTGGTCCCTCTCGCATCGGAGCGAGATCAAGGCCTACGAGGAACGCCGCAGCCAAGAGGTGCCTTGGCTGTTCGCCGATCGGCCGGCGCAATGAAAGCCGAGCAGGCCGATGGCTGAGACCGGGAGCGGACACGCGAGCAGTTTCGGGGCCGAGCTACGGCGGATGCGGGAGGAGCAGGGGATCTCGCTGCGGGCGCTGGCCCGCCGAGTGGTCTACAGCGCCGGCTGGTTGAGCAAGGTCGAGAACGGCGTGGCCCCGCCCACCCTGAAACTCGCCGAGCTGTGCGACACGGAACTCGGGGCGAGGGGTGAGCTGGCCGCCCTCGCACGCAGCCGAAGGCCGGAACCGGGTGCCTGGACCCTGCCCGCACAGCTGCCCCGCAGCCCCGCCCCCTTCGTGGGACGGGTGGACGAACTGCTGGAGCTGGACCGTTGCCTGGCCGAGGCGCAGCGGACGAACAGCGGCATGACCGTCGCCGTTGACGGTGCCCCTGGGGTCGGCAAGAGCACGCTGGTTACGCAATGGGCGCATGCGAACGCGGATCATTTCGGCGACGGCATCCTGTTCCAGGACCTGAGGGGATTCTCCGGTACCGCGCCCCCGCTGGTCCCGGCGGAAGTGCTCAAGGGCTTCCTCAGCGCTCTCGGGGTGCCGAGCGCCTCCGTTCCGTACGGCACGGAAGCCCGCGCCGCGATGTTCCGGACGCTCGTCGCGGGCAGGCGCGTGCTCGTGGTCCTCGACAACGCCGCCGGGTCGCACCAGGTCGGTCCGCTCCTGCCCGGATCCCCGAGCTGTGGCGTGGTCATCACGAGCCGTCGGCAGATGACGGGGACCGCCGCCCACGCCGGTGCGCGGCGGGTGTTCCTCGATCCCATGTCCATGGGGGAGTCCGTCGAGTTGTTCGGTTCCGTCCTGGGGCCCGCCCGGGTCCGTGCCGAACCGGAGGCGGTGCGTTCGCTGGCGGCCCTGTGCGCCCGGCTGCCGCTCGCCCTGCGGATCGCCGCGGAACGGCTGGCCTTCAGCCGGCACCGCTCCATCGCGGGGCTGGCGGGCGAACTCGCCGGCCTCGACGACCCGGAGGGCAAGCTGGACCTGCTGGCCGACGGGGACGTCATGACCGTACGGGTCGCATTCGAAGCCTCGTACCGCCGGCTCGATGCCGAGTCCTCCCGGGCCTTCCGGCTGCTGGGGCTGACATGGGGGCGGACGGTCAGCTCCGCGACCGCCGCCGCCCTGTTCGGCAGGCCTGCCGGAATCGCTCGGCGGCTGCTGGAGGGACTCGTCTCCCTGAACCTGCTGCAGGAGGTCGGGCGCGATCAGTACCGGCTCGACCGCCTGCTGCTGCTCTTCGCCGCCGCACGCGTGGCCGCCGAGGAGGAGCGGACCGACCGGGAGGCAGCCCGGCAGCGGCTCGACGCATGGAGCCGGCGGGTGTTCGAGAGCGGTGGGAAATTGCTGGTCCGGCACGTGCGTGCCGAGCCTGTGAGCTGTTCCGCTTCGACGGCAGAGCGTGCCGCCGGAGTGCTGGTGCCGGGATCAGCCCCGGAAGGCAACGACCGACAAGACGTATGACTGCCGTTCTGGAGGGCTCATGGCTGCGCAGACGACCGATATCGATGGCAAGCTCCTCAACACCGGCCTGATTCGGGTCGTTCACGGAGAAGGTGCACCCGATCCAGCCGACTTCCAGGAGCTTCGCCGCCGACGCCGGCATCAACTCGGCGAAGAACTGGAACGGGACAAAACCCTGGACCGGTACTTTCCGGTGCTGTCCGTACTCGCGCCGGTCATGACCCAGACGGAGGGTGAGATCACCTATCCGGGCGACCCGATGTGTCTGTACGCAGCGCTCAGTGTCGCGGTCCATCATGCGGTGCACGACGCCGGACCCCTGGAGAAGGCGGAACACTACAACGACCTGGCCCCTGAGTGGACCCGATTCCCTTCCGAGGAATACCGACTCGCGGTCAGTCCCGACGGTTTTCGCGAGTACGGCACCGACCCCAACACCGATCAGACGGTTTTCGATCCCCGGGTATGGGACGACGCCTCCCGTGTCAGGTGGATTCGCCTGCTTCGCGAGGTCAGGCCCGGAGTGGTGCTCATCAGCGCGGTCTCGCCGGCGCATCGCTATGCGCTGGAGATCGCCGCCCTGGTCAAGAGCGAGGTCCCGGAAGCCTTCGTGGTACTCGGCGGCCGGCACGCGGATGAAACCCTCACCGCCACCCACGACGGCGAAGGTGTGCTGGTCAAACCCAGCGCCACGGTGGCGGTGATACAGAGCGGCGACGCGCCGCAGGTGATCGACGCGGTCGTCAGCGGCGAGGCCTACCACGCGGTGGACCTGCTGATGCGGGCCCTCGCCCTGGCCACCGACCTGGAGCGCCGCTGGGTGGACCGCGACCAGGTGCTGCCGTGCCTGCAGGGGCTGCTGGCCGCGGAAGGCCCCGGGCCGGGCAGGTCGCTGATCGTCACGGCCCAGCGAGACTCCTTCGTCGCGGTCCCGGTGTCAGGGGCGTCGTTGGACCTCGGGTCCCTGCCCGCGCCCTACGAGGCCTTCGCGATACGTTCGCACTTCCCCATCTTCACCCATCCGCTGACCGGCGACGTCATGCGGACCGCACACTTCATGGTCTCGAACGCCTGCCCCTATCAGTGCAATTTCTGCTCGGAATCCGCGCAACTCGTCGGCGGACTCAAGCGGTTCCGCGGGAACGGTGCCGAGATCGCCGTGCAGCGGGTCTGCGAGTACATCAGCTACGGATGCGAGGCGTTGTTCTTTGACGACTCCGTGTTCTGGAGCGGGCGGTACCGAGACATCAAGGAATTCTGTGTCCAGCTCCGTCGGATACGCGAGACAACAGATTTCTCCCAGCTCGATCCGCGACTCCAGCGGTACCTCGGCAACCCCGACTCCGTCGAACGGCTGAGGGGGCTGCAGTGGGGCGCCCAGCTGACGGTGGACACGCTCGCGGCACTCCACGATGCGGCCGCCAGCACAGAAGTGCTGCGGACCATGCGCGAGGCAGGCTGCACCTACGTCTACATCGGCATCGAAAGCATGTCGAGCCAGGTCATGAACGGTATCCACAAGAACCTTCGCCGGGAGGAGAACCGCCCGTGGCGCCAGAAGGTTCGTGAGGCGACCGGGCTGGTGAAGTCGCAGGGCATGCAGGTGGGCACGTCGGTACTGTTCGGCCTGGACGGGGAGACGCGTTCCAGCATCGACGAGACCATCCACGAAGTGGGCCGGCTGATCGACGACAAGCTCGTCGATCTCGCCAGTCCCAACATTCTCACCTACCATCCGGCGACCCCCATCACGCGCAAGCACGCGATGCAGGACCGGCTGAACTACCACTCGCCGCGCATCGACAACAGGAAGCCGTACACCTATTTCGAGGAAGCCTTTCCCGGCGTCGTCTCGGTGGTGCTCTCGGAGGACGACATCTGGCACATCCACCGGGAAACGCAGCGCCGGTGGGGAGGCGCCCGCAACGACAACACACCCCTGCTGGTCGACGTCGCCGATCCGGCCGCGACGGCCGAGGTTTCGACGCCTCGCGTAGACGTGGCGACATGAGCTGGCTCCGTGCGCTGGACGGGCGGGCGGACGCCACCCGGCACCTCGTCTGCTTCCCACACGGTGGCGGGTCTGCCTTCGCCTATCGGGACTGGACGCCGGACGCACCGGACGTGCAGGTCCACGGAGTCCAGTACCCCGGGCGCGGGGACCGGTTCAAGGAACCCCTCCTCCAGGACGTCCGCATGATGGCCCGGGAGGCGGCGGCCGCCGTGGCGCCGCTGACGTCCCAGCCGGTCTCCCTGTTCGGACACAGCCTCGGGGCGTACATCGCCTACGAGACGGCCCTCTTCCTGCAGGCCACGGGGCACCCCGTCCGCGCCCTGTTCGTCTCGGGCGCACGGGCACCCCACGACCCGGCACGCGGGAAGCGGAGCTGGGCGGACCTCGAGGACGAGGTGCTCCTGAGCCTCGTCGCAGATCTCGGGGGGACCGAGGCGGAACTCCTCGGGGACAAGGATCTGCGTGGTGTTCTGCTGCCGATCCTGCGCACCGACTTCCGCGCGGCGGAGAGCTACGGGGCGGGGCCCGCGGCGGCGCTCAGTTGTCCCGTCGTTTCGCTGTGCGGCAGGGGCGACCCGGTGACGGATCCGCGGGACGCGCTCATGTGGAGCGAGTACACCCGCGGTGCCTTCGCCTCCCGCACCTTCGCCGGGGGGCACTTCTTCCCCCACGAGGAGTGCCACGCGGACGTGCTCGCCACGCTGATGGACCACCTGACGGACAGGACGACGGAACATGGTCACTGACGTGTCACTCGACGACCTGGACGTGAGCCGGCTCGCGCAGCGCGACGGCGAGAAATGGGCGTCGGCCGGGGACGGCGTCCTGGCCTCCTGGGTCGCGGATATGGACTTCCCCGTCGCACCCGCGATCCGCGAGGCCATACGCCGGCGCGTGGACGGCGATCTCGGGTATCCGGCATGGTTCGACGAAGCGGACGGCGGGCCGCTGGGCGGGGTGTACGCGGCGCGGATGCTGCGCCGGTTCGGCCATCGGGCCGATCCCACTCACGTGCGGATGTTCACCGATGTCAATCAGGCGATGCTGGCCACTGTCCAGCTCGCCACCGAACCGGGCGACGGCGTGCTGCTGCAGTCACCTGCCTGCCCGCCCTTCACCGAAGTGCTCGAGAAGATCGGCCGCCGTCCGATGACGGTGCCGATGACTCCGGCCGGCCAGGGGTGGGAGTGGGATCTGGAGGCGGTGGAGAGGCTGGCGGGCGACGAGTCCCGATGCTGCCGCGTGCTGTTCCTGGTCAACCCGCACAACCCGACCGGACACGTCCTGCGCCGGCCCGAGCTGGAGCGGATCGCCGAAATCGCCCTGCGCCGGGATCTCCTGGTGATCTCGGACGAGGTGCACGCCGACCTCACCCACGAACCACACCGGCACATCCCCTTCGCGTCCCTGGGCGCGGAGATCGCGGCCCGGACCGTCACCCTGTCCTCGGGCAGCAAGGCGTTCAACCTCGCCGGCATCCGCTGCGCCGTGGCCCATATGGGTCCGGCGCATCTGCGCGCAGCCGTGGACGCCAAGCGAGGCCTGCTCTACGGGCAGGTCGGGGTGCTGGCCGTGGAGGCGCTGAAGGCCGCATGGACGGAGGGCGACGCCTGGTTGGACCAGGTGCGCGTCGTACTGGACCGCAACCGCCGCACCCTGGCCGAACGGCTTCCGGCTGCCGTCCACTACCGCATGCCGGAGGCGACCTTCCTGGCGTGGCTCGACTGCCGGTCCCTCGGACTCGAAACCGAGCCATCGGGCTTCTTCCGGGACGCGGCCAAGGTGCTCTTCTTCTCCGGCGATTCCTTCGGCCCCGAAGGCAGGGGGTTCGTGCGGATGAACTTCGCCACCTCCGCCGAGGTACTCGAGCGGAAGCTGACACGGATAGAGGCCGCGGTGAATGGGCTCGCCGTCGGTTCACACGGCAAACAGGGGGTCTGACATGGCAGGTGTTCCGCAGTTCTGCGTCATATCGGGTGATCAGGTGCAGGACACCGTCGCCGGACGTGAGAAGGACATCCTCCGGGTCGTGGAGTCGGCCTACCGACTCCACGGCGAAGGCGGCGCCGTCAATCCCGGCTCCCACTTCCTGCGCTTTCCGGACCGGCCGTCGTCACGGAGCATCGCTCTGCCGGCCGCAGCCGGGGGCGAGGTGGACACCTTCGGAATCAAGTGGATCGCCAGCTTTCCGGAGAACATCGGTGCGGGTCTCCCGCGCGCGTCCGCCGTGCTGATCCTCAACGACGCCGCGAACGGCTACCCCTTCGCCTGCCTGGAAGCCTCGATCATCAGCGCCGTGCGCACCGCGGCCTCGGCGGCGCTGGCGGCATCCCGACTCGCCGAGGCCCGTTCGGGCACCCCGGCACCGCGGAGGGTCGGTTTCATCGGTGCGGGACTGATCGCCCGATACATCATGACCTACCTGGACGCGGCCGGGTTCGACTTCGCGGAGGTCGGGATCCACGACCTCGCCGACACGCACGCGGAGGGACTAGCCGACCATGTCCGGCGCACCTATGACGGGCAGGTCACCGTCCACGGGAAGGCGGAAGACCTGATCCGCTCCTGCGACCTGATCGTGTTCGCGACGGTGGCCGGCCGGCCCCACGTGATGGACCCGGCATGGTTCGATCACCACCCCCTGGTGCTGCACGTGTCCCTGCGTGATCTCTCCCCCGAGGTCATCCTGGCCTCGTACAACGTGGTCGATGACGTCGATCACTGCCTCACGGCCGAGACCTCGCCGCACCTGGCGGAGCTGGCCGTCGGGAACCGCGACTTCGTGGCCGGCTCGATGCACGACCTCCTGACTGGCGGCCTCAGGCCTCCGTCGGATCGTGCCGTCATCTTCTCGCCGTTCGGTCTGGGCCTGCTCGACCTGGCCGTCGGACGTCACATCTACGACCGACTGGCCGCGCAGGACGCGCTGGTGCAGATCCCGGGGTTCTTCCACGAGCTGCGGCGGCACGGCTAGACAGACCGTTTCCTCGGATTGGCAACACTTCAACACTGGTGCGCCGACATCTTTCTGATCGACCATTGATGACGCACCCATAGCGACGCTTACCATCACCTGAGGCCGAATGGGGACCTACGTTGTCGTACGAGCCGGAGATGCGGGACAACCTCATTGACGTCTTCGCCTCTCGAGTGGCAGCCGACAGGAACGCCACCGCGGTGACTTTCCGAGGCGAGAACACCTCGTACGGGCAGCTGGACGCCCTCTCGGGACGTGTCGCGGATTTTCTGCGCGCACGCCAGGCAGACGCGGAAGAGCCCATCGGGATTTTCATGGACCGCGGGGTGGAAGCCGTCTCGGCAATCGTGGGCATCGTCAAGGCCGGTTGTGCGTACGTGCCGCTGGACACCAGCTCACCCGCCGCGCGCCTGCGCCTCATTGTCGCGGAATGTGCCCTCGGCCGCGTTCTGGTCGACACCCCCGACCGTGCGGATGCGGTCAGGCAATTCTGCGGTCCCGATGTCGACGTCGTGGTATTCGGCGACCTTGCTGCAGAGCGTTCCGAACCCTCCCTCGGCGAAATGCCGGAGGATTCTCATGTTTCGCTGATGAGGCTCGCCTATATCGTCTATACGTCCGGATCGACCGGAACGCCCAAGGGGGTAGGCGTCTCGCACGGCAGCCTTGTCGGCTTCGCGCTGGATGCCTGCTGGTCGAACGGCCTCGACGAGAGCGTGTTGCATCATTCCCCGCTGAACTTCGACGCCTCCGTGTTCGAAATATGGATGCCGCTGCTGCGCGGCGGGCGGGTGGTCGTCGCGCCCAATGGTGAGGCGGACGCCCACGCCCTGCGCCGGCTCATCGTCGATCAGCAGGTCGCCTGCGCCTTCGTGACGACCTCGTACTTCAATGTTCTGGTCGAGGAGTACCCCGGCATCTTCGCCGGAATGCGTCAGGTCTGGACGGGCGGTGAAGCCGCCAACCCCTCCGCGATGCAGCGCGCCATCCGGGCCTGCGGCTCGGGTTCGGTGGTGAACGTCTACGGGCCCACCGAGGCGACGGTCTTCTCCACCTTCCACGTGGTGCCCGATGAGCGGGACGCCGTCGTTCCGCTGGGTCGGCCGCTGTCCGGCGTGCGCGCGTACGTACTCGACGAGGACCTGCGGCCGGTGGAGAACGGTCGACCCGGCGAACTCTGCCTGGCCGGCGCCGGGGTCGCACGGGGATATCACCAACGCCCTGCCCTGACCGCGGAGCACTTCGTACCCGATCCCTTCGCCGGCGACGGCAGCCGCATGTACCGCACCGGGGACCTGGTCAGGCCCACGGAAGACGGTCAGCTGGAGTTCGTCGGCCGGCGTGACAGGCAGGTGAAGGTCAGGGGCTTCCGGATCGAGCTGGGCGAGATCGAGAACAAGCTCGTCCGACGGGACGACACGGCTGCCGCGGCGGTCGTGTCACACCGGGACGCGCACGGGGACAACGCCCTGCACGCGTATCTCGTACGGCGGGCACGACCTCGAGACGCCGACGGCGTTCCCGCGAAGGAAGCGCCGGAGCTCCCGGACCAGGAGTGGGGGCGCCGGGTGCTGGCGGAGCTGCCCGAGAGCGTGCCCGCCTACATGGTCCCCCTGACCTTCACGGTGCTGGACCGCATGCCGCTGAACGCGAACGGCAAGCTGGACCTGCGCGCGCTCCCCGCGCCCGCCAGGACCGTGGCGGACGGCGCGGCCGGCACCCCGCACGAGGAACGGCTCCGCCACATCTTCGCGGAGGTCCTCGGCCTGGAGGACATCGGCATCGAGGACGACTTCTTTCAGCTCGGAGGGCATTCGCTGCTCGCGGTACGCGTGGCGGCCCGCATCGAGCCGTTGTGGGGCGTGCGCCTCGGGGTCCGGGACCTCTACGACGCCCCGACGGTCACCCGGCTGGCCGCGCGCCTGGGCGCAGCGTCAGACACCGAGCCCGGTGCTCCCGCCCGGCTCACGCCGCGCGCTCGGACCGCTCACGTGCCGCTGTCGTACGCCCAGCGCCGCCTGTGGCTGCTCAACCAGGTGGACCCCGCCAGCGGCCCGGCGTATCACATCCCCGTCGTCTACCGGACGCGGCAGGACGTGGACGCGGAGATCCTGAGGGACGCGCTGGGGGACGTGATCGGCCGGCAGGAGAACCTGCGCACCATCGTCGTCCCCGATCCGGAGGTCCCGGGGCAGCGAGTGCTGGGCGCCGGGGAGTGGAGTCCGGACGTCAAGGTCACCGTGTGCGCGCCCGAAGAGCTGGAGGACCGGCTCGTCGCCTCGGCACGCGCTCCCTTCGACCTCGGCCGGGACCTGCCCGTCCGGGCGGAGATCTTCAGGACCGGCGAAGAGACCGTGCTGCAACTCGTACTCCACCACATCGCCGCCGACGGCTGGTCGATCACCCCGTTGTCCAGGGACCTCGGTGCGGCCTACGCGGCGCGGGCGATCGGCCGGGACCCGGAGCTCGATGCCCTTCCCGTCCAGTACGGCGACTACGCGCTCTGGCAGCAGGAGTTGCTGGACCGGGACGAGGACACCACATGGGAAGACCAGCTGTCCTACTGGACCACTCGGCTGAAGGGGATCCCCGAGGAGCTGTCCCTGCCGTTCGACCGTCCTCGTCCTGCCGTCGCAAGCCACCGCGGTGATCTCCTCGACTTCGAGCTGCCCGCCGAACTCTGCCGGGAACTGGAGGGACTGGCCCGCCGGAGCGGCGCCAGCCTCTTCGCGGCGCTCCACGCGGGGCTCGCCGCCCTGCTGACCAGGCTGCGCGCCGGGGAGGACATCGTCGTCGGGAGCCCGATCGCCGGCCGCCAGGACAGCGCGCTGGACGAGGTCGTGGGCTTCTTCGTCAACACCGTGGTGCTGCGTACGGACACCTCGGGCAACCCGAGCTTCCGCGAACTGCTCGACCGGGTCCGCGAGGGCTGGCTGTCGGCGTACGCCCACCAGGACGTGCCCTTCGACCTGCTGGTGGAGCGGCTCAACCCGCCCCGCAGCCTGGCCCGGCACCCGGTTCTGCAGGTGGGACTGGGCCTCCTGAACACGCCCGGAATGGACCGGAGCGTCGAGGGCCTGTCGGCGTCCTGGAACCTGGGCAACACCCGGGCCGCCAAAGTCGATCTCTACTTCACCCTGATGCCCCAGCTCGCCGGGAACGGCGGCCTGGACGGGACCGTGGAGTACTCCACGGACCTCTTCGACGCCGGCACCGTGCGCCGCATGGTCGACCGGATGCTCCTGCTGCTGCGCGATGCCGTGGCGCATCCGGATCTCCCGCTCGGATCACTCCGGATCATGGACGAGGGCGAACGGCGTGGCCTGCTCGCCGGCCCGGAGGAGCAGGCGGACGGCGACACCGTCGTCCAGCTGTTCCGTACGCAGGTGGAACGGCATCCGGAGAAGATCGCGGTGAAGGACGGGGACCGCCTCCTCACCTACCGCGAACTGGACGCGCGCTCCGAGGCCCTCGCCCGACGCCTCTCCCTACGGCAGGCCGCCCCCGAGGCGTGCGTGGCCCTGCTCCTCGACCGCGGCGAGGCGGCCGTCACCTCTCTCGTGGGAATCCTCAAGGCCGGTGCGGCCTACGTCCCGATCGACCCGCAGCTCCCGGCCGCACGGATGGCCTGGATGCTCGCGGCCTGCGAGGTGCGGACGGTGCTCGTGGACTCGGCCGAGCGGCTCGACCTCATGCGGGGGTGTGCTCCCGAGGGCACCGACGTGGTGCTGGTCGACGCGGCGGTGCGGCAAGGGCTCGCGGCCGGGCCGGAGCGGGTGGTCGCCGGTGCGGCCGGTCCCGACCAGCTGGCCTACGTCATGTACACCTCCGGATCGACCGGCACACCCAAGGGCGTCGGGGTGAGCCACGGGAACGTCGTCGGCTTCGCCACCACCTCGCAGCTGACCGACGCCGACGTCGAGCGGGTGCTGATGCACTCGTCCCTTGCCTTCGACGCCTCGAACTTCGACGTCTGGGTTCCGCTGCTGCGCGGTGGCTGCGTGGTCGTGGCACCGGTGGGCGCGGACGGAGTGGCAGGGCTGCACCGGGTCCTGGTGGACGAGGACATCACCGCGGTGGCCATGACGACGGCGCTGTTCAACCTCACGGTCGAGGAACATCCGGAGGTGTTCGCCCGGCTGGCACGCGTCTGGACCGGCGGTGAGGCGGCTTCACCAGCCGCGATCGCCCGGGCCCGGGAACTCGCCGGCCCCGGCGTGATCGTGAACGCGTACGGGCCGACCGAGGCGACCACCGTCGCGATCTGTCACCCCGTGCACGAGGTGGACGCCGCCGGCGTTCCGCTGGGCGTCCCGCTGAACGGCGTGCGCGCCTATCTGGTGGACGAGTTCGGGAATCTGGCCGGAATCGGAATGTCCGGCGAGCTGTGCCTCGGCGGCACCGGCGTGGCCCGCGGCTACGTCGGGCAGCCGGGACTCACCGCGGAGCGCTTCGTGCCCGACCCCTTCGGCCCGCCCGGCTCCCGCATGTACCGCACCGGTGACCTCGTGCGGCGGCGTGCCGACGGAGAGCTGGATTTCGTCGGGCGGCTCGACCGGCAGGTGAAGATCCGTGGGTTCCGCATCGAGCCGGACGAGATCGAGACGAGGCTCACCGGGCTCCCAGAGGTCGGCCAGGCCGTCGTGGAGGTACGCGACGACGCGGCCGCCGGCAAGATCCTGGTCGCGTACGTGGTGCCGGCCGCCGGACACGGCGGCGACCGGGACACGCTCCCCGAACGGCTGCGGGACTCACTGGGAGATCGGGTACCGGCGTACATGGTGCCCTCCGCCGTAGTGGTCCTGGACGCGCTGCCCATGACGACCAACGGCAAGATCGACCGACGGGCGCTGCCGGCCCCCGTCGTGCGGACCGGAGGCCGGAAGCCGCGGACCGACGAGGAACGCGTGCTGTGCGGGCTCTTCGCCGACGTCCTGGGGCGTGACGAGGTCGGTGCCGACGACGGGTTCTTCCAGCTGGGCGGCCACTCCCTGCTGGCGGTCCGGCTTGCCGGCAGCCTGCGCGACAACCACGGCATCGACATGTCCGTCGGCACGCTGTTCGCCTCGCCGACCCCGGCGGAGCTTGCCGTGGCCCTGGGCGACGAGGGCCGACGGCTGCTGGAAGGGCAGACGTCCGCCCCGGAGCAGGCCCTGGTGGCCGGCTCCACCTCACCCGACGCGCCGGTGCCGCTGTCCTTCGCTCAGCAGCGGCTGTGGTTCCTCTCCCAGCTCTGGCCGGGCAGGCCTGACTACAACCTGCCGGTCGCGCGCCGGCTGAAGGGCCCGCTCGACGCCGGCCGGCTGCGTTCGGCGCTGACCGCGCTCCTGAGCCGCCACGACATCCTGCGCACACGGTACGAGGTGCGTGACGACCAGCCGGTACAGCTCGTCGAGCCGGTGGCCGAGCCGGAGTTCCACGTGGTCGACCTCGACGCGGCGACGGGCGACGAGGCCGGGAGCAGCCGGGCCCGCCGCGAGATCGCGGCGGAGGCCGCCAAGCCCTTCGACCTCGGCGTCGGGCCGCCGGTGCGGTTCTGCCTGTTCAGGCAGGCGGACGACGACCACATCCTCCTGATGACCGTTCATCACATCGCCGCGGACGGCTGGTCCACCGAGTTGCTGTGGCGGGACCTGGCCGAGCTGTACGGCGCGGGCACCCTGTCGGCGCGGCCCGCGGGCGGTCTGCGGTACGCGGACTACGCGCACTGGGAGCGCACGCAGCAGCTCACGTCGAGGAGCGAAGCGGATCTGGACTACTGGCGGGAGCGGCTGAAGAACGTCGATCCGGTGGAGCTGCCGGCCGACCGGGAGCGCCCCGCGACGCAGAGCGGCCGGGGAGCACAGCTGGACTTCGAGATCCCGCGGGAACTGCGCGGCAGGCTGCTCGAGCTCGGCAAGCAGTGCGGGGCCACCCCGTTCGTGGTGCTGCTGACCGCGTTCCAGCTGCTGGTCGGCAAACTGACGAACCGACGGCACGTAGAGGTCGGCGTGCCCGTGGCCGGACGCGCGCGGCCGGAGCTCGACACCCTCGTCGGTCTCTTCGCCAACACCCTGGTGCTCCGCGGCGAGATCAACTCGGCGTGCACCTTCGCCGAGCTGCTGCGCAGCGGTCAGCAGCACGCCGCCGAGGCCTACTCGCATGACGGCGTTCCCTTCGAGCGGCTGGTCGGAGAGATCAGCCCCGAGCGCGATCTCAGCCGAAACCCGCTGTTCCAGCTCATGTTCTCGATGTCCGACACCGTCGCCGGTGGCGGGTCCGAGAGGTGGGAGGGCCTGGCCGCGGAGGCGTTCCCGGTCATGTTCATGGCGGCGAAGTTCGACTTCGAGATCGCGGTCACCGACTGCGGCGACCGATTCGTGGGAAATGCCTTCTACGCCACCGACCTGTTCGCCGAACCGACGGTCGACCGGCTGCTGCGGCTGTACCTCGAGCTGCTGACGGCGGTCGCGGACCGTCCCGGGGTACCGGTCGCGGATCTCGACGTGGTGACCGTGGAAGCCGAGCGCCTGACGCGGCAGGAATGGAACCGCACCGCGACCGAGTTCGATCTCGACCGCTGCCTGCACGAGATCGTCACGGCGCAGTCCGAGCGGACCCCGGCGGCGACGGCCGTCGAGCACGGTGAGCAGGTCATGACCTACGCGGAACTGGATGAACGGTCCGACCGGCTCGCCCGGTCGCTCATCAGGGAAGGCCTGGAGCCGGGCAGCCCGGTGGGCGTGTGGATGGACCGGTGCGTCGAGCTGCCGGCTGCGCTGCTCGGCGTGCTGAAGGCGGGGGGCGCCTACGTGCCGCTCGACCCCGATCTGCCTCCGGCCAGGGCGGCGCAGCTGCTCGACGAGGCCCAGGCCCAGCTCTGCCTGGTACAGGATCCGCCGTGCGGTGTGCTGCCGGCGGAGTGCGGTGTGCGGGTGGTCACCGCCGGAGAGGAAGCGGGGAGGGAGCCGGCCGCCTCGTCTCCTGGCCGGCGCGTGCGACCGGACGACCTCGCCTCGGTCTTCTTCACCTCCGGTTCCACGGGGACCCCGAAGGGCGTCGCGAACACCCACCGGGGCTGGGTCAACCGGATGTGGTGGATGCATCAGCAGCACGGTCTCGCTCCCGGTGAAGGCGTGCTGCACAAGACCGTCCTCAGCTTCGACGACTCCGCCGTGGAGCTGTTCTGGCCGCTGATGGTGGGCGGCCGGGTGGTCATGCTGGATCCGGGCATGCACCGTGACCCGCGAGCCGTGCTGCGCGCGGCGACGGCGCACGACGTGGCGGTGCTGCAGTTCGTGCCGAGCATGCTCGCCCTCTTCCTCGACGAGCTCACCGATGAATCGGTGGCGCGACTCGGCGGCCTGCGCCATGTGATCTCCAGCGGCGAGGTGCTGCGGCCCGACCTGGTGGCGAGGTTCCACGAGCGCCTGGGCGCGGTCGGATGCGCCCTGCACAACCAATGGGGGCCGACCGAGGCTTCGATCGACGCGACCTGGCATCGGTGCGTTCCGGAAGACGCCGGGCGCACGGGCGTCCCCATCGGGCGGCCGCTGGCCAACTACCAGGTCCACGTGTTGGACGGTTCGATGCGGCCGGTCTTGCCGGGCATCGAAGGAGAGCTGTACGTCGGCGGCGTCGGTCTGGCCCGCGGGTACTGGAACGACCCGCGCAAGACCGCCGAGGCATTCGTCCCGGACGTGTTCCGGCCGGGCGAGCGCCTCTACCGCACGGGGGACCGCGGGACCCGCCTGGCCGACGGGACGGTGCTGTTCCACGGCCGCGTCGATCACCAGATCAAGATCCGCGGCGTCCGGGTGGAGCCGGCGGAGATCGAGGCAGTGCTGCTGGGGCGCGAGGACATCGCCGAAGCCGTGATGCACAAATGGGAGCTCACCCCCGGTGACCAACGGCTCGCGGGCTACGTCGTTCCGGCGGGCGACGAGACGCTGGACACCGAGGAACTGCGCGGGTATCTCGCGAAGAGGCTGCCGCCCTACATGGTGCCGAGCCATGTGACGGTACTCCCGGGGCTCCCGCTGCTGGCGAGCGGTAAGGTCGACCGCAAGCAGTTGCCGCCGCCCCGGGCCGAGGCGCTCCCCGTGGCGGGGGAGGCGACGCGACGGCCACCGCGCACGGACAGCGAACTCCTCGTCGCGGGCGTGTGGTCGGACTTCCTTGAGGCGGGCGATGCCGAGGCCAACTTCTTCCACCTGGGCGGGCACTCGCTGCTGGCCTCGCGGATCATCTCCCGGCTGCGACGGCTGCTGGACGCGGACCTCCCCCTGGTCATGATCTTCGAGCACCCGACCATCGAGGAGCTCGCCGCGGCCATCGAGCGGGAGCTGCTGGGCGCGACGCAGCACGTCCTCACGACCGACGGGGAGAACTGATGCGTGATCACACCGCGGATCGGCAGCAGTCGGTGGCGGAACGTCTGCGCGCCGCGCGGGCCAGGCTGGCCGCCGAAGGGCAGGCTCACGACGGCGCACCGGCGGACGGCATTGCGCCGCGGGCCGCCGACGCCCCCGCCGTCCTGTCGTACGAACAGCGACGCATCTGGCTGGTGCACCACATCTTCGGGGAGTCCCGCGACTACAACGTCCCCCAATGCGTCCTGGTCGACGGAGATTTCGACGAGCAGTGCTTCGAGGCGGCCTTCGCGGCGCTCACGGCGCGCCACGAGATACTGCGCACCGTCTTCCGCGAGGTCGGCGGAGAGCCGCAGCCGGTCGTGCGGCCCCCCGGCTCGGCGACCGTCGCGGTCACCGACCTGCGCCACCTCGGCGCGGCGACGACCCCAGCGGTGATGGCTCGCGTCCTGGAAGCGGCCGCGGCAGAGGCGGACCGCCCCTTCCGGCTGGCCGTGGAGCCGCCGGTCCGGGCGCGCGTGCTCCGATGCGGTGAGCGGCTGCGTCTGATCGTACTGACGGCTCATCACATCGCCACGGACGGGCCCTCCATGGAGCTGATGTGGCGTGAGCTGTCGGACCGCTATGCCGTCGCTGCGAGCGGGCGGGAGGCTGATGGGGAGCCGCCCCGCTTGCAGTACGCCGACTTCGCGGCGTGGGAGCGCGACCGGCGCCGGCCGGGAGGGGCCGCGGACGCTGCCGACGTCGCGTACTGGACCGGCGCACTGGCGGGCCTCCACGAGGATCCGCTGCCACTCGACCTGCCTCGCACACACGAGGCGGGCAGGAGGGGAGCGGAGGTCACCTTCACCGTTCCGGCCGACGTGTCCGACCGCTTGGGCCGGCTTGCCGTGGAATGCGGGGCCACGCCGTTCATGGCCATGCTGGCCGGCGTCAAGGCGCTGCTGGCCACCGCTGGTGGGATCACCGACATCGTGGTCGGCTCACCGATCAGCGGACGCAATCGCGAGGAGCTCGAAGAGCTGCTCGGGCCGTGTATGAACGTCCTGCCGCTGCGGACCGATCTGAGCGGCAGTCCTTCCTTCCTCGAACTGATCCGGCGCGTGCGGGAGACCACCCTCGGCGCCTTCTCGCACCAGGACCTGCCGTTCGCGCGGATGGTGCAACAGCTGCGACCGGAACGTGTCCTGGGAAAGAATCCGCTGTTCCAGGTCCTGTTCACGCACGGGCCTCGAGAGCGGATGCCGCTGGACATCGCCGGCGCGTCGGTCCGGCCGGTGGAGATCCCGGTTGCCCGTTCCAAGTTCGACCTCAGCATCACGCTGACCGAGGAGGAGGGGACCCGAGACGTCTCCGGGTCCCTGGTGTACGCCACCGACCTCTTCGAAACCGACACGGTACGGGCACTGGCCGAGCGTTTCGTACTCCTGCTGCGGGTGGCCACCGAGCAGCCCCGGACGGCACTGGACCGGCTTCCGCTGCACAACCCCCACGAACTCCACACCCTGATCCACCGGTGGGGGCGGGGCGAGAGGCGTGACATGCGGAGTCACCCGATGCTGCCCGGCAGCATCGTCGCGCAGGCCGCCCGCACCCCGGACGCCGTCGCCGTGTCCTGCGCGGACGTCGTGCTGACGTACGCCGAGCTGGATCAGGGCAGCGCCCGACTGGCCCGGGAACTGAGGCGCCGTGCGCCGCTCTCGCAGGAGCGGCCCGTCGGCATCTGCCTGCGGAGGTCCACCGATCTCGTGGTCGCGATGCTCGCCGTGCTCCGCGCGGGCGGCAGCTACGTGCCGATCGATCCGGAGCTCCCCGCCGATCGCATCGGGTACATGCTCCAGGACTGCGGCGTCCGGCATGTCCTGGTGCACCGGGCAACCCTCGACGCCGCACCGTGGGACCGCCTCGGCGTCGAGCTCCACGATCTGGACGCGGACGTCCCGGTCACCGCGGTCGGCGGAAGCGACCCGCTGCGGCCTGAGCCCGACCTGGATCCGGGCCGACTGGCCTACACGATCTACACCTCGGGCTCCACCGGCCGCCCCAAGGGCGTGATGGTCAGCCACCGGGCTCTGGCGAACTTCGCCGCGGACATGGTGGAACGTCTCACCCTGCGGGGATCGGACGTCGTGGCCGCCCTGACCACCATGTCGTTCGACATCGCCGCGCTCGAGTTGCTCGTTCCCCTGACCGTCGGCGCTCGGGTGGAGATCTTCTCCCGCGACGAGGCAGCGGACGGCACGCGCCTGGGCGCGTTGCTCGGTAGCCGCGGGGTCACCGTGGTGCAGGCGACCCCCGCCGGATGGGCGCTGCTGGTCGCCGCCGGATGGCCGGGCGGAAGCCTGCGCGCGGTGTGCGGGGGTGAGGCGCTGCCGCATCAGCTGGCTGCCGAGATCCGGGCCCGCACCTTGGAGCTGTGGCACGTCTACGGCCCGACCGAGACGACCGTCTGGTCCACCGCACACCAGGTCGACGCCGGACCACCGGCCGGAACCGGGCCCTCGCTCGGCCGGCCGCTGCTGAACACCTCGGTGTACGTGCTCGACCCACAGCTGTCGCCGGTCCCGATCGGCGCTGTCGGTGAGCTGTACATCGGCGGCGCGGGTGTGGCGCGCGGCTACGCGGGTCGACCCGGCCTGACCGCCGAACGCTTTCTGCCCGACCCCTTCGCCGCGGGAGAGGGCGCGCCCGGAGCCCGGATGTACGCGACCGGCGATCTGGTGCGGTACTCGCGGAACGGTCACCTGGAGTTCCTGGGCCGACGCGACCACCAGGTGAAGATCCGGGGGCACCGCATCGAGCTGGGCGAGATCGAGGCACGCCTGGCCGAGCACCCGAGCGTGGCGCATGCCGCGGTCTCGGCTCTGGGCGAGGGCACGGACCAGTACCTGGTCGCCTACGTGGTCACCGGGGACCAGCACGAGTGCCCTGCCGACGACATCCTCCGACAGCTGCGGGGGACCCTCCCCGCGTACATGATTCCGCAGCGGATCATCACACTCGACAGGCTACCCCTCACGGCCAACGGCAAGGTCGACCGGAAGGCCCTGCCGAGCCCCGCCCCGCTCTCCTCCGACGACGCGTACGCCGGGCCGGCGACGGACCTGGAACACGGTGTCGCCCAGGTGTGGGCAGACGTGCTCGGCGTCGAACGTGTCGGCGTGCACGATGACTTCTTCGCGCTCGGCGGGCATTCGCTGCGAGCGGCCCAGCTCGTCGCGCTCCTTCAGGAGCGGCTCTCCGTGGTGGCGGAGGTGCGCCTGGTCTTCGAGGCACCCACGGTCCGGGAGTTCGCGTCCGCACTCGACATCGAGCGCGAGGCGGAACCGCTCGCCGCGGGCACCGGAGCCGGCCGGGCCCCGCTGTCGTACACCCAGCAGCGGCTCTGGTTCCTGGATCGGCTCCGGCCGGGACGGACCGACTACAACGTGGCGAGCGCCCTGCGCCTCACCGGCGCGCTCGACCGCGGCGCGCTGGAGCGGGCCGGTGCCGAGGTGCTGACGAGGCATGAGGTGCTGCGCAGCCGCTTCGAGAGCACGGCGGACGGGCCGGTGGTGGCGATCGATCACGTGTCGGCCGACTGGCTGGCCTTCGCGGACGTGAGTGCGCTCGGTCCATCGGCCGCGGAGAGTGCAGCCGCGCGCCAGGCGCAGGAGGAACTCGGCCTGCCCTTCGACCTCGAACGCGGGCCGCTGCTGCGCGGCCGGCTCGTCCGGATCTCCGCGCGCGAGCATCTGCTCGTCGTCGTGATGCATCACGCCGTCGTCGACGGGTGGTCACTGGAGCTCTTCTGGGGCGAGGTCTCGCAGGCCTACCGGGCGTTCGCCGCGGGGGCCACGCCGGAGCTGCCCGAACTGACCGTGCAGTTCGCCGACTTCGCCCGCTGGGAGAGGCAGACGGACACCCATGCGGATCTGGACTACTGGCGCGGCCGGCTGGAGGGTTTGGACGCCACCGAGATCTCCCCGGACCGGGTGCGGCCGCCCGAGTTCGACGAGGCGGGTGCCGCCGTTTCGTTCGAGATCCCGGAGGAACTGCGACAGCGGCTGGCCGAGGTGGCGCAGCAGCTCGGAACCACCCGGTTCGTGGTCCATCTCACCGCCTTCATGGCCGCCCTGGCCCGGCTGACCGGTCGTGCGGACCTCGTGGTCGGCACTCCGGTCGCCGGCAGCGGGAGGCAGCGCCCGGAACTCATACGGCTCATCGGTCCGTTCCTCAACACGGTGGCCCTGCGGGTCGGCCTCTCCCCGGACGACAGCTTCGCCACCGGTGTGGCCGCCGTGCGGGAAGCCGTCGTCGGCGCGGCCGCACACCAGGATCTGCCCTTCGAGCAGCTGGTCCAGGCGCTCGCGCCCCATCGTGACATGGGCAGGCACCCGCTCTTCCAGATCGCGTTCGCGATGGACGCGGACGAAGCCGCGTCCATCGATCTGCCCGGCTTGGACGTCGAGGAATTCCCGCTGCCGAACCCGACCACCAAGTTCGACCTCAGCCTGGTGCTCAGGGACCGGCAGGAGGGACTTGCCGGTTCGCTGATATTCGCCACCGCCCTCTACGACCCGGAGACCGCGCGTGGCATCACGGACCTTTACGTCCGCCTGCTCGCGGAGGCCGCCGCACGGCCGCACACCCCGCTCGCACGGCTGCCCCTGCTGGACGACGCCGCGGCGGAGCGGCTGGCACCCGTGCAGCATCGGGCGCCGGACCACGGCTGCATCCACGAACTGGTCGAGGCGCGTGCCGCGGAGCGGCCGGACGCCGTCGCGGTCGTGCAATCCGGAGAGGTGCTGACCTATCGCGAGCTGAACGCGCGCGCCGACCGGCTGGCGGACCACCTGCGCAATTGCGGTGCCGGCGCCGGCAGGTTCGTCGGCGTCGCCGTTCCGCATTCCTTCGATCTCGTGGTGGCGCTGCTGGCCGTCCTGAAGTCGGGGGCCGCCTATGTGCCCGTCGACCCCGGCCACCCCACGGCCAGGAACGCCGCACTGCTGGCCCAGGCAGGGGTGTTCGCCGTCCTGACACCGGAGGGACACACGGACCTGCCGCTGCCGCCCGGAGTGCGCGTGCTCGGGACTGCCGGCGCCCCTGGAGCGGAGCCGGCGCCGCAGGTTCCGGTCCGTGTGCTGCCTGCGGACATCGCCTACGTGACCTTCACCTCCGGGTCGACCGGCAAGCCGAAGGCCGTCCCGGCCACGCACGCATCCGTCACCGGGTATCTCCGCCATCTCGTGGAGGAGTCGGGCCTGGGCGCCTGCGACACCGTGCTGCAACTCGCCGCCATTTCCTTCGACGCGGCCAGCCGGGACATCCTGGGGACGCTCACGGCTGGCGCGCGACTGGTCCTGCTGCCCACCGAATCGGCCCGGGACCCCCGGGCCATCCTGCGGGAGGTGCACGAGCAGCGGGTGACGGCGCTGCTGTCCACGGTGCCTTCGCTGCTGACGGCGCTCGCCCTGTCCGCCCCTGCCGGGCCGGCGGCCGGCCTGCCGGGGGCTTCGTTACGGCTCGTCCTGGTCAGTGGGGAGAAGCTGAAGCCAGAGGTGGCACGGCGCACCCTCTCCCTGGGCCCCGATGTCCGCCTGGTCAATCTGTACGGCCCCACCGAGTGCACCATGACCTCGACCGCGCACCAGGTGACGCGGGAGGACCTCGCCGCGGGGCAGATACCGATCGGGGTGCCCGCGCCCGGCGTCAGAGCGCTCGTGCTCGACCCGGCGGGGGAGCCCCTGCCGACCGGTGCGACAGGAGAGCTGTACCTCGGCGGCCCGGGGGTCTCCTACGGGTATCTGGGTGCCCCGGCCCTCACCGCCGAGGCCTACGTCCCCGACCCGTTCGGCCCGAGCGGCAGCAGGCTGTACCGGACGGGCGACCTGGTCCACTGGGACCACCACGGGCGGCTGATCTATCACGGGCGCATCGACCACCAGATCAAGGTGCGCGGCGTCCGCGTCGAACCGGGTGAGGTGGAGGGAGCGCTGCTGGCTCAGCCCGGAGTGCGGGAGGCGGCCGTGGTCGTCGCCGACCCGGGTGGCGAACTCGTCGCGTGGATCGTCGCGGACGCGGACGCCGACCTCCGCCGCCTGCGGCACGCGATGGCCGAAAGGCTGCCGGAACAAATGCGGCCCACCCACTACATGCGGCGTGACGAGCTGCCGAGGACCCCGCACGGAAAGCTCGACCGCGGTGCGCTGGCCCGGTGTGTGCCCATACGCACATCGGAACCGGCGGTGGTGCCGCCCAGGAACCGGCTGGAGCTCCAGCTGCTGGGCATCTGGGAGAAGGTGCTGCGCCAGTCGCCCATCGGGATTCGCGACAACTTCTTCGAGGCGGGCGGGCACTCCCTGAAGGCCGTCGAGCTGATGGCGGAGACGAACAAGGTCCTGGGAGTGGACCTGCCGTTGCACACCTTCTTCCGCCGGCCGACGGTCGAAGGACTCGCGGCAGCCGTCACGGCGGCCGACGACGACCCGGAGACGAGGAACCGTCTCGTGGTGCCGCTGAACGACGTCAGCGACGACGCGCCCCCGCTCTTTCTGGTGCATCCGCAGTCGGGTGACGTCTGCTGCTACGTGGACCTGGTGCGGGAGCTGGGCGACTGGCGTCGCGTGTACGGAATCGAGGCCGTGGGCTACAGCACCGACGCACCCCCGCTGGAGAGCATCGAGGCGATCGCCGCCCGGTACGTCGAGGAGATCAGGGCCGTCGCTCCGCACGGGCCGTATCTGCTGGGCGGCTGGTCGTTCGGCGGCAGTGTCGTGGTGGAGATGGCCGCGGCGCTGGAGGCCGCGGGCGAGGACGTGGCCTTCCTGGCACTGATCGACGCACGTGCCTTCGGCCAGGACGAGCTGGAGGAATGGTATGTGAGCAACACCGAGCTGGTCCGGTTCGGCCTGGCGCACGGAATGCGCGAAGGCGATCTGCCGACGGACGACGAGGCGGTGCTCGCGGTCCTGACCCGGCACCTCCACGACATCGATCGCACCACCGAATACGCCGATTCGGGTGCGGTACGGCGAATGATCGACGTGTTCACCGTGAACGGCCGCGCCGCCGACAACTACCACCCGCAGACGGTGGTGGCAGCCCCGCTGCATGTCTTCAAGGCGACGGAGCGGCACCCGACCCTGACCAATCCGCTGGTGCGTCCGGAGAGCTGGCAGCCGCGCACCGAGGGTGCGGTGCACGTGATCGAACTGCCGGGAAACCACCACGACCTTGCGAGTCCGCCACACGTGAAGGTGTTCGCCGAGCGCCTGCGGCATGCGGTTGATCAGTCAGATGCGAGGCAGAGGAGCGTCGAGCGGTGAAGAGCATCGGCATTGTGGGCGGCGTCGGCCCGTACGCATCGCTGTATTTCTGTCAGGAGCTGCTCCGGCTCAGCGGCGCCACCACGGACGAAGACTATCCGGCCACCATTTTGGTGGCCGAGCAGATGCCGAGCCGCATCGCGCACCTGCTGGGGAGGGGCGAGAGCCCGCTTCCCGCGCTGCTTCGAACCGTGGAGAAACTGGAGCACGCGGGTGCCGACGTGATCGCGATTCCCTCCGCGACGACCCATGCGTACCGGCCGCAGCTCGCGCAGGCAGTGGACATCCCGGTGTGCGATCTCCTGGCCGAGACGGGACTCGTACTCGCCGCGAACCGGAGCCGGCGGCCGCTGTTCCTGGCCACCGAAGCGACGGCCGCACTCGGTCTGTACGAACCGCATCTCGCCGCCGGGACCGTGGCGCGCTATCCGGATCGGGCGCGGCAGAGCGAGGTGAGTGACTTCATCGAGCGCGTAAAGCGCGGCGACCCCTTGCCCGAGCAGCGGGAGAAGTTCGGGCACTGGATCGACGCCCTGGGTATCGAGCACGGCGGCGACCCGGACTGCGTGGTGCTGGCCTGCACGGAGCTGTCGCTGATCGCGCCGATGACGTCCGATGCCACGCCCGTGGTCGATGTGACGCACGTGCTGGCGAGTGCGGTGCTCGCCTACTGACTTCCGTATTGCGGTCAGCGGACATTTCCGAGACGAGGAGAGGACTGGCATGGCAGACGACAGCTCGCTGTGGCGGGTCGTGGTGAACGATGAGGAGCAGTACTCGATCTGGGCGACCGGGCGGGATGTCCCGGACGGGTGGCGGGCGGTGGGCCCGGAACGCTCAAGGCAGGAATGCCTGGCCCACATCGAAGAGGTCTGGACCGACATGCGCCCGAAGAGCCTGCGGGACCAGCTCGGCAAGCCTGTGGGCGCGGTCATCCCGCCCTCCGCCACGGCATCCGCCGACTGAGCGGGCGGGCCACCATGTATCTCACACAGTTTCGGCAGAGTGCGGAAGCGCTCACCCGCTGGGCCTCGGACCAGAGCGTGGACCGACGCGACCTGGACCGCGTCTACCGGGGGCTGCGCTCGGACGAACCGGTCCGGAGCCGGGCGCACCGGCTGCAGCGCCCGGAAGTCCACATTCCAGGTCTGCGGAGTGCCGCATGGCACGATCCCTCCGAGTTCTCCTGGGTCGCTGGCTTGGAGGACGCCTACCCCCGGATTCGCGCGGAGTTCGAGCGCCAATACGCCGCGTCCGGCCTGACCCGCCACCCGGAGTCCACCGAGCTGGCGGAGCAGGGCCGCTGGAGCACGTACCACTTCTACCGGATGGGCGTGGCGTATCCGGAGCACCTGGCCGACTGCCCGGCGACTGCCGGGGTGCTCGCCGCGGTGCCCGGGATCTCCGACGCCGGCATGTGCTACTTCTCGGTGCTGGGGGCCAACACGAAGGTCAAGCCGCACTGCGGATTCCTGAACGCCCGTATCCGCTGCCACCTGGGCATCGTCGTGCCGCCGGACTGCCACATGCGTGTCGGCACCGAGACCCGCACCTGGCAGGAAGGCCGATGCCTGGTCTTCGACGACTCGTACGAGCACGAGGTCGACAACCTGGCCGACCGGCCCCGGGCGGTGCTGTTGTTCGACACCTGGCACCCCGACCTCTCCGATCCAGAGCGCCGCGCTCTGACCTACCTCATGAGGGAGTGGAGCACGGATGTGGACTGAGCAGGGCGACGGCGGTGTCGTCACTGCCGATCCCGGGCAACTGACCGCCTTCATCGACTCCGTGTGCCGGCAGATGGGAGCCGACCCGGATGTGGCGGCGGCGGTCGCAGGCCACCTGGTCGGCGCGAACGCGGCCGGCCATGACTCGCACGGCGTCCTGCGGCTCGGTCAGTACGTGGCCGAACTCGACCGCGGCGATCTCGCGCCGGCCGCTCGGCCCTCGGTGCTCAGGCGTCGCGGTGCCTGCCACCTCGTCGACGGTCACCGGGGATTCGGGCATTTCACAGCGCGGTTCGCCTCGGAACTCGCCATGGCCGAGGCCGCCGAGACCGGCCTTGCCGCCGTCGCCATCCGGCAGTGCGGGCACATCGGCAGGCTGGGCCACTACTGCGAGGAAATCGCGGCGGCGGGGATGGTCGGCCTCATGGTGGTCGGCGCGGTCGGTCCGGACGTCGGCGTCATGGCCCTGCCGGGCACCTCGCGGCGCTTCCTGGCAGCCAATCCCTGGGCACTGGGCATACCGGCCGCCGATTCCCCCGTCGTGGTCGATGTGTCCATGTCCATGCTGGCCGAGGGGAAGGTCTCCGACGCCGCGGCGCGCGGGGTGCGGCTGCCGGCGGGGTGCGTGGTCGACGCCGCGCATCAGCCGAGCCAGGAGCCGGGCGACTACTTCGCCGGCGGTGGACTGCTGCCCCTGGGCAGCCCGGCCGCCGGTCACAAGGGCTTCGGGCTGGCACTGGCCGCCGCCCTGCTGGGCGGCCTGGCCACCATCGACGACGACGACCCCGTGCTCGCCGGCACCCAGCGACCGCCGTGGTCCACCGGTGAAGCGGAGATGTCCGGTGTCTTCCTCGTCGTCATCGACCCGGAGGCCTTCGGCGGCCGGACGGCCTATCGAGAGTCCGTCGGCGAGGTCGCGCGGCACATCGCCAAGGTCGAGGTCGACGACGGCGCCACCGTGACGGTCCCCGGCGAGCCGGAGAACCGGAGCCGCGGTCTTCGCGCCGACGGCTTCGACCTGCCGACCGCCGTCGCCGCCCAGTTGGCCGACATCGGAGCCCGTTTCGGAATCCCGTTCCGGGCCGCGTGAACGAGCACGCCTCTTCACGTTCCCCGCAGCAGTGCTCTTTTCCATCACAACGAAAGACAGCCAAGGAGGCTGACATGCCGGCGTGGGTCGGAGACAGTCGACCGTATCTGGATCAGTGGATCGAGGAACAGCGCGTCGATCGGGCGCAGCTCACTCGAATAATCGACGGGCTGGAGTCCAGCGCGCTGCGCGAACCGAGCCAGGAGACCACCTTGCAGCGGCCGGAGGTGATCATCCCCGGCCTTGCCGCCAAACCGTGGTGGGACGCCGGCGAGTTCCCCTGGGTGGCGGATCTCGAGGCCTCGTTCGAAGCCATCCGCAAGGAGTTCGAGGCGGTGGGCGGTCTGGAGGCGACCGAGGCCGTCCGGCACCCCAACTCCGCCAACCTCGCCAAGGCCGGCCGGTGGAGCGCCTACTACTTCTACCTGTTGGGAAGAAAGTATCCGGAACACCTGGCCGCGTGTCCGGATACCGTCAGCGCGCTGTCCGCGCTGGACGGTGTCAGCGAGTCGGGCATGTGCTACTTCTCGATCATGGCGCCGAGGACTCACGTGGCGCCCCACTGCGGGTTCATCAACGCCCGTGTCCGCTGCCACCTGGCGCTGGTCGCCCCTGAGGGCGGGCACATGCGGGTCGGCACCGAGGACCGTCGCTGGGTGGAGGGCAAGGCGTTCCTCTTCGACGACTCCTTCGAGCACGAGGTGTGGAACGACAGTCCGTCGGGCCGTGCCGTGCTGCTCTTCGACGTCTGGCACCCGGACCTGACGGAGATCGAGAAGCGGGCCCTCGCCCACATGATGACCGTGTGGAAGACGATCCTCTACACGGACAACTAGATGAGCCCGGACACTTCTGCGGACGTGTGGGGATCCGCCGGGATCCCCACCACCACACACTGGGCGCTCTCGTCCTGGGCCTTGGTCAAGTCGACGGGATTCCCCTACGAACTGCTGGAGCGGTTACGGGCCGAGTCGATCGCCGACCTGGTGGCCGCCGGCGATGACAAGGCCATCGCCGACGCCATCGAGGGATGCGTGCACCACTTGGTGGACACGTGCCTCGAAGGGCGTTTCCTGGAGGCCGTCATGCTCTCCAGCCGAGGTGCGTACGAGCAGTTGCACCGCTGGCTGGCCGACGGCCCCGATCCCGGCCGGCTTCGTTCGGGAGACCGCCGGAAGGTGCTGCTGGCGGCCATGTACCTGCAGCGCATGTGCGCGAAGAACGAGAGCACGAGCTTCTTCGGGCCGGTGTACTGGGCGCGCGTCGGCCCGGGGGAGGGGCTCGTACTCGAAACCGGCGAGCCCGCCCCGGCGCGTACGCGGACCTACTGGACGCACTGGGCCGCGGAGGCCATCGCCGACGTGATGAGCGCGGACCCGCAGGTGCTGGCGCAGCTCGTCCCCTCGATCCCTCCGCAGCTGGTGCAGCGTGATGGCGAGTACATCGCGGTGCGCTTCGTGGACTGGCCGATCGAGGTGGATCGGCTTCAGCCGCCGGACCCAGGCTCGCTGGAGGACCGGCTTCTCGCCCGGTGCGACGGGCGCATGGACGCTGCGGGGCTGGCGCGTGCCGAGAACGCGGAGATCGAAGCGGTCACCGCGGCACTCGGCGAACTGGAACGGCGTGGCCTGGTCGACTACCGGGTGCAGGTACCGACGGGGGTGATCGACCCCCTCACCGCGCTGCGCGACCGTGCCGCCGCGCTGCGGGGGCCGGCCGGCCCCCGCTGGTGCTCGGTACTCGACACGCTCGGCAGGACAAGCGCCGCGCTCCAGGAAGCGGGCTCCCTCAAGGAGCGCCGGGACGCGTTGAACGGCGTGTCCGCTGCCTTCTCCGAGGTGACGGGCGCGGCGGCGGAGAGGGAGGCCGGCCGACACTATGCGGACCGGTCGGTGGTGATCGAGGACGGGCACTTCCCGTGGGATCGCTTCGACATCCGTGACCCCCTCTACGGATACCTCCGCACGGACATGCCGGTCCTGTTGGACCTGCTGTTCGAGCTCTCCCTGGCTCGTCGACGCCGGCGCGTGGAGATGATCACCGAATGGTTCGTCGATTCCTTCGGATACCGCAGCGTGCCGCTGGACCGGGTGATCGCCCATGCCAATGCCGACGGACTGGGGCAGCGGCTGCGGTCGGCGGACGATCAGGTACTGGCGGGCGGGCCATCGGCACTGACCGACCAGTTGTTGCGGAACACCGACCGCTCTCGGGTCCAGCTCGACATGGACTGGGCCAGGCAGCGGGCGGCGGGAGTCGACTTCGACACCTGGTGCGTGGCCGGGGCGGACCTGTTCGTGGACGCGCCCAGCCTGGAGGCCGTCAACGCCGGCTCCTTCCAGGTCGTCATCGGTGAGGTGCACGGCCTGCACGACCAACTGCTGCAAGGGCTCTGGCCGGCCCTGCACCCGCAGCGCGCGGCGTTCGAAGCGGAGGTCGGCGCACTCATCGGCGGCCTGACGGACGGCCGTATCTGCGACCCGGTCATGGGGCACTGGCGCAAGACCCTGGCCCGCAGCGAGGTGCTGCCGGAGATAGAGTTCCGCGGCGCCAGCCCGAGAGGGGCGGGTGACGTGGCCCGAGCCGCCTCCCTTTACATGACCGCGGACTCCGGGCGCCTGTCGCTCGAGTCCACGGCGCTGGGCAGGGTCCATCTCACCCGGCCACCCCTGTACTCCTGGGGGGACGAGGTGGAATCGGTGTTCACTCCGTTCACCGGTGCCCGGCTCATCGGCGCCGACGACATGTTCCGCAGGCTGGACGGGGCCGATCACCTTCCCAGGCTGACCCTCGGCCGTACGGTGGTCCACCGGGAAACCTGGCGGATTCCCACGTCCAGGAGGAAGTCCTGGACGAGCCTGTCCGTGGAGAACCAGAGATTCGCCCACGGGCTCAGGGAACAGTACGGGCTTCCGGAGCGGATCTACGCGAAGTTCCCCGGTGAACCCAAGCCGATCCTCGTCGACTTCGCCGTGCCGGCGCTCGTCGACCTGTTCTCCCGTCACTGCGCCCGAGCCACCGGGGCGGTGGTCGTCTCCGAAATGCTGCCGGACCGTGATGGTCTGTGGCTGCGGGACCAGGCCGGCAGGCACACCAGCGAACTGAGATTCGGATACTACCGCCGGTCGTCTACGGCAGGTGCGTGATGGACAGTGCGGGGACGGCCCGGGTGAAGAGTGTCGCGGGTGCGGGAGCGCCGCCGGAGACAGGTCCGGAGGGCGTCGGTTGCACACCCCTGCTGCGGCTGGTTGTTCCTGTGCGCGGTGAGAATCGCAGGCTCTGGCTCAAGCTGGAGGGCGCCAACGAGTACGGGTCGATCAAGGCTCGCACCGCACACGCGCTGCTGGGGGCTCGTGAACGCAGTGGGGAACTCCGGCCCGGCGGGGCGATCGTGGAGTCCACCTCCGGAAACCTCGGTGTCGCGCTGGCGGGCATGTGCCGGCGTCGTGGATACCGGTGCACTCTGGTCGTCGACGCCGACACCCCGAAGCGCAGCAAGGGGCTGATGGAGGCTCACGGGGCAGAGGTCATCGTGGTGCAGCGGGTTCCCGGCCGCAATCCGGTGGTGGAGCGTCTGGCCACCGTACGGCGATTGCTCCGGGAACGACCTGGTGTCGTGTGGACGGATCAGTATTCCAGTCCGGCCAATCCGGATGTGCACTATGGCTGGACGGCACCGGAGTTGGTGAGCGGGCTGGGGGACAGGCCCCCGGACGCCGTCGTGGCGGCAGTCTCCACCGGCGGAACGCTCGCCGGTCTGTCCCGGTACTTTCGGGAGCATCACCCCGACACGCGCATGGTGGCAGTGGACGCGGCCGGTTCGGTGGCTACCGGCGGCCGGCTGGAGCCGCGGCCGTTCAAGGTACCCGGCTTCGGCTCCGGGCGTCCGTCCGCCTTCCTTGGTCCAGAACAGTGGGACGTGCGCGTTCTGCTGGACGACCTGGCTGCTGCCCGGGCCTGCCGGCTTCTCCGTACGGCGACCGAACTCACTCTCGGCGGCTCGGCGGGGGCAGCCGTCCTCGGTGCTGTGATCGCCGCGCTCGGCGATCACGACCTACGGGACATCTGCGTGATCTGTCCCGACATGGGCGGCGCCTACCTGGGCACGGTCTATGCGGATCCTCCCGCCGAGCTGGCCGAGACGGGTTCCCTGCAGCGGGAAGGGTTGGAGGCGATCGCGGCAGCAGGCATGAAATGACGCGCGCCGCTCGGAGACGGCGGAGACGGCGGAGACCCGGCGGCGGCCGAGCCGGTCGATGACCGGGCCGAGGAGGCCGAGGCCGAGGCCCGGCGGGCGTACGCGACCGAGCAGGGCCGCCGCTGGTTCCGACACGACCCGAACGGCGCGGACGCCATCGCCGCCGCGACGAAGGCCGCCGGCAGGGCCCGGGAGCGCACTGCCGACTACCTGCTCGCGGCGCGGCTGGAGCAGCTGCGCGAGCAGCCGACGGCGTCGCCAAGATCCCCGTCACCGACCTTTGGGAAGGCAAGGGCTACGCAGCCCGCATGACGCTGCGGGCGTTGCGCGGCTACGAGACCTTCAGGACGGGTTGGGGGACGTGGCCTTTGGCGGGCGCCCGGATTTCGCTGTTCAGCTCTTGCGGGCCAGCGGTTGCCCGGCGAAGTCCACCCCTTCAAGGCCATGGGCCATGAGGTTGCGAATGTTGCCGTGATCAGTGTCGTTCGGCGTCGCCAGCACACTGCGATAGTGCTCACCGAATGCCAGCAGGGCCTCTTGGTCGCTCAGTCCTTCCAGCAGGGCCAGTCCCAGCGTCTTGCAGGAACCCTCGTTCTCACCTGCGGCGTTTTCCAGTTCCCCGTTGCGGAACGCCTGCGGCCGGTATTCGTAGTGCGCGGTGATGAAGGCCAAGGTGTCGGCGAACTCGTGCTCACCTGACGCAAGGCTTGCCCGCAGCGAGTTCAGATCAGTCATCTCGGTTCCCCTGGGTTGGACGGACGGTCCGTTTGCCTTCCGTGACCGGGGGACCATAGCCCCTTCAGGCCATCCGGTAGGAATCGGGCCACATGTCGGAACGACCGGCGGTACGACGGGCTGCTGCGCGCCATCGCGGTCTACGAGGAGGCCCACCCGGACGAGGTGCTGGCCGGGCCGCCGACCGGCCCCACGGCTGGGTCAGCCCGGCTTGACCGCCAGCGTCGCAAAATAGTTCGACATGTATTGAGCGGATGCGTTGGATTGGTGCGGCGCTTCCGTGAAGCCGGTGAGGACGAACCCGGCGGCGAGCTGCCCGCCGATCTGGTCGGTGAGGGTGTGGCTGTATTCAAGAGGGGCATCCGCGCCGAACTTCGTGGCGCGTTCCTCGGCGGAGTACTGCGTGACATCGCTGTAAGGCAGCTTGTGCACGACGATCAGCTCGCCGCGCTCGTCGAGCGCCTCGTGGTCGAACAAGTACGCATCAGGGTTGAGGAAGCCCACGAGCAGAGTTCCGCCCGGTCGCAGGACGCGGAAGCATTCACGCCACACCGGTGCCAAGTCTGGTACGAAGAGGTTGGAAACCGGATGGAATACGACGTCGAATGTTGCGTCGCCGAAGGCGCTGAGGTCGCGCATGTCGCCTAGGACGGTGCGCAGCTCGAGTCCGTCGCGCGCCGCCACCATCCGGTCCTGGCCGAGCTGACGGGGTGAGTTGTCGAATACGGTGACCCGCGCCCCTGCGGCGGCGAGGATCGGACCCTGCTGGCCGCCGCCGGAGGCCAGGCACAACACGTCCTTGCCGGTCAGGTCCGTCGGCAGCCAGGAGCGGTCGACTGGCTCACGTCCGATGAGAACAATCGACCAGTCGCCCCTGCGGGCGCGCTCGACATCCTCAGCACTCACCGGCCTCGACCACTCGTTGCCCTCTTGGACACACTTGTCCCAGGCTGCCCGATTGTGGGCAACGGGGTCAACAACGTTGTCCTGCACGTTCAACTCCCTGCTACAGCCAAGCGGGCACCCGCGGTACTGACAGTTCGGTGCCGCTAGCCAACACGATTGCAGGGTGCGGGCTCAACGAAATGAGCGGGCAGCCAGGTGTCCACGGGCTCGACGGGTGGTCGCGCAGCGGGTGCGTAAGCGCTGATTGCCGGGGTTGCGGAAGCCGTAGGCGCCAAGGGCGATGGTCTTGATGCTCCGCCCGCGCGTTCTCCGATGCCGGGCCGCGCGCCCTGGTGGAGTGCTACGCGGGCCGCCGCCGACCGTCGCGCGACGGTCCGATCCGCCGCCGCGGACCTCAACTCAAGCCACCGGGAGCGGCGTTCGCCGACCGATGGCAGAATGATTGGGTGGTCACCCTTGAGACTCCCCGTTTGATCCTGCGTCGCTGGCGCGAGGAAGACGTTGCGCCCATGGCTGCCGTCAATGCCGACCCCGAGGTCATGCGGTGGATCCGTGACGGCAGCGTCCGTGACGAACAGCAGACTCGCGGCGGGATCCGGGCATGGGAGAGCGAGTGGGAGTCACGGGGCTTCGGCCTGTTCGCCGTGGAAATCCGGTCCACTGGCGAGCTGGCCGGGTTCACCGGCCTTTCGGTGCCCGACTTCTTGCCGGAGGTACTGCCGGCGGTGGAGGTCGGCTGGCGGCTGGGACGTTCCCACTGGGGGCAGGGCTTGGCCACCGAGGCCGCTGCGGCCGCTGTACGGTTCGGGTTCGAAGAGCGAGGGCTGGAGCGGATCGTCAGCATCACTCAGGTGGGCAACGACGCCTCCGAACGGATCATGACCAAACTGGGGATGCATCCGGTGCGTGAGACCGTCAATCCCACTGGCGGCCGGCGAGTTCGGGTGTTCGAGTTGTCGTCGGACCAGTACGTCACAACCACTCGTTGACGGCGGCAACGAGGACGGTGGCCTCGTAGCGGACCGCGAGCTCGTCGAAGACACCGCCCGGTGGTTCCTTTTGCATCGCCTCTTGCATCGCCGACAGCCCAGCCACCTCCGGGACTCAGGCAGGACATCCAGGCAGTCTCTTTCGGATCACCGCGGGGTAGCCGTCAAAAATGGGCGGTTCCCTGCGGCTGGCCCGGCTAGTGTCCGTCCGAGTGGCGAGCAACAGGGGGCCTGATGGCGACGTCAGTAGTGGGCGAGGCGCTTGGCCGGCTGTGTGCCGTGCACGTGTCGGAACGGGATGACGGCGACTTCCCTGACGAGCTGTTCGACCGTGTGGACGACCTGATTGATGCCTACGGCGCCGACGACGTCGCCGAGATCGTTGCTGCGGCAGTGGAAGCCGGCCAGGCGTCGGTAGAACAGGCGATCGTGTTCCTGAACGTTGCGGCGTGGTCGGGCACGGATAACGGTGCGTCCATGAAGTCCACTCTGGACGAGTGGGTACGGAAGGCAGACGACGCCGTTCGTCTGGGCATCGCACTGCACCACGAGTGCTACCCCTTGCCCACGCGTACGGAGATGATTGCGAAGCTTTCCGAGATCGCTCTGCGCTTCCCGGCGTACCGGGCGATCTGCGAGCGTCACATCGCAGACCGTCCCGCGGACTGCCTCCGCAGTTGAACGCTCGCTGCTTCCGGACCGGACCCACCGGCGAGGTGGCCGCTGGCGCACATCAGCACATCAGCACTTCGCCGGAGCTCGTGAAAGGGGGGGCGATGGCGGACGAGCCTGACGATCACGCCCTCGGGCGGTGACGCGGCGGGCTGACCAAAAGGTCCACCTGGCGGTCGACGGCAACTGCCGCCCGCCGGCCTTCGTCCTCACTCCGGGCCAGGCTGGGAATGCACCCGCGTTCGGGACGGTGATGGCCGCGATTCGTTGCCCCGTCTGGAGCGCGAGGTGATCCGAAAGAGACGGCGTAGGCCCGCTGTCAGAGAGTGTTGGCAAGATCGTTGCCATGAATGGCACACGTACCACCCCGCCCCGGCCGGTCGACATCGCCGCGGTCTTCCCCGCGCTGGCCCCGCTGGGCCGCCCAGCGGTCCGGTTGCACCCGCGTCCCGGCTCTCCCACGGTGCACGACAGCTCGATCGGCGGGCCCCTGCTGTGGCCCGCACAGCAACCCTGGCTGTACTGCCGCATCGAGCATGAAGGCCTCCACCCCCTGGTGCCCGTGGCCCAGTTGTACGCGCGGGACATACCCCTGCTGCGGCCGCCCGGGCGGACCGACCTGCTGCAGGTCCTGTGGTGCCCTTCGGAGCACGCGCCGGACTCAAGCATTCCGATCGAGTTGTCCTGGCGGACCGCCGCGGATGTCACCGACGTGCTGGCGGCGCCGCCCGAGCCGTTCGACGCGGACGAGTACCTCTACGTGCCTGAGCCGTGCGTGCTCGCGCCGGAGCAGGTCACCGAGTACCCCGATTCCCTGGAACTCCCCGAGGAGTTGAAGCAGCAGATCACGGACCCCGCGCCCTGGCGGGCGGCGGGCATCGTGGTCGACGACGCCGACCCGCAGGTGCTCTATGACAAGGCGCTGTCCCACGCCCCCGGCTGGAAGATCGGTGGCTGGGCTCCCTGGGGGCTCACCGACCCCGTCCCCCGGTTCTGTGTGGCCTGCGGTACCGCGATGACGCCGCTGCTGACCATCGCCTCGTCCGAATGGCACCGCAGCAGCACGAGTTGGATCCCGTACGAGGATCAGGTCCCCGGCGCATCCGACGACAGTTGGTCCAATCCGCCCGAGATCACGGTGCTGGACGCCAATCACCTCCAGCTGTACGCCTGCCCGGCGAACGGAGGCCACCCGCACACCGACCTGGTCCAGTGAGGGGCTTCGGAACGCCCGGAACCGGGCATTCCGCAACAGCGGCGTCCGTACGGGGTGACGAAGGGATCCGACCGCTCCCCCCGGCCGGATCCGGCGGGGCTAGGGATCTTGCCGGTCAAGCCCGCGTCGTCCGGTGTCGGGCGGCGCGGGCAAGGCAAGCGTCCCGGGAGCGATCCGATCGGACCACCACTGGCCATGGCGTGGTTCGAGCCAGACGCCGGCTCCGTCGTAGGTGTCCCGGAACTCAGGGTGGGCGATCAAGGCGGTGAGAAGGTCCTGGTCGGCCGGTGACACGGGCGGCAGGTGGAAGCGCTTGATGTGAACCCACCGGTAGCCGTGGCTCTGCCCGTCGGGGAAGTCGGCATCCTGAAGACCCGCCCGCCCGGCGTCGCTCCCGGTCGGCTGGGTCGTTGACCGGGTGAGGCGCCGGGCCGGGGGGAAAGCCACCGTGCTCGCGGACGGCTCGATTCGGCTACGCGTCGCGCCTGTGCAGCAGCAGACCGCCGACCAGCAGCGCGGCCGCGCGGTAAGGACGGTGATCCGGTTCGGCACTGCCATGAGCGTGGTGCGGATCATCCCGGTGCCGTACTCGCCGCTGACGGCCAGCACCGCGAAGACGGCGATGACCGCCTGCCCGACGGTGACGCCGGTCAGGGCGAGCTTGACGGCGTCCTGGCCGCACCCCGCGTCCGGGCACTTCACGGCCTTGGCGGTGCCGCAGCCGACGGCCACGGTCAGCGCGACGGCGAGCAGGAGCAACCTGCCCATTTCCCCTGCGGTGCGCAACTTTGTCCACTCCGCGCGCAGGGCGCGGCCGAAGTCCCCTCGCCACGCGCCGTCAGCCGTGCTCGCGAGTCGTGCACCGCTCAGGAGACTCATACGTCCCTCCCGCGCAGCCGCACCCCGGCCAGACCGAAGGCGAGCGCGGCGTATCCGCACAGCACGGCGAGGCCGGCCCAGGGCGCCAGCGGGTAGTAGCCGGTCGACGGTTCGTACACGCTGAGCACCTGCGCGTACTGCGGCAGGGTCTGCTGGATGGCGAAGCCCGCGGCCGGGGTCACCCGCAGCAGCCACTCCGAGACGCCCGGGGGCAGTACGCCGGAGGTGGCGAGCAGGAAGGGCAGCACGATCGACGCGATGACCAGGGCGACAGCCGTGCCGCTGCGCCGCAGCAGGGCACCGACGCCGAGAGCGAGCACGGCGGCGGCTGCGCAGAGCAGTCCGGTTCCGACCATGACGCGCACTTCGGTCGCCGACGTGACGGGGAAGACATGGAAGCCCCTGCCACCCGTGCTGCGTTCCCCGATGGGAATGGTGATCGCGGCGGCGACCAGGCCGATGGCGAACGCGACGCCCCCGGCCACCAGCGCCTTGGCACCAAGCACCCGGCCCCGCGGCGGAGTTGCCGCCATGGTCGTACGCAGCAGACCACGCCGGTACTCGCTGGTGATGAACACCGTGCCCACGGTGATCACCACGATCAGCCCGGCGAATGTGCCGACGAGGAAGTTCTCGACGGAGAAGCCGACGCCCATGGCGGGCCCGCCGACGACCGGTGCGATGTCGCCGGCCCCCGTCACGGTGAACCCGCCGCCGTCGGTCTGGGTGAAGCCGCCCTCGGTGGTGTTCGTGTAGCTGCCGGAGGTGCCCGCGTCACCGCCCACCTGGGTGCCGCTCCAGGCGCTCTGGGACCAGCCACCGGTGAGGCCGGGACGGCCGAAGGTGCCGGTGGCCACGGCGGGGCTGAAGCCCGTTCCCGCCGCGGTGTCCTGCTTGGCCTCCGGTGACGTGGCGAAGAGCCCGGCCTGCACGGTGCGCGCAAGCCCAGGCAGCTTCGCCTGGCCGACCTTGGTCCAGTGGGAGCCGTCGGTGGACGCGTAACCGGTGAGGCTGTCGCCGGAGCGGACCAGGCGCAGCCAGCGCGGGGACTCCTCGGTCACCTTGCCGGAAGGGCCCGCCGTGTCGTGCGTGTAGTCGTACTGCATGCGCACGCCGTGACCGCCGGTGGCCATGACCGCCGCGTACGGGGATCCCTGGGTGAGGCTTTCCTTCACGATGATCCCTGCCTTCGCCCAGGGCTGGGCGCCCTGGGCCGTCTTGCCGGTCCCGGTGTCGGCCACACCGGTCAGGGACCGCAGGGGAACGGTGAGGGCGCCGTCGCCGGTGAGTGTCCTGTGGACGAAGTAGAAGCTGTCATTGACGGCCTCGCCGCCGGGGCCCTTCGGATACGAAGCGGAGTCGGCGCCGCCCCCGCCCCCGCCGGGGGCGGGGGCGGCCGTGCCGAGCAGGCCGACCACGATCGTCACCCGGAGCGCCCCCGCCATGGCGAGGACCCAGCCGCGTACCGTACGGAACTTCGTCCACTCGGCGTGCAGCGTCCTGAGGAACCCGCTCGGCTCAGCGCGCCTCGTGGCCGGGCGGCGAGGGGTGAGGCTGGCTGTCATCGCGTGGCCTCCCCTGCCGGGATGCCCCGGTACTCCACCGCGTCCCGGGTGAGCTCCATGTACGCCTCTTCGAGCGTCGCCCGGTGCGCGGACACCTGCGAGAACGGCACCCCGTTCCGGGCGAGCAGGGCCACGATCTCCTCGTCGGGCAGGCCCGTGACGCCAAGGGTGTCCGGGCCGGTGGCGAGAACGGCGGCGCCCGCGCCGTGCAGGACCTGCGCGGCGCGCGGAGGCGCGGAGGTACGCAGGGTGACCCGGCCGCCGGACGCCTCGGCGAGCAGCTCGGACACGCTGGTGTCCGCGACGACCCGGCCGCGACCGATCACCACGAGATGGTCCGCGGTGTCTTCGAGTTCGCTCATCAGGTGACTGGAGACCAGGACAGCGCGGCCCTGCCGGGCCAGCTCCGCCAGGAAGCCGCGCATCCACACGATGCCGTCGGGGTCGAGGCCGTTGAACGGCTCGTCCAGCATGACCACCGGCGGGCACCGAGCAGCGCCGCCGCGATCCCCAGGCGCTGGCGCATGCCCAGCGAGAAGCCGCCGGCCTTGCGCCGGGCCGCCGTGCCCAGGCCGGCCTGTTCGATGACCTCGTCCACGCGCCGGGGTGGCACGCCCTGTGAGTGGGCCAGCCACAGCAGGTGGTTACGGGCGGTGCGGCTCGGCTGCAACGCGGAGGCGTCGAGCAGTGCCCCCAGATGCCGGAGGGGGCGACGCAGGGTGCGGTACGGCACTCCGCCGACCAGGGCCTTTCCCTCCTCAGCTGCGTCAAGGCCCAGGATCACGCGCATGGTGGTGGACTTGCCCGCGCCGTTCGGGCCGACGAAGCCGGTCACCCGTCCGGGCCGCACGGTGAACGTCATCCCGTCCAAAGCCAGCTGCGGCCCGAAGCGTTTGCGCTAACCGACGACCTCGATCGTCGCCTTCGTACTCTCATCGCTCATGGCTCCACCCTGTGACGGAGCGAGTTACAGGGGCCGAACGGCCACTGTCATCTCGCTGTTAGGCGCCTCGGCTTAGCCTGGCCTGGTACGTGTCCTGGTACGTGTCTCGTGCGGTGGCGAGAGGGGAGCATGCGGATGAAATGGGGCCCGGCCCGACGGCTCGCGGACCTGACTGCCCGGCTCGGCCTGCGCCGTGGCACTGCCCGCACCCGCTTCACCGCCCTGTACGTGACTCTGTTCCTGCTGTCGGGGACGGCGCTGCTGGCCATCGCGGCCGTGGTGGCATCCGGCGGAACGCGCTCCAGCCAGACCGCCCCCGATGGCGGCACCGAACAGCCCGCCACGGCGGCACAGGCCCAGGGCCGCATCGACGAGCTGGAGCAGCAGCTGGCCCAGGCGCACGACACCCAGTCCCGGCAGATCCTGCTCGGCTCCGCCATCGCCCTCGGCATCATGGCGGTGATCTCGGTCGGGCTCGGCTGGTTCGTCGCCGGCCGGGTGCTTCGCCCGCTGCGCGTGATGACAGCGGCCACCCGCCGGATCACCGCCGACAGCCTGCACGAACGCCTGGCCATCGGCGGCCCCGGCGACGAGGTGAAGGACCTCGCCGACACCATCGACGACCTCCTCGGCCGCCTGGAGGGCTCCTTCGACGCCCAGCGCCTCTTCGTCGCCAACGCCTCCCACGAGCTGCGCACCCCGCTCACCACGATGCGGGCCTCCCCGGACGTGGCCCTCGCCAAGCCGGGCCCGGTACCCGAGACCACGGCCACGCTGGCCGCCCGGATGCGCGCCGAACTCGACCAGGTGGACCGGCTGCTGGAGAGTTTCCTCGTCCTGGCTCGCACCCGGCACGGGGAGTTCACCGACTCGGCTGACCTCACCCTCGGCCAACTCGCGCTGACCGCCCTGACCGGACGGGCAAAGGACATTGCCGCCAAGGGCCTGACCGTGCGTGAAAACCGGATCGACGACTGCGCGTGGGTCTGGGGCAGCCAGACGCTGCTGCGCCGCGCGGTCGACAACGTGGTCGACAACGCGATCACGCACAACGGCCCCGAGGGCTGGATCAGTGTCGCGGTACCGGCCGAAGGAGACGACGCAGGCGCAGTGTCCCTCGTCGTCGAGTCCAGCGGACCGGTCCTCGACCAGCGGCGGGTTGCGGACCTCGTGCAGCCCTTCCGCCGCCTTGGCGCCGACCGGACCGGCACCGGCCAGGGCAGCGGCCTCGGCCTCTCCATCGTCGCGGCCATCACTCAGGCCCACCACGGCACCCTGGACCTGCGCGCCCGCCCCGACGGCGGCCTGCGCGTCACCATCACCCTCCCCCGTACGGACGGCAGGGCGACGGCGAAAGCTCACAACACAGAAACGGCCGTGACGCGTTGAGAGTCCTGGTGGTCGAGGACGCCCGGCCCCTCGCCGAAGTCATTGCCGAGGGACTGCGCGACCAGGGCATGGCCGTGGACGTGGCCCACGACGGGCTCGACGCCGCTGCCAAGCTGGACGTCAACGCGTACGACGTCGTCGTGCTCGACCGCGACCTGCCAGGCATCCACGGCGACACCCTCTGCCAAATGATCACCGAGCGGGACGGCCGCGTGATGGTCCTGATGCTGACCGCCGCCGACTCACCCGGCGACCGCGTCAGCGGCCTGACCCTGGGCGCCGACGATTACCTCGCCAAGCCCTTCCACTTTCCCGAACTCGTCCTGCGCATCCGCGCCCTGGCCCGCCGCCGCCCCGCCGCCCGGTCCCGCACCCTGAGCACGGCGGGAATCGAACTCGACCCGATGCGCCGCACCGCCATCCGCGACGGCCGCCAACTCGACCTCTCCCTCAAGGAGTTCGCGGTACTCGAAGCCCTCCTGAACGCGAGCCCCGCCTTCCTCAGCACGGAAAACCTCCTCGAACAGGTCTGGGACGAACACGCCGACCCGTTCACCAACACCGTCACGGTGACCATCAGCCGCCTGCGCCGCAAACTCGGCGACCCCCCGGTCATCGCCACCACACCCGGCGTGGGGTACCGGATCACCGACCCAGCCGTCCCACCCGCCTGAGCAGCCGCCAGCCGCCAGCCGCCAGCCGCCAGCCGCCGGCCGCCAGGCGCCGGCGACTCCGTGACCGTGACCGGCGCTCTGACGCCCGAACTGGAGGTCCGGGCAGACACCCCGCTGTCCGCATTCGCGACTGGCTGACCCCACGCAGGACAAGGTCCGTTCACCCGTTAGCCGCCATGAGATGTCTTCCCACGCGATAGCCGAGCTGCTGGCGGCCTGGTGGTAGCGGAGCGTTCGCGAGCCCGCGCCCGGCGACGTGGCCAGGCACGGGCTCTGGCCGCCCGACCTACTCATGCTCGTCTAGGTAGCCGCACCCAGGCGGAACTCGTGGTCCGCCGTCTAGCCTTCGGATCATGAGTTCCGTACAGCAGATCGATTCGTCCGAAGAAGAGGCTCTCCCGCAGCTGACGGGAACCTGGTCCCTGATACTGGGCACCGCTGCTGTCGCGGCCGCCGGCTGCCCCCTGCTTCCGGAATTCGTTCCGAACCTGCTCCGCTACCTCCCTCTCTTCTTCATCCTGCCCTTGGGGATCTGGGCGGTCGTCTCAGGAGGCATCGCCCTGCGACGTGTGCGCGGCGACGAGGGAGCCAGTCGCATCCGGGCGCGGGCCGGGATCGCCCTCGGCACGGCGGCCGTCGTGACGGCGGTGGCCACCATCGTCTGGGCGTGCTGGGCACTGCGCCACATCTGAGAGTGACGGCCGTGTGCGGGGCCCTCGCAATACGGGCGGTGCCTGGCACGGCTCGTACTGCACCCGTGCGAAGCACCGCCCGCCCGGTCAGGCCCCGTCGCGGAGGTTCACGGACCGGAAGTTGAGGTCGGCGAAACGAATCTCCACGGCCGTGTGGATGTACGCCCCAGAGTTCGCTCACCGCCCCGCGGCTCGACAGCCGACTCAACGGCAGCCGCCGTTCAGCGCTTCCCCTTGCGGCCCGCCGGGTGAAGAAGGGTCTGACGCCGACTACGCCCACTCGACGCCCAGCTCACCAGGCGCGTCCAGCTGCTCCCGGGTTGCGCGCGTGAGCTCGCGACCGCGGTCATGACGCTCAGGGGCAGGTTGACGGCCTCAGGCCGCCGGGCCGTGGGATCGTCCCGTGCGGCCGCGGTACGCGGCCCTCTTCTTGTCAGAGGTGGGGCATTCCTCCGGTGCCGGAGTCGGCGAGGTGGAGGGCCTGGTGCGCGCGTTCTTCGATGAGGCGGCGGAATCCGGCGAGTGCGTACCGTTCCCCGGTCGCTGATCCCGGGCCGCGGATGCCGGCGGTGTCGGCCATGAGCTGCTGGGGCTGGGGCTGCCAGCCCACCACCAGGACCCGTAGCCCCCAGCCCTCCGCCCGCCGGTGCAGGTCCAGCAGGTGCAGCAGCCCGTCACGGTCCATCAGGGCCACCCCGTGCAGATCGACCATGAGAACCCGCTCGTAGGCGGTGACCTGCTCCAGTACCCGCCCCAGGGCCATACCCGCCTCGGCGTCGAGGTCGCCGTCGGCGCTGGCCCACAGAGTGCTGCCGCGGTGCTGCACGTCCACAGTGATCAATGCGTTGCCTCCCGTCACCCGGAAGGCCGGTGCCTCCGGGGCCCTCATCTTGGCGCGGACCCGCCGCGGCAGGGACGTGACTCGCTGGCACCCCGCGCCCCGTCTTGACGGCCGCAGGAGGCACGGGCACACACCGGTCCCGGCGCCGCGGCCCCTCCCCGCGCTGTGGGGGAGCTGCGGCCACTGCACGGACAGCCGGGTCAGCTGCCGCCGCGCTGGTGGTACTGGCCGACCCGGGCGCGGTAGGTGGCGTCGCCGCGGTGCTTGTCCTTGCCCCCAGCTCGGCGAGCGCCCCCCGCACCCGCACCAGCAGGACCTCGGCTTCTTGATCGTTCATGGCCCGGCTGCAAACGGGTGCGCTCATGTGGGTGTTCCGTTGGAAGGGGGTGCGTGGAGGGGGAAGAGGGAGACGGTGCCGGTGATGTCCAGGAGGCGCTGCATCTGCCGGTTGGGGGAGTCCAGGCGGATGTCGATGCCCGCCTTCTGGGCGGTGTGCCGGGCGACGAGGAGGGCGTTGAGACCCGCGGAGTCGCAGAACGTGAGCCGGCTGCAGTCGACAACAAGGGGCCTGGCCGGTGTGGCGTGCCGCAGGGCTTCGGCCAGAGCGTGACTCAGGTGCGGGCCGGTGGTGAGGTCGATCTCACCGACCGGCCGCACAACCACCGTCTGGTCCAGCACGTCCACGCTCACGCCGTTCTCACCGGCGGGCCCTGACGGATTCACGGTCATGACAGAGCACCCTCTCAAAAGGCCACGCCACGGCGGCGCGACTCGAGGCAGAGATCAGGTTGTCCGGGTGTTGCGCTGGTCATGGCTGTCCTTGCGCAGCCGGTCCGTGTGACGGGTCATCGCGTCGATACGGTCCGCGAGCTCCGAATCCTCCGGACGGCGCAGGTGCGCCCGGGCCCCGCTGAGGGGCTCGACGAGCCGCGCCACGTCGTTGTCCGCGAGCGCCTGGTCCAGCTCCGCCATGGACGCCGCCGCACCGGGCGGCAGGTCACTCAGAGAGCTGACCTGTCCGGCCAGACGGCGCAATTCCGCGGCATTGCTACGGGCCCACGCCGCGACGGTGCGGTCCGCAGCCCGGGAGTTCCGGGTGGCGGCGACACGCTCTTCACCGGTGCTGCCGGCGGCTCCGGGGCGAAGGCGCAGGTAGCGGCGTTCGGCCGCCTGGCGGCTGGCTACGCCCAGCGGGGCGGCGAGGTCCGACCAGCTCGCACCATTCTCCCGGGCCGCCTTGACCAGCCCGCTCTCCCACCCGGCCAGCCGCTCACGCACCTCTCGCAGCATCGTCAGCGCGGCCAGAGCCTGGTGCGGGCCGGGGTCCGGGGCGACCGAGGGCTCTCGGGAGGCTGAGTGAGCGGCATTCTCCATGGCCTGATTGATGATCTCCAGCGCTGCCGCAGCTGCGCCGGGGCTGAAAGGTTCTGGCTCCTGCATGGCACCCTCCACAGTCCAGTCATCCTCCGGGCGACGCTCAGCAGGTCACCCGATGCATGACATTCACCATGTCACTCGTTCAGTGACTCGCTGCTTGTCATCGTCTGGATGACATGTTACAACGGATGCACGTTGAAGCGCATTGGCAGTTTCTGCCTGAACCAACTGGAGGTGTTTCGCGATGTTGATGCGCACCGACCCGTTCCGCGAGATGGACCGGATCGTCCAGCAGCTGTCGGGCACGTCGGGCACGTGGTCGAAGCCGTCCGTGATGCCGATGGACGCCTACCGCCAGGGCGACGAGTACGTGATCGCCTTCGACCTCCCCGGCGTGAGCACCGAGGCGATCGACATCGACGTCGAGCGGAACATGCTGACCGTGAAGGCCGAGCGCCGGCCGACGGGCAAGTCCGACGGCGTGCAGATGGAGCTCTCCGAGAGGCCCCTCGGTGTCTTCTCCCGCCAGATCATGCTGGCCGACACCCTGGACACCGAGCGCATCGAAGCCGACTACGACGCGGGTGTCCTGACCCTGCGCATTCCGATCGCCGAGCGCGCCAAGCCCCGCAAGATCAGCATCGGCAGCACTGGCGACCGCAAGCAGATCTCCGGCTGAACCGGCCCCCATGCCGCGGCGGGGGACCAGGGGCCCCACCCCTCCCCCCGGGCACCCCGGTCCCCGCCGCCTTCCTCTTCTCCCCTTACCCTCTTCGTCCTCTCCCGTGGGGGTGACGTGATGGCTATGCGCCGCGAATCGTTTCTGGCCCACGTCCAGGAACGCGGCCAGTACGCGACGCGTGAAGACGCCGAGCGTGTGGCCCGTGTCGTCCTTGCCTTGCTGGGCGCGCATCTGATCGGCACGGTGCGGGCCGAGCTCGCGGCCCGGCTCCCCGAGACCTACGCCCTGATCCTCCTCAACCCCCTCCAGACGGCCGAGCCGCTCTCACCCGAGCGTTTCGTCCGCGCGACCGCGGCCTGGATCGAAGGCGCCACGGAGACGACGGCCCTGTGGGACATCGGCGCGGTCCTGTCCACCGTCGTCGCCGCCGCCGGCGACGAACTCACCCACGAGATCCTGCTCCAGCTTCCTCCTGGCTACGACGTCCTCTTCGGCCACCCCCAGCCCACCTGACCACCATCCGAGCCCCGAGCTGCCCCGCCCGACCACTGCAGAGAAAGGCCAGCGCACCGTCATGTACGACCAGACCCGACCCGACCGGATCCCCGCGGCCATGACGTACGACCAGATGCTCGAACGCGTCCGCTACGAAGGCGCCTACCCCACCCGCGAACGCGCCGAAGAAGCGGTCCGCAGTGTCCTGGGCGCCCTCGGCCGCCAGCTGACCGGTGACGAATGCGTCGACCTCGCCCGCCGCCTGCCCGCCGAAGCCGCCCTCGCCCTGACCTCCGCCGTCCCCGACGTCGAACAGCTCACCGGCTGGGGCTTCGTCAAAGACCTCGCGGCCCGCACCGGCGTCAGCCCGGCGGTCGCACGCTGGGACACCGGCGCCGTCCTCGCCCCCGTCGCCGCCCTCGCCGGCCCGGGCCTCCTCGCCCGCATCCTCCAGCAGCTCCCCGACGGCTACGCCCTCCTCTTCGGCCAGGCCCAGCTCGGCCAGCCCCAGCCCGCGGCCGCCTGACTGACCCCTCCCGCCAGGCGGATGCTGCCCCAGGGCGCGCCTCTTTGTGTCTGACGGAGACTGATTACCTCTCTGGCGAGCGAACAGAAATCTGTCCCGGCCGGAGTAGACATTTGCTGGCGGTGTGGTTATGGTTTCTCACGTAGCCGAGATCAAGCAGGGCCCGGCAGGGACGAACTGCCGGGCAGCAGCACCTGTAGTTGCAGTTCGCAGGACGGTGCGGTGGTGGAGTGTCGAAGCCAGAGCGGTTGCAGGACGGCGACGGGACTGACGACCGGACCGGGTGGCCCGCAGTGATCAGGGGCCGCCGCAAGCAGTACCGCAGTGACGCAGTGGTAGTACCTGGCAGTGGTAGTACCTGTAAGTGCAGTTCGCAGTACCCAGCAGTGAAGTGAGTGGAGCAGCACCTCGGTGAAGGCGTCGGCTGCGGGCGCGCGCACCGGGAGGTTCGGCAGTGGGGTTCTAAGCCAGAGCGGACGCAGGATGGGCGACGGGGCTGGCTGCCGAAGAGTGGCGCTACCGCAGGCCGCTGAGCAGTTCGCATCACCAGCAGTTCGCAGTAACCGTTTGATGAGTGATTGTTCCCAGAGGGAAGAACGGAGGAGCCGAACGCCATCAGGATCGCCCGGGTCGAAGGCTGAGCCCGGGTACCGCAGGACATCGATAGTGAGGTGGTCTCCGGTCAAGCAACCGCGATCCCCGCGCCCCGGCCGGCGTATCGGTCGGGCCAGCGGAAACAGAAGGCCGGCGCAGTCTCAGGGCCGGCAGATGGTGTTGTAGTTCCTTCGGGGCCCTGGCGCGATAGGCGCCAGGGCCCCTCCACGCGTTCCCGACAGAAGGTCTCATGACAGCAGAAGCCCCGGCCGGCCCCCTCGGCGGGCACCTGGACGATGACGACTACCCCGCCTACACCATGGGCCGGGCCGCCGAGATGCTCGGCACCACCCAGAACTTCCTCCGCGCCATCGGCGAAGCCCGCCTGATCACCCCGCTCCGCTCCGCCGGCGGACACCGCCGCTACTCCCGCTACCAGCTGCGCATCGCCGCCCGAGCCCGCGAACTCGTCGACCAGGGCACCCCCATCGAGGCCGCCTGCCGCATCGTCATCCTCGAAGACCAGCTCGAAGAAGCCCAGCGCATCAACGCCGAATACCGGCGAGCCACCGCCGAGGCCCCTGAGGGGCCGACCACGGTTTGAGAGGAAGCGGCCGCCCTCGCCGGTCGCCCTGCCCGCATCCGCCGGATGATCAGGGTGGCGTCGTGTGCGCTATGACGGTGTCGCCATCGGCATAACGCGGCGCCCGCACGGCACCCGGATGTTCCTTGCGGAGGCCGGCATGGAGGGCGCAGCACGCATGGACCCAACGACTCCGAGGGCTGGAGTGACGAGACGCCGGCCCCGACATGGGGGAGTCCCTGCGGTAGGGCGGCCGTCTGGCCTTTTTCGCGAGGCCGCTGACGATCAGCTACAGAGATGGTGTGCCTTCGACCGCGAGAGCTCCGCGTCCACCTTGCCCGCGCAGACCCCGCGAAACGGAGGGGGTTGCCTGGGTTGACGTACGGGGTGGCGGGTACGGCCGGGGTAGCCGACGGAGGGGATTCGATGGGGCCGGCGCTACTGACTCTCGGGGCCGCTGTATTGGGGGGCCTGGTCACGCTCATGTCAGTGCTGTTGACACAGCGGGGGGCGGAGCGGCTTCGGAGGGAAGACCGGGAACGCTTGGATCGGCACCGGTTGGAGGATCGGAAGCACGCTTGGGACACCCAGGTCCTTGAGGGGCGCCGAGCGTCTTACGCGAGGATCAACGCTGCTGCTCGCAGTGCCAGGGATGCGCTTGTGTTGTGCAGCATCCAGTTCCGGGATTCGGAGCCTGCCGCGCCGGAGACGGGCGCAGTGTTGGACAGTGTCTGGGCGGCCTATGTCGCGCAGCATGCGGAAGCTCAGATGAGTGTGTCCGATGAGGTACTCGTTGCGTTGGGAGCGGTGAATGGCTCTCTTCGACAGATGTACGGCCTTGTGCAGGGACTGCGGAGGGGCACCTCGGATCGGGAGGCCGCTTTGAGAGAGTTAGAAATACGCAGAGGCGAGTTGTGGGATCGGTTGATTGCGGCCAGGGATGAGATGCGGAAAGATCTCGGCATCGCCTCCAGTACTTGGCAGCCAGGCACGCCACAGGACACCTCGTAGCTGGCGTGTTGCGGTCCTGGAGGCGGAGCCGGAAGGATCCTTGGGGCGGGGAGCGGAGTGGACCCGCTCGAACAGACCGGAGGCCCGTTCCCCGTGAAATGGGGTCGCCCCGGCTTACTTGAGGGGTTTGGCGGACTGAGCCGGTTCCGAGGGCGGCGTACAGGACGAGTGGGCGGCCGTTGCGGCGCGGTGCCACTGCACTGCCCGGACCACTGCACCTACACCACTGAGGCCGACGGCCCTTCGGCAAAGACCTGGAGATCCAGGACTGCTCGGCCCTGGTCGCCGCCGTCGCCCGCCACCGCGTGAACACCCCGGCCCTGGCCACCGACGAACCCGACGCCTACTGGCGGGCCGCCGCCCTCATGGACCAGCTCGTCCTCCTGCGCCCCCTGCCGGCACAAAACCGTCGACGACACCTTCGAACCCTGGCGCGACCTCATCAACGACATCCGCGCCCTGCGCCTGAAGGTCTTCGACATCGCCGACCGACTCCGCTCTCTCCTGAAGAGGCGCACCTTTGCCGGGGGAGCCGCCTCGGGCAGGGACCCGCCCACCAGGGCGCCGAGCAGCTGACTCACCGCTGTCCCCGGGCACTCGTGGGAGGGGCCGCGGTTCGCGGCGTCGTGGGGCCCGCGAAATTCTGGACGTCGCCTTGGTTCGCCCGGACCTGGTGGCGGAGGTCAGCGACGACACCTCATTCGCCGGGGCCACCGGAGGTCATTGTTCCCAGTAGCCACGCCGCGGCAGTTCGACCCATACATCCGGCGGCCCCGCGACGGCGCGTGCATCGGTAAGCCGCAGTCCGGCGTAGCCACACGCATAGGCCGCTGCGTTGTGCCGGTAGAGGTACGAGGTCAGGACTGCTTCGGGACCGTCGCCGGGGTCTGGCGAACCGCCCGGGTGGAGATCCGAGCCTTCGAGGCTGCCGTTACGGGCGATCCTGCCCTGATTGCCGCTCTTGGGGTTGGCGTAGAGCCCGTAGCAGACCGTTCCAGCGGACAGGCGGGTCAAAACGCCTGGCATCGACGGCGCGTAGCCCCACGGCTGGGTGACGATGCAACCACCCCGCACGGTGGTCACGCCCACGATCTGCAGGCTCGCATCGAAGTTGTATTCCCAGGGCTCTTCGCGTAGTTGCTTCAGTTCGTCGCCGTCCGCTGGGGTTGCCTCCAGGCGGCGTATCGCTTCTTCGGCAGCGATCCCGGCCACGCAAGCAAGACCCGTGCCCTCGTAGTGGAGGTCTGCCAGTGCGGCGACGAGTCGTGCGCCCGCCCGTGCGGCCGTTCGTTCCACCAGGTTCAAGCCGCGCATTCCTTCGGGCACCTCGAACAGGTCGGGCGTCGGTCCGGCCAGGCTGAGCCGCCCCGGTGACCAGCCCCCGATCAGGGGTTTCCAGGGATCCGCGCCGGCAGCAGCGAGGGCCCGCGCGTTGTCCGGCCGGTCGGACCAGACGGCTTTCCACAAGGCGGTTGTCCCGTTCTCCAGCACGTCCACGTCCGCGACCCGCCGAGCCAGCTCGGTGACCACGCGCGGTGACCCCCAGGACGCCGCCCGGTGCAGGGGCCGCCCTCCGCTCCACGCCTCCGGATCGGCACCCTCATCGAGGCGCCGCGTCACATCGCCGTGGTCTGCCCAGCTCTCCCAGACCATGCCCGCCCAGCCATCCTTGCGACCCGTCACTGGTCCCCCTCCGAGGTGAATGCGGCCGGCTCCTGCCACCGCCCCGTACGCGCAGCATCACAGACGGGTCTGACAAACCTGACGATCGTCAAAGGGCCGGTGGGCCGGTGGGCGGGTGGGCCGGTGGGCGGGTGCAGGTGTGGGCCGAAGCAACCCTCCATGATGATCATGAAGTGGGCCGCGACCGCGGCTGCCGCAGCGCCCCGCCCTGTCGTGGGGTGGAACCTCGCCCCTGGTACGGGTACGGACGTAGGAACCCGGGGGTAGCGGCTCATTCAGTGGTTCTAGGGCCTGTTGGGAAAGTGCCGACGGGCCGGACGAGGTGATGCCCAGGTCCGGCCCGTCCGCTCGCCTCTACAGGTCGAGCTGGTACTGCAGTGTCGTGTGCGTGGGCACGTAGCCGAGGCTGTCGCTGATGTGTCTCATGTGCGTGTTGCTGTCGGCAGTGTCGGTCAGGAGGCCGCCGAGATCTGGATAGCGCCCGTGGGCTTGTCGGATCGACTCGGCCTTCATCCATCGGCCGAGACCGTGTCCGCGGTGCTCGGGCAGGACGCCGGTGCCGTAGTGCTGGCCATCACCCGTGCCATTGCCGGGGACGACGAGTTCGGTGAACCCGGCGATCGAACCATCGCAGTTGTCGATGGCGACGACGGTGTGCAACTGGTCGCCGCGCTGTTCGACGGCTTTCGCCGCAGCCCGGACCCGGTCCACGTCCCAGACCACGGTGCCGTAGTCGGTGTCGTCCATGGGCATGTCGTCCATGGCCCGGCGTGAGGCGGCGAACGTCTGGGCAAGGGCGTCGGGGACGGTTCCCTGCCATGACGCCAGCCGGTAGCCGGGATGCGGACGCTCGATGACCTCGGCGAGGTCGATGGCGTCCATGTCGGCCAGCGGCAAGCGGGCGAACCTCAAGGTGAGGACCTTGCGGAAGCCGTGGGCCGGCAGGAAGTGGTCGCCGGGCGATCCGGCCTGGGCCTGCGCGCTGACGCAGCGTCGGGCGTTGTCCCGGGCGGCGGCCACGGCCGTGTCGAGGAGCTGGGAGCCGACGCCCTTGCGGCGCTCCACGGGGTGGACGTGGAGGGTCAGTTCGGCCAGGTGCGCTTGTCCGCCATCGAACAGGCGCAGAAAGGCCGTTCCGACGGGGACGGAATCGGCGTCAGACGCCAGCCATGCAAGGCGCCGGCTGTGTGCCCCGTGAGCAGGGTCGGTCAGTGGGGTGATGCGAAACGACAAGGTGTCTCCGTCGTGAGCAGGTGGCAAAGGCCAGTACGCGGGCTCAACTGCTGGGCACTCCTGCGCATGTGCTCCACACCTCCTCGTCGACAGCGCCGGTCCGGATCAACATGGACGGCTGGGAGAACTTAGCTGGCCCATCGGTTCCTCGGCAAAGGGTTAACGGAAGGCTGGTGCGGCCGTGTGATCACAGCCACTCATTGAGCCGTACGCCGAGAGGGCCGCCGAGCTCGCTGTGGTGCGCACTGCCCGCCGCGCCCGAACCGGTTGGGAGGTCGCGGCATGACCACCCTGACCCCCCGCGCGGGAAAGACCGACGACATCCGTCGGGAAGACACCTCCTGCGGATACGAGCGGGACGAGACCGGCTCCCTTCACCAGCTCGGCGCCATGCTGCTCACGATGGCTGAGCGGGACGACGCCCTGGTCCCCGAAGGGCGCCGGCCCCGGCGCACCCTCGCCGAGATGGCCCCCGGCTACGTCCGGCCCCGCTGCTCACCTTCAACCTGCCGGTCCGCGCGACGGACGACGCCTGCGGCCCGTGCGGCTTCTGGACCTGCCGCTCCGGCCAGATGCCGCCGTCCCGGCCCCGCCACCGAGCTCGACGGGCAACGCTCCGGTGAGCGGCTGCGGCCACCCGCCGACCCTGGCGACATGCCCGACCGCCGACAGCCCGGACCGCGAGGCCGCGCACACCATCGCCAGCCACCCCGAGCAGGGCGGGTCCCTCTTCTGCAACTCCGGCGTGATCTTCGAGGTTATGTCGATCTATGCGGTCTCTGGCGCCTGTGAGCTGGTGGCTGGCCAGACGAACGTGTCGATGTCGGGTGGTCGAATCGTCTCCAGCCGCTCAGCTGGAAACGCTGCCTGCGATCGTCTGCGCGACTTGGGCCGCCGAGAGGTGAGTGGTGTCGATGACCTCGGCTTCTCGACGCAGCCAGGGAAGGGCGTCCTGGTAGCGAGGTATGTGGTCCAGGCGCCATTGCCGAGCGCCTGTTTCGACCGTGTCGCTCTCGATGCGTTGGGCCAGCGTGTCTGGATCGGTGTGCAGCACGTAGTGCCGCACCGGAATGCCAGCCTTCGTCAACCCGGCGTGGATCTCCCCCCAGTACTGCTCGACCAGCACCGACTGGGGGATTACGAGCACTCCGCCGACGAAGTCGAGGACCTGCGAGGCGGTCGCCACGACCAGACCACGCCAGGGCGGCCATTCCTGGAAGTCCTTGACGGGAACGGAGTCGAGGACGTGCCTCAGCATGAAGCCGACGGTCTCGGAGTCGAAGACCCTTGCGTCTGGAAGGAGCGCGGCAAGTTCCTTCGAGGTCGTCGTCTTGCCGGCGCCGAAGGTCCCGTTCAGCCAAATAATCATGCCGGTGACCCTATCCGCGGGGGACGGAGTCACTGTTGGCGTCCCGGACAGGACCGGTCTGCGGAGTACCCCAGCCGACGCGCCGCGAGAGTCAGCGGTGCTCAGCAGCTCCATTCGATGGCGCGGCCGTCGGGTGCGGAGGCGGCGGATCTCGCCGTGGGCGGTCTCCGGTTTACGGGTGGGATTGGCGACCTCGTCGCGAAGGTGCCGGTTGCGTTCGAGTGCGGTCTCCAGCCTGCGTTGCAGGGAGGCGCCCGTGGCCGCATGCCGTGGGATCCCGTGTGGGGCGGGGGCTCGCTGTTGGAGCTGATTGCTCGCGGTGATGAGGTCGGCCTGCGTGTACAGCCAGGACCGGGAGACACCGGCGGCGATTGCAAATCTACGCCCGGGTCAGTGTATGGAACAGCGTGACGAGACAGCATTTCACGCTCAACACCCGCCGCGTCCAGCTCGACGTCTGATCGCGGTTGTCCGGCCTCCGCACTGGTGGGTCCGCACGTTGAGGTGTCGCGTATTTCTTGCTCGGGTCGCCGTGATGGGTCATTTTCGTAGTGCCCAGGGCTCCGCCTGGAGACGGTATGTTCGTCCGGTGGCGCGGAGCGAAGCGCTTCGGGAGGGGGAGACTACCGGTGGACGTTATCGCGATCATGGAAGCTCTGGCTGAACAGGGCGTAACGGTGCTGTTCAAGGCGGATGCCGAGCGGATGGCAGAGAGGCGCAGGCCTTGGACCTTCGTCGCCAGCGGGGCCCCGTTGCGCGAGGACGTCCTCGTGCGAACCGATGCCGCGTCGGTGGAGCAATGCCTCGCAGCGTGCTTGCCCCGCCTGCGTGAGCTGGGCTTTTCGTTCCCTGAGTGAGGGAGCGCGCGGCAGTGGGTGCGTGTGGCAGTCGGCGCAACGCCGAGCGCGCCTCACGCCGACCGTCAGCGGCCTCTGGTTAGCCTGCGGATCCCGGCCATCGCGTCCCTTGGGGGCAGCTGTGACACAGATCCGGATCGCCACATTCAACCTCGAGAACTTCGACGAGACCGCCGTCGGCGCGCGTCCGTCGCTGGCTGAGCGCATCGCGCTGATGAAACCCCAGATCAACCGCCTCCGGGCGGACATCGCCTGCTTCCAGGAAGTCCACGGCCAAGAACGCCCCGGCCAGCCCCGCGAACTCCTGGCCCTGAAAGAACTCCTGACCGGCACCAACCTCGACGGCGCGCCGCTGGTCAGCACCAAGCCCGCCAACGATGCGGTCTTCGACATGCGCAACCTGGTGATCGCGACCCACCTGCCGGTCATCAAGCACGAGCAGCTCAAGAACGACCTGGTCGCCGAGCCCCGCTACCAGCGGCTCACCGCCACACCCCCCGACACGGCGCCGGTCGGGATCGGTATCGAGCGGCCCATCCTGCACGCGCAGATCGACATCGACCACGCGGCCCCCGGCCGCCTGCTGCACGTCATCACCGTCCACCTGAAGTCCAAGCTCCCCACCGACATCCCCGGGCAGGTCATCGATGCGCAGAAGGGCATCTGGCGCACCGCCGATGCCTGGGCCGAGGGCAGTTTCCTGTCCTCGATGAAGCGCATGAGCCAGGCCCTGGAAGTACGACGCCTGGTCGACCAGATCCTCGACGACGACCCGGACGCGCGGATCGTCGTCGCCGGCGACTACAACGCCGAACCCGAAGAGGTCCCGGTGCTGGCGATCTGCGGGAACGTCGAGGACACCGGCAACGGCGACCTCGCCTCCCGGGTCCTGGTCCCGATCGAGCACACCGTGCCGAACGAGGCCCGCTACACCCTCTTCCACCACGGCCGCGGCCAGATGATCGACCACATGCTCGTCACCCGCAACCTCCTGGCCCACTACCGCGGCTCAGAGATCCACAACGAAATCCTCCACGACGACTCCATCGCCTTCGCCACCGACAGCAAATACCCCGAATCCGACCACGCCCCCGTCGTCGCCACCTTCGACTTCGACTGACCGGCGGGGCGGGCGCCCCGGCCTGACGCCCGGCCCGCCGCCGGGCCAGGCGCTGGACAACCGGGAGGGGCAGTCGGCGACCCCGCCGGCTGCGCCCCCGGCGCCGGCCGACGTGGCAGTGCCGATCAGCGGGCATGGTCGATCAGTCACACCACCGTCAGAATCGGCCCGGCCTCTGCTCGCCGCGGCGGCGGCAAGGTGCGGCGCATATTCCCCGGTCAGGTACTGCGCAGGAGTTCGAGAAGTCGCCCTGGAGCTCGTAGTGGCAGGTAGTGATCGGTGTCGGCGACCACCTCCAGCCGCGCGCCGGGGATGCCGTCGGCGAGGCGCCCGGCGATGACCCTGATCTCTGGGTGGTCGTGATCGCCGACGACGACCATCGTCGGCGCCTCAATCCGGTCCAGACGGCCAACGGCGTCCTCGTCGGGGTCGAGCGCGTGCCCCTTCTCTGCGGCGGCTCTGATTTCGGCGTTCTCCCGCACCATCGGTTCGATGACGTCGAAGCCAGGGGCGCGGTCGCCCAGGCTCGCCCAGAGCGTGAGCTCCAGTTCAGCGATGCGGCGTGCGTCCGATCCGCGATGCGCCGTGACGTACGCATCCATCTCAGGGCTTCGGGGCCACTCGTGGCCGCCGACGGACGCCGCGATCAGCGTCATCGAGCTGACCCGCTCGGGGTGTTCCAGGGTGAAGTCGAGCGCGACCTCTCCTCCCATGCTCAAGCCGACGAGCTCCGCGGCCTGGAAGCCGAACCGGTCCAGGACCGCCAGCAGGTCGTCTTCATAGCGGAACGGCCCGGTCGGAAGTGTCGAGCGTCCATGACCCCTGGCGTCGTAACGAACCACCGTGTGGTGCCGTGCCAGCTCGGCGAAGACGCGGTTCCACAGGCGGCTGTCGTGGACCGATCCGTGGAGCAGGACGAGCGGGGGGCCGTCCCCGGCCCTCTCGGCCCATATGCGGCCTCCGCCGGCGTCGCGGATCAGCTCGGTGGTCGTCATACCTCCGATTCGATCACACCGTCGCCGTCAACAGCGCCTCCACCGGCGGCAGGGGCCCACCCGACGAGCCGAACCTCAAGGCCCTGCGAGAACGTCGAGAGTCGAGCCGCGCCGGTCGCGCCGGTCGTGGCTGTCGCGCCGGTCGTGGCTGTCCTGCCGGAGCTGGTCGGTGTGCCGGGTCATGGCGTCGATGTGATCGGGCGGCGCGTGTGTCACGGGTGGCCTGGACGCGCTCCTCGTCGGTGGACCGGGAGCCGGCTGATCAGTGTGTGACACGGGCGACGAGCCCGTCCCACAGCGACATGCGGCAGCGGGCAACGGAGCGCGCAGTGGCCGTGTCCCAGATCCGTATCTCGGCCTTGTAGGGCGCCCATGAAACCGCACGTGGTGTTCCGGCGACCCAGCCGAGTGGGATGCCCAGGTGGCCGTGCCCTGTCAATGTCTTCGAGGTGTCGTTTCGCAGGTCCCAAAGGCGCACGGCTGTACGGTCGCCAGTGGCCAGTACCGAGCTGTCCGGAGCCCAGGCGACGTCTGGAGCGAAGGCTCCGGGTGCGGGGAGGACGTCACTCTGTACGCCATCGCTCCGCCACAACAAGACAGCCTCATAGGCTGAGGACGCTGTCGCCAGCCATGCACCGTCGGGAGACCAGCGAAGCGCGTCAACGGGACCGTGCCGGCCGTGGAAGGTCAAAGTCAAGCCTGCGCCCTCGTGGTGCATTTGGTGTATGGCCAGGAAGGGCTCTCCAAAGCTGCTGGCGGCAAGGAGGCTGCCATCGCTGGACCACCCCAGATCCGTAACGCTGTCCTGCTCGGCGAAGGTCCACACAGTCTTCAGCGCGCCCTCTTCGGCGCGTACAACCCTGACACCGCCCTTTGCTCCTCCAATTGCTATGTCGTTTCCCCCAGGCTCCCAGGCCAGTGCGTCCACAGAGTCCGGAAGCACTGGCTGCCCCGCGATCAGCCCTCCAGTTCGGGCGTTCCAGATCCTCAACGACCCAGTGGAGTCCCCCGCGGCTAGCTTGTCGCCGGTTGAGTGCCATCTGATGCGCATCACGCCGTCCCGGCTGCCTAGGAGAGACCTGACGAGGTGGAGGTCGTCGGCGTCCCAGAGGTGCACTGCGCCCTCAGTGTCCCCGGTAGCGAGCCATCTTCCATCGGGCGACCACTCGGCGCATACAATTCTGCCTGCACCCGGGTAGTGACGAGAGGTCGCTAGCTTCCCAGTGTGAGTGTTCCAGAGGCGTAAGAATATTGGCCCCTCAGAGCCTCCATGAGCGGAGAAGACCTTGCCCCCGTCGGGGGCAAGGGCAACAGCGGTCATTTCGCGGACGTCTTCGGTATAGTCCTCGGCCGCCAATAAACCGAACGGCATCATCAGCGCCAGCAAGAACGCCCCCACGAAGATCCTGCGTCGCAACGGTGTGCGGGGTGGTTGTGCGATGCCGCCGGGTGCGCGCAGGCGAAACCGAAAATCGTCCTCGAAACGCCGCATGACCCTATCCAGGTCTTGCGCAAAATACTCCGGCTCCATTCGAAGGGAGGCATCCTGGAGATGGGGCAGCTTGCGAAGTGACTCTGGAAGTGCATCCCTTGGGGGACGTTCGGCGCCATTGATGAACACGGCAATCACGTCGATTCCCGACTCCAGCGCGGTTTCGATTTCCCTGCGTACGAAGTCGTCTTCGTGATCCAGGCGCCGACCGCCATTTTGATGCTGTACATCGATCCACGTACTGCCGATAACACTTAGCATGGCATCGCAGCGCCGAATGAGGGCGGGAAGTCCCTTGGGGCCGAGCAAGCTCAGGAAGTCTCGTCCCGGCGGCAATGTGTGTTCATCAAAGAAGACGTGGTGGCGCCCGTATTTTTGAGCCAGCAGGCGGAAGATTTTGCGGGATTCGTTGAGGGAGTCGGTGCGGCGGTAATTGATGAAAATTCGCGGCCGGCGTCGGAGCTGTGCCAGCTCCCCGAGCCAAAGCGACACCAGGCACGTGACGATTCCCGCAGCAAGCCCGTACGCAAAGCCGACAGCGGCCTCGCCGCGAGTGACTGCGCCCCACGTCATGCCAAGGGCAGAAAGCACGACTGCGTTCCAGATGCAGACCGTCGGCGGGCTGAGCGTGCCACGTAGGAGGGTGACTTGCACAAGGACGAACAGCCCTGCAACCGACAGTAAGAGCAAGAGCAGGCCGTGTTGGTCACTCCCGGCTCTGGCTCTGAGAGTCGACGACCACACGAGCGCGAAGTAGGGCACTGTGATCAGCAGAACGCGAACGCGAGTGGTCATGGAAGGTGCCCCCGTTGCTCCACACAGGCCTGCTGCCAGAGGCTATCGGAGTGAGGCGTCCAGAATCCGGCAGACGTGAGATGGACGTGAACGGGGGCCATGATCGTGTCTCGGCGAACGAGGTGATGACGGGGCGGGGGAGTGGAGCTGTGCCTGCTGGAGCGGAGGTTGATCCTCCGAACCGGCGCTGCGCCGCGCGGTGGGCAGGGCCATGCCGAAGGCATGCCGCAGCGCGGAGGCGCCCCTGTGCCAAGCTGGTCGATCACGGACTGGGCCCGGGCTCTTGTCGACGGGCCCGGTGCCGATGCCGTCAGCGGGTAGGTGCAGGGTGTGAACGAGCGAGAGCCGAATATGTCCGAGCCCGAGGACCTGCTGGCGGGGCTGAGCGTCGACGACCACCGACCGGAGCAGCCCGTGCTGCTGGACTCGGCCGGCGCTCCGATCCGGACGTGGCAGGAGAACTATCCGTACGACCGGAAGATCCGCCGAGCCGAATACGAGCGGGCCAAGCGGACCCTGCAGATCGAACTACTGAAGCTGCAACGCTGGGTCAAGGACAGCGGGGCCCGACTGGTGGTGCTCTGCGAAGGCCGGGACGCCGCAGGCAAGGGCGGCACGATCCAGCGGTTCACCGAGCGCCTCAACCCGCGCGGGGCCCGCATCGTCGCCCTGGACAAGCCGAGCGGGCGGGAGGCCGGGCAGTGGTACTTCCAACGCTACGTCGCCCATCTGCCGACCGCCGGTGAGATCGTCTTCTTCGACCGCTCCTGGTACAACCGCGCCGGGGTCGAAAGGGTCATGGGATTCTGCACCGACGAGCAGTACGAGCTGTTCCTGCGGCAGTGCCCCGACTTCGAGTCCATGCTGGTGGACGACGGGATCCTGCTGATCAAGTTCTGGTTCTCCGTCTCACGTGCCGAGCAGCGCACCCGTTTCGCGATCCGCCAGGTCGACCCGGTACGCCAGTGGAAGCTGTCTCCCACGGACCTTGCCTCGCTGGATCTGTGGGACGCGTACACCAGCGCCAAGGTCGAGATGTTCCGGGCCACCGACACCGAGCACGCACCATGGACCGTGGTGAAGAGCAACGACAAGCGGCGGGCCCGGCTGGAGGCGATCCGCAGCCTCCTCGGACGCATCGACTACGGCTGCAAAGACGCCGAAGCGGTGGGCCGTCCCGACCCGCTGATCGTGGGCGCCGCCGATACGCTCCTGGAGGCGGGGGAAGAAGACGCCGATCTTTCGCCCACTCCACTGGCCGGCCCTCCTCTCGGTCCCGGCCGCCATCCGCGTAGCCCTCAGGCTGCTGATTCGTGATGACCGGCACGTCTAGGAGCACGGCTGGGGGCGAGATCAGGGCGGGTGTGGGGCTCCCGGCCCCCGTAGGCATGGCTACCGTGCCTGCGGAACTCCCTGCTAGTGCTCTGACCGGATAGGTACACCGGCTTCCGGGCCGCCCTGCGATCATGTACGCATGGATGCGGGGGGATCTCCTCATAGGCGGCGCATACCGGGCGGCTCTCGGCGGCGTCGGGTCAGTTCCGCTCTTTTCGCGGTGGTGGCGGGGCTGGCCGTGCTCGCCGCGCTGGTCGTCGTGGTCGTGGTGCTGCCAGGGCTGGTGGTCGAGCGCGATCTCGGCGGGGCCAGGATCTCGGCCGCTGAACGGCTCACAGCTGTGAACAACGTACGCACGACGCTCGTGCAGGCGGTCGGTGGCGCTGTCGTCCTCTTCGGCGCGTACGCCACCTGGCGGCAGTTGAGGGTCAACCAGGAGGGGCTGAACGCCACCCGGGAGGGACACATCACCGACCGCTTCAGCCGGGCGGTCGACCAGCTCGGCAGCGAGAAGACGGACGTGCGGATCGGCGGCCTCTACGCACTGTGGCGGATCGCGGACCATTCGGCTCACGACCGGGAGGCGGTCATCTCGATCAAGGCCGCGTTCCTCCGGACTCACCTGCCATGGCCCCCGCAAGCGCAGACTCGCCAGCGGCGGAAGCGTCGATCAACTCCGTGCCTCCGCTGGAGACCCGTGCCCCGGATGCCCAGGTGGCGCTCACCGGCCTCGGAGTCCTGTGCCAGGAACGCCAGCCCGACTGGCTCAACGTCAGCTATACCGACCTGCGCCGGGCCGACTGCGACGGACTGTGGCTGCACCACATCAACTTCGACGGCGCCTGCCTGGAAGCGGCGAGCATCTACCAGGTCAACCTGACCAAGGCATCGCTGATCGCGGCCAACATGCGACACGTGGAGCTCGGGACGTCGATTCTCCACCAGAGCCGCTGCATCGAAGCCGACCTGCGCGGCGCTCGCATGGTCAGGGCCGACCTCCGCGAGGCTGACTTCTCGGGGGCCGACCTGCGGGAGGCGAATCTGCGCAAGGCGCGGGGCCATGGCGCCAAGTTCACCGGCGCGGATCTGAGACTGGCTGACCTCCGAGGAACCGACCTCACCAGTGCCGACCTGACACGGGCCGAGCAGCCTGCTGCAAGCCGCCGCGCTCGCGAGGAACGTCCCACCCCTGCATTCGGCCTGATGCTTCAACCGAGGTAGTCCGTCAGGCGGACGCACCGAGGGGTCGTCCGCCCCAGCGGATGCGTTTCTCGCTGCGGATGCGGATGCGGGCGCGTTCGCGTCGTTGTGCTGTGAAGACGTCGGGGTGGCGGGCGTTGCGGTTGCGCCAGTGGAGGTAGGCGTGCAGGGCCCGGGTCTGGGCGTTGTGGTTGGGGCGGTGGGAGTTGGCGAGGGTGAACTGCCGTAGCGGTCCGAAGTGGGCTTCGATGGGGAAAATCCAAGGGAGCGGACGGCCGCGCGCTGCTACGGTCGGGCGCTATGAGCTGGCTCCCCGATAACTTCGTCCATCCCGTACTGGTACCGCTGCCGGGCAGTGGTCATCACTTGCGGCCAATCCGGGAGGCGGACACCCCGCTCGACTATCCGGCTGTGATGGGTTCGCGCGAGCGGCTGTGGACCATCTACGGCCCAGCCTGGGGCTGGCCCGCGGCCACCATGACCTACGAGGCCGACCAGGCCGACCTGTTGCGGCACGAGAAGGAGATCGCCGCACACCAGTCTTTCAACTACGCGCTGTTCGACGCGGCGGAGACAGCTCTGCTCGGCTGCGTCTACATCGACCCACCGGAGAGGGCCGGCGCGGACGGCGAGATCTCGTGGTGGGTGGTGGACGAGCTGGTGGACAGCAAGGTCGAGCAGGCCCTCGACGAGCTGGTGCCGCTGTGGATCGCCGCCGACTGGCCGTTCGAGCAGCCGCGCTTCCTCGGCCGAGAGATCTCCTGGTCGGACTGGCTCGCCCTGCCGGAGCACCCCGACGCGTAAGTAGCTTTTGTCGTAATGCTCTGGGGGCTTGGTGCTCGAACGGCCGTCTCGATTGGGTGGTCGTCGGGTGCTCGGCGCATGCGAGGAGGGCCTCCCGAACAGCTCGATGGTGTCGAATCACCGAGCATCAGGAGACCCTGGTGTCGCAGTCTTGCGTGCCGATGGCCGTGCACTCCACCGCGGGTACTCGGGGGTGGCTGTCTGGCTCACCGGTTCGGAAACGCTGCCGACAATCGCCTGCGAGAGTGTCGGTATCCGAGCTACATGACGGACGCGGAGTGGGTGGTGGGGCGGCCGCTGCTGCCGGTGCCGGGTTGGAGCAGGGCCATGGCGGGCAGCCGGAAGCGTACTGCCACCGGGCGATGCTGGACGCGATCGGCTGTCTCGTGGACAACGGCATCAAGTGGCGGGCGATGCCAGCCGACTTCCCGCCGTCTATGTGCAATCAGAGTCGTCAAGCCCGGAGAGTTGTCAGCTGAGCGGTTCGAGGATGTCGGGCTTGCCGTCCACGGCGGGACCCCAGCCGTCTGGAAGGTGTGCGGCGGCGATTTCGACGGCCTCCTTGGCAGTGAAGGCTCCGTCGATCCGTTCCCGCCCGGAGCCTTGTGGTTCGTGCAGTCGTAGCACGCGAAACCGTTCGCCATCGAGGGGGAAGATCGAGGGCAGGTCCTGGGACCAGGGGAAGCGGGTGCATCGGCTGAACTGCAGTGATCCGTGGCCGACCATCGGGAAGAGGCTTCTGAGAGCAGGGTTGGCGTAGGCCGCTTCGACGAGGCGCTTGTCTATGAGGTTCTCGTTCATCTCTCGAACCAGTTGCCACTGCGCTGCTACTGGGTCCTCAGTTGCCGTCCGGGATGCGTCGCTGTCGTTCATGCCCGGAGATTAGCGGACTCGCTGCGAGCGGGTTCGGCACCTTCCCCGCCGATGTCACCTCGACGATCGGCAGCAGCCTTGCGGTGGCCGGGATGCCGAGCTGGCGTGGTGTCGGTCCGGCTGGGGGCCTCTATGTTCTTCGTCAAACGTGTGGGCAGCTTCGGCCCGGGGTTCGATCTTCTTCGGGGGCATGAGACTGTCTGGTCGTGCCAGAGATGATGAGTGGGTTGGAGGCGGCCTTGGCTGAGGCATCGTCTCCTTCGTGGACGCAACGTGTTCGTGCCGGGCGCGACCTCGCTTCCTTCGCTGATGTTCCTGAAGCTGCGGAAGCGCTGGTTGGGCTGCTGCTGGACGTCGAGGACACAGCAGTGACCCGGCAGACGGCAGAGGCCCTGGCCCGGGTGGGGACGGTGGCTGCCGTAAGGCTCATTGCTCTCGCGGTTGCCGAGGCTGACGACAACCAGGCTGACTGGCTGCAAACCGGGGTGCATGACGCGCTCGTGGGACCGGACGGTGTGCCGGACGTCGCAGCGGCCTGTGCGAACCTCGCCCGGGACCAGGAAGACGCTGTCCGGCGGGCTGCCGCCGATATCTCGGCGTGGACAAACGGCACAAGGCGTTGACCTGAATCGACCTGTTTATGGGCTGGTTCATGCAGCCGTCGCTTGGGGGAGGCGGGGTTCGTAGAAGGTTCCGTCCCTGAGCATGGCGAACAGGACACTGATGCGCTGGCGGGCGAGGCGGAGGAGAGCAGTCCAGGATGTCCGCGCCGCAGGTGCCGTAGCCGTAGTGCGGCCGCGGGGAGGCCGCCGTGGGCGGTGGTCCAGACGACGGTTTCGACCTGGTGGCCGGTGAACTCGGGGATGACGCGGCGCAGGTACTCCTCGCGTACGGCCTCGCGGTCCGCCGGCGGGACATCATCCAGGGCGTCCAGGGCGTCCCCAGGCGAGCTCCTCGCGGACCTCGCGCAGCATCAGCAGTGCGGCCAGGGCCGGGGGCGGGCTGGAACCGGCCGCGAGCGGCGCTGTCGTCTTCTGTGGGGCGGCATCGGTCATGGGACTCTCCGCCTTCTTGTCATCCTCCAGGTGACTCCATGCTTGTCATCGCTTCGATGACATGTTACAACGGTGGCACGTTGAAGCGCATTGGCAGTTTCTGCCTGAACCAACTGGAGGTGTTTCGCGATGTTGATGCGCACCGACCCGTTCCGCGAGATGGACCGGATCGTCCAGCAGCTGTCGGGCACGTCGGGCACGTGGTCGAAGCCGTCCGTGATGCCGATGGACGCCTACCGCCAGGGCGACGAGTACGTGATCGCCTTCGACCTCCCCGGCGTGAGCCCGGAGGCGATCGACATCGACGTCGAGCGGAACATGCTGAAGGTGAGGGCCGAGCGCCGGCCCACGGACCGGCCCGAGGGCGCGCAGATGGATCTCTCCGAGCGGCCCCTCGGTGTCTTCTCCCGCCAGATCATGCTGGCCGACACCCTGGACACCGAGGGCATCCAGGCCGACTACGACGCGGGTGTCCTGACCCTGCGCATCCCGATCGCTGAGCGCGCCAAGCCCCGCAAGATCAGCATCGGCAGCGCCGACGGCCGCAAGCAGATCTCCGGCTGAGTCCTCCAGCCTCAGCCGGCCACGGAGGGCGGGGGAGAGCCGAATCCCCCTCCGGCGCCCCGCCCTCCGCACCCCTTTCCTCCTTACCTGCTCTGGAGGTGACGCGATGTCGATGCGCAGGGAGTCGTTCCTGGCCCGCGTCCAGGAACGCGGCGAATACGAAACCGTGGAAGAGGCCGACCGCGTCGCCCGTGTCGTCCTGGCCCTGCTGGGCGCTCACCTGGTCGGTAGCGTGCGGGCGCAGCTCGCCGCGCGGCTTCCCGAGACGTACGCCCTGATTCTCCTCAACCCCCTGCAGGCCGCGGAGCCGCTCTCGCCGGAGCGGTTCGTCCGCGCGACCGCGGCCTGGATCGAGGGCGCCACCGAGACGACCGCGCTGTGGGACATCGGCGCCGTGCTCTCCACCGTGGCGGCCGCCGCGGGCGATGTCCTCACCCGCGAGGTCCTGCTCCAGCTCCCGCACGGCTACGACCTCCTCTTCGGCCACCCCCAGCCCACCTGACCCGCGCCGGCGGGAGCCCGAATCCTTCGCAGAGAAAGGAAAACCGCAGCCATGTACGACCAGCCTCGACCGAACCGGTCCACCCCCGCCATGACCTTCGACCTCCTCTTCGGCCAGGCGGAACTGCGCCGGCCTGAGCCTGCCGCCGCCTGAACCAGGCCGGCAGTGCGCAGGCGTACGTCAGGGCCGGAACCGCTCCTGCGGTTCCGGCCCTGCGTACGTCGATCAGTGCTTGAAGACGTCCTTGACCTTTTCCTTGGCCTGGCGGGCGTCGCCGGTGGCCTGCTCTGTGCGGCCTTCGGCGGTCAGCCGCTCGTTGCCCGTCAGGCGGCCGGCGGTCTCCTTGAGCTTGCCCTTGGCCTGCTCGATCTTCGCCTCGGTCTTCTGCTCACCAGACACAGCTGATCACTCCCTCTTGGGCGGAAACGCCTTACGCAACCCCGTATGGCCGCTGGAAGTCCTCGTAAACGGGCCGGCTGCAACAAGCCCTGCCCAGGCTCAGGAGTGCCGCGGTACCGCCCGGCGCGCTACCGGGGGAGGAAGGCGCGGACGATCTTGCCGCCTTTGGGCCGGGGCGTGACGACGACGTGGTGGGCGAGGTCGTTGACCATGTGCCAGCCGAATCCACCCGTCCCGTCGACGAGGTCGGGGGTCCGCATCCGTGGCAGCCCGGGGCTGGGATCCTCCACGGCGACCTCGATCGTGCCGGGGTGGGCGGCGAGGCGGAGGGTGCAGGCGCCGCCACCGTGGCGCAGGGCGTTCGTCACGAGTTCGGAGACGACCAGGACGACCGTATCGGCCTGCTCCCGGCCAATGCCCTGCCCGAGGGCTTCGAGGAACGCCCGGGCGGCCTGGCGTGCCTCGGCCACGGCGGACTGAGAACGAAGGGCTGTGCGCTCGGCGCTCATCGTGGTCATCGCGCGCTCCGGGTTCTGTTGTCGGTGGCCGGCCCTGCCTGCCCGGTCGTTGTGCCCCCGCCCGCCCCCGTTCAACCCGGCAGCGCCCGATTACCTCAGAGACACGCACACGAAAATCTATGTCGGCTGGAGTAGACATTGGGCGGTGGTGTGGTTATGGTTTCTCTCGTAGCCCAGTCAAGAAGGTCTGGCAGAGACGAACTGCCGGGCAGCAGCACCTGTAGTTGCAGTTCGCAGGACGGTGCGGTGGTGGAGTGTCGAAGCCAGAGCGGTTGCAGGACGGCGACGGGACTGACGACCGGACCGGGTGACCCGCAGTGATCAGGGGCCGCCGCAAGCAGTACCGCAGTGACGCAGTGGTAGTACCTGGCAGTGGTAGTGCCTGTAAGTGCAGTTCGCAGTACCCAGCAGTGAAGTGAGTGGAGCGGTACCTCGGTGAAGGCGTCGGCTGCGGGCGCGCGCACCGGGAGGTTCGGCAGTGGGGTTCTAAGCCAGAGCGGACGCAGGATGGGCGACGGGGCTGGCTGCCGAAGAGTGGCGCTACCGCAGGCCGCTGAGCAGTTCGCATCACCAGCAGTTCGCAGTAACCGTTTGATGAGTGATTGTTCCCAGAGGGAAGAACGGAGGAGCCGAACGCCATCAGGATCGCCCGGGTCGAAGGCTGAGCCCGGGTACCGCAGGACATCGATAGTGAGGTGGTCTCCGGTCAAGCAACCGCGATCCCCGCATCTCCCGTCCCCGTTCGGACGGGTCAGCGGACAGAGAAGGCCGGCGCAGTACCAGGGCCGGCAGATGGTGTAGCAGTTCCTTCGGGGCCCTGGTGCCATAGGCACCAGGGCCCCTCCACGCGTTCCATGAAAGAGGTGCGATGACAGCAGACGACTCCTACGGCCGTCTCGATGACGACGACTACCCCGCCTACACCATGGGCCGGGCCGCCGAGATGCTCGGCACCACCCAGAACTTCCTCCGCGCCATCGGCGAAGCCCGCCTGATCACCCCGCTCCGCTCCGCCGGCGGACACCGCCGCTACTCCCGCTACCAGCTGCGCATCGCCGCCCGAGCCCGCGAACTCGTCGACCAGGGCACCCCCATCGAGGCCGCCTGCCGGATCGTCATCCTCGAAGACCAGCTCGAAGAAGCCCAGCGCATCAACGCCGAATACCGCCGCGCCGCCGAATCGGCGAATCCGACGGCTGCGGCCTGAGGCGGGGAATGCCTGCCGGGTACCGGCGGGCCCTTGCCCACAACTGTCCGGGTGCGGGACGTGCAGGTCGTCTCCTATGGTGACAGGGCGTGCTGGCACGTAGCCTCTGCGTAGCTGTCGTGGTTCGGAAGTTCCCTTTGCCCACGCTTTTGGCGTGGGCGTTTTGCTGTGCTGTGCCGCGGGAACCAGGGCGATCACCTCCGCCTTCCGCACGTCGAGGGAGGCATCATCGACTGGAAGGAATGAGACATGGCTACGGGAATTGTGAAGTGGTTCAACGCGGAGAAGGGCTTCGGCTTCATCGCCCAGGACGGCGGCGGCCCGGACGTCTTCCCGGGCCCGTAGTCACCCGGCCGGGCTCTGTCACGCCCGCTCGTCGGCCGTCAGGCAGTCCCGCCTGACAGCCGTGTGGCGCCCCATGCGCGATCCGCGAACCCCGGCCCCCCCGAGGCCGACGTGGCCCCGGGCAGGACAACCCGGGGTCACGCTCAGCAGGCCCGCGCCTCGAGATGCCGAGGGAATTGCGCCGCCAGAATGCCAACGGCCCCGCTGGCGCTGGTGTTCCGGTCAGGCTCCAGCCGTGGACAGGGCTCGCGCCGTAGGTGCTGCTCTCGGCCGTGTAACGCTGGCCGGCGGTGGGACAGCCGGGCCGGGGCGGCATGATGAGTTCCGTAGGGCGTGCGTGGTCTCATCGGCATGTGCTCGCGAGGTCATGTATGTGGGAGCGGAACAGTGGAGTACTGCGATGGTGACGGCAACGACCAGTGATATCGAGCAGGCGGCCGAGGTGCTGCGCGCCGGCGGTCTTGTGGCCCTTCCGACCGAGACCGTCTACGGTCTGGGCGCGAACGCCGAGGACCCCGCCGCCGTCGCACGCATCTTCCAGGTGAAGGGGCGTCCGTCCTCTCACCCGCTGATCGTCCACATCGCCGCCGCGGAGCACCTGGACGACTGGGTCGAGACCGTGCCCGCCACCGCGCGTCTGCTGGCCGAACACTTCTGGCCGGGGCCGCTGACCCTGGTCCTGCGGCGCGGTCACCGGGTGCCCCTGGAAGCGACGGGTGGGCTGGAGACGGTGGCCGTGCGCGTGCCCGACCACCCCGTCGCCCTCGCGCTGCTGTCGGCCTTCGGGGGCGGCGTCACGGCCCCGTCCGCCAACCGCTTCGGCTCGGTCAGCCCCACCACCGCGGGCCACGTCCGCGTGGAGCTCGGTGATGCCGTCGACTTCGTGCTGGACGGCGGCTCCTGCGAGGTCGGCGTCGAGTCGACCATCGTTGACGTTACGGGCGAGATCCCGAGCATCCTGCGACCCGGCGGTGTGACGCGCGAGCACCTCGAAGCGGTGCTCGGACGCTCGATCGCGGTGCCCTCGACCAGTCACGTCCGGGTGCCGGGCCAGCACCCGTCGCACTACGCGCCGCGTGCGCGGGTTGTCCTGGTCGAGCCGGAGAAGGTCGTGGCCGAAACCGAGCTCGCTCAGGGGCTGGGGCACAAGGCCGGTGTCTTTCTGCCTGCCGCCTTCGCCGACGCTGCGGTCAAGGCGCACGCAGTGGTGACGGTCCCCGATTCGATGGACGCCTACGCGCACGGCCTGTACGGATTCTTGCGAGAGCTCGACCAGCAAGGGTGCGACCTCATCATCGTGTCCCTGCCGCTGGAGGAGGGGCTGGGGCTGGCGATCGCCAACCGGCTTCGCCGGGCTGCGGGGCCCCGGCCCTCCCGGTGAGCGGCCGCGGCCTGGACGCTCAGGACGTGGTGGGGACCGCCGCATCGAGGCCGCGGGCGGCGACGAGCTGTGCACTGCCGTCGGCCAGCCGGTAGGACAGCCCCACCACGCCGAGGCGGCCGTCGGCGACCCGCTCGGCCAGGACGCGGGAGCGCTCCAGCAGCAGGTCCACGGTGTGCTCGGTATGCTCGGCCAGTATCTCCTCGGCCGTCTCGCGTCCTGCGGCGCGGGCTGCCAGCACGCTCGGGGTCACCCGTTCGACGACATCACGGACGAAGCCGCCCGGCGTCTGTCCGTCTTCCAGGGCGGAGCAGGCCGCGGCGACGGCGCCACACGAGTCATGGCCGAGGACGACGACCAGCGGCGCGTTGAGGACGCTCACACCGAACTCGATGCTTCCGAGCACTTCCGTACCGGCTACGTGCCCGGCGGTGCGGACCACGAACAGGTCGCCCAGGCCGCGATCGAAGATGATCTCGGCGGCCAGCCGGGAGTCGGAGCACCCGAACACCACGGCGAAGGGCTGTTGGGACGGTGCGATCTCGGTGCGGCGGGTGGCGTCCTGGTTCGGGTGCTCGGGGGCGCCTGAGACGAAGCGCTGGTTACCGGCGAGCAGCAGGTCAAAGGCGTTGCGGGGCATCTGGGTCTCGGTCATGGTCGCAGCCTACGAGGCGGCGTCGGCCGTCGCTGTGACCGGTCCCACCGAAAGACGCCGGGTCGGGCAGCGCTGCCAGCCCCGGCATTACCCGCAGACGCCGGGCGATGGCGCCCTCGATGCCAAACCTCAGCGCGCGGCGTAGCTGCCCGGCCCCGTACGGCGGCCCCGCTCTCCGCCTGCACATCCGCACAACGAGCCAGGCGCTGCTCGCGCTGTCGGCCGATCGGGGGCCGCCCGGTCAGCCGGACGGGAGAATAAGGGTGTCAGCGGTAGGGCGCGCGTGTCCGCGCGGTCTGTCCCCCGCATACAGGACAGCAGGTCAGGTCATGGCCAAGCAGCCGAAGTCGTCCCAGCCCACGCACGGCGAGGGCCCGAGTCGGCACAAGGGAACCAAGCAGCACGGCTGATCACCGGATGTGGACGAGACCAGGCATCAGGACAACCCCAGCGCCCCCCGCTCCTTCCACCCGGAGACGTACGCACCCGCCAAGGGGCCCGGCAGGACGGTCTTCAAGGAGGAAGCGGGCAATCCCCACGGCAAGCCCTCCAAGAGCATGGGCAGCCGCGGCGAGGAGCAGGGCAAGGGCTCTGGCGACAAGGGAATGCACGACACCGGCCCCCGAGGGAGGTCCCAACGTCCGAGCGGCGGCAAGGACGCCTCCGCTTCGACCGGAGTCGACCCCCAAGACCCGCCCGGCACCCGCCACGCCGGGTAGACCACCCGCACCGCCGCCGTGCGGGACGTGGCGAAGAACGCCCTTGCGGCCGCGGACGAGGAGGATCAGGCGGCCCGGCGCGACGAGGCTGCCGCCGTGGGTCTCGGTGGGGATCGACGGATCCCCCGGCGGCTGGCCTGCATGTTCGGATCCTCGTCTTCGTCGACACCGTGGCGGACGGTCCCCCGTACGGGCGGCTCGACGGGCGCCCGCCGCCGGACGGCCGGAGGATCAGTGCGGGAACACGCGACGGGAGCTGCCCAAGGATGCCAAACACCGCCGGTCGCCCGAAGCGGGCGCGCATCGTCCTGTCAGGCGTGCTGGTCCTCGCCGCGGTCGTCGTGACCGGGTGCGGCGGCGAGGCCCGCGACGCCGGGCAGGGGCCCGGAGCAGGGCCTCGCCCCCAGGCGGCGCGCTCCGGCAGGGTCACCGTCGTCTACGAGGCCCAAACGGTCAAACCGGAGGACCGGCAGGCCGTGGCGCTGATCCGGAAGTCCCGTGTGCTGGAGCGGTCGGCCGACTGGGTGAACAGAGCTCTGGCCCTCCCGCACGATATGGTCGTGAAGGTCACCGCCGACGTGCCGCCCGGCGTCACCGACGCCGTCACCCAACCCGACGGCAGGACGATCTTCATCCCGCCGTCGTTCCTGACGGCCATCGAGAAGACCCTCGCCGACGTCGTGAAGACCGTCGAACGGCCCGCCCCGTTCCCCGCGTCCGAGTACAACACCGACGATCTGACCGTGCTGTCGACCGAGTTCATCTTCGGCCACGAGATGGGCCACGCCCTGCAACGCCAGCTCCTCCTGGCCAACCTCGGCCTCGAAGAGGACGCGGCTGACGGCTTCGCGTCCTTCTACACCGTCAACGAGGTCGGGCCGGGCCCGTCGCTGGCCGCCGCGGTCCTCTTCGACGAGCTCGCCCGCAAGGAAGGCCAGCCGACCCTGGAAGGCCTGGCGAGCGACCATCCCGTCACCCAGCAACGGGCCTTCAACTTCCTGTGCTACCTGGAGGGCAGCGACCCGAAGAAGTACCAGAAGTCCCTGGTCGACAGCGGCTATCTCCCCAAAACCCGCGCCCCCCTCTGCCCACAGGCGTGGGCGATGCTGGACTACGGCTGGTGGACCCAGTTCCGACCCCACTTCAGCGTGGCGTTCAGGGCCCAGGGCGATGAGGAGCAGAAGAAGGCGCATGCGCGGCTGATCGCGGAGACGGAGGCCCTGGCGCGGCGCATCGACGAGATCCGCAGCGGTCAATGACCCGTGCGCGTTCTGGTCTCAGGGGTCGGCACGGAGACCTTCGCGGTAGCCGTCGAGGCAGGCGGTGGAGCCTCAGTAGCGACGTGATGATGCAGGGCGTTGTCGTGGACTGGACCGACGAACCGGACGGCAGCGTGACACTCACCGTGGACGCTCTCGCAACGGAGTAGGCGCTCGGCGTTAGCCAGGACGTTCCCCCGGCGGCCTTCGAGGGGCGTCCCCAGCCCGGACGGCGAGGGCTGACGGCCAGCGCGCCCGACCGACCCGGCCACTCGTCGCGCCCCGCGGGGGCCCCGGCACCCGTCTTGTTGTGACGCCTTCGCGGCAGGCGTCACAACAAGACAGGTGCACTCTCCTGGGCGGGATCTTGGGATGCCGGGTGATCCGGACCGCCAGCCGGGGCAGCGGCACGCCGCGCCGCTTCGACCCGGCGGTTTCCTGGGCCAACCCCATCGAGGCGCACTTCGGACCGCTACGGCAGTTCACCCTGGCCAGCTCGAACCACCCCAACCACACAGTCCAGACCCGGGCCCTGCACCTCTACCTGAGCCGGCGCAACAAGAACGCCCGCCACCCCGATGTCCTTGCCGCCCAACGACCTGAACGCGCCCGAATCCGCAGCGAACGAGGCATCCGCTGGGGCGGCAGACCCCGGCCCATCGCAGCCTGACCAACGACGTGAACGTGTCCCTATCCGCAGCGAGAAAGGGGATCCGCTGGGGCGGCCGGTCCAGCATCGCCACCGCTTGAGCTCCGCGCGGCTGCAGACCGGGCGGGGCCGAGCGCTGATTCGCCGATCAACTGACGTGGGCGGCGATGGCTCGCGCGCACACCCGGGATTCGGTATGCGTCGTGTCGACCTCAAGGTCGTAGGTCACTCCTTGGTGAACTACATCTGCCTGCGACGCAGCCATTCCCTGGACTCGATCTCCTCGTGCGACCTCACGGCCGGCGGCGACTGCACTCTCACACTTGACGCCGACCCACAGCACCGCCAGGTCGCCAAGAGCCTTCTGCCAGCGCTGTTGGGACGCCGCTCCGCCGAGGAAGACGTCGTCGACGATGATCCGGGCGCCTGCACCGGCCATCGCCACAATGCCCTCGACCCAGGCCGCCTCCAGCGCACGGAAGTCCGCCCCGACGCTCACTCGGCCGTCTGCCCCGAACTCGATTCCCGCGTCCGACGCCTGCATCTTCGCGGGCAACGCGTCAACGAACGAATCGACCCCGAACGCCAACCACGGATCCGGCAGTACGTCCTGCAGGCACCGCACGATCCCAGACTTCCCCGAGCTGGAGCCACCATTAAGAATGATCATCTGAGTCGTCACCGCGCCACGGTAGGGGCACCTCCCCAGGACACGAAACGAATTTCGGGAGGTACCGCCGTGCTGCCACAACCCGGTGAACGTTCCCGGTCACGGCACTAGTCGAGACCAGGTGGCAGGTGGGTCGCTACGCGATGGCCGGCCTGGCCCTGGTCAGCACGCTGAAGCAGGGCGACTGGCCACCCGCACATCGCGCCCTCGACACCCTGCTGCTGCTCTACCAACGTGACGAGTTCCAGAGGCTCGACCACCTCGACTCCGGCTGTCAGTGGCACTTCCTCGGTGTCGAGGGGCTGATGCCGCCGCCCGTCCGTGAGCTCCTCCAGGACCTCACCAGCCGGGACGCACCCCCTGCCGGGTCTGGGGTTGATGTCAGACCCGCCTCGTAGCGTCGAAGACGAGGGTCCAGACCGGGACCGCTGGGGACGTGAGGAGCAGGCCATGCCGCCGACGCCGCCGGGTTCGGCATCCCCGCGCGACGCCGCCGTTGCGGTTGAAGAGCGAAGAGGTCCTGCACGCCCCGACCTGACTGGCCGCCGTCGCCGCCCTGCACGGGCGGAACAGCTGCGCATGGCCTTGTGCGAAGCGGACGAAGCGGACGAAGCGGACCTCGTCCGGACCGTCGGCCGACTGCCCGGCCGCCGTTGCTCGAATGGATCCGCTCAGCTCGGGTTGGCGAGCAGGTCGGCGTGCCGTTGGCGTGCGACCTCGCGGAGGATGGGGATCAAATCGTGCCTCGTTCGGCCGAAGGTCTTGAGCCGGTGGCAATTCGGGCAGAGCGTGATCATGTTGGCGGCCGAGTCTTCGCCCCCTGCTCCGAGCTCGTCGATGTGGTCGACGTCGAGGAGCGGCAAACCGGTGTCAGTGAGGTCCTCGGGCTGGCCGCCGCACTGCGGGTTCTCGCATCGGCCGCCGCTGCGCAGAAGGACCGCGTCGCGGGCGGCGGCCAGCCGTACGGGGCGTTCGCCGCTCGCGCGTCGTTGGCCGCGGGTGGTGGCCTGTCGGGCTTCGGTGAGGCGGACCAGGCGCTGGTACCTGCGGGCCTGCTGCTCGGGCGACAACGGCTCGGCAGGTGTGGGGCGTTGGTGGGGCAAGCCGTTGGACGGGGAGGCCAGGGTGATGGGAGGAGGGGTGGGGTTCTCGTGCTCCAGTGCGGCGGCGGGGAACAGGGAGGTGTAGTCGTCCTCCTTCTCGTACGTCCCCTGAAGGGTGGCAGCGAACATGCCGCGCAAGCGCTCTCGAACGAGCGTGGCGTCGTTCTGGGCGTCAGGCCGGGACTGCCGCTGCAGCTTGGCCACGCGCTTGCGGAGGCCGGACTGCTGCCAGAACTCGGGTGAGCCAGTGAAGATCGCTTCCCCCAAGCCGGGTTGGGCCTTTACTGCCTCGACCTGTGCACGGTGATAGAGCGGTTCCCAGTCGTAGGCTTCCACGCCTTCCGGGAACAGGAGGTTCTCGGGTACCAGCACGCCTATGGCTGCGTCTGTCCAATTGTGGCGGCGCAGCATGTCGTCGCTGAGCCAGACATTGCCGGGCTCTCCGTCGAATGGGGGGAGCAGCATGTCGTTGATGTGGCTGGGGCGGGAGCTGTAGGCCAAGGTGTACTCCGAGAGTTGACGGCTGGGTGCGAGGACGGGTGTGCAGCCCCTGAGCAAGATGATGCACGTTCAGGGAGCCTCGCGTGTGGGTGCGGCGGGGATCGTGGTTGCCGATCTCCTGGGGTAGGCCGGCGGTCTGAAGTGGGTTGGCGGGGTGTTTTGACGGTGAATATAGGTGACCAGCGTCCGCAGCCGAGTCAGGTCGGGCGACAGGACGGACACGCTCAGCCCCCGTACTGCCCCCGCCGCGCGGCTCTGCATGCCTCGCAAGGGGCTGGCCCCGACCCCCATACCTGTACGTGGGATCGTGACTTCTCTGCACCGACAGCGAGATCGGCGCCGTCATCGAAGCGCCGGCCGAAGACCTTCATGTTTCGACAAGTCCTCACGCGGGTGCTCGGCTCCGGACGTGCGGACGCCGTACTCTCGCGTGCAGGCATCTGACCGGCCTCTCCTCGAGGCTCGGCGGCGCCCTGCCCAACGAGCCAGAGATGCTGCGGTTGACACCGCAGCATCTCGCGGCTGGCCAGCCGCAGCCACACGCTTGACCTCTACTGCCCGCTTCGTATGGCCAGCACCAGCCAGACGACTGGTCCCGCTGCCAGAACGATCAGCAGTAGACAGCACGGTAGCGGGGACGGCCCCTTGAGGGGTGGCTGGGCTGCTATCTGCGGGGCCACTCGGCGCACGTCGTCGGCGTGATACCACCTCTTGCCGGCGGACCCGGTAGTGGTCATCCAGCTCTCCGTACGGACCCTCACTCCATGGGCCAGCGCATTCACATACACCGAGCGAGCACCGACGCCCGGCCACAAAGTGCTCACCTGGCGCTCCGTCAGCCAGTTGCCCTCCAACTCGTCAGCCACATCTTGCCCTTCTCCCAGCAGCCAGTGATACGGCATCATGAACTGTCCCATAGCCAGGCGTAGTTCGCCCCCCTCCCATCACTTCTCGGGGTTCCGACGCGCCGATCCGCTTCCCGGGGTCCGACTGCCCCCTACCCCGAATCACGGCGACGGGGCGTGAGCACCGTTAGTGCAGTCAACAAGCCACTTCGCGCAGGGGCCGGTCTGCGAGGGGACGCCCCGCAGGTCAGCGGTAGGTCTGGTGACACAGTGAGGCGATGGCGGGGCTGGTGACGCCGTGGGCCGCGCGACGGCTCCCTCATGTCCCCGGCTCCGGCCCCGGGTGCGGGTAGGGCTGGGCGGTGCGGCGTCAGGGCAGGGAGGTTCGGCCGCGCTTTCGCCTTGGCTTTGGGCTTGCCTGCGGGGCGCGGCGCCCGCTTCGCTGCGGTGGCCCGGCAGGGCCGTACCGGTCCTGGTCCGGCCGCCCGGCGGGCGCAGCCTCGGGCAGGGGGAGAGCGGCAGTGCCGCCCGTGGCACGGGCGGGGGCCGGCCGGGTGCTTGTGATCGGCCGCCGCCGGGGCGTGGGTGCCGGGAGGCGAGAGCGGGGCGAGGTGGACGGTGACGCACTCGGGGGCCGTGAGCAGGACGGCTAGGAGCAGGGGGAGGGACCAGCGTCCAGGTGATGTTGCACCCGCCGGTGGAGCCGATGTTGGCGCAGGCTGCAGAGGTGATGCCGCCGGTGCGTCCGCTCGCTTCGGGGGTGGCGTATGAGCAGAAGTTATGGACAGGTTGTGGCGTCTGTCCGTTGTCCGGCGTGCGGGGTGGTGTGGCCGCCGGCGGTGAAGATGCGGTCGAGGTGGTGGCGGAGTACGGCGATGGCTGACTCTGGTGTCCGTTGGGCGACGAGGATGCTGGTGCCCATGGTCGCGGTCATGGCGAGCAGGCTGATGGCCTCGGTGCGTGCGTCGGCGCCGGGATCGGCCAGGCCTGCCGCCTGGGCTCCTTCGATCAGGCCGGTGAGGGCATTCTCGGCCGCGTCGGGGTTGTCGATGAAGGGCTGGGCGGCGAGTGCTCCGTCGGTCACGGACAGGATCGAGTAAGAGCTGTACAGGAGGTGGAAGGTCCGGCTCTCCTGGTCGGTCGGCAGGGATGCCAGCAGCAGCGCCTCGATCGTCACGCGCGGGCCCGGGTCCGGTCCGGCGGCGGCCAGTCGGGCGCCCACCCGGGCGGTGAAGCGGTCGGTCAGGTGCTGGAGTCCGTAGAAGAGCAGCTTCTCTTTGGTCTCGAAGTAGTACTGCACGAGCCGGAGGGATACGCCGGCCTCGGCGGCCACGTCGCGCATGCCGACGGCGTGTAGCCCTCGCCGCCCCGCGACTTGGATGAGCGCTTCGGCGATCTGGGTGCGCCGTTCCTCGTGGTCCACGCGCTTTGGCATCAGTGCTGTCTCCGGCCGTGGGTGGGTGGTGGTTCAGGGGGCTCGGAGCCCGGCTCGGTCCGAACATCTTCATGGTACCGCCGTATCAACAATATGGTACGTTCGTATCACGAAGAACCGATCTTCCTGGAGGTGCCCCGTGCCCGAGAACACGACCCGAGTACGCCGCGACATCGGCCACTACGTGAGCGACGCACTGCGCGACCGGTACTTCGCCACCTGTGACGTCCTCTACGCGAAGGGAGCGCCCGCTCGCTCCGAAACGGACGTCGAGACGAGCTTCGGCACCACCCACGTCTACCGGTACGGCCCCGCCGACCCGGCAGCCGAATCACGCACACCCGTGGTCCTGATACATGGTTCGGGAGGCTGCTCCGCCCAGTGGTATCCCAACACTCTTGCCCTCAGCGCTGAGCGCCCCGTCTACGCTCTCGACACTCCCGGGGACCCCGGCCGGAGCGTCCAACGCGAACCGATGTGGCAGCCAGAGCGCGCGGCGCAGTGGATGGACGAGGCCCTCGATGCGCTGGGCCTCGACAAGGTCCACTTGATCGGCTCCTCGTACGGTGGCTGGTTGGTCATCAACCAGGCCCACCTTCGGCCCGGGCGGCTCGCCTCGGTCACTGCCCTTGACCCGGGCGGTCTGGAGAAGGTCGGCCTGCGCTTCTTCGTATGGATCTTCGCCAGCCTCTTCGCCACCTACGCCCCCAAGGCGTGGCGCCCCCGCCTCGCCAAGTGGCTGGAGCAGCCGGTAATCGTCGTCCCCGAGCTCCGCGCGATGATCCAGGCCAGCGTGAAGGCCTTCAGGATCCGCCGCCCCGCCCCGCTGCCGCTGTCGGACGCGGAACTGGGCTCCATCCGCACGCCGTTCTACCTGATCATGGGCAAGCGCAGCCTGCTCGTACACCCCAAGCGGCAGCTGGAACGCGTACCGCGCCTGATACCCGGCGCCCGCGCCGAGATCGTCGCCGCCACCGGCCACGGCCCGCAGATCGACCACCCCGACCTGGTCAACGCCCGGATGCTGAGCTTCATGGAGGACATCGACTCCCTCGATCCAGCGGCGGCACGGGGCATGGACGCGTAGCCGCGAGGGCCGCAGACACGGACTGTCCAGCAGTGCATAACAGAAGTTCGACGGGTACCGTGCGCTGGTGTTCACCCCGGCGGAGCCGGGTGGGCGGGTGCTGCTCCAGCCCCGCCGCGGCGCCCTGGTCCGAGCAGGTGCCGGCGTCCGGCCGCAGCCACGGCGAGACGTCAACCGCCGGCACCAGGCGGCCGTCGTTCGCCCGGGGCAGAGGCACACGCGCCAGCGCGCGACGTAGCCGGGCGACGTCGATCCGACCCCGGTTGATCCCGGAGTACAAGGCCCCGTGCCCCCGCCGGTGTTCCGGCGCGAGCGCCAGGTCCACGAGGGTCCGGACCGGGCCATCGGTGCACAGCAGCGCGTCGCAGAGCTCGAACAGGGCGTTGCTCCGCGCGGTCAGGCACGCGTACAGCTCCGACCTGAACTCCGCCCCCACCGTCAACGCGTCTCGTTGAACCTCGTGCTCGGCCAGTCCCACGATCCCGGCCTCCGTGCTGCGTTGTCGCTGAGCACAGGATCGGGCCGGATCCCCCTTACACGTCCGATGAACTGGGAAAACGCCGACCAAGTTCGAGTCTCGTTCGACGCCCGGTGTTAAACGTCAAGCTTGGGGCCTGTTGCGAAAGTGGATCTTGTTCGTTCGTGATCACCTGCCGTGGACGTGGTGCAGATGCCGTCGACGACGACTGGACCATCTAGGTGGACTCCACGGTCATGCGGGGCCCTCCATGACGCAGGCTGGTGATCGGATCACGCGGACAGAGGCACATCCTCCCGCTCGGAGGGCTCTAGACGGCGCCTCATCTCTTGGCCCGCTTTCAGCAGGATGTCGAGGTGTTGTTTGGCGAGCTCCTTGTGCCCTTCATCGATCAGCTCCTGCACGGCTTCTACCGCAGCCAGGTAGTTGCGAACCCACTGGTACAGGAGACTGTTGGCTCCGCGGACGATGCGACCGGCCGCTTGAGCGATTGCCACAAGGAGATCCCTGTCAAGGTCCACGAGGCGCGCATGTGCGACCGTTTCCGTATACCCGCCTTGAGGCATCTTCTTCTGGGGCAGTCGATCGGTGGCTCCGCACTCTCGAAGGAACCCGAGTACGGCACGCTCGGCTTGTAGGGCCTGGTGCCCTGTCTCGAACTCAATCGCTATCTCGGTAATCCAGCCCCGCCGCGTGTGAGCCCTCAGCCTCGCCTCTCGGGAGGCCTCACCAACGACGCCAATCTTGAGTGCATCCAACTCCTCGTGTCGTACCACGTACAACAGGGCCGATTCGTCTGCCCGATCGTGGAAGTTGCCCCCGGCCACCCTGCCCCCGTCTCCTTGGTTGTGTGGACTGTACTGGGAGCCTCCGACACTGCCCCCTCTCGACGCCCCTCCTTACACTGACGGTGCCTGCTGCAGTAGCGGAGCCGCCCCTGTTCTGTGCCGACACCACACGCAGCTGGTTCTTGGGCCGTCCGCCGGTGGTTGCCCTGGCGGTGTCTGTATTCGGGAGCAATGGGCGGGAGTCCATCCGGGCGGCAGTGCACGCCCAGTGGCGGGCCGACGACGGCTCGACCTCCGCGCGGCCGACCAGTGCCTGGCGCGATGCCCCAGCGACGGGCACTCCGGCACGGGGCTGCGCTTGCCGTCCTCGCGCCTTTGCTGTCAGCGCACACGCCGCTGATCCCGTGCCCATTGTGAACCGTGCTCGACTTACTTCCTATGACGAGTTCGGACTTGGCGAGCCGGGGCCGACCCCCTGGGGCTCCGCCGGAGGGAGCCCCAGGGGGCCGGCTATGCCTCTTCGGCGGGGCCCTCGACCGCCAAACTGCGCAGACTCTCCATGAACCGCTCGTACAGCTCACGGGCCACCCGGCCGTTGCTGGTAAGCCGACGGATCTCCTTCTCAATGGGCGTCAGGTCGGGTGCTGCCTGCTGGGTGATGCGTTGCAAGGCGTCCTGGAATTCCGGGTGGTTCACGATCTCGTCGACCCACGCTTCGACCCACAGCGACTCGTCCGCGTCGGGGACTCTTGGCAGCCCGGGAAATCCTCAGGCGAGATGGGGCTTGGTCGCTTGGAGTCGAGGACTGTCAGGGCAACGTCCGCCGTTGTCCTTAGCAGGACCCGCGTCTCCCAGGCGTACGCCATGAGCTCGTCTGTGAATGCTCCGCGTGGCCGGTTCCCCTGAGTAGCCATCCACTGAGGCGGTGAACCAGTGGTGACCGCCGACTTCCCGGCCGCCCACCTCCAGCACGCTGTCCAGCGCAACCGCGGTGGGAGCCAAGCGACCTCGCATCGGGATCAGCCGGTCGATGTTCGAGCGCATTTCCGAGGCTGGGACTATCCGCGTGCCGTGGAGTACTCGATACCGCTTGGAACAGGTCCGGGAAGAACCGGTCTTCCATGCCGGCGATGTCCTGGTTCATCGGGTCCGGAAACGCTGTGCCGTTGCCGAAGTCCTCCGTGCTGTCGCTGATGAAGGGGGAGGTCGTGAGCCCGGTACGTGATCTCGCTGACTTCGTGTGGCCAGCTTCGTGGCCTGCCCGCACCTTCACCTGGCGGCCCGGTCAGCGGCACTGCCCGGGCCTGGCCTTCATGTCGGCAACGGGGCGGCTGCACGGGTTCGAGAGTCTGGCCGAGCCGCGTGTGCTGCTGGCGCTCGACTTTGTGGGCGGCATGACGGAGGTGCTGTCACAGCCGTTCACCCTGAAGTCTGCGTGCGGAGCTTCGCCGCGGCTGGGACGTGTCAGGTTGCTCGCTGTTTGGCTGTCCGAGAAGGCCCGGCTCATGGCGTCGGCTGCTGTCAGATCGTCGTTCCGGACATCCGTACGTGCGCGATGTCTTCGTCCTCGTAGTCGAGTTCGACCCTCACCGAGTCCGTGAGTCGGTGGCCGTCCTTGTCCGTGAACGGTACGGGGTCCAGCTGCGGGTCCGCGCAGACGTCGGCGTTTGCACAATCTCGGAAGAGCTCAAGGCCCGGATAGGAGGCCCGCAGCCACGCTTCGGTGGCATCCCGGGGCGCGCGGAAGTCCAACTCGTACGAAATGCTCAGCCACTCGCCCGTGGTGCAGCGTCGGTCGTGCGTCCCGTCGGGCAGTCGGGCGGCCCGGAGGAAACGGGCAGCCTCGTCGCAGGGCACGCCCAGGCTGCCGTTGAAGGCTGATATCGCCTGGGACACGTACCAGCCGCCGCCCCCCAATCCGGCTGCTGCGACGGTGGCCGCGAGCCATATCGCGATGCGCTGGCGTCGTCCGGACATAGAAGGAACCTCCTGGTCAAAGTTACTTGAACATGTTCAATGACGCGGCCCGACGATCTTCGGTTCCGCTTGGCCGGCAAGATCTGAAAGAAGCCGTCCCGGGAATGGCGGGGCGATCGCGTGCACGGCCGGAATCGCGATGCCCCCGGCCCGGGGGCCGTCAGACAGGGTCCAGCCGCCACCACTACGCGGACGACGGCCTCCTCCGACTGGCGGGTCCGGCCCCTGAGTGCGTACCTGGCCAAGCAAGCCATCTACAGCGCTCCTTACGGTGTTGGCGGGTTGATTCCGGTCCTTCGTGCGATCGGGAGACCCAGGGGCCTGGGTGTGGCTCTAGCGCGCTCATGCCGTGGTTGTGGCTTTGACTGATTGGCCGCCCGGTGCCCCGCGACGACACGGCCCCTCATTGGGATGAGCGAACAGAGATCGCTTCGTAAGGACACGTCGGCGTGGTCGTCTGCAGGGACCAGTCAACCGATCGACGAGGGAGGCTCGGGTGCCCGACCTCTGGGCGGGGGCGGATGCCGGCAAGGCCGCGCATCACTGCACGGTGATCGACGCGGACGGGGCGAAGGTGCTCTCGCGCCGGGTTCCCAACAACGAGCCTGAGCTCCTGGAGCTGATGGGCGACGTCCTGACACTGGCCGAGGACGGTCCGGTGACCTGGGCCGTCGACCTGAACGCCGGCGGGAGCGCCCTCCTGATCGCTCTCCTGGCCGGCCATGGCCAGCAGCTGCTCTATATTCCCGGCCGCACCGTTCACCACGCCTCCCGCGGCTACCGGGGCGACGGCAAGACCGACGCGAAGGACGCCTACCTCATCGCCGACCAGGCACGTATGCGCCGGGACCTGCAGCCCTAGCAGGAGTCGGACGAGATCGCGGTGGACCTGAAGATCCTCACCGCCCGCCGCTGCGATCTCGCCGCTGACCGCACCCGCGCCATCAATCGGATGCGAGCACAGCTCCTGGAGTACTTCCCCGCTCTCGAGCGGGCCTTTGACTATGCCGCCTCCAAAGCGGCGCCTGTCCTGCTGACCGGCTACCAAACACCAGCTGGTCTGCGCCGGGTCGGCCCAAGCCTGCTCGCGACCTGGCTGAAGAACCGCAAAGTCCGTGGCGCCCAGGCCATGGCTGACGCGGCCGTCGCCGCGGCAAAGGCCCAGCACACCGCCGTGGCCGGGGAGAGAACTGCCGCGGCCGTGGTCAACACCTTGGCCAGGGCGGTGTTGGCTCTGGACGACGAGATCGCGGTGGGGACATGGACGCCTTCGGCAGCTCGGGCCGACTCGCCGGCGTCGGCGGACTCGCACCGGTCCCACGGGACTCCGGTCGCATCAGCGGCAACATGCGTCGGCCGCACCGCTACCACCGCCGGCTCCTGCGGGTCTTCTATCTCTCCGCCCAGATCGCCGCCCGGTTCTGCCCCACTTCGAAGACCTTCTACGACCGGAAGAGAGGCGAAGGCAAGAGTCACAAGCAGGCGATTCTCGCCCTAGCTGTGTGACTGCCGGCCCCGCGTCATCCCAGGCACCGGCGTGGCTTCACCCAGGGCAGAAGGCCATTCCCTTCCCTCCGCGCCCCGGATCCCTAGGGTGAGGGGGTGAGCACTCATGCGCCGAACGAGTCCCGCGTCATCTCCCTGCGCCTGCAGGCCCCGTCGCCTGGTTCCGGCGGTGCGGCCGGGGCCCCGCGGCGACCCGTGGGGGGTCCGCAGCCACGCGCGCCGAGGGAGCTCCTGTGGCGTGACCTCGTCGGCGACGTGCTGCGGCGCGAGCGGCTCGCCCAGGAACGCACGCTGAAGGACGTCTCGGAGGCGGCCCGGATCTCGATGCCGTACCTGTCGGAGGTGGAGCGCGGACGCAAGGAGGCATCCTCCGAGGTGCTCGCGGCCGCCGCCCAGGCCCTCGGGCTCGGCCTCGCCGACCTGCTCCTGCTCGCCGGTGACGAGCTGGCCCGGCACGCCCGGAGCCGGCTGGTCCGGGGCCGCACGTCACCCACGGCGCAGTACGACGGCCTCTGTCTCGCCGCCTGACCGGGCCGCCGCCGGTACGACGGGGCGCGGGGCGCGCACCCGCCGTACCGGCCGGCTCGCCGGCCCTCGGCCACCGCCGCGCGGGCTCAGACGAACGCGAACCGTCGGCTGAGCACCTCGTCGGCGAGCCCGTAGGCCACGGCCTCCTCGGCGGTGAACACCTTCTCCCGGTCCATGTCCGCGCGCAGCGTCGCCACGTCGTGGTGCGCGTGCCGGGACAGGACCTCCTCCACCTGCGAGCGGATGCGGACCATTTCCTTGGCCGCGAGGCTGAGGTCGGAGACGGTCCCCTGCCGGCCGCCGCTGGCCGGCTGGCCGAGCAGCACCCGCGCGTGCCGGAGCACGAACCGTCGCCCGGGATCTCCGCCCGCCAGCAGCACCGCCGCAGTCGACGCCGCCTGACCGACGCAGAAGGTGGAGATCGGCGCCTGCACGAACGTCATCGTGTCGTAGATCGCCATCAGCGAAGTGAACGATCCACCGGGCGAGTTGAGATAGATCGAGATCTCCTGCTCCGGGCTCGCCGACTCCAGGTGCAGGAGCTGCGCGATGACCACGTTGGCGACCCCGTCGTCGATCTCGGTGCCGAGGAAGATGATCCGCTCGTTCAGCAGCCGGCTGAAGACGTCGTAGGACCGTTCGCCCTGCGCGGTCCGCTCGATCACGTAGGGAACCGTGTACGACCCCATGTCACAGCCCCGTCCGTCGGCGCGGAGTGGCCGGGCGGATGTCGGCGAGCGACTCCACCACCCGGTCCACCATCCCGTACTCCCTGGCCTGTTCGGCCGTGAACCAGCGGTCCCGGTCGCCGTCCCGCGCGATCGTCTCCTCGCTCTGCCCGGTGTGCTGGGCGGTGATCCGCTCGACGGCCTTCTTGGTGAACTGGAGGTTCTCCGCCTGGATCTCGATGTCCGCGGCGGTGCCGCCGATGCCCGCCGAGGGCTGGTGCATCATGATCCGCGCGTTCGGCAGCGCGAACCGTTTGCCGCGCGTCCCCACGGTGAGCAGGAACTGGCCCATGCTGGCGGCGAAGCCCATCGCCAGCGTCGAGACGTCGTTCGGGATGAGCCGCATCGTGTCGTAGATGGCGAGACCCGCGGTGACCGACCCGCCGGGGCTGTTGACGTACAGGCTGATGTCGGAGCGCGGGTCCTGCGCCGACAGCAGCAGCAGCTGCGCGCAGACCCGGTTGGCCGACACCTCGTCGACCTGGGTGCCGAGGAGGACGATCCGCTGGTCGAGCAGTCTTGCCGCGAGGTGGTCGTCGAAGTGGCCGGGCGGTGTGTCGCCCTCCTCCGCGCGGGGCGCGAGCATGGTGAGGGGAGTCATCTCTTCTCCTTGTCGAGGCGGGATGCCGTCGACTCCACTCTTGACCTCGGGAACCCCCCGGACGCCGTTCCTCTGCCCCCGGCGAATCCGCCACGGGCGGACACGACGTCACGGCACTGGTAGTCGAAACCGATCAGCTGCTCACCCACGCAGGAGTCGAACGGTCTGCTCCACGTCTTCAGCACCAGATCAACGGCGGAGAGGGGAGCCCGGTCCAGCGCTTCTTGACCCGATTCGGTCGAGCCACCTCATCGCGGTGGGCCTGTTCCCCGATTCGGCGTTCCTGGACGACCTGGCCCGAGTACGCAGCTCCCGGCCGGTTGCGCTGGCCGACAGCCGCCCGGTCGCCAGCCTGACGGTGCACTTGTTCGACAAAACCAGACGCTCCCCGCCAGCTGGCAGGTACGGCTGGACGGCCTGCGCGGCACCGCCGGGTCAGCGCCCGCGGGCGGGTGGTCCGCCACGGGATCGCATACGCGGGTACGGGCGAGGGCCGTGTGCAGGCGGCACGACTGCGATGGCCTGGTGCCCGTCTCCTGGTGCGCCGAGCACGGCGACGCGGTGGGGCCGGTGTTGGAGTGGCACCCCGGCGGCGGGATCCGCTGCACCGACCTGTCGGCCGCAGTGGGGCAGACGGCCAGGGCGACGGTCGACTGGGCCGTCTCCTTTGGAACTTGTCGGCCAGCCCGTATCCACCGGCACCGCATGGGACGACAGATGCCGGTAGTCGCCAACGGCCAGGCAGAATGTGGTGTGACCTGTGATGTCTGTGGCCATGAGATGCGGCGAATGCCGGTGCGTGAACCGTCGATGTGGGACGTGGCCGTGAAGGAACGCTGGTTCTGCCCCTGGTGCTATGCGTGGACCGAATTCGGATACGACCCGCGCGAGGTTTCGCGGCCGCAGTACGGCTACATACCGTGGGAGCGGGCGGAATCCCCGCAACTTCCGGAGGGCGTCGCCCACGTGTATGACGTGGCGTGCGCGTACTCCGCCGACGGATTCGGTGCAACGCTGTGCGGGCTGGCCCATGAGGGCCTCACCGCCTCAGCGTACCTGTGGATGTCCGAGTGGCCGAGTGCTTGCGAGGCGTGCAAGGAGGCGGTTGCGCTCATCGACGAGCGCTGGCCTCTGCATATGCGGAACGGCAACCGGGTCTCTCCCACCCCACCTCCGGGTTCCGACTGGCCGCCCTTCTAAGCGCTCCCTTTAGATCATCTGATCGTTGGTCCGGTGTGTCGTTGACCGACGCCCAGTGGGCTCGCATCGAGCCGTTGTTGCCGGACCGGACTCCTCGACGGGGTGGGCGGTGGCGGGATCACCGGCAGGTGATCGACGCGATCGCGTTCAAGTACCGCACCGGCATCCCATGGATGGACCTCCCGGCGCACTTCGGGTCATGGAAGGGCGCCCGCACCCGGCTGCGGAAGTGGGCGGCCGACGGCACGTGGGCGAAGGTCTTCACCGCCCTCCTTGCCCAGGCCGACACAGAGGGCGACCTCGACTGGGTGGTCTCGGTCGACTCCACGATCGTCCGGGCTCACCAGCACGCCGCCGGGGCCTCTAAAAAGGGACGCCGGCCGACGAGTCGACCGACCATGCCTCGGACGCTCCCGCAGAGGACTGACCACCAAGATCCGCCTTGCTGCGGACGGCCGGTGCCGGCCTCTCGCGTTCGTCGTCACGCCGGGACAGGCTGGTGACCTCGCATCATCCCTGGTCACATCTCCGCCTGTACGGAGCGCTGTACCTGGCCATTCCCGCCATCTGAAGCACTCAGACCACAGACGTGCGTCCCCGGGCTGCCTGTTCCGGTGGACTCTGGGAGGAGGGGGAAGACGAGGGAGGCTCCAGTGACGCTGTACCCGCCGGTTGAGCCGATGCGCGCCCAGGCCGCCGAGTACGTCCCCGACTCTGGCATCCTGGCGAGCGGCAGCCTTGCAGCGGAGCAGAAGTTATGGACAGGGTTCTGGTCTGTCCGTTGTCCGCACCGGAGAACAGCGCACGTGCAGTCCCGCTGCGCCCGGAACAAGCTGGCCAAGTCGTTGGACCCTCATCGCCTGATAGGGGCTTGGGATCGGAGAGGAATCAGGCGGTCAGGACGACCGACTGGTCGAGGATGTCCATGAGCTCGGCGACCAGGAGCACCACGAGGGCGATCCGGGCGGCGCGAGTCATCTTCGACGGCCGGCCCGGCAGGCCGTGAGCCGGGGGCTCTGCGGCGTGATGCGGCTCGGTGCCGAGCGTGGGAGCAGGCACAGTGGAACTCGTGATTCAGGAGGGCCGACGGGCCGGGGGCGGCGGTACCCGGTGCTGGGTACCGCTGCCCCCGGGATGTGGCTCAGTCGGTCTGGCTGTTCGCCTGCTTGGGCAGGCAGAACATCAGCGCCCACATCAGGGCGAGGAGGCCGCCGACCCACCACAGCACGGTGACGAACGCGTCGCGGTTGATCGCGCCGTCGGGAGAGCCGCCGGTGATGGCGAAGAACACCACGGCGGTCAGCGCGGTGCCCAGCGCGATGCCCAGGTGAATGGCGGTGTTGAACAAGCCCGAAGCCGAACCGGCGTCCTCGTGCGGGACCCTGGCCAGCGACAAATCGGCGAGCGGGCCGGAGACGATGCCCAGGCCGAAGCCGATCAGTACCACCGGAGCGGTCATCGCCGGCAGGGTCAGGTCGGCTTGGTGGCTGCCGATCTGGAGCCCGTAGGCGATCATCGAAGCAGTCGCGATGAGGACTCCGGCCTGCGGTAGACGGCGGGCGAAACGTCCGGCGGTCTTCGCCGCGATGGTCGCGCCGCCCAGTTCTCCCACGGAGAGCAGCACGAAGGCCACGGCCGCCTCAAGCGGGCTCATGCCGAGTCCGCGCTGTAGGTACAGCGTCCAGGTCATGAAGAACAGGCCACACAGCAGGCCGTGCAGCAGGTCCGCGGCCATGCCCCCAGAGAACTGCCTGACCTGGAAGAGGGACAGGGTCACCAGCGGGGCGTTGCCCTGCCTGCGCCGCTGGTGGCGCAGGAAGAAGCCGAGGAGAAGGGGGCCGGCGGCGAGCATGGCGAAGCACCACAGCGGCCATCCGTGGGCGTGGCCCTCGGTGAGCGGAAAGAGGATCAGGACTATGGCCAGGCCGGACAGCAGCATGCCGACCAGGTCGAGCCGGTCGGCCTTGCGGACGGTCGATTCGGGGATGAATTTGCGTCCGAGAAGGAGTACGGCCAGCCCGACGGGCACATTGACCAGGAAGATCGGCCGCCAGGACAGCCCGAACAGGTCGGCCTGGGTGAGCACGCCGCCCAGAACCGGGCCCAGGACGTTGGCGATGGCCAGGACGGCCCCGTACAGGCCGAATGCCTTGCTGCGGTTTTGGCCTTCGAAGGTGACGTGCATGGTCGCCAGGACCTGCGGGATCATCACGGCCACGCCGACGCCCTGGAGCAGGCGGGCGCCGATCAGTACGCCCAAGCCGGTGGCCAGACCGCACAGCAGCGAGGCGGCGGTGAACAGGACGGTGCCGATGAGCAGGATCCTGCGGCGGCCGTAGATGTCACCGAGCCGTCCGCCGGTGATCAGCCCGACGGCGACGGGCAGGGAATAGGCGGTGGTCAGCCACTGCACCGCGACCGGTCCGGCACCGGTCGACTCCTGGATCGCGGGCAGGGCGGTCAGAACGACCGACTGGTCGAGCATGTTCATCAGCTCGGCGGTCAGCAGCACCAGGAGGGCGATCCAGGCCCCCATGGCCATCTTCGACGGGCCAGGTGAGGGGCGGGTCGAGGTCTGGGTGGTGGTGTGCTCTGGCTCGTTGTCGAGCGCGGAGGAAGACAAAACGGGAACTCCTGATCCAAAGGAATCGGGGAGCCCTGTCGACAGCCGCACCGGGGCCGGAAAACACGGAACCCGGGGCAGACGGCAGAGCTGCACCCGGGACAGAAAACTGCGGGGATGGGTGACGCAACTCAGGCCAGCGCGACGTCCGCCCCCGGACACGTGCGACAAAACAGCACGCGGGGAACACGGACGACTACATGGCCTGGTTAATAGGACGTCACCTCAAGATCGACACAGATGGAACAAGAACTCTGGTCACTACCACCGACACCTCGGCACAGGGACCCGCTCACCATACGACATCCCCGGGTCCCGCCGCACAGGTAGCCGATCCGCCCCGGGCCTTGCGTGGAGCGTGACGGAGTACTCGGCGCGAGTCGGCGTGGTGCTGCTCGGAGTCCCGGAGATCGGTCGCTCTTCGCGCCCCCGGTCGGGTAGTGCGCGAAGTCGGTGGTGGCCGGCTGGGTGCGCGGCCTGCGTGTTCCACGGCGCGTGCGCCATCCAGACCGAGAAGGACCTGTTCAAGGCGACGTCGTACCCGCCGTCCGGGCTGATGAGGAATGGCTGTCCTTCTGGCACGCCATGCTCATCCAGGTTCGCGTCCAGCCGCGCGAACATCTCGCTGAACTCCGTCATCAGCGCTGTGGCCACCCGAGGCCAGGGCGCGTCGCGGCGAGTGAAGTGCACCTGTCAACCCGCGATCGACATGGGCGCGGACACTACTCGCGGACTGTTCAACAGCGCATCTGCGTTCGTCGCTTCGGCACCCGACTCAGTGAGTGCTCCAGAACTCTCCTGGGTACGGCTACTCATGCGTCGCGCAATGGTGACGTATACCGTCACATGCATGTTCAAGAGCCTTGTATCGAGAGCCCGGGCCTCCGGGCGGTCCGTCCTGTATGCCGTCACAGGGCTCGTGGTGGTGGCGCTGCTAGTCGTTGCTGTAGTGGCGGGGAACGTCATGTGGAACGGCGCGCCGTATCCTTCGGTCGACCCCGACGCGGTCGCGCAACGGCTCAAGGCCCGGTCCGACGAGGTGCACGATGGCTTCACGCTGCCCGAAAAGTACGCTGCGGACTCGGGCAGGGTCGATACCGGCGCCTGCTACTACCGCGGGCTGAGGAGCATCGCCCACATTGACGAGGCACGAAGCGACGTCCGCAGCTTCGGTCTCGATTGGAGCGTGCCCGACGTCCCCGAAGCCACCGCCCGAGACGCGCAGCGGCGCGTGCGCCAGCAGCTGGTGGAGAAGGGTTGGAAACTCACCCACGAAGGCGACCGTGCAGGGGCAACCTTCCGCCAACTGGGCTTCCGATTCGAAAACCCGGAAGGCGGCGACCAGGTCGACGTGCAGTGGAACGACTCGACCACGACCCTGTTCATCAGCGTCTACGCCCCTTGTGGGCAGGTTCCCGCCGAGTTCGTGGAGTACGACTGGTCTGAGGCGGACTGGCACCCGAAAGAGCGACCCGCTGGGTTTTGAAGGGCCCCCTCCCGCTTCTGAGGGACGGGAAGCGACTCGTCACTCGGCTGGATTCGTTGTCCAAGCGGCTGACTTCATTGTCAAAGGACAGTTGCAGGAGCAGTCGCTTGTGGTTGGTGTCCGGACTGTTGATGAGACTTGGAATCGCCTGTCTGGTGTGTCGGCGCCGGCCGATGGCGGGCAGAGGTTGCCCTGCCTGTGCTCGCTACGCGGGCGTCGCCTCTCGGCGTCCCGCCGCGGTCGGTGGGGTGGCGGCTCCGTTGAGGCAGCGGTCGAGGAGTGCGTGCATGCGGGAGACGGGGAGGGACGGGTTGGCCGCGGCGCCTTCTGCGGTGCGGGGGTCGGCGAGGAGGGTCTCCAGGGCCTCCGGTGTCAGGCGCGGGTTGGCGGCGGCGGCCCGGCGCACCGCCTCGTCGGGGTCGTCCACCGGGGGTTCGGGCAGGGTGGGATCGGCTGCGGCCAGGGCGCGTACCTCGGGATCCGGGTGGCCGATGAGATGGGTCAGGCCGGTGCGCGGGAAGCCGGGCAGCGTCAGCAGGTCCGCACGGTGGTCCGGGCGGGTGACGAAGACGCCCAGGAGCAGGTGCGGCGGAGCCAATGGGTGGTTGCAGGCCAGCCGGATCCGGACCTCCTCGTCGTCGTCCTGCGCGAGTGTCCCGACGAGTGCTGCGGGCAGTCTGGACCAGCTCGCCGCGACCCGGCGGAGGACCGGTTCCCCGGACACCGCGCAGGCGGCGAACCAGTCGGGCGACGGCACGGTGGCCGGGTCGGGGCCCGGCTCGGTGATGGGGCAGATGCATTCAGGACCGTGCCCGATGACCCGGTCGATCACGTCGTACTCGACCCAGGTGCGGGGGAAGGGGTGGAGGCGTGCGCGCATCCGCACACCTTCGTCCGGGTCCTCGCTCAGCTCGGCCACCAGGTCCGGTCCCAGGTCGGGCCGGGCGGCGACCATCTCGCGGACCTTCGCCTCGGGATGCCGGGCGAGCCGGGATACGGCGTCGGCCGGAGTGTGCGGGTTCCGGGCCAGGGGGTGCACCGTGTCGTCCGCGAAGCACTGCTCGACGAGCGCGGGCGACAGTGCGCACCTGTCGAGCACGAACGGCCTGCTGCTCGGACGGATGGACGGCAGCTCGGCCTCCACCCGTTCCGGGTCCAGCTTCCAGTTCCTGTCCTGCGCCGCTTCACGGACCGCGGGGTCCGGATCGTCGAGCAGCCCCGCCCGCTGCGCCGGGGTGAGCGATTCCCACCGCCAAGTGGCCCGTATCCGGAATGCGGGGTCCTCGCGGCCGGCCATGGAGCGGAAGAAGGACAGCGGCATCTGCCGGGACGACTCGAGCTCCCAGATGATCTCGTTCGCGGTGACCTTGCCGTCCTCGCCCCCGTCCGGGGCTGTCAGGAGGGTGACGAGGATGTCGTCCGGCAGCGGTCGGACCCAGCGGTGCCAGGGACGGAGGTGGGGGTTGGCGAGCCGCGCGCGGACGAGTCCCGACGGGTCCGTTGCCAAGGGGGCAAGTCGCGAAGGGTCTACGTGCTGGTTGCGGGCGAGCGCGCCGCGGATCCGCCACTCCGTGTGGCGCAGGGCTGCGTCGATGACTGCGTCGGGCAGGTCGCGGTCCTTACACATCAGCTGCCCGAGCTCACCGGCCGCTTGATCCATCAGGCGTATCAGTACGTCGGAGGGCGCCGCCGGATTGAAGGCGACGCCACGCAGCCAGAGTTCATGCAGAGAGTCGGACACCGCGTCATCCTGCCACCCCGTCGCGCGCCCGGACCGGGCCACCTGGCGACCACGCCGCTCGCTGGCAGCTCCATCCGAAGGCTTCGGTCCAGGCGGCGAGGGCCTTGCCCGTCGTGCATACGATGACCGTCCGCGGCACGCAGCCAGTGGAACGCACAACATCAGTGCCGATTCAAGCAACCGGCGTTGCTGAAACTCGGCTACATCGTCTGCCTTGTCCACGGGGTGTTCTTGCCCTTGGGTGACAAACGCTCTCGCTCCTGACCAACAAAGCCACAGGTAGCCCGTGCGGACCATTACCAGCGGCGGCTGACCTGGGCGAGCCATGGAGGCGGTCCGTGTCGGCGATTCGCTCCGTATGGCCGCCGCGCGGTTGGCCCGTCAACGAGGGTCTGGGCGGGGAGTGGACATGGAGGCAGAGACGGACCAGCTGTTGAGCACGCTGCTGCCGAAGCCGGTCATCCGGCGCTGACAGCCGGTCGACTGGCATCACCATGCAGGAAAGGCCCTGATTTACCTCGTTGCGGGGGGAAAAATCGGGCCTTGGCTGTTCTGGTGTCGGCGTTCGTGTGAAAGTACCCAGCCCGGCACACCGCTACGTACCCAGCAAGTTCGATACCGCCGGGTGCCAGGGGCTGCCCGATAGCCGGCCCTTTTCGGGACGGTGTGCTGGTCGAAGAGGGGGCCTCACCAACTTGACTACCAGTCTTCCAACCTCCCGTGCAGGTGGTCTCGGTTTGGGCATGCTGATGATGGCGGACCGGGGGTGGCAACTATGCGGCGTAGGCAGGGTGCGTGGGCTGGGTCGGCCGTGGCGGGGACGGCTGCAGTCGTGGCGGCGGGGCTGGGGCCGGTGACCAATTACGCCAGTGCCACCGTGCCAGGCTGGGCGTCTCACGCGTGGGTAATCTGGCCGGTGTTCGCCGTGCTGGTGATGACCAGCGTCGGGCTGGTGTTGTGGAGCCGACAGCTGGAGGTTGCAGCAAGACCGCCAGCGCCGCTGGGACCGGTGAGCCGACCGGCCCGGGGCCGGCAGGATTCCTTACGCCCCCCACATGTGGAGCGCGTGCGCGGACGTGAGGCCGAGCTGGCCGAGCTGGCAGGCATGCTGCGGCGGCCACGAGGACGGTTCGCGGTGTTGTGCGCGGCTGGCGGGATGGGCAAAACAACGTTAGCCGCGGAGTTCGCCTCGCAGGCCACTGCGGCGGGCTGGCGAGTGTTTTGGGTGCGCTGGCGCGATTCTGCCGACCTGGCGCAGCAGATGGTGCAGGCGGCACTGGCCTGCGGGCTGACCGAGGCAGAGTTGGAGTCCGCACGGGCCGGGCGGGCGAGTCTGCCCGATGTAGTGTGGCGGCAGTTGGGCCGGGCGCGGCGGTGGCTGCTGGTGTTGGACAACGCCGACGTGCCGCAAGAGATCGGCCCGGCAGGGGAGCCGTTGGCCGACTACCGCGGTTGGATCCGCCCGCACGGCCGAGGCCTGCTGGTGATGACCAGCCGAGATAGCAGCCCGCATACATGGGGGCCGCGTGCCCGGCTACTGCCCTTGAAGCCGCTGCCCGCACAGCCTGCAGGCCAGATCCTGGTCGACGCTGCTCCCGCAGCTGGCACAGCCGAGCAAGCTCGGGCCCTGGCCGTGCGGCTGGGGGGGCTCCCGCTGGCGCTGCATGCGGCCGGCACCTACCTGGCCGGGCCCACCAGCCGCTACCGCACCTTCACTACCTACCGCCAGGCCCTGGAGCATGAACTGCCCCTCCTGCTGGGAGCCGAACACCCGGACGCCTCTCAAACGCGAGTCGCCCGCACCGTGGTGCGGCACACCTGGGAGGTGTCCCTGGACCAGCTCGCCCGGGAGGGCAACGATTTGGCCCGCCCCGTGTTGCGACTACTAGCCGTGCTGGCCGAAGCTCCCATCCCGCTGTCCCTCATCACCCCGGACCTGCTGTCTGCGGTCACCGGAGACGACGTCACTGTCCTAGCGTTGGAGGCTGCGTTTGCAGGTCTGCACCGATATGGCCTGCTTGACCTTCCTTACTCTCCCGGCAACGCCGGGCAGGCATCGGGCATCAGCGGCCCGGCGCAGGTGGTGCTGCACCCTTTGATCCGAGAGATCAACGCCGTCGCTCTAGCGGCCGAGGCATCCCATCTAGCCACCTGGCACCGAGCCCTTGCCGAGCGGCTGACCGAAGCCGTGCACGAGGTAGACGAGCAGGGGCGCGCCGGTTGGCCTGCTGCCGCGCTTCTCGCCCCTCACCTGTCAGTGCTGCTCGAGCTCCTGGACCCAAGCTCCGCCACACACCATCGCGCCGCCCTCAACACGCTTGCGCAAGTACTGGAGCGCGCCGGCGCGTTCAGTGCAGCCCGTCTGCTCCACGAACGCGTCCTCGACTTCGAGAGCCGTACCCTGGGTCCCCAGCATCCTGACACATTGACCAGCCGTAACCACCTGGCCAACGCCCTGTTCGGAATGGGCGAGCCAGCTGAGGCGATACGTCTGCTCCGGCAGACCCTGGAGGACCGTAACCGTGTCTTGGGCCCCGCGCACCCTGACACGCTCATCAGCCGTCACGACCTCGCCTGCGCCCTGGACGGGGCGGGGCAGCATGCAGAAGCGGTGTCTTTGCTGCGGCAGAACCTCGCCGACCGGGGCCGTGTACTGGGCGCCGTGCATCCGCACACGCTGGCCAGCCGTGACAGCCTCGGTCTCGCTCTGGACGGGATGGGCGAACATGCGGAGGCGGTCCGCCTGCACCGGCAGACCGTTGAAGACCGCATCCGTGTGCTCGGCCCCGAACACCACCTCACCTTGCTCAGCCGCCACAACCTCGCCAGCGCGCTGGCCACGCTGGGCGAGCATGCGGAAGCAGCACGGCTGCTGCAGCAGGCGCTTGACGACCACGCCCGTGTGCTGGGAGTCACGCATCCGCACACCCTGGCCAGCCGTGACAGCCTCGGTCTCGCTCTGGACGGGATGGGCGAACATGCGGAGGCGGTCCGCCTGCACCGGCAGACCGTTGAAGACCGCATC
>NZ_JBVHTP010000011.1:351860-373907 GCF_055565795.1 Streptomyces sp. NPDC028314
ATCCGTGTGCTGGGCATCAACCACCCCGATACCCTGACCAGCCGCCACAACCTCGCCAGCGCACTGGCCAGGATGGGCGAGCAGGAAGAGGCGGTACGACTGCTACGAAAGACCCTCGCTGACCGCGTCCGTATGCTGGGCCCTGAGCACCCGCACACCGTGCGCACCCGCGACGACCTGGAGACAGCTTCGGCTGCCAGGCGTGCTGCGCAACGGCGACAGGCCTGGTTGCGCCCCTCGCGACGCTAGGAGCCGTCCCCCACAAGCACCACGAACTTCGCCTACGACAACGGCGGCCGACTCAACGCCACCATGGACCCGCTCACCGGCACCGAGGCCTGGACCGACTACGACGCCGCCGGCCGCCCGCAGACAGAGCAGCGGGCGAATGCGATGTCGGCACCGACCGCCTGGCGGTTCCACCGAACAGCATGCCAAGTACGACCCGTACAGGGGCGCCCCCGCCTCGACGGCCGGTGACTGGAGAGCACTGGAGCACTGGGCCCTACCGCTGACACCGGTTCCTGAGGGCTTGCCGATGCTAGGAACCGCCTCGGATCAGACGCTGCCTCAATGCGTCGGCTTCAGCAGCGGCCTCCTGGAGGGGGTGAGCCGCGGTATCGGAGGCCGCTCGGGGGCCGGGGGACGGCCAAGCGGAGATCAGGTATGACTCGGTGGATTCGAGGTTGGATCCATCTCGCTCCAGATGCCGACCGCGCGCTTTGACCTCGACGTGGTACCACCCGGGACCGTCAGCGCTCAGAAGGGGGAGACCGTCGTGCGCACCGTGGACGAGCGACTCGACGCGGAGGTTGCCCGCTGGTGCCCAGAGGCAGGTGCTGACCGCCTCTTCCCAGTTCTCGTTCTTGGGCCCGTCCGTCGGCGCGACCTCGACGGTCACGTTGCCGGTGTTGATGCCGGTCAGCACCATGGCTCCTTGAGCCATGGGGACGAGCAGGTTCTGCGACCAGTCCGCGGTTTCGATGGGAACTTCGCCCGCGTCGAGGATGCCGAAGCTGCCCTCGTTCACGAAGATCCTGGCTGAGGTGGTCACGTTCTACTCCCCTCTCCAAGCCGGTGCTCTGGTACCGCCGAGAGCACGCTACTTTAGGGACCAGCGCACCGCTGGGGTGTGGCGAGGGGCAGCCTCACCCCGGCGGCGGTTGGCTGATCTACCTGACGGCGACGCGGAACGGGTCGTTCTCCAGAACCCGTCACGACGGGGCGCCCGGCGGTCGCGTTGTCGCACCGGATCTCGTTCATGGAGACGCTGGTGACGGCGGCGCTGTACGGGGCATTGGTGAAAGTGAGGTACCACGTCGTCTGGCACCTGCCCACGGCGCCCGCTGCCGTGGCGGTGGTGTCCCAGAAGGACTCGCCCTGCTGCCACGAGCTGACCGGCGAGAGCGGCTTCTTCGGGAAGGTCGCGCTCTCGCGAGTGCACGAGCCCGACAGTGTCGCCTGTCCGTCGATCGAGGCCCTTCGGTGCGTCTCCCCAGCCGGAGTACATGGATGTGTCGATCTGGTGGGCGTAGCGGCCAAGGTCGGTGGCCGTGTAGTTGTACTGCATGACGATCAGCTCAGCCTGACCGGTCGTCGTCGTGGTTCCGTTGACGACGCGCTGGGTGGTGTACGTGACCGTCGTCCAGGTACAGGCTGCGGTGCGAGTCGCGTAGACCACATTGTTGGCCTGGTCGCACCACGCCGGGGGAGTGATGGCTGCCGCAGCCGTGGGACCGCGGTTGAGTGCGCTCTTGGCCGCTGGGGTACCGGGCTTGACCTGGATGCAGCTGCGGGCCCCACTCGCGTTTGGCACCGAGCACGTCTCTCCACCCGGCGCGGCGGGAGAGTGCACTCCTTGCTTGGAGGTGGTTCGTTGCCCAGGGAAATGGGCTCCGGAACAGGACGAGTCCGGACCGCCGTCGGGCGGTCATGAGGCTCTGAGGACTGGGCTGAGGCGGCCGTAGTGGAGCCGGCTGAGGCGTACGGGAAGTTCGCCGAGGAGCCGACGAGGCCTGAGCTGGAGCGGTTCTTCTTCCTCGACGACGAGGACCGGAAGCTGGTCGCGAAGCGACGCGGTGACCACAACCGGCTCGGCTTCACCCTTCAGATGTGCACGGTCTGCTACATCGGGCTGTTTCTGGAGGACCCCTTGGCCGTGCCGTGGCCAGTGGTGGAGCACCTGGCCTCGCAACTGGAGATCGAGGACGTCTCCTGCGTCAAGGAGTACACCGAGCGGCTGAAGACGGCGTACGAGCAGGCGTGGGAGATCCGCGATGCGTACGGCTACCACCCGTTCGAGGACCACGCCCACCACGGGTACCGCGATGAAGGGTGCGTTGCAGCGGGTCGAGGACATCGCCGCCTTCCAGCTGGGCCGTCTGAAGCTGGAGCAGATCCCGCCGAACCGGCTGTCCGCGCTGGCCCGGTACGGGCTGGGCACCAAGGCGCCGAAGCTGGAGCGGACTCCGGAGCCCAAGCGCACGGCGATGCTCACCGCGGTGATGCGCCACCTGGAGGCCAAGGCGATCGACGACGCCCTGGACCTGCTCGAGATTCTGATGGCCACCAGGCTGATCAGCACCGCGAAGCGGTCCACCGACAAGCAGCGCCTGTCCACGCTGCCGCAGTTGGAGAAGGCATCGCGGCTGGTGGCCAGGGCGGCGGCGGTGTTCATCGAGGAGCTGGAGCTGATCGAGCAGAGCGGCTGCGATGTGGACGTGGCCGCGCTGTGGGGGGCGCTGGAGGAGGTCGCACCCCGGGCGGCCCTGTCCAGCGCGGCCACCGTGGTGGTGAGCTTGGTCCCGGAGGGCGACGGCACGGCGAAGGCCGCGCTGCGTGGGGCGCTGGCGCTGCGCTACAACACTGTCAAGCCGTTCCTGTCGCTGCTGGGCGAGGCCTCGGCGCTGGGGGCTGCGACCGGCGGGGCCCGCGTCCTGGCCGGGGTAAAGAGGCTGCCAGCGCTGTCGCGGCGGAAGGTGGGCGAGAAGCCGCTGCTGCCGCGGGAGGTCGACGACAAGCTGGTGCCGGCGCACTGGCGCAAGGCGGTGTACGCGAACACCGAGCTCCCGCAGGGGGCGGTGGACCGCGACGCGTACGTGGTGTGCGTGCTGGAGCAGCTGTTTCGCGCGCTCAAGCGCCGCGACATCTTCGCCTCTCCCTCACACCGCTGGTCCGACCCGCGCGCCCGCCTGCCGGACGGCAAGGGCTGGGAGGCGGTCCGCGAGGACGTCCTGGCGGGGCTGAACCCCGTGGACGCGATGCCCACGGGGTTCTGTGCTGCTTGGCCGGCCGAGCGGGACGTCGACGCTACTTCTTGCACTTGGTCTTGAAGCCGTCCAGCAGAGCCTTGCCAGCATCGGAGTTGTCACGCACGTACACGCTACCGCTGATGCCGATCGAGGTGTTGCTGGTTGAGATGGACTCGCTGCCGGTCCGCCTGTTGCGGGTGTCATCTCCGGCGACCGTCCAGATGATCTGGGACTGATCCTTGTTGAACTCGCCGGTGCTGGTCACGTCCGGCTCCTCATAGACACCATCGCAGCTGTACTCATGATGCGAGACACTGTTGCCCTTGACGACCAGCTGGCCGAGGTCGGACGTGCCGTTGACGTCCTTGATGTAGTAGGTACCGTCGAGCTTGCTGGCGCTGTCGCTGCTTCCGCTGCAGGCGGTGAGTATGAGTGAGCCCGCGGCCAGGGCCGCGATGGACGCGGCGATCTTGGCCCGCGTCCTACGTGCGGTCCTGGTGATGTTCATGATGTTCCCCCTTGGTTCGTTCTGGATAGGTCGGTTTGAGATATAAGGCAGTCAAAATAACCTACGAATAAGTGACTTTGGCTGACCGGGACCGCCTGTCAGGCGCCTTCCTGGCGATCTCCGGGACGGGGACGCCCGGTGCGGCCCGAGCTGGAGAAGGCGCCCATGCCGTTGGGGTCGTCGCTGCCCGGCGCTCAGCATCCCGTGCAGGGTGTCCCACAGCCACTGGTTCGCCGCCTCCCGCACCGAGGCCACCAGCCTCGTCAGCGTCGTCACCCCCGGCAGCAGCACACGACGCTCACGCAGCCACCCCGCCGCCGCGTCGAACAACGCCTTCGGCCCCTCGCCCGTCGTCCAGGCCCGCGCGTCCACCCACTCCCGCAGCTCGCCCTCCACCTCGGCGAACTCCCCGTACCGCAGGACTCGCCGCAGCTCACGCACATGCTCCAGCCGGGTGTTCTCCCGCTCCCCGTACTCCCTGAGCACCGACGGATCGCCGATGTCCAGCTGCTCGGCGAGGTACTCCACGACCTCCACCGGCACGTCCGCCGGGTCGTCCAGGAACACCCCGAGATAACGCGCGGTCGTGAGCTGGGCCGCGAACCCCAGGCGGTTGTGCGCCCGCCTCTTGGACTCGATCAGCTCCCGGTCCGCGTCGTCCAGGAAGAAGAACCGCTCCAACTCCGTACGGGACGGCGCCCCGCGATATGCCGCGTACGCGGCAGCCTGCTCATCCGTCAAAAACTCGACCGGCACCCCGGACCTCCAGATAGTCGATCAACACGACTGCCGAAGGTTCATCCCTCACAGAACCCCATCTAAGCCCTCAGCGAGGCCGGACAGGCTTAGCGCCGGTTTTCGTTCCGATGTTCCTCGACCCCCCCACCCCGCGGCGTGCACGGCGCCGGCCCGCCCGCGGGTCCGGCCGTCCAGGACCCACGACCAGGGCGCGGCGGGCGCCGGCCCAGCGGCGGGATGCGGGTGGGTGGGCACGGCGCCCAGGTCCACACCGGGGATCGGGCGGAGCTGCGCGGAGGCACCTCGCCCCCATGTCGGCTGGGGGCGAGGAGCCCTTGAAAAGTTTTCGCGGAGTGAGCTATTCCGCACTGGAGAATTGAGGATGCGGGGCGGAGTCGGGAGCGCGCCAACGCGTCATGTCGCGGCGCCCTGGTGTTTGTCAGCTCGGTCCGTCGGCTCCGGAGGGTCCGGCAGCCTGCCAAGGGAGGAAACCTCATGTCTGCTACCGACCCCCAGGAGCCACCACAGCGGGCCCCTCGAACGGATCCACTCGTACTGCTGCTCTTGGCCCTGGTCGTCGTTTTGCTCTTGGGCGCGACCGGCTATCTGTGTTTCATCCACCGCTCACTCGCTGGTCCTATCGGGGCGGTGGGTGCAGTGGGTGCCGCCCTGGCGGCCGCGTTCGGTGTCGTCCTTTCCGGTCGCGGCCGGTGATCAGAGCCGGGCCGAGACCCCGCCGGGGTGACGCTTGGATGCAGGGCTCGTTGATCTTTTCTGCACGGCGAACGGGTTCGCCCGGGCCCGGCCGTTGCACTCGCGTGGCTGGTAGAGGGTCCCGAGCCGGAGGTATACCGCCCGTGGCGGCGAACGAGAATCCCACCGTGAGAAGGCGTCGGCTGGGCGCGGAGCTGCGCCGGCTCCGCCTGGCCAGTGGCCTGACGAGTAGCCAGGTGGCCGAGCACCTGTTGATCTCCCAGCCCAAGATCAGTCTCCTGGAGAACGGCCGCCGGATCATCAGGCCCCGTGATGTGCGGGACCTGTGCGGCCTCTACGGGGTCACGGACCCCGAGGTCGTCGACGCGTTGGTGCGGCAGGCAAGGGAGTCTGGGCGCCGAGGCTGGTGGGTTGCCTTCGGTGAGGTCCCGTACGCCGTCTACATCGGCCTGGAGACGGGCGCCTCCTCGATCCATTCCTACGAGCCCTTGGTGGTGCCCGGCCTGCTGCAGACGCCCGCCTACGCGGCCGCGGTCATCGCGGAAACGATCCCTCTGGCCACGCCGGAACAGAAAGCCGTGCGTCTTCGGCTACGGCTGTGCCGCCAGCACCGGGCTCACCACCCGGCCCGTCCTTTCCGCTTATGGGCCGTGCTGGACGAATCGGTACTGCACCGTGTGGTCGGCGGGCCCGACATCATGCGCGAACAGCTTGAGCACCTGAACCGCCTCAGTACCCAGCCGCACATCACCGTGCAGGTGCTCCCGCACGATGTGGGAGCCCACCCGGGTATCTCGGGACAGTTCTCCATCCTCACGTTCGCGGAGGCCCCTGGGAAGGGCACGGTGTATCTGGAACGGTTCACCAGTGACCTGTACCTGGAGAGACGATCCGACGTAGAGCACTACGGCGTCATGTACGAACACCTCCAGGCCAAGGCACTCAACCCGGACAGCACCCGTCAGTTCATCACCCAAGCCGCCAAGGCCCACGCCCGAACGAGTGGTACCCGTTCCCACCAACATGTCTGAACGGTCCATTCAAGAGCCGATGCCAAGATCCACCGGCATCCGCTCTTCGTCTTCACCTATGTGGCCACCCGGAACCCGGCCGGCAGCCGCGCACTGCTGCGCTCACCTCTCGTGAAGTTCGTTGGATTTCACAGATCCTCATCGATGCTGGTGTCGGGGCTCCAGACGGCGGGGCCTCCGCCGCGCCACTCGATGAGCAGGAGATCGTCGAGGCGGACGGTGTCGGGGTCCAGGCCGCCCGCCGCAGGAATTCGAGGAGGTCGGCGGGGCCGAGGGCGCGGCCGAGGATCTCGCCGTCTACGCGGACGCGGCGCCCGCCCTCGGCGTCCGGCGGGTAGACGACGACACGCAGTCCAGGGCTCATCCCGCCACCGTGCCGGTACCCGGTCATTCGAGCACTCCGAGGGCGGTGTCCGGGCGGCAGTGGATACAGGCCGGCACGCCCTCGGCCAGGAGCTGGCGCACCTGCTCGGCGGCGGCCGGGACGCAGCGCTTTCCGGTGTCCCAGCAGTCCCCGGTGTGGAGGCGGACCGGGAGCCGGCCGACGCCTATCCCGCGCTCGACTAGCCACGCCGGAGGCTCGGGCGCCGGCTGCTGCCGGGTGGTGGCGGCCTCGCGCTCCTCGGCGGCGGCAAGGGCCTGTTCCGCGCGGCCAAGCTCGCCGCGCAGGTAGGTGATCAAGGTTTGGAGCCGGGGCAGGTCCGGCGGCAGCACGGACATGCGGGTCACCCTCCGTTCTGTGCCTGCCGGGCGGCCCTGCACGCCTCGCACAGCGGGTTGGCCGGAGCGCCGTACCGCGCGCACGGTCGGCCGCATTTGGCGCAAGGGCCGGTCTGGCTCGGCGCCCAGGTGACTGGCTGCGGCCGGCCGACAGGGGGAGTGGGGGAGGTCATGGTGCGCTCCTGGGGATGGAGCGGAACCCCAGACTCAATCATATGTTCGATTCTCTGCCCTAGGCAGACCTCGGTGGCACTCTGCCCGATCACCCGGACATACCTCTCCATACCTAGATCATCTAGGGCGGGTTTTCGTGCTGTTGCTGTCCTTCTGGCCGTGAGACCTCCGCAAGGGGTGGAGAGGGGCCATAGGGGCCCTGACCAGGAAGGCACCGTCATGGAGCGCATCACCCGCTGGTACACCCCGCTCACCACCGACGCTCACCCGGAGCGGTTCGCCAGCTCCGAGCAGCCGGGCGCCGTCGTCACCGTTCGGCGGCCCGGGGGCCGCGTGGAGCGGTTCCGGCTGACGGACACCCCGCTGTACGGCCCGCACCGCGGCACGTTCGCGGCGGAGCCGGCCGACTACCTGTAGGCCGTCCGGGGGACGGCGGGGGCCGCCTCGGCGGCCCCCGCTGCCGTCTGTCCGGCACCGGTCCGCAGTCCCCCGCAGGGGTGATTTTTGCCCTCGCGTACGCGTAGGCGGCTTATGCGGTGTGCTTCCAACTCGCTCTGGAATCTGGGCTATTGACAGCAAACAGGATCTTTCGGCATGTTTCCGGCGCGGCCCGATCGTCGGGCCGGTCGACGTGTGATCGGAGTGCGATTCATGGCGCGTTCGGTACGTGAGAGCTACGACGAGAACCAGGCCGCGAGCCGGCTGCGGGTGCCGTTGGCGGCCTGGCGGTGGGCGGTCGGCTCGGGCCTGGTCCCGCCGGCCGACGCCGGCCCTGGCCTGTGGTCGCGGGCGGTGGTGGAGGCCGCCGACCCGGAGCAGGCGCGCGCGGCCCTGCGGGGGCCGATCGGCGCGGGGGTGGCTGCGGACCGGCTGACGCAGGCCCTGGGGGAGCCGTTGCGGTGCCGGCCGCGGGTGACCGCGGCGGCGGTCGGCCACCTCGCCCGAGCCGGCCTGCTGGTCCGCCTCGGCGGGGACCACGAGTTCCCCGACGTCCACCCGGACCAGGTGGCCGCCCTCGGCCGCCGCCGGGACCTGTCGGCCCTCCTCGACCGGCACGTCCCCCTCGGCCCCGACCAGGCCGCCCGCCGGCTCGGCGTCCGCCGCGTCGACTTCGACCAGGTGGTCAGGCTCGGTTGGGTCGCGCCGGTCGGCTCGGTGGAGATCGACTACAAGCGGCAGGGCGGCGTGACCACGGTCCCGCTGTACTCCGCCGAGGACGTCGCCCTGCTCCCCGTCGTCCGGCCCTCGGTGCACTGGCGGGCGGTGTACGCCGCCCCTGCGGGGAGCCGCTCCCCGCTCGCCGCCCTCAACCCGGTTGTCCCGGGCCAGGACAGGGTGCTGCTCGCGGAGGTGGCTCGGATGGCCCGGGTGGGCCGGGCCGCGGTGGTGAACTGGCGCCGCCAGCACGACGACTTCCCCGCCCCGACCGGCGGCACGGACGTGCATCCGCAGTTCGACCGACAGGCGATCGTGGCGTGGCTGCTCGCCCACGACAAGACCGAGGTGCCCGTGGGCATGCCGGCGGCCTCGCTGGTGGTGACCGGTCCCGGGCGCCGTGCGTCTCGGTTCCGGCTCGACGGCCCGCACTTGGTCCTGGCCGACGACGTGGAGGGGGAGGACCAGTTGTCCGGCTGGTCCACCGATGCGGACGCCGACGAGTTGGCTGCCCTGGCGGCGGGGGAGTTCGGGGCGTCGGTGGGTCGGCTGATCGCGCCGGGGACGGCGCCGTTGGCGGTGTTGGGGGAGGTGCGGGTGATCGAGCGGTTCCGTTCGGGGGCCGGTGGCCTGCGGGTGACGCTGGCGTGGCCGGCCGGCCTGCGGGGCGCCGCCACCGAACGGGGGGCGGGCGGGGTGGTCCGGCACGGGATGCCGTACGCCAGCTCGGGGGAGTCGTGCCCGTGCGATCGGCACGACTGTGGCGGCCTGGTCCCGGTCGACTGGTGCGCCGAGCACGGGCGGGCTGTCGGGCCGGTGATGGAGTGGCACCCCGGCGGCGGTGTCCGCTGCATGGCGCTGCATCGCCGTCGTGCAGCGGCGGAACGCGCTGGCACCGTGCTGTCTGGCCGGAGGTGACTGGAGCTGCGGCCCCGCTGGAGGCCCCGGCGTACATCTGAGTGGGCTGCGCCCACTTCGGGCGGGGCGGCGAGGCGGCCCGTGTGCCTCCGCACCGTGCCCCCGGGCCGGTTGGGGCCGGGGGCACGGTGCGGGCGGCGGGGGATTGACTGGAGCCGGGCTAGGGCTTCCATTGCCTGATGGACCAGGTCTGGCCGGGGCCGCCCTTGGGGCGGCCTACCAGATATCCGTCTGCGTCGGTCCAGTAGGTCCGCTCGGCGGAGATGGTGTGGCTGTCGGCGGCGTAGATGTAGGTGCCGTCGTAGGTCCACCCGTAGGCGTTTCGGGTGCCGGTGCTGGCTCCGCAGCCGTACACGCTGGTGGCGCAGTCGGAGCCGATCACCGGGGGGACGATGCCTTCCTTGGCCGCGGCTTCCAGATAGGTATCCAGCGCGGCGATGAGGCGATCGTACTGGCTGCTGCCGCGGCGGACGCCGGTGAATTCGGTGACGCCGCGGGATCCGATGACCTTGCGGAAGGAGCACTTGGAGTGCCATTCGTGCAGGTCGTCCTGAGGGATGGCGGCCAGGGCGGCGGCGGCCCGGCGCTCCTTGATTTCAGGTAGCAGCTTCTCGGCGCGCTTGGCGACCTGTTCGGCGCGCGGGTCGTTCTTCAGGCGCTCGACTGCGTTCTTCATCTGCTCCTCGATCCCCATCCGAAGCGCCTCCTGCTTCTCCGGGGAGGGGATGTAGGTCCTCAGCCACCTGTCCCGCGTTCCCTCGGGCTGTCGGCTGAACTCCTCCGTCTCTTCCGGGGTGGGGATGGTGCCCTCGATGATTTCCCGCCGGTAGGCGCGCAGTCGGCCGAGGTCTTCGGCGCTGGGAGGGTTGTCCTCGGCCTCCCACGCCTCAAACTCGGCGTCCGCGGCCGCGTAGGCCTCCTCCTCTTCTCGGAATGCCCGGCTCTGTGCCTTCTCCGCCCGCGCGTCGGCCTGGATGGTCGTCCACTCGGCGGGGATCAGCGGGGCGAGACGGCCGCGTACGTCTGCGGGCATGCCGTCGAGCCGGTTCTGGAAGGCCTCCTCGGTGGAGAAGCGCTCGAGGGCCTCCTTTGACGCGTTTTTGTGCATCCATACGCAGTAGTTGCCGATGTTCTGGTACTCGCCGACGGCGTGGCTGACGATCTGGTTGAACGGCCGGCGCGCCACGGGGTCCTGGAGGGTGCTGTGCCACCACGCAGTGACGGGGGTGTTGTCGGCCTCGCCCAGCTCCAGCAGTGGCGGCGTGGTGTGGTTCTGGAGGTACTTGGTGCCTTTCTGGTAGTCGCTGACGTCGGTGGTGCGGCCCAGACGCACGCGTACGGCCCGACCGGTCTCGTTGTTGACGATGGTGAACTTGCCTTCGGGGAATGGAGACATAACCCCAGTATCGTCACTCTGTGTATTTGTCCGAATGCGAAACGCGCATTTCCCGCCCCACCCACCGGCTACCACGCACCTTGTGGGGCCACGGGCACCCCGGCTCCGCTACCCGACTTACCCGCCCCGGCCAAAGGCTCGGACGTGCTTCCGCAGTTCGATCGGGCGGCGGTGGTCGCCTGGCTGCTCGCTCCCGACAAGTTTGGCGTTCCCGTCGGCATGCCGACGGGAACGCTGGTTGTGACCGGTCCCGGGCACGGTACGTCCCGGTTCCGGCTCGATGGCCCGCGCCTGGTCCTGGCCGAGGACGCCGAAGGGCAGGACGAGTTGTCCGGCTGGTCCACGGACGCCGACGCTAGGCCGCCGGGGTCCTCGGCGGCGGCCGCCACGACCTCCTCGGCGCCCCTGACGCGCTGGCCGAGCTGACTGCCGGGCATTTCGGGGCGTCGATGAGTCGGCTGACCGCTCCGGGCACGGGGCCGTTGGCGGTGCTGGGGGAGGTGCGGGTGATCGAGCGGTTCCGGTCGGGGTCGGGCGGCCTGCGGGTGACGCTGGCCTGGCCCGCCGGCCTGCGTGCGCCGCCGCGGAGGGTTCGGCGGGCGGGGTGGTCCGGCACGGGGTGCCGTACGCCGGCTCGGCGGAGGTGTGCGCGTGCCGCCGGTACGACTGCGGGGGCCTGGTCCCGGTGGCCTGGTGCACGGAGCAGGGGGACGCAGCCGGCCCGTTGATGGAATGGCACCCCGGCGGCGGGATCCACTGCATCGAACTGGACCGGGAGGCCTCGGAGCCGGTGCCTTCGGCGTGACGCAACAGCAGCCGGGGGCCACCACCTGGTGGCGGCCCCCGGCTGCGCCGGTGCGCCTGTGATCATGCTCCCGCAATGAGCCGTCCATGTCTCACCGGCTCCGCTGCGCCTCCCTTGATGGTCGATCCGCAGGAGGTGGGGGCGCTTCGTGTTACGGGCGTCGGCTGCTCCCGCAGGTGGAGCGCTGTCTGGATACGGGCGTGTGCCTGCGAGGGGCAGTGCTCAATCGCTAGCTTGATCGTCTGACGGTTGCCGCGTACGGCGGCCGCGCGCCTTCCGCGCGGCGATTCCGCACATCAGGACGGGAGCGACACGAGCATGGGCAGTGTCACGGGCAAGTTCGAGATGACCAGCAGTGATGACAACTACGACGCCTATCTCAAGGCGATCGGCGTGGGCATGATCCAGCGCAACCTGGCGGTCAAGGCCAAGCCGACCGAGGAGATCACCGAGTCGTGGGGCGGCCGGTACACGTTGAAGACCCTCACCGCGCTGAAGAACACGGAGATCAACTTTGTTCTCGGGGAGGAGTTCGACGAGGACACGTTCGACAACCGCAGGGCCCGCAGCACGGTGACCCAGGACGGGGCGAAGTTCATCCAGGTGCAGAAGTACGGCGAGGACGAGGCCACGATCGTGCGGGCCTTCGGCGACACGAGCATGGAGGTCACCTACTCGGCCAAGGGTGTGACCTCTGTCCGGACATTCAGCCGGCTCTGAAAGCCTGACGCTGGCGGGGATCTTCCGGCCCGCCAGCGTCAGGGTGCGGTTCTTCCGACGCTACGGCGAAGGGAGGAAGATGTCGCTGTCCCACGCGGTGGCGGGCGTCGCATTGGCCGGCTTCTCGTGGGTGTAGACGTCGATGCGCACCTTGGCGGGCCGTCGGTGCTCCCGAGCCCGGCGCTGTCCAGTACGTATCCGGTGGCCACATTCTTGATGTGCCGGGTGCTAGGGCTGGGTGGTGGTGCGGGCTTTGTCGATGAGGCGTTCGGCGGTGCGGGTGCTGATGCCGTTAAGGATTCTCTGCCGACAGCATCCAGCCAGGACATCAAGATCGAAATTCACCCGCCCGGCCGGTGGTACGGGCCTATGTCCCGGGGCGCTCCTGGTACGTGAGCGCCCCGGACCCCCCTCGCGTTCGTGTCACCGACCGCGCCGGCGCCGCGATGGACGCACCGTTCACGGTCGCCGTGCTGTAGCCGCGATCCGATCGTGTGAGGTGCTCCCGAGCCACCGCCCAGACCCCCCGGATCACTCCTCCTCGCCCGTCGGCAGCCTCCTTCCTACTGCGCCCACTCCACCCCGAGCCCGGCGAGCGCTTCGAGCTGCGCGGCATCCAGCCGGTCGCGCCGCTGGCGCTGGTTGGCCAGCCATACCCCGGTGCGGTGGGCCGCCCCGGCGAGGTGCTCGACGTGCTGGCGGCCGGGGAGGCCGCCGCCTTCCCGTTGAACGTACTGAGCCAGGGCCTGGATGCCGGTCTGGAAGGCCGCTGCGCCCCGCCCGGACCCCTGCGGCCGTGCTCGTCTTGGCGGGCGCCTGGCGGGCCCGTACGGCCCGTGCCGGGGTGATGCCGAGCGCGGTGAGCCGGGCCTGCTGCTCGGTGTTGAGCCGGGCCCAGTCCCGTCGTTGGACGGCGAGCCACCGGCCGATGTCCTCCCCGTGCCGGGTCACCCCGGCGGTGACGGCGGTCAGGCGGGCGCCTTCGGCCAGGAGCTGGGTGAGGTAGGCGTAGTGCCGTTGCCAGTCCACCGTCCACCCGCGCTCGGCCGGGTTCCAGTCCTCGTCGATCGCGGCCAGCGCCGCCGCCCGCCGCTCCGCCCGTACGGGGTCCTTCCCGAGTCCGCCGGGCCGACGGACGTTGGTCAGCCACTGCCCGATCTGGACGTCGAGGATCGCCGCGCCGCGCGGGGCCGCCAGGGTGCCGTGGAGGCGGTACCAGGCCCGCGCGGCGGCGAGGCTGGTCTCGAAGGCGGCGTCGGCGGTGTCCCACACGATCCCCAGCCCTTCCAGCTCGGCCGCCCGCTCCCCGCTCATCTGCCCGGCGCGGAAGGCGCGGCGCTGGTCGGAGAGCCACCGCCCCAGCGGGTACGGGCCCTCGGCGTGCTCGTACGGAACCTGAAGGTCCCCCTCGCGCTCCCGGTACCGGAACGCGGCCTCCACGCCCCGACGCCAGTCCTGCCGCTCGGTGTTGAACACCTGGTACGAGATCCACTGTGAACGGGTGCTGCGGTGGCACCGGATGGGCGTCAGCGAGGACGGGTGGGCCGTCCCTGCTCAAGCTGCCCGGCGATAGTGATCATGGCTGTCGTGAGATGACCAAGTTGCTGCCGTCAGGCGCCCATCATGAGGACTGCTGGCTGCGATGGGCGTGCCTGCTCACCCTTCGCGATCTGCGATCTCTCGGTTTGGTGACAGTGGTGTGAGAGACAGTGGGCTCTGGTGTGTTGCGGCTGGTCGGGGGCTGTTTCGGGGCGTGTGGTCACTGTCTTGGATGTGAGAGATCGGGGTCTATCCACTGTCGTTGAGTGAGAGATGCCCAGGTCGCTTACTGACGCGAAAACGAGAGATCGCAGGCGGGAAGAAGTTCGCCCACGGCACGAAGCTGTGCGTCGAGTTCAACGTCGTGCGGGGAGAGCCGTGCGTGGTGATCCACCGGTAGCCGTTCTCACAGGGTCCGACGGCACGTCAAACCGCCCTTCCAGAGCAGGTAGGGCGGTTCATGTGGGTGACGCGTGAATGAGTCGTTGTACATCCCTAACGAAATGGTGCACTCTATGCTATTTCGTAACATAAAGGTGTCCATGAGTGCATGATTCAGGCCATTAGGCACAGAAAGTCCCTAACTGTCTTCTTGCGGAGGATTTCGGGCCTTGTTGATCATGGGGTTTCCGTGTCCGTGACCCGTGTAGGGGGTTTTGTCGTGCCTGATGTGAGCGTCGACCTGCCGATTGGTTTCGAGGTGCCGACCGCGTTCACCGAGATCGATTTCAAGCTGTCGGCGGAGGCGAACACGAACAAGCTGATCGAGCGGCTGAACATGGTCGATCCGAAGCCGTCTGACGCGCAGGTGGCGCACGCGGTCCTGGCGCAGCAGACGATGTATGAGCTGCTGTCCGCGGCGGGGGCCGTCTACGCCGGGACGCTGTTGTACGGGCCGACGAAGGAGAAGCCCGAGGAGAAGCTGTCCTCGGCGATTTTGACGGTGACCGCCCGGCCGTCGGAGTTGTCCAACGAGCACACGGTGCACCGGCTGGCCCGCACGATGGGCGCCATTTACCCCAATGCCGAGGTAGGCGTCGTCATGCTGGCCACCGGCCCGGCTGTCCTGCTGACGGAGGAACGCAAGGTGGAGAAGCCGGTCAACCTCCTGACCGACGGTGGTGGCCCCACCATCGTCCGCCAGCTCCACACTTTCGTCCCCATCCCGGGCCGGCTGGCGATGGCGGATTTCGCGATCGCCACGGAGAACCTCGACCACTGGGAGTCCTGCGTGGAGATCCTGGCCGAGGTCTGCCGCACCATCACCTTCTCCGAGGACGCCAGCGCGGCCTGAGGTCCTCGCCAGGGGCCGACCGGCCGGGCTAGCAGTGCTCCCGCCCCGATGGCTGCTGGGGATCCATCGGACGCCGGGCCCTCCTGCGGCGCGGTCGCGATGGCCGCCGCCCCCTCGGGTGATTCGGAGCGTGGGCCCGTCACGAGCTGCCTCGACGCTCCTCAAGGACCCCGACCTGACGGAGATCACCGCCCGCACGACGCCTTCCCACTGGGGCGGCATGCAGCGGACACCGCTGCCCCCCGGTTCACAGAACTCGATGCCCCGGCCCAAGGCCGGACGACGTTTCATGGAGAAATTGATGCAGATCGCATATACAGCCGGCGTCGGTTCGGTCTTGCATTTCGTAGGGCCGGACGCCCGATTCCCTGGCTTCAACCCAGGGGCGGACGCCATCGTCCAGGCCGTGCACTCCGAGCTGAACATGTACACCACCAACGCCAAGGACGCGCTGAAGATCTGGGGCTGGGACCCCAAGGCCCTCACAGATGTCGATCGATACCGAATCGACCAGCTCCTGCGCATGTTCGTCTTCCAGGAGAACCAGATCAAGGACGCATTTTGGCGCCTGAACAGAGAATTCGATGGGTATCTGACCGACAACGCGGAGATCGCGCAGCAGGCGCAGGACTTTGTCGAGGCTCTGCCGCGCCTCACCAAGGAAGCAGCCGAAGAGAAGAAGAAGGGCCCGTTCGAGACGAGCGAAGAATGGGACACGTGGCTCTACTACGAGGTGGATCCGGACAATATCGACGGAGTGATGTCGTGGCGTCACCCGGACATCGCCCGTGACCTCGGCGCGGTCCCCAGCCTCGCGATGGGCGGCAACTACTCGGGGCGGCACTACTGGCGTCTGAAGGACCGCGGCTACCCCCGCGAGTACGTCGAGGACCAGCGGCTCTACGACCTCATCGACACCGCGCTGGCGATTCAGGCCGAGTTTCAGCTGCAGTGCCTTCTCACGGACCGGGAGTTCACCCGGATCATCGAGACCCGCGGGGCGGAGTTCGAGTGGCTGAAGGCCGATGCCGCCCGGAAGGCCGCCGCGGAGCAGGGCGGCGGCTTCTGGGGGCTCTTCGGGGACATCCTGGGGATCGTGTCCGCCGTCACCGGCGTGCTGGCCCTCATCCCCGTGCTCACCCCGATCGCCGGCCCGATCGCGGCCGTCACGGCGATGGGTGCCCTGGGCGCGCACACCGTCGACGCCGCGATCAAGGGCGACTGGGACGCCGACACCTTCATCGGCCTGGGCGCCGACGCCTTCGCGGCCCTGCCGGGCGTGCAGGCGGTCGCCAAGAGCCTCAAGTCCGGGAAAGCCATCACCAAGACCATCGGCACGGGTGCCAAACTCAGTACGAAGGCCACCGTTGGAGTCCGGCGCGCCGGCCTGACGTTCCTCGCTGAGACCGGCGGCGCGGGGGCGTCCGACGCCACGAAGATCTTCAACTATCTCGGCACCAAGGGCGCCAAGGTCGTCGGGGCGTCCGAAAAGGCGGGGCAGATCGCCGGCAAGGTCCTCCAGGGCTCCGTCAACCTCGCCACGCAGATCCCCCTCGTCACCGAGATGGCCACCGGCACAGACATGAGCCGAGGGAAATCAGCCGCCACCAATGCCGCTCTCACCGCGAACTACGGCCAGACCATCGGCAGCTGGGGCGCGGTCGGCACCGCGGCCCAAAAGCCCGTGACGGTCTCCCTCGCTCTGTTCGGCAAGGTCATCGGCCGCCGCTGAACCCGCCCCCCTCCTGCTCGCCGCCCGACTATCGGGCGGCGAGCACGAGGGCACCGAACACCCGCACCGCCGCCACCCCACACCCCCACCCCTGCCATCGAAGGAGCACTCCCCGGTGACCGACGACGACCGACAGGCCACCACCCGCACGGCTCTCCTCAAAGCTGCACTCGCCGCCGTAGGTGTCACCTTCTTCGTTCTGGCTCTCGCCCTGCCCGCCCGCTGGGCCTACGCTCCCGCTGCCGTTCTCCTCGCCGCCTCCGTCCTCGTCGGCCGCCGCACCAGCCGCCGCCCCTGACACACAAAGGCCGACCCACCCGCAGACGAACGACTGCGACACCGCAGGTGATTGTCACTGGGGTGCTGCGGTAGTTGTCATCGTGGGTGGGTCGTCATTGATGCTGGTCAGGGGTGGGCGTGCTCCTGGTGGTGACAATTTGGTGCGGTGTGTCCGGTGTCATCGGTGTGAGTTGTCGCTGGACAACGGTGTGCGGTGTCTATGGGGTGTCGCCGGCGCCAGTGGTCATGGGTGGCTGTTGTCGTCGGGTCTCAGAACTCTGCCATCGACTTGTCGAGTACCCCGCCTGTGGCACCGTACAGGCTGCACTTTGCGGAGTGTCCGGACCTTCGTCGGAGTGTGAAGCCGAGCGGGAAGAAGGCGAGGAAGAGGCTTCCTTCATCTGTGGCGACGACTGGGTGTGGACGCGACCCTGCATTCCCCGACGACACCGCCCTCGGCGCCGGCCGCGCCAGCGTCCCGGGTCCGTGTCTCTCCGGCGGCGGCCTGTTCCCGCTCCACCACCGCGCCCGCCGCTGCGGCCCCCGGGCAGCAGGCCCCGACGGAAGCCGCGGTCCCCGCCCACCGGCAGCAGAGCGCACCGGTCAGGGGCGCGGGGCGTAGGCGGTGACGGTGACGGCGAAGGCATCCACGCCCGGACGGCGGGGCTTGCGGGCGTGTGCGGACCGGGTACGGGCGGTGTGGTGGGCGCTATCGGGCCGGGACCGGATCGCTGCCCGGGGTCTGCTGGTGACCGGCGCGCTGCTCGCGGCCGCCTGGCGGGCAGGCCACCTCGGTCTGGTGCAGGCGGACTTTGTCCTGTCGGTCATGGGTGGCACGGCTGGTGTGGCCACTTTGTACCGGGGCACCCTGCACCGCCCGTAGCCCGCCGAACTCGTGCCCGGGTCGCCGGGCTCGGGGCGGGCCAAGGCGGACCGGTCGATGCGCCTGCTCAAGGCGATCGACGAAGCCGCCGGCGACGGGCGGCCTAGGGAGCTGTTTTCGAGCCGATCGTCCTCTTCGCCGAACTCCCCGGCCAGGAGTCTCCGCCACCGGGTCCCGTCAGTCCCGTCGATCCGGCCGCCAGCGGGGCGCTCTCAGACCCCATCATGGGGGTGGGTGTTACTAAATGCCGCTGTGCCCTGCCAGCCAGACGGCTTCTCTCTCCCTGCCCTGACCTGTGGAAACGTCGCGAGGTGGCTGTGGGGGTTGAATCCTGGGCGGCAGTGCCTATTCTCGTGTTGGCGCTGGCACCCGTGTGTCAGCGTTGACGCCTCGCTTCTCAAGCGGGGCTTTTTTCATGCCCTGCTGCCGATGGCCCCAACGCCCTGTGCGTTGGGGCCATCGGCGTTTTCGGAAGGTGGAGCGGTTTCGATGTCCGATGTCCTGTGGTTGGTTGCCTTGGTTGTGGGGTCCTTGGCTGCGGTGTGTCTGGGGGCTTTGCTGGTGTTTGCTCAGCTGGCGGGGAAGGCGATCAATCGGGCGCGGCGGGAGGACGTGCCGGGCATCATGGACCTGGTTGGCCGTACCGTGCTGGGCCTGTTCGGCTCCCTGCGTCAGGGGCTCGCTCGTGTGCCGGGTGGGGTGAGGCAGTCCTCCGGCTCGGCGTCCGCCCAGCCGGAGGTTGACGCCGGTGCGGGTGGTGAGGTGTGAAGCGGTCGATGTACGGCCCAGATCGCGACCGTGTTGGCCGCCGGGTCGGTGAGGACGTCCTGGGCCGCGCCCTGCGCAGCGTGCTGACGCCGTCTCAGCAGCGGCTGCTGCTGGACTATCTGCACGGTGCTCCCAAACAGCAGCTGGCTGCTCAGCTCGGCTTCGATGAGCGGCAACTGGATGTTGCGATCAGCCGTCTTCTGGGGAAGCTGAGGGATTCGGAGTGGGGCGATCAACTGCGCGCGGAACTGTTCAGCCCCCAGGGGCCCCAGTTCTCCTCACAGGTATGGGAAGGCGTCTCCGAGGTCCCGGTTCACCGGTGTGCGCGAACGGGCTGCACCGCACCGCCGCTCACGCAGAAGCCGAAGGGAAGACCCCGCCAGTACTGCTCGGCACGCTGCAAGCAGGCCGCCTACCGGGCGAAACTCCGGCTTGCCCGTACGTCCGCCATGGCGCCTTCGCCACGCAGCGATGTCCGAGCCCTGGACCGCTTCTGGGCTCAGGACCGTGTCCGGCGTCGCCCCTATCGGTTCGAGGCGTACAGCGACGAGCCGGTGGAGTTCCCGACGCTGGAGCCGCGTTCACGAGCAGCCTCTGAAGGCGACGGCTGGTGGGAGTCCTACCGCTTGGATCGATGGCTGCCGCGGAGGAAGGCTGCCACCGCTTCGCCGCAAGGGCCGAGTCCGGCCAGGCTGGCCCGATGGATACCGCGGCACAGAGGTGGTGCCGGCGCGGTGCCACGAGCGCTGCTTTCGGCGCGGCACCCGATGACGCAGCACCCCTTCGTCATCTTGGACGGAGAGCACCGGGTAGCGGCTCTCAGAAGCTCGCAGGGACGGCAGGCTTCGCCTCTCGCCCTTGCGACGTGGCTACACGATCATCACCAGCCCGACCGGAACCCGCCCCGACGAGCACGCCGCCTCCGGCCACTCCGCGTGCCCAGGGCCGTCCCCGTATGGATGCCGAAGCAATCGCTCGTGGGTATCAAGGGCATGCGGCCACAACGGATCCACCGGGGAATCGGGCGCTGCCCGAGATGGCACCGTCCCCGCCACCGCCGTGCGTCGCGGCTGGGCGGCCGGCCCAGCCGACTTCGGAGCCGAAAACCCAACGCCGCGGGGCCGGGGGCTGGCCGCTGTGGGGCCCTGGGGCTCGCTATGCGGGTGCTGCCTGGCTGGTGTCTTGGGTGTCGTTGGTGGAGCCGGGTGGGAGTGCTCCTGGGGGCGGTTCGGGTTGTGGGGATGTTGTCGCTTGGCGGTAATTGATGATGGCCTGGATTCTTTTCTCTGGGTCGGCTATTTCGTCGAGGGTGGCCGTGAATTTTTCGTCGAGGATGCTTCCTCTCCGCTGGCGGATGTGGTCCAGGGCCATGCCGGTGAGGGGGACGGCGAGGTAGGCCACGACGAGGATCGCTCCTGTTGCCCACCACGGTGCGCCGCCGAGGGTTGCGAGGGCTGCGGGCAGCCCGGCGAGGAGGCCGGTCACGGGGCTGAGGGAGGGCATGTTCATGGCGTGGATGCCTTTCTGGCATCCAGCGGCCGTGCCGCCTCATGCCTAAACAGGCCGGGTGGGGCCGGCTTGGAGGGAAGGAGGCGGCGTGTAGGTGCCGGGGTGTGCGGGCATGCCGAGGGCCGGCGCCGCCGAGGGGCGGGCCGGAGGTGTTTTACGGCAGGCTTGTCTGACCCCTGGGTGGTGGAGACATTCCCGGGGTTCTGTCGAGCTGAATTAGTGGATGGTTTTTGCGGGGGAGGTGTTCTTCGGCTTTTTGGGCAGGTTGGGCTATATGCAGTCGTTAACAAAAAGAATGCTTATAAATCCCTTGAGCCGATTCATCTGACCTCTGCCGCACCACCTTTTTCTGCTACCCGGCGTTCTGGGGCCTGCTGTGGGCATGCCGGAGCTGCAGCCAGTATCGCGCATGATGGCGGTGTGCGGGTCCCGTTCTGTCGGTGTGGTGGATCACGGTCATCTGGCCGTTGGGGTGCGTCCGTTGAGCTCTGGCCCGGAGGCGGTTGTGCTTGTACCGCAGGCCACCGGCCGTTGTCTCCGGTTCACGTCTTTTGGGTCTATGGCCCGTTTTCTGGCGGTGTCATGGAGATGAGCCGTTTTGTTGGCCTGGGTTGGGCCGGGGTGGTGGTGTGTGGTGGCTGTGCTGCCGGAAGACGATGCGCTGGTGGGCGGGGTACTGCCGTCCGGGTCGGGGCGTGAGGGCGCGGTTGCCCGTCTGATGGCGTTGGACGCCCGGGGCGAGCTGACGTCGGCTCATGTGCGTTTGGTGGCGTCGGGACTCGGTGTTTCGGTCCGCACCGTGCGCCGTTGGGTTGAGGCGGCCCGCAGGGAGGGCCGGACGGGGCCTTTGCCGCGGCCGCATTTCACTGTCACCCCTCGCGTGCGTGGGCTTTTGGCGTTGTGGGGCGGTAACGCGGCTGCGGTGCACCGTGAGCTCCTGGCCCAGGCCCGGCAGGCCGGCGACGAGCAGCAGGTGCCGTCGTTGGCGACGTTGCAGCGTGCGGTGGCGCGGGATCTGTCGGTGGGGGAGCGGGCGGGGTTGAAGGGCGGTGAGGCTGCCCGGCGTCGGTTTGATGTGTACGGCAAGCGCCCGCGGACGCACCGGAACGCCTGCTGGGAGGGAGACCACAAGAGGATCCCGGTACGCGTGGACCTCGAAGGCTCCGCGGTGTGTCCGTGGGTGACGTGGTTCATCGATGTCGCGACGAAGGCGATTGTGGGAGTGGCGGTAACCCCGCACCAGCCGGCGAGGGATGCGGTGCTGGCGGCGCTGCGCACGGGGATCAGCAGGCAGGATCCGTACGGTCCGTTCGGTGGTCTGCCCGGGGTGGTGCGTGTCGACCGGGGCAAGGAGTTCTTGTGCCGGACGGTGGAGCGTGCTCTGGGTGCCTTCGCGGTCCCGGTGGATGATCTGCCGGCGTACAAGCCGTACCGCAAGGGCACCATCGAGGCTCTCAACGGTGCGGTGGAGGAGATGCTGCTGGTCTCGCTGCCGGGCTACACGCATCGGCCCCGCCCCGCGGAGGCGTACCACCCGGATCCGGTGGAGGACCTGCTCTCGTACCCGGACTTCGTGAAGATCCTGCTGGACTGGGTGGCGTGGTGGAACACCGAGCACCACCCTGCCGGTCTGGACGCGAACCTGACGCCATTGGCGGCGTGGGAGGCGGATCCGGTGCCGGTCGAGGATGTCGCGGAGGAGCGGTTGGCGTTCTTCGCGTTGGAGGACGATGGCCGGGTCCGGAAGATCACCACGAACGGGATCAGCTGGCGGCGTCGTGCGTATATCGCGCCGTGGATGGCCGGGCATGTCGGCATGCGGGTGCGGCTGCGGTATCTGCCGCACTACGACGGGCGGATCGAGGTGTTCTCCACCGAGGAGTGGGGCCGGCACCTGGGCAGCGCCTATCTCG
>NZ_JBVHTP010000012.1:0-276496 GCF_055565795.1 Streptomyces sp. NPDC028314
GGGGGGGGGGTGGTTGTGGGGGGGGGGGGTGGGGGGGGGGGGGGGGGGGGGGGGGGGGGGGGGGGGGGGGGGGTTCCGCGTCCCCGCCGCCCCCCCGGTCACGCGCCCGCGTGGCCCGTCCGCTCCAGGATCACCACCGGGATCACCCGGGGTGCCGCGGCCGCCTGGTAGTCGTCGTACAGCGGCCACAGGGCCGTCATCGCCTCCCAGTACATCTCCCGCTCCTGCGGGCTCGCGGTACGCGCCGTCGCCTGGAAGGTGAAGGCCCCGGTCTGGAGGCGGACCTCCGGGTGGGCGCGGAGGTTCTCGTACCAGGCCGGGTGTGCGGGTGCGCCCGAGGCGGCGGCCACGACGAGGATGCGGCCGGCGTCCCGTGCGTAGATCAGCGGGGTGCGGACGGTCCGGCCGGAGGCGCGGTCGACCGTGGTCAGGAGGAGGGTGGGGACGCCGTGCCAGAGGTGGCCGTCGAGTCCGCCGGAGGACACGTAGTCGCGTACGTGGTCCAGGGCGTGGCCCGGTCTCGGGTCGGTGGGGTGGTCCCAGTCGATGGTGACGGTCTGCATGGCGGCTTCCTCCGGGTTCCGGCCCCCGTCCGGCTAACGAGCCTCCATCGATTCTGGATGCGGCCGACCCGTAGCGCACGTCCGCTGGTCTGAACCAAGCTCGGGGCATGGATCTGGAGCTGAGACACCTCAAGATCGTCAGGGCCGTCGCCGACGCGGGGAGCCTGACGCGTGTCGCGACCGTGCTCGGGCTGGCGCAGCCCGCGCTGAGCACCCAGCTGAAGCGGATCGAGCGGGCGCTGGGCGGGGATCTGTTCGTGCGCGGGCGGGAGGGCGTACGGGCCACCGCGCTCGGGGAGCTGGTGCTGGAGCGGGCCCGGGTGGTGCTGCCCGCGGTGTGCGGATTACAGGAGGAGGCGGTGCGGTTCGCGCGGCAGGGCGCACCCGGCTACCGGCTCGGCGGCACGCACGGGCCGCTGCTGGGCGGGCTCGTGGACCGGCTGGCCAGGGCGGAGCCGGGGGTGCCGGTGACCACGTACACGGCGTGGTCGGAGCGGGAGATCGCCGGGGGCGTGGCGGCCGGGCGGCTGGACTTCGCGCTGGTCGGGGTGTGCGGGGAGAGCGCGCCGCCGGAGCCGTTGCCGGCGCCGCGGGGGCAGCCGCCGGCGTGGGCCGAGGTGGCGCGGGATCCGGTGCACGTGATGCTGGCCGAGTCGCATCCGCTGGCGCTGCGCGGGGAGGTGGAGCTGGCCGAGCTGGCGGCGGAGGCGTGGACGGACGTGCCGGGGGACGGGTGCTTCGGGGACTGCTTCGCGGCGGCGTGCGTGCGGGCGGGGTTCACGCCGGCGTGCGTGTACGAGACGGACACCGCTTCGTGCGTGCACCTGGTGCAGGTGGGGCGGGCCGTGGGGCTGTGCCGGGCGACGTTCCCGGCGACGCCCGGGGTGGTGACGGTGCCGCTGGCCGGGGCGCCGCTGGTGTGGCGGCACCTGCTGGGCTGGCACCCGGGGGCCGCTTCCGCCGCGCGGGCGGAGGCCGTGCTGGCCCACGCCAGGGCCGCGCACGGTGACGCGCTGGCCCGGGCGGGGGCCGGAGCCGGGGCCCGAGCCGGGGCTGCGACCGCCGGGCCCGGGGTCGTAACCGCCGCCGGGGGCGGGGCCGGGCCCCGGCTCGCAACCGGGGTTGCGGCCGCTGCCGCGCCCGGGGCCACCGTCGCGGTCCGCCGGGGGTGATACCGCTCCCGCGCCCCGGGCGCGGTCGGCCCCCGCCTTGGGCGAGCGCGGCTCCGCCTTGGGCGAGCGCGGCCCCGCCCTGGGCGAGCGCGGCCCCGCCCCGGACGAGCGCAGCCCCCGCCCCGTACACCGGCGGGTCTGGACCACGCCGGCGTACGGGGCGGGGGTTTCGGAACGGGTTCCGGGGCGGGGTTCCGGGCCGTAGAGCCGCAGCCTGGATCCGCGAGCCTGGATCCGCGACGGACCGCGCTACACCGGCCCGGACCGCAACGGACCGCGCCACACCGTCCCGGACCGCGGCCGACCGCGCCGTACCCGTCCCGGGCCGCGGCGGAACCTTGGCGGTGCGGCGCGGTGTGACCGGGACGGAGCCCCGGAAAGGTCGCCCCGGGGAAGGGAGCGTGAGCTACGGGAAACGTCCGTTACGGAAGGTAGCGTTCGAGCGCCGCCGGGCCCTCCTTCTCGATCAGCTTGCGCGCCTTCTCGAGCCGCTCCGGAGTCGGCTCCTGGCCGCGTGCCATGACGAGGTCCTCGGGGTCGAACGGCCGCTCCGACCCCGTGTAGAGGTGGGCCGGCCCCTTGGGCTGCTGGTCCGATTCAGTGTCCATCGCGTACCTCCTCCAGTCCCCCTGGCCCCCATCCTGCGGCGACATCGCCATGAACGCACCTCGGCCGCGGAACCGAGCCGGGCTCCGGCCGGGCATAGCACCGAGGGAGGGGGCAACCGGCAGCTGCCGCGCGGTTGTTCGGGTTTCTACGGTTTCCACCAGCCCCCCGCTCCGGAGACCGAGGAGATCCCCCATGCTCAAGCGACACGCCCGCGCGGCGTGTACCGCCCTGGCCGCCGCCGGGCTGCTGTTCGCCGGGACGACCGGCGCCGGCGGCGCCCCCGCCGAGGGGCCGCAGACCGCCGCGGCCACCCTGCGCACCGCCGACGCCCCGCCCCAGCTGCTCGCCGCGATGCAGCGCGACCTCGGCCTGACCCCCACGCAGGCCAAGGCGCGGCTCGCCCACGAGGCCGAGGCCGGGGCCACTGCCGCCCGGCTGCGGGCGCGGCTCGGTGAAGCCTTCGCCGGGGCCTGGGTGGACGGGCCCGACGCCGGCGTCCTGACGGTGGCCACGACGCGGTCCGCCGACGCCGGGGCCATACGCGGTTCCGGGGCGGTCCCGAAGGTGGTTCCGCACGCCCTGGCGGGTCTCGACTCCGCCCGGGCCGCGCTCGACCGGGCCGCCACCGCCGCGACGCCGGTGCGGTACGTCGACCCGCGCGCGAACGCCGTGGTGGTGGAGGAGGCGGAGCCCGGGGCGGCGGCCCGGCTGCTCGCGGCCACCGGGGTCGACGCCGGGCTGGTCACCGTGGTGAAGGCGGGGAAGGCGCCGCGGGCGCTCTACGACCTGCGGGGCGGCGACGCGTACTACATGAACGGCAGCGGGCGCTGCTCCGTCGGCTTCCCGGTCACCAGGGGGACCACGCAGGGCTTCGCGACGGCCGGCCACTGCGGCCGTGCCGGGACCACGACCAGCGGGTTCAACCAGGTCGCCCAGGGTTCCTTCCAGGCGTCGGTCTTCCCCGGCAACGACATGGCCTGGGTGGCCGTGAACGCCGGCTGGACCTCGACCCCCTACGTCAAGGGCAGCGGCGGGGCGAACGTCCAGGTCACCGGCTCCGTTCTACAGCCCGTCGGGGCCTCCGTCTGCCGGTCCGGGTCGACCACCGGCTGGCACTGCGGGACCGTCCAGCAGCACGACACCAGCGTCACGTACCCGGAGGGCACCATCTCCGGGGTGACCCGTACGACGGTCTGCGCCGAGCCCGGCGACTCGGGCGGCTCCTACATCTCCGGCAGCCAGGCCCAGGGCGTCACCTCGGGCGGCTCCGGTGACTGCTCCGGCGGCGGGACCACGTTCTTCCAGCCGCTGAACCCGATCCTGTCCACGTACGGGCTGACCCTCAAGGTCACCGGCGGCGACCCGGGCCCCGGCCCCGGGGACCCCGAGCCGGGCGGCACCTGGAAGGCCGGCGCCGTCTACGCGGCCGGCGCGAACGTCACGTACGGCGGGGCGGGCTACCGCTGCCTCCAGGGCCACCAGGCCCAGACGGGCTGGGAGCCGCCGAACGTCCCGGCGCTGTGGCAGCGGCTGTAGCGGGGAGGCCGTAGCGGGAGGCCGTAGCCCGGTGGCCGTAGCGGGGCGGACCGGTCAGGTGTGCCGTGGTGCCAAGGGGGGCGCCGCGGCACACCGCGCGCCCCATCCGGCCACCGGCCACCCAGCCCCCGACTACCCGGCCACCACCGTCAGCAGCACCCCGCAGGCGAACAGCGCGCCGCAGATGGCGAGGTTGACCGCCCGGTGCTCCATGAACACGGCGGCGAACTCGCGGATGGTGGCGCTCGGCCAGAAGTACGCGGCCGTCGGCGAGCCCAGCACCTGCCCGTTGACCCCGGCCTTGCGGGCCATCATCGCGGCCCGGAAGGCGTGGAAGTTGTTGGTGACCACCACGCAGCGGTAGCCGGGCCTGGCCTCGGTCATGATCGTCCTGCTGAGGGAGAGGTTCTCCTCCGTCGTCCGGGACCGGTCCTCCAGCACGATGTGCTCCGCCGGGACGCCCGCCGCGATCAGCCAGTCGGCCATCGCCCGCGCCTCGGCGACCTTCTCGTCGGAGCCCTTGCCGCCCGAGGGCAGCAGGACCGGCACCGCACCGCCCCGGTCGCGCTGGGCCGCGTAGATCGCCATGCCCTTGCGCAGGCGGGAGGCCAGCAGGGGCGGCACCCGGTCGCCGCCGGTCAGGCCGGAGCCCAGCATCACGACGTAGTCCACGTCGCCGCGGACCTTGATCCGGCCGTAGAGGTAGGCGTAGGCGAGGAAGCACAGGAAGAGGAACGAGACGTAGACCGCGATCATGATGATCATGGCGGTCATCCCGGCCACCTTGGTCGAGCCGCTCCCCATCGCGACGGCCGTCAGCGCGAGCAGCGCGAAGATCGCCAGTCCGGCCAGCAGGGACAGCAGGTTGCCGAGGCTGCGGCCCTCCTTGCGGACCATCGTCACGCCGTTGGCGACGAGGAAGCAGCCCAGTGCCACCACCCCGAGGGCGGGCACCAGGAACACCGTGAGCAGGACGAGGGTGGCGAGCATGTCCGGCAGGTGCTTGAGCTGGTAGAGCAGGGCCAGGGACAGGCTGATGAAGGTGAGCCCCAGCAGGACGGCGTTCCGGAAGCGTCGGCGGTCCTCCCGGACGCTGACGCAGAAGGCGACGAACAACACGGCAGCGGGGGCGAAAACGAGCATGTCGCCCATCGTAGGTGTCAGAAGTGATCGCCCAACGGGCCGAGTGCGTCCTCAGCGGCCGGAGCGTGGAGTGCGCCGTACCGAGCGCCCCGCCAGGACGTCCGTCCTGCGCCCGTCCCGCATCACGAACCGTCCGTCGATCAGCACGTACGGGATGCCGGTCGGCAGGACGCGCGGATCCTCGTACGTGGACCCGGCCGCGACCGTCCCCGGGTCGAACAGGACGAGATCGGCCCGGTACCCGGCCCGCACCAGGCCCCGGTCGGGCAGCCGCAGCCGCGCCGCCGGACGGCCGGAGAGGTGGGCCACGCACTCCTCCAGCGACAGCACACCGAGCTCGCGGACGTAGTGTCCGAGGTAGTGGGGGAAGGTGCCGTAGGCCCGCGGGTGCGGCTTCGCGCCTTGCAGGATGCCGTCGGAGCCGCCGGTGTGGGCCCGGTGGCGCATGATCGCGCGGACGTTGTCCTCGTGGCCGACGTGCTGGAGGACCGTCGGCCGCAGCCGGTCCCCGAGCAGCAGCCGCCGGGCCGTGTCCCAGCCGCCGGGGCGCGTGCCGACGTACGCCCCGAACGCCGGGTCGCCGACGCCCGAGATCTCGATGGTCGACCAGTCCAGCGGCACCCCGTGGCAGCCGTCCGAGCCCTCCACCTCCAGCGCGTACCGGATCCGCTCGGCCTCGGCGTCGTCGCGCAGCCGGGCGAGGACGGCCTCGGGCCCGCCCGCGTTGGCCCAGCTGGGGAGCAGGGCGACGAGGGTGGTGCAGCCGGGGGTGTACGGGTAGCTGTCGAGGGTGATGTCGGCGCCGTCGGCCAGCGCCGCGTCGAGGAGGCCGAGGAGCTCGTGGGCCCGGCCCTCGTTCTCGTCGAAGTTCATGGTGGCGTGGGCGAGGTGGAGCGCGCAGCCGGCCTCGCGGGTCATCTCGACCATCTCGGCGTAGGCGGCGAGCGCGCCGCGCCCGTACGAGCGGTGGTGGGGGCAGTAGTAGCCGCCGTACGGGGCCAGCACCCGGCACAGCTCGGTGAGTTCGGCGCCGGAGGCGTACATGCCGGGGGTGTAGGTCAGTCCGGAGGACATCCCCACGGCGCCCTGCGCGAGCCCTTCGGCGACGAGTGTGCGCATCCGGTCGAGCTCGGCGGGGGTCGCCGGGCGGTCGTCCCAGCCGAGGGCGTACGCGCGGACCGTCCCCTGGGGGACGAGGTAGGCGGCGTTGACCGCGACGCCCCGGTCCAGGCGGTCCAGGTAGCCGCCGACGTCCCGCCAGTCGAAGTCGATGTCGTCGCCCGGGCCGTTCCACCCGGCGATCGCGGCCCGGACCTCGCCCAGGGTGCGTTCGTCGGCGGGTGCGTAGGAGAGGCCGTCCTGGCCGAGCACCTCCAGGGTCACGCCCTGGGCGGCCTTCGCGCTGTGGTCGGGGTCGCGGAGCAGGGCGAGGTCGCTGTGGGCGTGCATGTCGACGAACCCGGGGGCGAGGGCCAGGCCGTGGGCGTCGAGGGTCCGGCGGCCGCCCGGGAGCCTCCCGATGGCGGCGATCCGGCCCTCGTGGACGCCCACGTCGGCGGTGTACGGGGGCCTGCCCGTGCCGTCGACGACGCGGGCGCCCCGGATGACGAGGTCCATGCCTAGAAGAAGGTCCGGACGTAGTCGGTGACCGTCCCGTCCGCCTCCACGACCGGGATCAGCGGCCACTTCTCGAAGATGGTGCAGGGGTGGGACATGCCGAGGGCCACCCAGTCGCCGACCTGGACGTCGTCCGCCGAGTCGGTCTCCAGCCAGGCGTGCTGGTCGGACAGTTTGACCACGCGGACGCCGGTGGCGGGGCGCTCCGTCCCGTCGAACGCGTCGCGCACCAGCTCCGCCTCGGGCAGTCCGAGGTCGTAGGCGATGTCGCGCTTGCCGGCGTTGACGAAGGCCTGGGTGGGGGAGGGGCGGGAGACCACCTGGGTCCACAGCCGGAACGCGGGGCGCAGGCCGCCTTCCTCCGGAACGCGGTTGAAGGGGGTGAGGCGGGTGTACCAGCCGTGGTCGTGGGAGACGTACGCGCCGGAGCGCAGCAGCTTCAGGACGGGCCGGGAGAGTTCGGGGATCTGCGCGAAGACGTCGGCGACGGCGTCGAACCAGGCGGAGCCGCCGGCGCTGACGACGATCTCCTCGACGTCGGAGGAGAACCGGCCGGCCTTGTCGAACTCGGCGGCCAGGCCGGTGAGCCGGCGCAGGTAGGCGTGCACGCTGTCCGGGTCGGCGCCGGGCACCTCGGCCTCGTAGCCGGCGATGCCGACGAGGCGCAGGGTGTCGCTCTGTGCGACGGCGTCCGCGACGGCGCGGCAGTCCTCGTCGCTGCGGGCGCCCGTGCGGGCCCCTTCCCCGGCGCCGAGCTCCACGACGACGTCCACGACGGCGGGCCGGCCGCGCAGGGCGCGGTCCATCAGCTGTACTCCGCGCACGGAGTCGACGTAGCAGACGAAGCGGAAGCCGGGGTCGGCGGCGAGCTCGTCGGCCACCCAGTGCAGGGCGGCCGGGTCGACGAGCTCGTTGGCGAGGAAGATCCGCTGGATGCCGAAGGCGCGGTACACACGGGCCTGGTGGGGGACGGCGGCGGTGATGCCCCAGGCTCCGTGGTCCAGCTGCCGCTGGAACAGCTGCGGGGCCATGCAGGTCTTGCCGTGCGGGGCGAAGGCGAGGTGGTGGCGCCGGGCGTAGGTCTCCAGTGCGGCGAGGTTGTGGGCGAGCGCGTCCGCGTCGAGGGTGAGGACGGGGGTGGTGAATCCGCCGCCGTGGAGGCTGCGGCGCTCGGCCGCCAGCTGCCCGACGGTGAGGGAGGCCCGCTCGGCGTCCGGGGGGAGGCCCTTGAATCGGTGGTCGACCGGTTCGTCGGCGAGCCGTCGGACTGCTTCGCTGCCCATGCGGAATCCTCTCGCGTTGCGTGGTGTGCAACGTTCGTTGCGGGTGGTGCCTGTGGCTGTCTAACATCCGGGATGACGACGGGTCAACGGTGTCGGTTCCGTCCGCCGCCGTGCGCAGCCGCGGCGAAGGCCCGGTACGAGAGGACACGGCGTGAGCCAATCGGTGGAGCGGGCGCTGCGGATCCTGCCCGGGCTGGCCCGCGGGCCGGCCGGGCTCGGCGAGGTGGCCGAGTCCCTCGGCGTGCACAAGAGCACGGCCCTGCGGCTGCTGCGGACCCTGCACGAACACGGCTTCGTGTACCGGCAGCAGGACGGCCGCTACCGCCTCGGCGCCCGGCTGTTCGCGCTCGCCGCCGAGGCCATCGAGCACCTCGACATCCGCGAGGTCGCCCATCCGCACCTCGTCGAGCTGAACCGGCTCACCGGCCACACGGTGCACCTCGCGCTCCACCAGGACGACGAGGTGGTGTACGTGGACAAGGTCGACAGCCGCTACCCGGTCCGCATGTACTCCCGCATCGGCAGGCCCGTCCCGCTGACGGTGGCCGCCGTCGCGAAGCTGCTCCTCGCCGACCTCCCGGAGGCCGAGCGGCGGGCCCTGGCCGGCCGGCTGGAGTACCCCGCCTACACCGCCCGCTCCACGCCCGACGCGCAGGCGTTCCTGCGCGAACTGGACCTCGTACGGGAACAGGGCTGGGCCACGGACTTCGGCGGGCACGAGGAGTCCGTCAACTGCGTCGGCGCGCCCGTGCGCGGGCCGGACGGGCGGGTCGTCGCCGCCATGTCGGTCTCCGCCCCCACCGTGGTCGTGGGCGCCGAGGCGCTGCTGGAACTGCTGCCCCTGGTGCGCCGCACCGCCGACACCATCAGCCGCGAGTACTCAGGCTCCGGCTCCGTACAGGACCCCGTACCGGGATCCGTACAGGACCCCGTACAGGACCCCGTACCGGGATCCGCACAGGAGGAGACGTCGTGACCGACAAGACCGCCATCACGCCCGGCACCCACACCACCCCGCCCGCGAGGTTCTCGCACGGCGTGCGCAAGGGGAACATCCTCCAGGTCGCCGGCCAGGTCGGCTTCCTCCCGCACGTGGACGGGCAGCCGCCCACGCCCGCCGGGCCGACCCTGCGCGCGCAGACGCTCCAGACGCTGGAGAACGTCCGCTCCGTGCTGGAGGCCGGCGGTGCGGGCTGGGACGACGTGATGATGATCCGCGTCTACCTGACGGACACGGACCACTTCGCCGAGATGAACGAGCTCTACAACGCCTACTTCGAGGAGCAGGGGCTGAAGGAGGCCCCGGCCGCCCGGACCACGGTGTACGTGGGCCTGCCCGCCGGGCTGCTGGTCGAGATCGACGCGCTCGCCGTCCTCGGCTGACGCGCCGCCGGGGCGCCCCCCTGGCGGTGGGGCGCCCCGGCGGGCCGGGCGGCCTAGACGCAGTACTGGGCTTCCTTGCCGATGGAGCGGTACATGCAGTCCGCGTTCTCCAGCAGCTGGAGCACGGCGTCCTTGTTGCGCGCCGTCTCGCGGTCGATCACCTCGTCGGGCGGGTAGAAGCCGCCCCCGCCGCCCGATTCGGACGGGTACATCTCGAAGGTGTAGGAGAAGATCTTCTGGTTGCCCCACAGCCAGTCGTCGATCGTCCCGTCGGTGATGTACAGGTCGCTCGACTGCTCCGGCGTGTAGCCGTTGCTGGCCGCCATGCTGGTGCCGATCTTCTTGTACACGGCGAGGTCGTCGGCCGTCAGGCCGGGCGCGGTGTCGTTGTACGTCCACCCGAACGGCCACAGGACGAGCTGGCTGTACGTGTGGAAGTCGATGGCGGCCTTGATCTGCTGCTTGCCGCCGACCACGCGGCTGCGCACGAAGTCCGCGACGACCTTCACCTCGGGCGCCGACTCGCCGGCCGCGCCGCGGTAGGTCTCGGAGCTCTTGCTGCTGCTGGAGCCGCCGCAGCAGCCCCACTTGTAGTTCCAGTTGCGGTTCAGGTCCGTGCCTACGTACGAGGAGCCGGAGTTCGGCTGCCGGTTCTTGCGCCAGGAGCGGTAGGAGCCGGTCGCGATGTCGTACTCGCCGCCGTCCGGGTTCAGGTCGGGGACGATCCAGATCTCGCGGCCGTTGACGGCGTTGGTGACCCGGGCGTCGGTGCCGTACTTGGAGCCGAACTCCTTGAGCAGGTACAGCGCCATCTCGACCGTCAGGTGCTCACGGGCGTGCTGGTGGTGGGTGAAGAGCACCTCGGGCTCGGCCTCGTCGGTGGCGACGTTGTCGCTGATCTTGATCGCGATCAGGTCCCGGCCCTGGTACGACTTCCCGATCACCTGCTTGCTCATGATCCCGGGGTACTGGGCGATGCGCTGGTCGATCTCCGCGGTCGCCTCGGCGTAGTTGTGGTATTTCGAGTCCGCGGAGGGGAAGTCCATCGGGCTGGCCGCGACGCCCCGCTCGGTGCGGTCCGGCGGGCCGGGCAGTGCGGTCAGGGTGTAGCCGAGCTTGCGCAGGGCCTTGGCCTGCATGGTGTCGGCGCTGACCACGACCGAGCGGGCGTCCACCTCGTCGATGGAGACGCCCGTGCGGAGCAGGGCGGTGCGCTCGTCGGCCGTGGACGGGCCCTGGATCTCGTACTGGACGATGGCCTCGTCCTGGGTCGAGGTGGACGGGACGGGCGGTGTGGATGCCGTAGCGCTCAGGCCGTAGGCGGGTGCGCCGAGCGCGAGCGCCAGCAGGGCCGCCGTGACGGCGGCCCTTCGGCGGTTGTGGAGCCGCATGCGTTCTCCTGGGTGGGAGTGTGGGGTAGCCGTGCGGACGCGCACAGCGTGCTCTTGTGGCATGTCCGGGTCAAGAATCGGAAACCAGCCAAAATGACCCGGCGCACTGCCACCTCACACCCCTACCGCCTACGGGAGGCTGTGGACCTTCGGACCCACCGCGTTGGACCAGGCACTACCCGCCTTGGCGTCCCAGTTGGTCGACCAGGTCATCGCGCCGCGCAGTGCGGGGTAGGTCTTCGACGGCTTGAAGGACCCGCAGTTCGTGCCCCGGGCCAGGCAGTCCAGGGCGTTGTTCACGACGGTCGGCGAGACGTAGCCGCTGCCCGCGCCGCTCGGGGAGGCCGGGACGCCGATGCCCACCTGGGAGGGGTCGAGCCCGCCCTCCAGCTGGATGCAGGCCAGGGCCGTCAGGAAGTCCACCGAGCCCTGGGAGTAGACCTTGCCGTCGCATCCGTTCATCGAGCCGCTGTTGTAGTACTGCATGTTGACGACGGTCAGGATGTCCTTGATGTTGAGCGCCGTCTTGAAGTAGCCGCCCTGGGTGGACTGCATGTCGATCGTCTGCGGGGCCATGGTGATGACGAGCGAGGGGCCCGCCTTCGCCGACAGGGAGCGCAGCGCCTGCGTCATGTAGGTCGGGTTGAGGCCGTTCTCCAGGTCGATGTCGATGCCGCTGAAGCCGTACTCCCGCATCAGCGCGTACGCGGAGTTCGCCAGGTTGTTCGCGGACGTCGAGTCGTTGACCGAGATGGTGCCCTTCTCGCCGCCGACCGACAGGATGACGGACTTGCCGGCCGCCTTCTTCGCGGCGATGTCCGCCTTGAACTGGGCGACCGTGTAGCCGCCGAGTCCGGCCGAGTCCAGGTTGAAGGCGATGGCGCCGGGCGTGGCCGTGGCATCGGCGAAGGAGACCGCGATGATGTCGTACTGTGCCGGGACGTCCGAGATCTTCTGCACGGTCGCGCCGTTGTTGAAGTTCTGCCAGTAGCCGGTCAGGGCGTGCCTGGGGACGGCCGGGTTCGGGTCCGGGTTGCCGCCGCCGGTGGTGGTGCCGGTCACCGGCGCCGACCGCGGGCCCTCGCCCGCCGCGTTGTACGCGCTCACCTGGAAGGAGTACGAGGTGGCCGCGGCGAGGCCGGTGATCTGCGCGGAGGCCTGGGACACGGTCTTGACGCGGACGCCGTCCTGATAGACGTAATAGCCGGCGGCCCCGCTGACCGGGTTCCACGAAAGGGTGAGGGCGTTCGCGCTCTGGCCGGAAACGGCGGCCCCGGCGGGCGCGCCCGGAACGCTCGGGCCCGGGTCCGTGCCGCCGCCGTCCGGGCCGAAGACGCTGAACTCGTCCACGATGTAGGCCGGCTGGCCGTACCAGCCGTGCGTCCAGACGGTGACCTGCGTGGTGTCCGGGCCGGTGGAGAAGGTGGTCGACAGCTTCTGCCAGCCGCCGCCCGAGCCGGGGGTCCAGGTGGACACGTCCTGGGTGCCGGTGCCGGTCGCGCCCAGGTAGACGTACGAGCCCTGCACCTGGGTGCTCAGCGTGTACGTGGAATTCGGCTTGACCGTGACGGTCTGGCTGCACTGCGCGTTGTCCTGGCCCGCCGGGGTGGCCTTGAGGGCGCCGGAGCCCGCGAAGACCGGTGAGGAGACGGCGGCCCCGCTGCCGCCGGTGCAGGACCAGGCGGCGAGACCGGACTCGAAGCCTCCGTTGCGGGCGACGTTGACGTCGGCGGCTTGCGCGGTACCGGCGGCGAGGGCGGTCAGGCCGCCGGCGGTGAGGGTGGCGGCGCCCAGCAGGGCGAGGGAGCGTATGCGGTTCACGAAGGCTCCGGTGGGGGGGAGAAGGGGCTGTGAAGGGCGTGGCAGGGGTAAGTGGGGTACCCGGCAGCCAAGTTGGTCCAGACCAATCTCCGTGTCAAGGGTCTTTGCAAAGTGGCTTGAAATGCGCGGTATTCCGGTCGTGTGCCGATCCCTGTTGTCCGGGTTTTTGGCCACCTGTGACCTGTGGTCGTGGCACGGGAATCCACAAGCCCCTGCCCTGTCAGGGGGGACGCGGATATGGTGCTGAGGCAAGGGGGAGCTGCACGGATCGTTTGCGGTCGCGCAGTGCGTGCGCGTACTTGGGGACTACGTGGCGGGCGTGCGAACGACCGTGGCGTACAGGGTGAACGGGGGGATTCGCGTGCCGACCGCCATTGCTGTCACCACTGCCGATCTGGTGCTGCCGGCCCCCGACCGGCACACCCCCTCCGCCGCCCTGCTGCGCCCGCCCGGCCGGATCGACCTGGACGGCGCGCTCGCCGAGACCACCGCCCTGCTGGAGCGGCACGGCCACCTCGTCGTCGTCGTACCGCCCTGGCTCCCGCCCGCCACCAGGCGTCGGTTGCACACCGTTCGGGCCATCCTGGAAACCGACCGGATCGCGCTCCTCGACATCGACCTGCCTCCGCTGGGGACGGCCCTGCTGGTGCGTCAGCTGCGCCAGCTCAGCGTCTGCGACTTCAGCCCCGGAGTGCTCGCCTCCGCCGCCCGGCTGCTGCCCCACTACATCTACGCGGGCGCCCTGCTGGGCAGCGTCGCCAAGCTCGACCGGGTGCCGGTCGGGCTCAAGGCGCACGCCCGGTCCTGGTCGCCGAGCGCGCAGTTCGCCGTACTCGCCCACCCCACCCCGCACCTGGTCAAGCTGGGCGCCTCCGCCGGGTCCTCGGGCGCCCACAGCGGCGGCGGATCGGCCGGCGGACTGCCCGCGGGTCCCGGCTTCGCCACCCACCTCACCTTCGCCCGCGGGCAGCTCGCCTCCGACTGGGTGGCGGCCGAACTGGCCCCCGCCTGGCAGGTGCAGGGGGTCATGGAGAACCCGCTGCCGGCCGACTCGCCCGCCTGGTGGGCCACGCCGAAGCTCGTCGAGTTCGCCGCCGCCATCCCGGACGTGTCCGTGCTCTACCAACTCGTCGCCTCGGTCCGCCGCGAGGAATGCCGCTGGTGCGGCTTCGAGCTCATCGGCGACCGCTGCGGCTTCTGCTCCGCACCGCTGACCGCACCGCCGCCCGCGGCCGCGCAGTCCCGTTCCAGACCCTGACCACCGGCCCGAACGAACGAAGAACGGCGAGGTAGTACGGCCCATGAACTCACGCCAGCGCCGCGGCGTCATCCTCCTGCTCCTGTCGGTCCTGTGCGCCCTCGCGGCGTTCGCCGGGGTGCTCGTGGTGATCGGCGACGTCAACTCCAAGGTCGGTGCCGAGGTCGTCGCCTACCGCGTGAAGGGCGACATCGCGCCGTACAGCGCGCTCACGGCGGGCCAGTTCGAGGAGGTCACGGTCCCCAAGCGGTGGCTGTCCGAGACCGCGGTCACCGACCTCGGCGCGCTCAAGGGCAAGATCGCGCTCACCACCCTCAAGAGGGGCTCGCTGCTCCAGGCGGACATGTTCGTCGACAAACCGCAGCTGCAGGCCGGGGAGCAGGAGATCGCCATCATGATCGACGCGGCCACGGGCGTCGCGGGCAAGATCACCTCGGGCGCGAAGGTCAACATCATCGCCACCTTCAAGGGGGCCAAGGACACCGACCCCTCCCGATCGGTGATCATCGTCGCCAACGCCCGGGTCCTCGGCGTCGGCAAGCTCACCGCGCTCGACAAGGACAGCGACAAGAAGGGCCCGGCCGAGGCCGTCCCGATCACGTTCGCGCTGAACACCAAGGACACCCAGCGCGTCGCCTACGCGGAGTCCTTCGCGGAGCACGTACGCCTGGCCCTGGTGGCCCCCGGCACCGACTCGGCGCCCAGCCCGAGCGACCGCACGTACACCCTCGACGGGGACAAGTGAGGCCCGGATGAGCACCCGAATCCTCCCCGCGTCCGGCGACCCGGACGCCGCCCGCGCCATCTCCACCCTCCTCAGCCAGCTCCCGGACGCCGAGCCGGCCGGGCCCGTCCCCGACTCCACCGCGCTGCTCGACACCCTCGCGCGCCTGGCCGCGGAGTCCATCGACGAACTGCCCGAAGTGGTCCTCGTCCACGAGCGGATCGGCCCGCTGCCCGCGCTCGAACTCATCCGCGAAGTCGCCCTCCGCTTCCCGGCGGTGGGCGTGGTGCTGGTCTCCTCCGACGCGGGACCCGGATTCTTCGCCGCCGCGATGGACTCCGGAGCCCGCGGCCTGATCGTGCTGCCGCTCGCGTACGAGGAGCTCGCCGCCCGCGTCCAGGCTGCCGCCCAGTGGGCCGTGGGCGTACGCCGCCACCTGGGCCGCGGCCCCGAGCTGCCCACCGGCCCCGGGGGCCGGGTCGTCACCGTCGCCGGAGCCAAGGGCGGTGTCGGGACCACCTTCACGGCGGTGCAGTTCGCGCTGGCCGCGGCCGCCTCCGGGCGGCGCACGGCCCTCGTGGACATGGACCTCCAGGCGGGCGACGTGGGCTCGTACCTCGACGTGCAGTTCCGCCGCTCCATCGCCGACCTCGCCGGGATCCAGGACATCTCCCCGCGCGTCCTCCAGGACGCCGTGTACGACGACCGCACCGGGCTGGCCCTCCTGCTGGCCCCGGCGGACGGCGAACGCGGCGAGGAGGTCGACGAACGCGCCGCCCGGCACGTCGTCACCGCGCTGCGCGCCCGCTACGAGCTCGTCGTCATCGACTGCGGGACCCAGGTGACCGGGGCCAACGCCGCCGCCGTGGAGATGGCGGACGTGGCCGTCCTGGTCACCACCCCCGACGTGGTCTCCGTACGGGCGGCCAAGCGGATGGTCCGGATGTGGGAACGCCTCCAGGTGCGCAAGGCCGAGGACACCGCGATGGTCGTCAACCGCTGGAGCAAGCACACCGAGATCCAGCCCGCGCTGATCGAGAAGATCACCAGGACGCGCCCCACCCGCACCCCGGTCCCGGCCGCCTTCAAGGAACTCCAGGCGGTGGTCGACGCGGGCCGGGTCCAGGACCTCGACAACCGCTCGACGGTGAAGCAGGCCCTGTGGACCCTGGCGGCGGAACTGGGACTGCTCGCGGCCCCCGCCACCGCCGCCCAGGGCGATCCGGCGGGCGCGGGCACGGGCGCGGCACTGGCGGTACGGGCGGCCGGGCCCATGGCCCGGCTGCGCCGGGGCCGGGAGGGCTGACGGATGCCCGCGCGGAGATCCGTACGGGGGCGGGACCGGGGCCAGGACCGGGACCGGGGCCAGGTGGCGGTCGAGTTCGTCGGGATGGTGCCGCTGATCCTGCTGCTCGTGGCGGCGGTGTGGGAGTGCGTACTGATCGGGTACGCCTTCTCGCTGGCGGGCAACGCGGCGGACGAGGCGGCGCGGGTGGGGGCGGTGCACGGCGACGGCCCCTGCGCGGCGGCGGCGGGCAAGTACATCGGCGGCGCCTGGAACATGACGTCGGAGTGCGGCGCGTCGGGCGACATCTACAAGGCCACCGTCAAGCTCAACATCCCCGTCTTCTTCCCGGGGCTCGACATCGGCGTCCCCATCACGGGCGAGGGCGGCTCCGCGCTGGAGAAGGAGGACTGACGTGAACCGGCACCGTGACCGCGACCGGGGCCAGGTGGCCCTGGAGTACATCGGGTTCATCCCGATCCTGCTCTTCGTCGCGCTGTGCGGCATCCAGCTCGGCTGGGTCGCGTACGTCCACCAGCAGGCGCAGACCGCGGCCCGTACGGCCGCGCGCGTGGAGGCCCGCAAGCCGGGAGCCGGGGCGGCGGCCGGCGAGGCGGCGGTGAAACCGGGCCTCGGAGCGACGGTGGCGGTGTCGTCGACCGCCGACGCCGTCACCGCGCGGGTCAGCATCCCGGTCAAGTCCATCGTGCCCGGACTCAGCGTCGACCCCGCCACGGCCACCGCGATCATGCCCAACGACGACCCCGAGGTGACCGGACCATGAGCCTGCGTTCCCGGGTCAACACCCCCGACGACCGCCACAGCCCGCGGGAGGACGGCCGGCTGGTCTCCTCGTACCGCGCCAAGCTGCTGGAGGAGATCGACCTCGCCGAGATGTCCGCGCTCGCGCCCACCGAGCGCCGGGCGCGCCTGGAACGCGTACTCGGGCACATCATCAGCCGCGAGGGCCCGGTCCTGTCCACCGTCGAACGCGCCCAGCTGATCCGCCGCGTCGTCGACGAAGCCCTCGGGCTCGGCGTGCTCGAACCGCTCCTCGAAGACCCGTCCATCTCCGAGATCATGGTCAACGGACCCGATCAGATCTTCGTCGAGCGGGCCGGCCGCGTCGAGCAGCTCCCGCTGCGCTTCGCCTCGCACGAACAGCTGATGCAGACCATCGAGCGGATCGTGTCCACCGTCAACCGCCGGGTGGACGAGGCCAATCCGATGGTCGACGCCCGGCTGCCCAGCGGCGAGCGCGTCAACGTCATCATCCCGCCGCTCTCCCTCACCGGCGCCACCCTCACCATCCGCCGCTTCCCGCGCGCGTTCACCCTGCACGAGATGATCAGCCTCGGCTCCCTGGACGAGCAGATGCTGCTCCTGCTCTCCGGCCTGGTCCAGGCGAAGATGAACGTGATCGTCTCCGGCGCCACCGGCACCGGCAAGACCACCCTCCTCAACGCCCTCTCCGGCCTGATCCCGGAGGGCGAGCGCATCATCACCATCGAGGACTCCGCGGAACTCCAGCTCCAGCAGGCGCACGTCATCCGGCTCGAATCCCGGCCGGCGAACGTGGAGGGCAGCGGACGGATCACCATCCGCGACCTCGTACGCAACTCCCTGCGCATGCGCCCCGACCGCATCATCGTCGGCGAGGTCCGCGGCGGCGAGACGCTCGACATGCTCCAGGCGATGTCCACCGGCCACGACGGCTCCCTGGCCACCGTGCACGCCAACAGCTCGGAGGACGCCCTGATGCGCCTCCAGACCCTGGCCTCCATGTCCGAGGTGGAGATCCCCTTCGAAGCACTCCAGGACCAGATCAACAGCGCCGTGAACGTCGTCGTCCAGCTGACCCGCTTCGGCGACGGCTCGCGCCGCATCACCGAGATCTCCATCCTCGACTCGCACGGCCGCGAGCCGTTCCGGATCACCACCGTGTGCCGCTTCGCGGCGCAGCCGATGGGGGCGGACGGCCGGATCCGCGGCTACTTCGAGTACTACCCGCTGCCCCGCCGCATCGCGGACCGGCTCTACATGAACAACCAGCCGATCCCGCAGGCCTTCGGGGTCGCCATGTCGGACGACCAGCTCGCCACCCGGACCGCTCGGACCACCCGGACCATCCTGTGAACCCACTGATCCTCCTCACCCTCGGCGCCACGCTCCTGGCCTGCCTGCTCGTGGTCTGGGGCGTACACGCCTACGCCGCGGGCCGCGCCCAGCGTGCCGCGCTCATCGACCGCCTCTCCGCGAGCGGCGCCCCCGAACCCGTGGGGCGCAGACGCCGCTTCCCGGAGATCGACCGCCGGCTGCGCCGCACCCGGCTGGGCCGCCGCATCGAGATCAAGCTGGCGACGACGGGCCTGGACCTCACCCCGGGCGAGTTCTTCGTCTACGGGCTGATGGCCGTGGCCGGGGTCTGGCTGGTCTCCGCGTCCTTCCTGGCCCCCTTCTTCGGCCCGGTGGCCGGCCTGATCGGCGTCTGGGCGGCCAACGCCTTCCTGAACTGGCAGCGGACCCGCCGTACGGAGCGGTTCATCAACCAGCTCCCCGAACTGGCGCGCATCCTCGCCAACGCCACCCAGGCCGGCCTGGCCCTGCGTACGGCCATCGGGATAGCGGCCGAGGAACTGGAGGCCCCGGCGGGCGAGGAGCTCGGGCGGGTCGCCGACCGGCTCGCCGTCGGGCACTCCATCGAGGAGTCCCTGGGCGAGCTCACCGAACGCCTCCCGTCGCGGGAACTCGTGGTCCTGGTCTCCACCCTGGTCCTGTCGGCCCGGGCGGGCGGCGCGATCGTGGGCAGCCTGCGCAACCTGACGGTGACGCTGGAGCAGCGCAAGGAGACGCGCAGGGAGATCCGTACGCAGCTCTCGCAGGTGACGGTGACGGCGTACCTGGTGCCGGCCATCGGGCTCGGCTCGCTGCTGCTGGTGGACATGATGATGCCGGGCGCGCTGGACCGGATGACGGGGGCGCTGATCGGCCAGACGGCCGTCCTCGTCGCCCTCGGCCTCTTCGCGCTGGGCTTCATCCTCATCCGCCGCCTGTCGAAGATCGACGTCTGAGGGGGCTGACCATGACCGCGCTCCTCCTCGCCCTGGCCCTCGGCCTGTCCGTCTTCGGCGCCCTGTACGGGATCCGCCTCTACCGGGCCGACGTGAAACTCCCGAGCGACCTCGTCCTGGCCCTGGAGGTCGGCGCCACCCGTACGACCGCCGTCGGCTCGCTCGTCGACCGCCTGGGCATCCGCTGGGCCCCGCTGGTGCTGCGGCTGATGGGCCAGGAACGCGTCGCGCGCAAACGCCGCCAGATCGACATGGCCGGCAACCCGGCCGGCCTCACCATCGACCGCTACGCGGCCCGGCGGGCCGTGTACGCCTTCCTGGGCGGGCTCGGCGCCTTCTCGCTGCTGCTGAACGACCAGCTGGTACCGGCCCTGCTGATGGTCGCGTTCGGACTCTTCTGGATCGAGGCGGGCCTGTGGTCCGCGATCCGGGTGCGGCGGGACCACATCGAGCGGACGCTGCCGGACTTCCTGGACGTCCTCGCGGTCGTGGTGAGCGCCGGCCTGGGCTTCCGGCAGGCGCTGGAGCGGGTGGCGGGCAAGTACGACGGACCGTGGTCCGACGAGATCCGCATCACCCTCCAGCAGATGGACATGGGTGTCAGCCGCCGCCAGGCCTTCGACGAACTGCGCCGGCGCAACGACTCGGAGCAGGTCGCGCAGTTCGTGACCGCGCTCCAGCAGGGCGAGGAACTGGGCTCCCCGATCGTCGAGACCCTGATCGCGATCGCCGAGGACATGCGCCGCACCGACGCCCAGAACGCCCGCCGCCGGGCCGCCCGGGCCGTCCCGAAGGCCACCTTCGCCGTCACCATGTTCATGCTGCCCGGCACGCTGATCCTGCTCGTCTGCGGGTTCGTGTACGGCGCGAACATCGACTTCGGCGCCATGTTCGGGGGCGGGTGAGCCATGGCCGTCAGCCTCGGGCTCCCGGCGGTCGCGGACCGCGCAGGCCGCGTCGACGGCGCCGGCCGCGTCGACGGCGCCGGCCGCGTCGACGGCGCCGGCCGCGTCGACGGCGTCGGCCGTCCCGCCGCGCCCGCCGTACCCGCCGCGCCCGCCGTACCCGCCGTACCCTCCCTGAGCCTCCAGGTGAACGCGCTGCAGGCCCTGTGCCGCCAGGTCTTCGGGTTCCGGCTGGTGATGATCGGCCTGGGCACGCCGCTGGCGCTCGGCCGCACGGCGCCCGGCGGGCCCGTGTACCTCGTCGGCGGCGCGGCCCTGCTGACCTTCATGCTGTCGTACGTCCTGTTCCGCGACTGGGAGCGGTTCGGGCCGCTGCTGCTGCGCCACCGCTGGCTGCTGGCCCTGGACATGGCGCCCGGCGCGCTGCTGCTCGTCACCGCCACGCCCCAGTCCCCGCTCGGCTTCGTCTCCCTGTGCACCCCGCTGCTGGCCGGCCTGGTCTACGGCTGGCGCGGCTCGGCGGTGTACGCGGCCGCGCAGGCGGCCGTGGTCGCGGCCCTGGCGGGCGGCCCGACCCTGTCCGGCCTCTGCCTGCTGGCGGGGGCGGCGGGATCCTGCCTGCGGGACCTCCTGTTCCGCTTCGGTACGGCCAGCCAGGCCCTGACCGAGACCCGGGCCCGGCTGGCCGCGGCCGAAGCGGTGCGGGCCGAACGGGACCACCTGGCCCGGGAGATGCACGACTCCGTCTCCAAGACCCTGCACGGCCTGGCCCTCGCGGCCGACGCCCTGTCCCGCACCTCCGACCCGGCGGCCATCCGCAGCCAGGCGGAGGCGGTGGCCGAAGCCGCCCGCCGGGCCGCGGCACAGTCCCGGGAACTGCTGGGGGACCTGCGCGCCGACCTGGAGGCCCCGGGCGTCCGGCTGGCACCGGAACTCCGCGCCCTCGTCGACGCCGGCCCGGGCACGGTCCTTCGTACGAGCGGGGTCCTCCCCCTCCTCCCGGCCGCGGTGGCCCGCCACCTGGTGGCGGTGGCCTCGGAAGCCCTGGAGAACGCCCGCCGCCACGCGTCCGCGTCCCGCATCGAGGTCTTGGCGGCGGCCTCGCCCGCGGCCCTGACCCTCACGGTCACGGACGACGGCCGCGGCCTCCCGCCGGGCGGCGCCGACCTCTCCTCCCTGCACGCCGCGGGCCACTTCGGGCTGCTCGGCATGACGGAACGCGCCGCGGCGATCGGAGCCCGCCTGCGCATCGGCCCCCCTGACACCGGCCCCGGGACCCAGGTCCGCCTCGACTTCCCCCTCGGGAGCCTGTGATGCCCGCGCTCCGCGTCCTGATCGCCGACGACAACCCGGTCGTCCGGGCGGGTCTCTCGGCCCTGCTGGCGACGGCCGGGGACATCGAGGTCGTCGCCGAGGCGGCGGACGGCCGCGAGGCCCTGCGGCTGACCCGGACCCACGCCCCGGACGTGGTCCTCCTCGACGTCCGGATGCCGGGGGTGGACGGCATCTCGGCGCTGCCGCACCTGGTGCGGCTGTCGCCCGTACTGATGCTGACGTACAGCCAGGAGTCGGAAATCGTCCGCGAGGCCCTGCTGCTGGGCGCGGGCGGCTACCTGGTCCACGGCGAATTCACGCCGGACCTCCTGGTCACCGCGGTCCGAGACGTCCACGCGGGCCGCGCCCACTTCACCCCGACGGCGGCGAACGCCCTCCTCGCGGAACTCCGTACCTCTTCGCAACCGCAACGAGTTGTGGCACAGTCTTCTCAGCGCCTTCCCAACCACATCGCGTTCGGGCTGAGTTCACGTGAGGAGGAGGTCATGGATCTGATCGCATCCGGGATGAGCAACCAGCAGATCGCGGCCACCTGCTTCATCAGCGAGAAGACGGTCAAGAACCACATCAACCGCATCTTCGCGAAGCTCCAGACCACCACCCGCAGCGAGGCCATAGCCCACTGGCTGGGAACCGCCCGTCCAGGGGTGACCGGCCATGGGTAGACACTCTGCGCAGTGGGCCCGTAATTGGGCCCCGGGACCCTTGGTTATCACCCGTAACTCCCCGTACGGTCCGCAAATCGACAGCGGCACCCGACCGGGAGGGAACCCCCATGTCACACAACACGCTGCTGAAGGCCATGGTGCAGACGAAGCTCAGCGTGAGCGGCTGGACGGACACGGCTGTGACGCGGATGCGCAAGCGCTACGCGAGCCCGGATCGCGGCCAGACGGCCTTCGAGTACCTGGGCATCATCCTGGTGGTCGTGGTGATCATCGGCGCGATCATCGGCACCGGAATCGGTACCGAGATCACCACCAAGATCAAGCAGGCAGTCACGGACATCAAAGCGGGCAAGTGACCGCAGTCGGACGGTTGGCCGATCGAGGGCAGGCCTTCCCCATCTATGTCGTGGTGGTGGCAGGCCTGCTTTTTGCTGCACTCGCCTTCTTCGTCGTCGGAATGGCTGGAACCACCCGCAGCGGTGCTCAGGGAGCAGCCGACGCAGCGGCACTTGCGGCCGCTCGTGAAGCCAGGGACAACGTTCTCTCGGGCCGTAACCTGCTCGACCTCAAGCCGGCAGACTGGGAGGAGATCCTCAAGGGTGATCGCCTCGACGGTAAGGGGGCCTGCGCGAAGGCAGTTGAGTTCGCGGCATTGAACGCCGCGACTGCAGCATGCGAACCTGCCATCCCGGAATTCACGGTCAAGGTGACCACTGACGGAACAGTCGGGAGCTCGGTCATTCCGGGTACGGAGAGCATGCATGGGTCGGCCACAGCAACGGCTGTGATTGAACCGCGCTGCACTCTCGGGGGTTCCGAGCCGACCCCGACCCCGACGCCAAGCGCGACGCCCGCACCGGGAGAAACCGGTGCGGGGATACCTGCGTCCGTCGCCTTCATCTGCAAGGGAGGCGGACCGCTCGTGTTCGACCCTTCGAAACCCGGCCCGTTGCCGCAGCTGGCGAGGAAACTCTTCAGTGTGCGACTGGCTAACTGACATCGAACGAGAGACAAGGAACCCGCTTAGATGAGCATTCGGCAAGGGGCTAGTGTCCGTGGGGGAACGGTCGTAGTGGTTGCGGCTGCCTTGGCCCTTACGCTGGCCGGATGCGGCAGCGGCGATGACGCCAAGTCCAAGGAATCGCAGAAGTCCTCCTCTCCGCCGGCTCAAGACGGCAACTCGAAGACGCCTTCACCTTCCAGTGGTCAGAGCTCTCCCCCGGCTGAGGTGATTGCCACTGTGGAGGGAGCGAACGGTATGGCTCTCGTCATCAATTCGGCGACGCGAGAAGCTGGGGGATTCCTCACGATCAATGGGCAGATCAAGAACAACGGAAGTCAGTCGTTCGCGGGTACCTCAGCGTGGCGAGGCAATGAACTGACTCAGAGCGGCGAATCCGTGGCGGGCGCGACATTGGTCGACAAGGTGGCCAAGAAGCGGTACTACGTACTACGCGACACTGATGGCAGGTGCTTGTGCACCACCGGGGTCTCCAGCGTTGGCGCGGGCCAAGTCGTCCCCATGTTCGTCCAGTTCCCGGCTCCACCCGCAAACACCTCCGAAGTGGAATTCAACCTCCCCACCTTCGCCACGGCGACCATCAAAATCTCCGGGTGATCCCATGACCAAACGCCACCGCGTATCCGCAGCCACCGCCGTCGTCGGCCTCGTCGTCGCCGGCGCCCACTTCATCGGCGCGACCAGCGCCCACGCCGACGACGTCAAGCCGTCCGTGCCCCCCGGCACCGAGCCGTCCGCCGCCGCGCCCGTGGCCATCGACTCGAACTCACCCGGGCTGAAGATCCCTCAGGGCGGGACCCTCGCGCCCATCAAGGTGCTCGACATCGCCGAGGTCGTCGAGGATCTCGGGGGTGAGCAGCGGCGGCAGGAGACCAACCAGACCGTCATGATGGCGCTGCAGTCCGAGGTGCTGTTCCCCGAGAACAGCGCGGTGTTCAACGCCCAGGCGGCCGCCCGGATACAGGCCATCGCCAACGAGATCAACCAGCAGAAGGCGACCCGCGTGCGGGTCTTCGGGTTCACCGACGACCAGGGCAGCTACGAGCACGGCAAGGAGCTGTCCAAGCAGCGGGCCGATGCCGTGCAGGCGGAGCTGGTGAAGACGGTGACCAACCCCGGCGTCATCTTCGACGTCCGGGGATACAGCGAGGACTACCCGATCGCGGACAACGGCACCGAAGAGGGCCGCAAGAAGAACCGCCGCGTCGAGATCACCTTCCCGCGCGGGAGCGGTCAGTAGCCGCGGCCACGAGTACGGCCGCCGCCTCGCGGGCCCGGTGGGCCGGGGCGGGGCCGGGGTCGAGGGCCGCCACCGCGGTGGCGCCCTCGACCAGGAGCAGCAGTTGCTCCGCCAGGGGGCAGTTGTCCGGGGCGGAGGGGCCGGCCGGGTCGGTGGGGTCGGTGCGGCCGGTCAGGTCGGCCAGGAGGGACCGCAGCTCCGCCTTGTGGCGGCGGACCACGTGCAGGACCGCCTCGGGCCCGGTGCCGAGTTCGCCGTGGGCGTTGAGGAACGCGCAGCCCCGGAAGTCCGGCTCCGAGAACCAGGCCGCCAGCCAGTCGAAGACGGCCGCCACCGGATCCGGGGCGCCCGTCACCGCCGCGCGCAGGCTTGCCGTCCAGCGTCGGTCGCGCCGCTCCAGGTAGGCCGTGACCAGGGCTTCCTTGGCGGGGAAGAGTCGGTAGAGCCGCTTGAGGGGCACGCCGGACTCCGCGCGGATGCGGTCCATGCCGACGGCCTGGATGCCGTCGGCGTAGAACAGCGCCTCCGCCGCGTCGAGCAGCCGGGTGCGGGCCTCTTCGTCGTCCATGGGGGCAGCGTAGTCCAGATCCCCTTGCCTGGAGAACGGGCGTTCTCTAGGGTGGGCCGCGAGTCGGGAGAACGATCGTTCTCCATCCCCTTTCCGAGAGGGCCGAGCCATGACCGCTGCCGCCGCCACATCCCGCCCGCCCCTGCCGCCCTTCACCGAGGAGAGCGCCCGCGCCAAAGTGCAGGCCGCCGAGGACGCCTGGAACAGCCGCGATCCCGACCGTGTCGCGCTCGCCTATACCGAGGACTCCGTCTGGCGCAACCGCGACCGCTTCCTGACCGGCCGCTCCGAGATCCGCGCGTTCCTCGCCGACAAGTGGCAGCGCGAGCTGGACTACCGGCTCCGCAAGGAGCTCTGGGCGTACACCGGGAACCGGATCTCGGTCCGGTTCGAGTACGAGTGGCACGACAGTGCGGGCCAGTGGTGGCGCAGCCACGGCAACGAGCAGTGGGAGTTCGACGACGACGGCCTCATGCGCCGCCGGGAGGCCAGCATCAACGACGTCCCCATCGACGCCGAGGACCGCCGGCTCCGCGCGGCGGAGGCGTCGGGGGCGGCGCAGGCCCCGCCGGCCCCGCACGCGTGACCTTCCGGGCCCGGAGGTTGCCCGCCGCGCCCGCGCGGTAGGTCTCCCGGCGCGGGGCGGGCAGCCGCCGGCCCGGACGAGGGGACTCGGAAACATGCCGCGGGCGCGCGTCAACGGCGTCGACCTCTTCTACGAGCTCCTGGGTGAGGGCGAGCCGCTCGTACTGGTCCACGGATCCTGGGTCGACCACCGCAACTGGAAGCGGGTCGTCCCGCGCCTCGCGCAGTCGTACCGGGTACTGGTCTACGACCGCCGGGGCCACGGCCGGAGCACCTGCCCGCCGGGGCAGGGCAGCCGGACCCAGGACGAGGAGGATCTCGCGGGGCTGATCGAGGCCCTGGGGCTCGCCCCGGCGCACGTCGCCGGGAACTCCTTCGGCGGGGCCACCGCCCTCGGCCTGGCCGTCCGCCGGCCCGGGCTGTTCCGTACGCTCGCGGCCCACGAGCCCCCGCTGATGGGCGTCGTGGCCGACGACCCGGAACTGCGGCCGCTGATGCGGGCCACGCAGGGCAGCGTCGACGGCATCCTCGCGGCCCTGCGCGCGGGCGACGCACCCGGCGGCGCACGCCGGTTCGTGGAGGAGGTCGCCTCCGGGCCGGGGGAGTGGGACAGGATTCCGGAACCGATCCGCGCGTCCTTCATCGCCCACGCCCCCACCTTCGCGGACGAACAGGCCGACCCCGGCTGGGCCGCGCTCGACCTGACCCGCCTCGCCGCCTACCGGGGGCCCGCGCTGCTGACCACGGGCGCCGAGGGCCTGCCGTGGTTCCCCGCCATCGTGGCCGCCCTCGCGGCCGCGCTCCCCCAGGCACGGGTCAGGGCCCTGCCGGGCGACGGGCACGTCCCCCACCTCACCCACCCCGAGCGGTACGTGGACGAACTCGTCGCCTTCATCGACGGCCGCGGCTGACTCGACGCGTGGTCCGGCCGCCGTCCAGGATCAGGTCGGCGCCGGCCGTGTTCGAGGATCCTTCCGGTTCCTCCGTGCCGTCATGCTCTGCCCGCCCCGAGCCCGATCAGGGCCGCGGTGACCAGGTCGGCCTGGTGGGTGACGCCGCGGAGGTTGGGGTGGATGACGGTGCAGGCCTCGCCGTCGGAGGGTACGGACCGGCACAACCGGGACGGCGGATCGTTCTGCGTGCCGGGGCCGGTCAGGCTGTCCTTGATCCCGTACATCCAGCGGGTCTCGCCGCCCGCGCACACGCCGTGGCCGGTGCTGGAGGTGTACGTGTCCACGTACGCGGCGCCGGCCCGGCGGGCCTGGTCGCGCAGGACGGTGTTCAGTCTCTGCTCCACGGAGTCGAGCCAGGGCATGTCCGCCTTGGCGACGGTCCCGAACTGGTGCCAGGAGCCCCAGCGGCAGCCGGTGCCGTCATCGACGACGGCCGGGTATCCGACGACCGCCACCTTGGCGCGGGGTGCGCGGGACCGGATCTCCTTGAGGAGGTCCGCGAAGTCGCTCTGGAGGGAGCTGAATCCGGCGTTGAGCCGGGAGGCCCCGGCGCCGCGGGTGTAGTAGGTCGAGCAGGGGGTGCCCAGGCCGAAGGCGGCGAAGCCCTGTTCCACGCACTTCTGGACGATGTCGAAGAAGCCGATGGAGTTGCCGCCGATGCCGAGCGTGACGAGGTCGGTGGTGGCGGACAGGGCCTCGACCTGGGCCGGGCGGGGGGACCAGCCCTGCGCGGGTGGGACGGACGGCGGGCCGGACAGCTCGGTCTGCGGCTCCAGGGCGCCCGCTCTCACCTCGGCGGCGGAACAGGTGACGTCGGTGAGGCGCACGCTGAGCCGGCGCGCGGTCTGCTGGGGGTAGTTCTGGGCGGAGCGGCCGCAGCCGTCGTCGGTGGACCAGGGGCGGACGAAGGCTCCGGCGCTGTAGGAGTCGCCGAGGGCCACGTAGTCGAGGGGAGTTGGTGGTGGTGCGGCCGTGGCCGGGGCGGGGGCCGTGGTGAGGGCGGCCACGGCGAGGGCGGCGACGGCAGCGGCGGCGAGACGGGTTCCGGGCACGGCGGTGTCCTTGGCTCGGGCGCCGTCGGACGGTCCGGGTGGCGCACTTCACCGAAGGTAGCCGGATTGGTTACGGAGAGTAGTATTCTGGGGGGTGAAACCCCCGGATCGAGTGACGGGTGGGGGTTGCAGGACCCCCGGCTCCGCCCCGGAGTGAGCCCCGCGACTCCGCCCCGGAGCGAGCCCCCCGGCTCCGCCCCGGATCTACTGGCGGTGGGCCTGCGTGATGAGGTCCGTCGCGACTTCGAGGGCCGCCAGGCGGGTCTCCTCCGGGTTGCCCTCCACGTGCTGGAGGAACATCATCCCCGCGTGCAGGGTGAACAGGGCGCTCACGCAGCGGACTTGGTCCGTCAGCGGGCCGTCCTCGGTGCGGAGCAGCTCGACCAGGGTGAAGAGCCTCTTCTTCACCGTCTCCCCGATGCTCAGCTCCCGCATCGTCGCCTGGTTCTCCTGCATGAACCGGTACAGCGAGGCGCCCGCCGCCATCGCCTCGCTGTAGCGCCGCAGGACTTCCCGCTTCGTCTCCAGCGTGCGCGGCTGCTCCTGCGCCCACTCGATCAGCTCGTCGATCGGCCGCGTCGAGTCGTCGAAGAGGCTGATGATGATGTCTTCCTTAGTCTTGAAGTGGTAGTACAGCGCCGCCTTCGTGACCTCCAGCCGCTCCGCGATCTCGCGCAGCGACGTCTTCTCGTAACCCTGCTCGGCGAAGAGCTCCACAGCCACGTCCTGGATGCGCTGACGCGTGTTGCCACGGCGCTGCTGCGGACTGCTGCTGGTCATGGCGCTCCTCAGATACTTACTTGACGCCCGGCTAGTTACGGGTCTACCTTCCCCAGTGTAGTGAACTAGCCGGGCGGCAAGTAAGCACCGGGTGCCAGGGGAGTGGACGAGATGGCGGAACTGACTAAAACGGCCGGTACCTCGGGGGAGGTGAAGCCCCGCAGCGTTCGCGTCGTACTCATGGCCCTCATGATCGCAATGTTGCTGGCCATGCTCGACAACATGATCATCGGCACCGCGATGCCCACGATCGTCGGCGAGCTCGGCGGGCTGGAGCACCTGTCCTGGGTGGTCACTGCGTACACGCTGGCCACGGCCGCCTCCACCCCCATCTGGGGCAAGATCGGCGACATGTACGGGCGGAAGGGCTCCTTCCTCACCTCGATCGTGATCTTCCTGATCGGCTCCGCGCTCAGCGGCATGGCCCAGGACATGGGCCAGCTGATCGGCTTCCGCGCGATCCAGGGCCTCGGTGCCGGCGGTCTGATGGTCGGCGTCATGGCGATCATCGGCGACCTGATCCCGCCCCGTGAACGCGGCAAGTACCAGGGCATGATGGCCGGCGTGATGGCCCTCGCCATGATCGGCGGCCCGCTCGTCGGCGGCACCATCACCGACCACATGGGCTGGCGCTGGTCCTTCTACATCAACCTCCCGCTCGGCGCCGTCGCGCTCGCGATGGTCACCGCGGTCCTGCACCTGCCCAAGAAGGCGGGACAGGGCGAACGCCCGAGGATCGACTACCTCGGTGCGGCCCTGCTGACCATCGCCATCACCTCCACCGTGCTCGTCACCACCTGGGGCGGCACCGAGTACGCCTGGGGCTCCGCCGAGATCATCGGCCTGATCGCCGTCGGCGTCGTCTCCATCGCCGCGTTCCTCTTCGCCGAGACCAAGGCCGCCGAGCCCGTCATGCCGCTGCACATCTTCCGCAGCCGCAACTTCACCCTCATTTCGGTGATCGGGTTCCTCGTCGGCTTCGCGATGTTCGGCGGCGTGCTCTACCTCCCGCTCTTCCAGCAGTCGGTGCAGGGCGCCTCCGCCACCAACTCCGGCCTGCTGCTCCTGCCGATGCTGCTCTCGATGATGGTCGTCTCGCTCGTCGCGGGCCGCGTCACCACCAGCACCGGCAAGTACAAGGTCTTCCCGATCGTCGGCGGCGCGCTCATGGTCGTCGGGCTCTTCCTCCTCGCGACGATGGACACCGGCACCAGCCGCCTGATCTCCGGCGTCTACATGGCGATCCTCGGCGCCGGCCTCGGCTTCCTGATGCAGATCACCATGCTCGTCGCGCAGAACAGCGTGGACATGAAGGACATGGGCGTCGCCTCCTCCTCCGCCACCCTCTTCCGTACGCTCGGCGGCTCCTTCGGTGTGGCCCTGATGGGCTCCCTGTTCACCTCGCAGGTCACCGACACCATGACCGAGCGGCTGGGACCCGAAGCCGCCGCCAAGGCCGGCTCCGCCCAGCTGGACGCCGCGAGCCTGGCCAAGCTCCCCGAGGCCATGCGCGAGGCCTACCAGCACGCGGTCGCCGCCGGCACGCACTCCGCGTTCCTGCTCGGCGCTGCGATCGCCGTACTGGGCTTCGCGGCCGCCTGGTTCGTCAAGGAGGTCCCGCTCCGGGGCGCGGGTCCGGCCCAGGCCGCCGGCGCCGAGGACGGCAAGGCCGCCCAGTCTCCGCAGGAGTCCCTCGCCCACTGAGCGACCGGATGAACCCAGGACAGGGCGAATAACGAGAACGAGCCCGGCACCGGTGGACGGACGATCCACCGGTGCCGGGCTCTTCGCGTACCCGCGCGCAGGCTTGAACCCCCGAGCTGACGGGTAGGAACTTGAACCGGTTCCACCCGGTTTCAACTGGGCCGAAAATCAGGACGATCAGGGACCAAGGTCCTATTATCTGGAATTTATGCGGGAATTGGCTGGAACCCCTCCGTGTCGCCGGACGTCTTGAACCACGGAACGCCCGCAAGGCGAAGGGGAGTGGACAGCTCATGGGGTTCATGGCGCGCACGCACAGGCAGGGCACACGGTCCGGACTCGCCATCGTGGCAGCGGCCACGGCCGTGGCGGCGACCGTATGGGGAGTGACGACGGTCGTCGGCCCGGACCACCACCCCGCGCACGAGAACGTCTCCCGGCAGACCGACGACCCGGCCAACGGCGACGGCGGCTCCCCGGGGGCCCCGGGAGCCCCCGGGGCCCCCGGCCCGGCGCAGAAGCCCGGACAGCGGATATCCGAGGACATAGCCCACGCCTCGGAGAGCGGCGGCGACGCCGTCAACATCACCATCGACGACGGCCCCGACCCCAAGTGGACCCCGAAGGTGCTCTCCGTACTCAAGAAGTACGAGGTGAAGGCGACCTTCTGCATGATCGGCCCGCAGGCCCAGGCGCACCCCGACCTGGTCAAGCAGATCGTCGCGGCCGGCCACCGGCTCTGCGACCACACCATGTCCCACGACACGGCCATGGACAAGAAGCCGGTCTCCTACCAGGAGGCGCAGATCCTGGACGCGAAGAGGCGGATAGAGGAGGCCGCGGGCGCCGGCGCCACGGTGGAGTACTACCGGGCCCCCGGCGGCGCCTTCACCCCCGACAGCAGGCGCATAGCCGCCGCGAACGGGATGCGCCCGCTCGGCTGGAACGTCGACAGCAAGGACTTCAGCAAGCCGGGCGTCGCGGCGATCGTCGGTACGGTCAAGAACGAGATGAAGAACGGCCCGACCGTGCTCTTCCACGACGGCGGCGGCAACCGCACGCAGACCGTCGAAGCCCTCGACCAGGTGCTGGCCTGGCTCCGGGACCAGGGCCGGCCCACCGGTTTCCCCGTCCGCACGGCCCCCTGACACGCCGTCCGGCGGCGAACGGGTGAGGGTCGCCGCCCCGGCCCCGCCCGCGGTGTTCCCTGGTCGCGCACGCAGCGCCGTACGCACGCATCCGAGGAGCCTCCGTGATCGACCCGGCCCAGCTGACCGACCCCGCCGTCCGCGCCTTCGTCAACGCCGTCAACTCCGGGGACCGGGCCGCGTTCCAGGCGGCCCTGACCCCCGGCGCGACCATGTCCGACGACGGTTCGGACCGCGACCTCGCCGACTGGGCCGAACGGGAGATCTTCTCCTCCGGCGGCCACATGGCGGTCGCGTCCGAGGCCGACGCGGGCCGCTCCCTGGTCGTCGACTACCGCAACGACACCTGGGGCGAGATGCGTACCGCCTGGCGGTTCGACGTCACCCCCGACGGGCACGTCAGCCGCTTCGAGACCGGCCAGGCCTGACGGGCCACGGCCCGCGGCCCACCCTTCAACCGAGCGCCGGCCACGGCCCGCGGGCCACCCTTCAACACCGCGCCGGCTACAGCCCGCGCGCCACCTTCAGCACCGCCGCCGTCAGGCGGGCGTTCTCCGGGGCCAGGCCGCCCGGGAAGCCGAACCGGCGGCGCGTGTACCCGTACGCGATTCCGGTGACCGGGTCCGCGAAACCGTTCGCTCCCGCCGCGCCGCTGTGCCCGAAGGCCTGCGGACCCACCGCCGGCTGCTGCTCGAAGCCCAGCCCGAAGTGGTCCGCCTCCCGGGTCACGAGCTCGTCGCCCGGGGTGTGCAGCCGCGCGAACTCGGCCGCCGTCTCCGGCTTCAGCAGCGGGGCGGCGCCGTCCACCTCGCCGATGGCCGCCGCGTACATGCCCGCGATGCCGGACGCGTTGCCGACGCCGCCCGCCGAGGCCGTGCCCTTCGCCTTCACCGCGGGGTGGTTGGCGTAGGCGATCAGGTCCATCGGCGGGTCGGTGTGGAAGTTGAAGGCGATGTTCAGCAGGGGCTTGGGAGCCGGTGCGGCGGCCAGCTCCGCCAGCTGCTCCGGCGTGGGCAGCGGCTCCAGGACCGGCTTCCAGCGACTCTCCGCCGCGGCGGGCAGGCCCAGGTACAGGTCCAGCCCGTACGGCGCCCGGACCCGCTCCTCGAAGACCTCCTGGAGGGAGCGGCCCGTGGCCCGCCGGACGACCTCGCCGGTCAGCGCGCCGATCACGAACGCGTGGTAGCCGTACCCCGTGCCGGGCTCCCAGTACGGCTTCGAGGCGGCCAGCCGCGCCGCGACCAGCGCGTCGTCCGCCAGCTCCTCGATCGTGAAGCCCTCCGGGGTGTTGATCAGCCCGGACCGGTGCGAGAGCAGCTCGCGCAGCGTCAGCCGCTCCTTGCCGTCCCCGGTGAACTCCGGCCAGTACGAGGAGACCGCCCGGTCCAGCTCCAGCACCCCGTCCTGGACGAGCAGCGCCACCACCAGGTGGGCCGCGCCCTTGGTGATCGAGTAGACCCCGCTCAGGGTTCCCACGTCCGTGTCCTCACCGGCCCACAGGTCCACCACCGGGCGCCCGTGGTGACGTACCACCAGCTGGGCCTCGGGCGAGTGCGGTTCGGCGGCCACGAAGGCCTCGAACTCCTCCCGTACCGACTCCCAGCCCGCAGCCACCGTGCCGTTCGTGTTGCTCATCGCGTCCCCCTGAGGATGTGCCGTGATCGTTTCTTCGTGTTCCGCACGGCCCCAACTGGCGCTGATCAGGTGATATTCCAGGCGGCCGGGGGAATATGTCATCTCCGAGTCCCGCCCGGCTGCCCTTACGGGTGAACGCGCGCCCGGCGTAGTTCCGGCACGCCGCAAGCCCCCGTTGGACCGGGCATGAAGCGCACCCGCACCGCCGCACTCGCCCTCGCCGCCGCCGTGGCCGCCCTCGCCCCGGTCCTCGGCCAGTCCGCCGCGACCGCCGCACAGGGCACGCCCTACCTCCAGGACCCGGGCGGCGACGAGAAGGCGATGAAGTCGATGTGGACCAAGGACGACATGCACAAGGTGGAGGGCCAGTTCCGCTTCTACCCCACGATCCAGTACGAGACGGTCCGCAAGCCCGGCCCCAAGGAGGCCCCGGACTTCGAGCGGAAGGTGCCCGACCCCAAGACGCTGGCCTGGCTGCCCTCGTACGAGTTCGCCTGGTCGGTCTCCGACTCGAAGCTGGTGAAGAGGGCGGTCACGACGAAGGACGGCCGGCAGCGGATCCTCCTGCACGCCGTACTGCGCAACGCGAAGGGGGCCACGGCGGGCGAGGTGCGCCGGGACCTGGCGGACCGGCCGGCGACGGGCCGGGAGAAGGTCCCCGGTGGCAAGCGCATCGCCTGCGACACGGGCGAGTACACGGTGGAGTGGTCGGTCACCCGCTCCGGCTACGGGACGCTCCGGGGCACGCTGCGCTGGGACTCCGACTGCGGGCAGTACCGTACGGCGTTCTCCGAGGACAACGGCATGCAGAAGTAGGGCGGTCGGGCGGAGCGGGGAGGGGCGGGAGGGAGGCCGGCCGCCCCGGCACCTTGTGGGCGCGCTGTCGGGCGACTGGGCCGCGGCCTTGGATCAAGTGCCGTAACAGCCATGGTGCCGCACGGGGTGGGATGCGGCAGGGGGCGAAAGTCCTGTTTCCCCAGGGCCTTCGGTGGGTGGTTCAGCGCTTCTTGCCGGCCGCGGTCGCCTTGGCGGCGATGTCCTCCAGGACGCCCTTCGGGTCGCCGGACGGCTCCACCGCGCGGCCGATGTTGCGCTTGATGGTGTCGCTGACCGTCACCCAGGACGGGTCGTTGACCGGGTAGAGCTGGGCACCGCGCAGGGCGGTCAGGAACTGCGTGTCGGTCGCGTCGAGCCCGCCGCCGGCCGGGGTGCGGGAGGCGGAGACCGTCGAGGGCAGCAGGTGGTAGCGGCCGGCGAAGTCCGCGAGGTTCTTGTCCTGGTAGACGAAGTCCAGGAACTTGCCGATCTCCGCGCCGTTGCCGTTCTGCTTGAACGCCATCATCCAGTCGGCCACGCCCACGGTCGGCGGGGTCTCCCCGGAGCCGAGGGTGTCCGAGACGGGCATCGAGACGGCGCCGACGTTCATGCCCTTGGCGCGCGCCTCGTGGGCCAGCGAGGGGTAGCCGTTGAGCATGCCGACCTCTCCGCGCATGAACGCCGCGAAGGCGTCGGCGCGGTTGAGCTGCGAGGGCGGGACCGGGCCGGTCAGGCCGGGGGCGACCAGGTATTCCTTGATCCACTTGAAGGTCTGGATGTTCTGGTCGGAGGCCAGGCTGTAGTTGCCGCTGTTGTCGGCGTAGCCGCCGCCGTTGCTCAGCTCCCAGATCATCGCCTCGGCGTGCGCCTCCTCCGGGCCCAGGGGCATGGCGTACGGGAACCTCACGCCCTTGTCCTTGAGCGCCTTGGCGTCGGCCTTCAGGTCGTTCCAGGTCTTCGGCGGGCTGGTGATCCCGGCCTTGGTGAACAGCGCCTCGTTGTAGAAGAGCAGGCGGCTGCTCGCCACGAAGGGCAGGCCGTAGAGGGTGTTGCCGACCGATCCGGCCTCCGCGAGCGGCGCGAGGAAGTTCGCCTCGGCGGTGACCGAGAGGAGTTCGTCCGCGGAATAGAGCTTGCCCTGCGCCGCGAAGTCCGAGTAGGCGCCCATGAGGGCCATGTCCGGCGCCTTGCCGTCCTTGACCATACGGGAGACCTCGCGGTCGATGTCGGCCCACGGAAGCAGTTGCACCTCGACCTTGATACCGGGGTTGGCGGCGGTGAAATCCGTCGTCATCTTGTCCCAGAAAGCCTTGGAGCTGGTGGCCGGAGTATCGCCGTATTCGGCGGCGACCAGGCGCAGCGTACCGCCGTCACCTGTGCCGTCGCCGGAACTTCCGCAGCCGGCAAGAGGTATCAGCAGGCCGAGTACGGCGGTGCTGGCGGTCGTGCCGAAGATTCTTCGTCGCACGGGTGGAGTCCCCTGATTTTCTTTTGAGTCCCGTTGTTACTTATGAGTTGCTCCGGGCTGGGGTGTCCGTCCATGGCCCGTTGGCCGGAATTCTCTCCTGACGGCAGGGTGGTTGATTCCATTGGGGTGGTAGTTGTGTTCAATGCTCCAACTGGGGCTTTTCCGCATGGTGTTTTCCGATATGTGATCAACAAATCGGACGCGCGTAGACATGCCGAAAAGCCCGTTTCCGGTCAGGGAACGGGTGAACGGGGTCTTCGGACGGACTAGTCGGCGAACTCGCCCGCGTACGGGTCGGGCTCGCCCGTCTCGGGGTTGCGGCCCTCCTGCCACCGGCGCTGCGCCTTGCGCCAGTGGACGAAGCTGAGGTGCCCGCCGTCCCAGAAGGTGATGCTGACGGGGCTCACGTCGAACTCGTCCGAGCAGAGCTGGAGGAGGAATTCGGCCATGCCGTACGGGTACACCGCGAAGGAGTCGGCGGTGTGCCGCCCGACCACGAGGACCGGCCAGCGGTCGGGGTCGGGATCGGTGGTCAGCCAGCACAGGATGTCGGAACCGCCGGTGACCCCCCAGGCGATGATCGACTCGGGGTCCACGTCGAAGGCGGCCCGGCCGCCCTCGGCCTCCCAGACCTGACGGGCGTTGGCGGTCTCCTCGGCCATCTCCGCCGGGTCCCACTGGAGTCCGGGCTTGGGGAGGGGCAGCAGGATGCTCGCCTCGCCGTTGATGGAGCCCGAGCCGAAGCGGCCCATGAAGGCGATGAAATCGGCCGGGAACCTGGTCCCCCAGGCCGCCTCGGCGGCCCGCCAGTCGATGTCCTCGTCGGCGCCGTGCGTCGCCGGCATGATCTGCTCCAGCGCCTTGATCCGCGCGTTCTCCGTCATGCCGCTCCCCTGAACACCCAGCTCAACCGCCCCAACCTACCGTCGGAGCGCAGTGGAGCCTAGGCCCAGTCTCGCGGAACGGGCTCCACGTCCACCCGGGTGCCGACGCGCAGTCCCCACCCGGCCAGGGCGCCGGCCTCGGCCTCCAGGACGTGCCGGGAGCGCGGGCGCGGGAGGCCGAGCCGGCCGGGGCGCATGGTGGTGAGGGCGATGACGTCGAGGTTCCGGTCGAGGTACGCCACGTCGATCGCGAAGCGCATCCGGAACGTGTGCACGCTGCCCGCCGGGGTCAGCAGCAGGGCCCCCGGGATCCCGTCGCGCCCGAGCAGGCCCCGGGTGCGGGCCCGGTAGGAGGCGGCGATCTCCAGCGGGACCGCCGCGCCGCCCGGGCCGCCGATGCGGAGGACGGCTTCGCCGTCGTGCCAACGCCGCGCCATGCGGTGCCCCTTCCCCGGGTGTCGGGCGGCCAGCGTAGGCCCCCGCCGGGCGGCACGGGGACGGAACGGGGCCTGGGCGGGGGCCTGGACGGCGGCCGGAGCCGAGGCCGGAACTGAGCCCTGAACGGGGGCGGGCCGGTGACCGGGGCCGGGGGCGGGGTGAATGGGCCCCCGGGCCCATGTCCCTGGGGGTGGCCGGGCCTACGGTCGGCGGATGGGCCTGGTCGTGATCGTCCTTCTTGCCGCCGCGTACGGCGTGGCCGCCGGGCTGCTGCTGCCGCGCGCGGCGTACCGGCTGTCCGTGGAGCCGGGGGAGCCGTGGCGGGACTCCTGCCCCGAGGGGCACCCGCTGCCGGGCTGGCTGGGCCTCGCCCGCTGCCGGCTCCCCGCGGGGGCGCAACGGTCGGCCGCGCCGCCGCTGCCGTGGGCTCCGCCCCCGGACCGCCCCGCCTCGGACGCCGCCGGGGCCGAGAAGCCGGGCGCCGACGGGGCTGGCACGCCGGGATGCCCCGCCTCGGACGCCGCCGGGGCCGAGGCGCCGGGCCGCCGGGCCTCGGACTCCGGCGGGGCGGGGGCGCCGCACGGGTACGGCCCCCGGGTGGGGTGGGTCGTCGTGGTGAGCGGTGCGGTGTGCGCCGGGCTCGGGGTGGCCGTCGGGGGGCGGCCCGAGGTGGTGGCGTACGCGGGGCTCGCGCCCGTGCTCGTGCTGCTCGGGCTCGTCGACCTCGCGGTGCACCGGCTGCCCGACCGGCTGACCCTGCCGCTCGCGGCGGCCGCCGCCGGGCTGCTCGGGGGCGCCGCGCTGCTGCCCGGGGCCGCCGGGTCCTGGCGGCTCGCGCTGCTCGGCGGAGCCGCGCTCGGGGCCTCGTACCTGGTGCTGTTCCTGATCAACCCCGCCGGCATGGGATTCGGCGACGTCAAGCTGGCGCTGTCCCTCGGGGTCGCTCTTGGGTGGTACGGGTGGGGGGTATGGGTCGCCGGGGCGTTCCTGGGCTTCGTATACGGGGCCGTATACGGCCTGGGCCTTGTGCTGCGGGGCCGTGCGGGCCGTCGGACGGGGTTCCCGTTCGGCCCCTTCATGGCCGCCGGAGCCCTCACCGGAGTGCTGCTGGGCGGATTCGGAGCGTAATCGTTTCGCGGCAATGCACGCATCACGCTTTACGAAGGGTTATGGTGGAACCCCCCCCTCGGGCCGGTCCGTATCCCCCCCACGGACCGGCCCGTTTTTCGTTCTCCTTAGGTCCCACACATAAGCGCAGGTCAGCCGCGCTGGGCCCAGATGTTGGTGCCGGGGGTGGAGACGGCGAAGGAGTCGATCTCCTTCAACTCCTGCTCCGTCAGGGGGGCTCCGGCCAGTGCGGCCACGTTTTCCTCCAGCTGCTTCACGCTCGACGCGCCGATCAGGGCCGACGTCATCCGCTCGTCGCGGAGCACCCACTTCAGCGCCAGCTGGGCCAGCGACTGCCCGCGCCGCGCGGCGATCTCGTTCAGCCCCTTCAGCCGGCGGAGCACGTCGTCCGACAGCAGGTCCGGGTTGAGGGACTTGCCCTGGCTGGCCCGCGAGCCCTCCGGGATCCCCTTGAGGTACTTGCCGGTCAGCAGTCCCTGCGCGAGCGGTGCGAAGGAGATGCAGCCCATGCCGGCGTCCTCCAGGGTGTCCAGCAGCCCGTCCTCCTCCGTCCAGCGGTTGATCATGGAGTACGAGGGCTGGTGGATGAGCGGGCGGATGCCCATCTCGCGCAGGATCCGCGCCGCCTCGGCCGTCTGCTCGGCCGTGTAGGAGGACACGCCCACGTACAGCGCCTTGCCCTGCTGGACCGCGGACGCGAGGGCGCCCATGGTCTCCTCCAGCGGGGTCTCCGGGTCGAAGCGGTGCGAGTAGAAGATGTCGACGTAGTCGACGCCCATCCGCTTCAGCGAGGCGTCCAGCGAGCCGAGCAGGTACTTGCGGCTGCCCCATTCGCCGTACGGGCCGGGGTGCATGAAGTAGCCGGCCTTGGTGGACAGGACCAGCTCCTCGCGGTGGGGGGCGAAGTCCTGGGCGAAGATCTTCCCGAAGTTCAGCTCGGCCGAGCCGGGCGGCGGGCCGTAGTTGTTGGCCAGGTCGAAGTGGGTGACGCCGAGGTCGAAGGCGCGGCGGAGGATCGCCCGCTGGGACTCCAGCGCCTTGTCGTCGCCGAAGTTGTGCCAGAGGCCGAGGGAGATGGCGGGGAGCTTGAGGCCGCTGTGGCCGGTGCGCCGGTACTCCATGGAGTCGTAGCGCGAGGGCTCTGCCCGATAGGGATTGGTATCAGTCACGTTGTCCTCCCTATCACGGACTTGTGACCGACCGAGTTGGGTACCCGATCCCGCAGCCCAGTAATGTGGCGGACTCGGGGGAGGACCGCAATTCGCACGGGGGCATTGCACGGAGGGGCTGGAAGATCGTGAAGCTGCGCGACCTGGTGTACAGGCTCTACGCACGCCGGGTGGAAGGCCGCCTCGACCATGACGCGGCGCCCAAGCACATCGGCGTCATCCTGGACGGGAACAGGCGCTGGGCGAAGGCGTCCGGAGGTACGACGGAGCAGGGCCATCAGGCCGGGGCCGACAAGATCTCCGAGATGCTGGGCTGGTGCACCGAGACGGACGTCGAGGTCGTCACCCTGTGGATGCTCTCCACGGACAACCTCGACCGGCCGGAGGTCGAGCTCCGCCCGCTGCTCAACATCATCGAGAACACCGTACGGGGCCTCGCCGCGGACGGCCGCTGGCGCGTCCACCACGTCGGCAACCTCGACATCCTGCCCGCCCGGACCCAGTCGGTGCTCAAGGAGGCCGAGCAGGCCACGCACGACATCGACGGGATACTGGTCAACGTCGCGGTCGGCTACGGCGGCCGCCAGGAGATCGCCGACGCGGTCCGCTCCCTGCTGCTGGAGCACGCGGAGAAGGGCACCTCCTTCGAGGAGCTCGCCGAGGTCCTGGACATCGACCACATCGCCGAGCACCTCTACACGCGCGGCCAGCCCGACCCGGACCTGGTCATCCGCACCAGCGGCGAGCAGCGGCTGTCCGGATTCATGCTGTGGCAGAGCGCGCATTCGGAGTACTACTTCTGCGAGGTCTTCTGGCCGGCCTTCCGCAAGGTCGACTTCCTGCGCGCCCTGCGCGACTACGCGGCCCGCCACCGGCGGTACGGGACCTGATCCCGGGGGCGGCTGACGCCCCCTCGGAAGTCCGGCGCGCCCTGGCCCGTCCCGTCCGCCCCCTGTGTCCCTCTCTGCCCCCTTCTGTCCTCCGCGCAAGGCCTTCACCAGGGGTTCACCGAGCGTCCGTCATATGCCATGGCATGGGCGCGCCGGTTCGAGGGCATACCCCTAGCAGGTCGACGCCCGATCCACGGGTGTCGAGTCTCAGCGGACGGCATGGGGTCGTCCGCCCGGGAGGCCCTTTGCACCAGGACGCACGTGCGGTTCGCACGGACGGAGTGGAGGGCCGGGAATCGGCCCGCGCATGGGTGCCGATGACCGGTCCGGTCTTCATGGCCCGACCTCTTCCGAGGGGGTACGTCCTTCCGTGGTGACCAGCACAAAGCGCCGCCTGCCCGACAGGCGGACCTACGTCCTCGACACCAGCGTCCTGCTGGCAGACCCCAACGCGATCTCCCGCTTCGACGAGCACGAGGTCGTGCTCCCGATCGTGGTGATCACCGAGCTGGAGGCAAAGAGGCACCATCCCGAACTCGGCTACTTCGCGCGCCAGGCCCTGCGCCTGCTCGACGACTTCCGGGTCCGGTACGGACGTCTCGACGCCCCCATCCCGCTGGGCGATCTGGGTGGCACCCTGCGTGTCGAGCTCAACCACTCCGACCCGGGTGTCCTGCCCGCCGGCTTCCGACTGGGGGACAACGACTCGCGGATCCTCGCCGTCGCCCGCAATCTCCAGGCCGAGGGCTACGACGTCACGGTGGTCTCGAAGGATCTCCCGCTGCGCATCAAGGCCTCCTCCGTGGGGCTGCTCGCCGAGGAGTACCGGGCAGAGCTCGCCATCACCGACGCCGGATGGACGGGCATGAGCGAGCTCGCCCTGTCCGGGGAGCAGGTGGACCTGCTGTTCTCGGAGGAGCGGCTGTACGTACCGGAGGCCGCGGACATGCCCGTGCACACCGGACTGGTCCTCCAGTCCGAGCGGGGCAAGGCGCTGGGCCGCGTCACGGCCGACGGCAACGTGAAGCTCGTACGGGGCGACCGCGAGGCCTTCGGGCTGCACGGCCGCAGCGCCGAGCAGCGCATCGCCCTCGACCTGCTGCTCGACCCGGAGATCGGGATCATCTCGATGGGCGGCCGGGCCGGCACCGGAAAGTCGGCGCTCGCGCTGTGCGCGGGGCTCGAAGCGGTGCTGGAGCGGAGGCAGCATCAGAAGGTGATGGTCTTCCGGCCGCTGTACGCGGTGGGCGGCCAGGACCTCGGCTACCTGCCCGGGGACGCCTCCGAGAAGATGAGCCCCTGGGCGCAGGCGGTGTTCGACACCCTCTCGGCGGTGGCCGGGCGCGAGGTCATCGAGGAGGTGCTGAACCGGGGCATGCTGGAGGTCCTGCCGCTCACCCACATCCGCGGCCGTTCGCTGCACGACGCCTTCGTGATCGTGGACGAGGCGCAGTCGCTGGAGCGGAACGTCCTGCTGACCGTGCTGTCCCGGATCGGGGCCAACTCGCGGGTCGTGCTGACCCACGACGTCGCCCAGCGGGACAACCTGCGCGTGGGCCGGTACGACGGAGTGGTCGCCGTCGTTGAGAAGCTGAAGGGCCATCCGCTCTTCGCACACGTCACGCTGACCCGTTCCGAGCGTTCGCCGATCGCCGCGCTCGTCACGGAGATGCTGGAGACGCTGTAACCGCAAAGGGGACAGAACCCCCATAGCGGGAAGTTGAGTTGGCGCCGCCCGGCAAAGGCCCAGAAGCCTAGCCGGGCGGCGCTGTGCTGCACAGGCCTTTGTCGAAATCGATGGCGACATGCCAGGTGTGACCTTTCCCACGCAACGCAGAATTGCCCTCCGGCGTCGCGGTCCGGCAGAGTCTGGTTTCCGTCAGGCCCCGCATACGGCATACCTGTATCTCCAGTGAGGTACGCGCAGCACCACAACTCCACAGTCGTTCGCCGTATGCCGCCCGAGTTTCACGCGGCAGCCCCCGCAAGGGAGTTGCCCACGGGCCCGTGCCTCCAGTGACCGCAGCTCCGTGGAGGCCAGTGTCGAGGGGCACTTTTGCGCCCGCGCGGTCACTGCGGACGCTGCTGGAAGGACACCGTGTGAGCCGGATCTCGGTCCGGGGGTTCGCAGTGGCTTCGGCCACCGCGGTCACCACCGTCGGCGCAGTCGTAGGCGTTGCCACCGGCGACGCCACCTCGAACGATCTCGAGACCACCGCGTCGGGTGCGACTCTCCTCACTGACATTCCGGTCGGCGAGCAGGCTCAGGTCCAGAGCGCGTCCCTGACGCAGCAGGCCGACTCCATCGCCCACGCGGCCGACGCCGACGCCAAGCGCTCGGCCGAGGAGGCGGCCCGTATCCAGGCCGCCGAGACCGCCAAGTCGAAGAAGACCGAGGCCGAGGCCGCGGAGGCCAAGAAGAAGGCCGACGCCGAGGCCAAGGCGAAGAAGGAGCACGAGGAGCAGGAGCAGGTCGCCAGCCGCTCCGCGTCCCGTGACGCCGGCGACTTCGAGGTCCAGGGCTCCTACACGGTCGCCCAGGTCAAGGCGATCGCCCAGCAGATGGTCCCGTCGGGCCAGTTCCAGTGCTTCTCCAACATCATCAACCAGGAATCCACCTGGAACTACAAGGCCGTGAACTCGTCCTCGGGCGCCTACGGTCTGGTCCAGGCGCTGCCCGGTTCGAAGATGGCCTCGGCCGGTTCCGACTGGCGCACCAACCCGGCCACGCAGATCAAGTGGGGCCTGGGCTACATGAACGAGCGGTACGGCAGCCCGTGCTCGGCCTGGAGCTTCCACCAGGCCAACGGCTGGTACTGAGGCCACGGCCGTACGCAGGCGCACAACCTCCAGGAGCCCCGCACCGTCAAACGGTGCGGGGCTCCTCGCGTGTACGGTCTTCGAGGTGTGTCCACGGGCGGGGGAAGGGAACGACATGGCGAAGAGGGCGGGCTGGCTCGGGCGGCTGGGGAGAAAGCTCAGTCAGGTCGAGGCACGCCTCGACGAACGGCGGGCCGAGGTCGAGGCGGAGACCGCCGACGACCGCCCCGTGCCCGTCGTCGCCGCCCCGGCGCCGCTCCCCGCGGCGGCGGTCGAGACGCACGGCTCCGAGGGCCCCGGCCCGCGCGGGCGGCCCGATCCCGTGACCGTGATCCCGTGGGGCGTGCGGGTCGCCGCCGAGGCCAGCTGGCGGCTGCTGCTGCTCGCCGGGATGCTCTGGGTGCTGATGAAGGTGATCAGCGAAGTCCGCCTCGTCGTCCTCGCCTTCGCCGCGGCTCTGCTCGTCACCGCCCTGCTCCAGCCCTTCGTCGTCCGGCTGCGCCGGCTCGGGCTGCCGCGCGGGCTGGCGACCGCCGTGACCGCGATCCTGGGCTTCGTCGTCATCGGACTGGTCGGCTGGTTCGTGGTCTGGCAGGTCATGGAGAACCTCGACGACCTCTCCGACCGGGTCCGCGAGGGCATCAACGAGGCGAAGGCCTGGGCGCTGGACAGCCCGTTCCACGTGACCGAGAAGCAGATCAACGACATCGCGAAGAACCTCAGCGAGACCATCGGCACCAACACCGAGGAGATCACCTCCGCCGGTCTCCAGGGCGTCACGGTGCTCGTCGAGGTGATGACGGGCATCCTGCTCGCGATGTTCTCGACGCTCTTCCTGCTCTACGACGGCAAGCGCATCTGGACGTGGGTGCTCGGCCTGGTCCCCTCCGCCGCCCGCCCCGGTGTCGCGGGCGCCGGTCCGCGCGCCTGGCGCACGCTCACCGCCTACGTGCGCGGCACGGTCCTCGTCGCGCTCATCGACGCCGTCTTCATCGGCCTCGGGCTGTACTTCCTCGACGTGACGATGGCGGTGCCGCTCGCCGTCTTCATCTTCCTGTTCGCCTTCATCCCGCTCGTCGGCGCCGTGATCTCCGGGGCCCTCGCGGTGGTCGTGGCCCTGGTGACCCAGGGGCCGTTCATCGCGCTGATGGTCCTCGCGGTGGTGCTGGCGGTGCAGCAGATCGAGGGCCACGTGCTCCAGCCCTTCATCCTGGGCCGGGCCGTACGGGTGCACCCGCTCGCGGTGGTGCTCTCGGTGGCCGCCGGCGGGATGATCGCAGGCATCGGCGGGGCCGTGGTCGCCGTTCCGCTGGTCGCGGTCACCAACACGGTGGTGGTCTACCTCAGGGCGTACTCGCGCGACCGGTCGCGCCCCGGAGCCGCTCCGGTCGGACCCGCGCCGCACGGGGCCACCGCCGTGGAGCTGTCGCCGCAGTCGCCGGTGGAGAGGGCAGCGGATGATCAGCGAGCCTGAACTGGTCGGCGACTGGGACCCGGAAGGGCCGGCCGGGGCGGTCGGGCCTGAGCCGGAGCGGGCTCCCGGGCAGGCTCCCGGGCGCTTACGGGGGGCCCGTGCGCCGTGGCTGTGGGCGCTCGGCGGGGCAGTGCTGGCCTCGGCGCTGTGGGCCGGGACCCTGGCCGTGCAGGACCGTTTCGCCGGTGCCGCGCCGAGCATCGCGTACCGGTACGCCGAGAACGTGTGCCAGGAGGCCGCCCTGAAGGGGCTCCGCGGGGTCACCGGCACGGACTTCGAGGGGCTGGGGCCGAGCTACGGCGCGAGCCCGGCGCTGGACTGGTCGTACTGCCGGCAGTCCGCGGAGTACGTGGAGGGCCGGACCTGGTACGGGGCCCAGGTGCTGGTCGAGCTGCACAAGAAGGCCGACCCCCGGCCGGAGTTCGCCGCCGGGCCCGGCCTCGCACCCGACCAGAAGGCGAAGTTCTTCGAGGTGGAGGCGGTCCCCGGACTCGGTGAGCAGGCGCTGCTCAGACATCAGATCGGGACCAGCGCCCAGCTGACGGTGCTGGACGGCGGCGCCGTCTTCACGCTCACGGTGGACTGGCACGCGGAGGGGGCGGCGGAAGCGGACGAGAACGCGATCCACGCGGCGATGATCGAGGACATGCGGGCGCTGATGGCCAAGCTGCGCGAGGGGCGCGGGTGAACGGCAGGGGCCCCCGCGGCCGGTGACGGCTGCGGGGGCCCCTGGTCCGTACGACGGACCGGTGTTACTCGGCGGCGAGCGCCGCTTCGGCGTCGAGGGTGACCGCGACGGCCTGGATCACCGAGGCGATCTTGAAGGCCTCCTGGATCGTCTCGCGGTCGACACCGGCCTTGCGCAGCACCTGCTCGTGCGAGTCGAGGCACTGGCCGCAGCCGTTGATCGCGGAGACCGCGAGCGACCACAGCTCGAAGTCGACCTTCTCCACGCCCGGGTTGCCGATGACGTTCATCCGCAGGCCGGCGCGCAGGGTGCCGTACTCCGGGTCCGACAGCAGGTGACGGGTGCGGTAGAAGACGTTGTTCATCCCCATGACCGCGGCGGCGGACTTGGCGGCGGTGTACGCCTCCGGCGACAGGGCCGCCTTCGCCTCGGGCTCCAGCTCACGCAGGACGCGCGGGGAGCGGGCGGCGATCGCGCAGGACAGGACCGTGCCCCACAGCTGCTGCTGCGAGAGCTTGTCCTGGTTGCCGATGACCGAACCGAGGTTCAGCTTCAGGTCCTTGGCGAAGTCCGGTATGGCGGACTTGAGGGAGTCGAGGGACATCCGTCACTCACCGGCCAGCAGCGAGCCGGCGTCCAGGGTGCCCTCGCCCTTGTTCCAGTTGCAGGGGCACAGCTCGTCGGTCTGCAGGGCGTCGAGGACCCGCAGGACCTCCTTGGGGTTACGGCCCACGGAACCGGCGGTCACCATCGTGAACTGGATCTCGTTGTTCTGGTCGACGATGAAGACGGCGCGCTGCGCGAAGCCGTCCTCGCCCTGCACGCCACAGGCCTGCATGAGCTCGTGCTTGGAGTCGGCCAGCATCGGGAAGGGCAGGTCACGCAGGTCGGCGTGGTCCTTGCGCCAGGCGTGGTGGACGAACTCGGAGTCGCCGGAGACGCCGAGGACCTGGGCGTCGCGGTCCTGGAACTCCTCGTTCAGCTTGCCGAAGGCGGCGATCTCGGTCGGGCAGACGAAGGTGAAGTCCTTCGGCCAGAAGAACACCACGCGCCACTTGCCCTCGTAGGTCTTGTGGTCGATCTGGGCGAACTCGCTGCCGGCTTCGAGCGAGACGCAGGCGGTCAGATCGTAGGTGGGGAACTTGTCACCGACAGTGAGCACGTGCTCTCCTTGCGGACAGGAAAGTGACCCTTTTGGGGGCTTTCCACGGGGGTTGGACGGATCTCATATGCTGGCACAGCTGCATTGATTAAAGAAATAGCTACTCTAGTGACTGGTGATCGGAGGTGCCTATCAGTGGCTGTCGGTAATAGAGGACTCAAGCAGGCGACGCTCGCGCAGCTGCGCGCCTTCGCGGCCGTCGCGGAGCACCTGCACTTCCGGGACGCCGCCGCGGCGATCGGCATGAGCCAGCCGGCGCTGTCGGGGGCCGTCTCCGCGCTGGAGGAGGCCCTGGGTGTGCAGCTGCTGGAGCGCACCACCCGCAAGGTGCTGCTCTCCCCGGCGGGCGAGCGGATCGCCGTGCGGGCGCGGGCCGTGCTCGACGCCATGGGCGGCCTGCTGGAGGAGGCCGAGGCGGTGCGGGCCCCCTTCACCGGGGTCCTGCGGCTCGGCGTGATCCCCACGGTGGCCCCGTACCTGCTGCCGACCGTCCTCGGGCTGTTCCACCGGCGCTACCCCCGGATGGACCTCCAGGTGCACGAGGAGCAGACGGCCTCGCTCCTGGAGGGGCTGGCCGGCGGCCGGCTCGACCTGCTGCTGCTCGCGGTCCCGCTGGGCATGCCCGGGGTCTGTGAACTGCCGCTCTTCGACGAGGACTTCGTCCTCCTGGCGCCTCGCGAACACCCGCTGGCCGGCCGCAAGGACATCCCGCGCGAGGAACTGCGCGGACTCCAGCTGCTGTTGCTCGACGAAGGCCACTGCCTGCGGGACCAGGCCCTGGACATCTGCCGGGAGGCGGGGCGCACGGCCGGGGCGGACGTCACCACGACCGCCGCCGGACTGTCCACGCTCGTACAACTGGTCGCGGGGGGACTGGGGGTGACCCTGTTGCCGCGCACCGCGCTGCGGCTGGAGACCACCCGCAACGAGTACCTGGCCACCGGGTACTTCGCCGAGCCCGCGCCCTCCCGGCGGATCGCCCTGGCCATGCGCACGGGCACCGCCCGCCAGGAGGAGTTCCGGGCGATCGCGGCCTCGCTGCGCGAAGCCGTACGCCCGCTCCCGGTATGGCCCACCGACTAGGCCGTCTCCGGTAACGGGCGTACGTCTTGCGGCGGCGCGGGAGTCACTCCGTACGCAGGCCTTCCGGGCGCATCATGCGCAGCAGCGGCGGCAGGCTGAGCAGGGTCACCAGGACGACCACGCCCGCCCCGACGCCCGACATCGCCAGCACCGGGCCCCAGTCCACGCGGAGCGGCATGCTCGCCATCCGCAGCAGCACCAGGCCGAGGGCCAGGCCCATCACGACCGCCAGGGCCATGGCCAGCGCGACCGGCAACGCCGTCTGCCACAGCACCGACAGGCACAGCGTGGAGCGCCGGGTGCCGCAGGCGACCAGGGCGGACAGCAGCCTGGCGCGCTCGCGCAGCTGCTCCAGCTGCGCGACCAGCAGGCTGATCCCGATCAGTACGAGCACCAGCGCCGCGCCGATGAACAGCCCGGCCCGGATCGCGCCGTACTGGGGGGCCAGCCGCGTGGCCGTCAGCACGGCCGCGTTGGAGGTGGGGTCCCACCTGAAGGCCACGGTCCGGACGGCCTCGACGGCTTCCGGCACCGAGGGGTCGAGCTGCACCAGGACGGTCTCCCACCCGGCGCCGCCCAGGTTCTGCGGAGCGGCGGACGGGGTGACCAGCACCCCCGTGCGCACCTCGCCCTTGGGGTCCACGCGGCTGGGCACGGTCCGGGAGCCCGCGGGGAAGGTCCACTCCACGGGGGCGGGGTCGAACTCGTAGCCCATCACCCCGCCGGCGAAGAGCTTCTGCCCGGGTCTGGCGGTGACCTCGGGCTGCTCTCCCGCGTACCCGTCCGGGGTGATGCCCGTGAGCGCGAAGGCGTCGCCCTCCGCGCAGGATTCCAGCACGGCGACTTCGCGCAGGGCCTCACAGGTCCCCACGGTGACGCGGATGACGTTGTCCTGCGCGGGCACCGAGGGGGCGGCGGTGAGGTTGGTCAGCGCGGTGGTGGCGGTGACGCCCCTGGCCTTGGCCAGCTGCGTGCCCAGGTCCTGGAGCGCCCCGGTGCCGGATCGCCGGGGGTGCACCGACATGGTGGCCCGGCCGGGGTCCTGGCCGGTGTCCGCGGTGTAGCCCGCCTCACTGGCCGCGAAGAGCAGTTGCAGGGCGATGGCCCCGGCGACCGCGACCGCGATGCCGTTGACCAGCCGCGCGGCCGCGCCGCTGCCGAGCTGGAGGCGGCGGACGGCCAGCTGCCAGGAGACCGGGCCGCCGGAGATCCGGCCGACCACGCGCTCCAGCAGCCAGGGCAGCAGGGCGGTGACGCCGACGAGCAGCAGGACGACTCCGCCGCTGACCTGCGCCTGGTCGAAGCTGCCGCCGCGCTCGCCCAGCACGTCCTCGCGGCCGATCATCGGCGCGAGCAGGCCGATCCCGCCGAGGGGCAGCAGCAGCCGCCACCAGACGCGCCGTCTGACGGGCTCGGCCGTCCGTACGATGCCCAGCGGCTCGATGACCACCCCGCGCAGGGTGACCAGGGTGACGGCCACGGCGGCCGTGAGCACGGCGAGTGCGACGAGCGCCGCGAGCCACCAGGTGGGGTCGAGGTCGCCGGGGAAGACGCTGCGGTCGGAGAGGGCGACGCTGCCGACGAGACGGCGGGAGACGAGGAAGAAGCAGGTGCCCAGCGCGAGCCCGACGAGGGCGCCGGCCAGTGCCTCGCCGGCCGCGATCCGGCGGACCATCCGGGCATCGGCGCCGACCAGGCGCAGTGCGGCGAGCCGGCGGTCGCGGCGGTCGCCGCCGAAGCGGACCGCCGCGGCGATGAACACGCCCACGGGCATGAGCAGGGCCACGAAGGTGAGGACGACCAGCAGGGCCAGCACCGGGTCGAGTTCCTCGGGCCGGGCGTCGGAGCCGAAGGCGTTGGCGCGCTGTACGCCGTCCAGCTGGTCCGCGGACTTCCGGAGCCGGTCGTCGCCGAGGTAGAAGAGCAGTTCGCCCGGGCCGACGAGGCCGGCGTCGCCGATCAGTTCGGTGACGGGGCCGGACAGGCGCTCTCGCAGCAGCCGGCCCTCCCCGGACTTCAGCAGGGCGTCGAGGGCGGGGGAGACGGCCAGTTCGCCGGGGCCGGGGAAGTTCTCCAAGCCCGGCGGCAGCGGCGCGTCGGGGCCCTCGGGCCTGATGACGACGCCGCCGATCTCCTTCCCCTGGTAGTCCTGCCTGGCCGTCGTGAGGAGCACGGTGTCGCGGCCGGCCGTCTTGCCGGGCGCGCTCACGCCCTGGCGTGCTTCGCCGCGCTCCTGGCGGGCGGTCAGCGCGCTCGGCAGGGCCGTGGTGACCAGCAGCAGGGCCACTCCGAGGCCGACGCCGACTCCCGTGAACAGGGTGCGGATCCAGGCCTCCCGGCCGCCGCCGAAGGCGAAGCGGACGCCCATGGCCAGGTCCCGGACCCACACCCGGGGCGCGCTCCGGCTCATATGACGTGCTCCATGTCGCGGGTCTTGCCGTCCCGTACGACGATCTCGCGGTCGGAGTAGGCGGCGACCCGGGTCTCGTGCGTGACCAGGACGACGGCGGCGTTGGCCGCGCGCGCGGCCTCGCTGAGCAGCTTCATCACCAGCTCGCCGTTGAGGGAGTCGAGGGCGCCGGTGGGCTCGTCGGCGAAGACCACGCGGGGTCCGGTGACCAGGGCGCGGGCGACGGCGGTGCGCTGGCCCTGGCCGCCGGAGACCTCGCCGGGCCGCTGGGCGGCGATGTGGTCCACCTCCAGCTGGGTCATCCAGCGCAGGGCGGCGGCCTCGGCCTCCTTGCGCCTGACGCCGTTCAGGCGCAGCGGGAGGGCGACGTTCTCCAGGCAGGTCAGCTCCGGTACGAGCTGGCCGAACTGGAAGACGAAGCCGAACTCGCTGCGGCGCAGGGCGCTGCGCCGGGCGTCGCTCATGCCGGTGATCTCGCGGCCGGCGTACGTGATGGTGCCGGAGTCCGGCCGGACGATCCCGGCGAGGCAGTGGAGCAGGGTGGACTTGCCCGACCCGGAAGGCCCCATGACGGCCACGATCTCGCCGGGGTGGATGGAGAACCCGGCGTCGTCGAGGGCCAGGGTGGTTCCGTACGTCTTGCGGAGTTCGCCGGCGGCGAGCAGGGATCCGGGCGGGATCCTCATCGGCATATCTCCTGACCGAGCTGGTCGAGGCGGGCGGCCGTGAGTTCGAGCCAGCGCAGGTCCGCTTCGAGGTGGAACAGGGCGTGGTCGCACACCAGCTGGTCGGCGAGGTCACCCTTGCGCTTGCGGGTGGTCAGGGCGCGCATGAGGCGCAGGTGCTCGGAGCGCTGGCCGTCCAGCAGCTCCCCGGCGTCGCGGCCCGTGAGCAGGGCCAGCACGACCTTGGTGTAGAGGGTGGACTGGAGGTACGGCTCGGGCTTCTCGGGCTGTGCGAGCCAGGCCTCGACGTCGGTGATCCCGGCGTCGGTGATGGCGTACCGCTTGCGGTCGGGACCGTCGCCGCTCTCGATGCCCTCGACCTCCACGAGGCCGTTCTTCAGGAGGCGGGACATGGTCGAGTAGACCTGCCCGTAGGCGAGGGGGCGGTCGTGGCCGAACTTCTCGTCGAAGGCGCGCTTGAGGTCGTAGCCGTGCCGCGGGCCGGCCTCTAGGAGGCCCAGAAGGGTGTGACCGATGGACATGTCAAGGACTATACACAGGGTGTATACGCGCGGTGTATACACCCTGTGCAGAGGTCTTCGGCGGCCCCGGCGGCCCCGGCAGCCCCGCGGCCACGGCGGCCCCGGTCCTCGGGATCCGTCTCAGGAATCCGAGGAGGTACGGGGACGGCCGCGCGGCGGGATCGGCGCGGCCCCGCCCGGCAGCCGGCCGGACTCGGCCAGGGCCCGCCGGAGCAGGAACTCGATCTGCGCGTTCGCGCTGCGCAGCTCCTCGCCGGCCCAGCGCGCGAGGGCGTCGTACACCTGCGGGTCCAGCCGCAGCAGCACCTGCTTGCGCGCCTGCCGGGCGGCCCGTGCGGCCCGCTCGGGCTCCCGGGCGGGCTGGGCGGGCTGGGCGGCGCCTCCCCGGCTCCCCGGCTCCGGGCCGGGCCCGGAGCCGGGCTGAGTACCGCGGGCGGGGCTCACTGGTAGAGGGTGCCCGTGTTGATGACGGGCTGGGCCGCCCGGTCGCCGCAGAGCACCACCATCAGGTTCGAGACCATGGAGGCCTTCCGCTCCGGGTCCAGGTCCACGATCTCCTCCTCCGCCAGGCGGGTCAGGGCGAGTTCCACCATGCCGACCGCGCCCTCGACGATCTGCTTGCGGGCCGCCACGACAGCACCCGCCTGCTGGCGCTGGAGCATCGCGGAGGCGATCTCCGGAGCGTACGCGAGATGCGTGAAGCGGGACTCGATGATGTGCACGCCGGCCGCCTCGACCCGGGTCGCCAGCTCGACCGCCAGCTTCTCGGTGATCTCCTCGGCGTTGCCGCGCAGCGACAGCCCGCCCTCATCGTGGGAGTCGTAGGGGTACTCGATGGCGATGTGCCGGACCGCCGCCTCGGTCTGCGTCTCGACGAACTCGGTGAAGTCCTCGACCTCGAAGACCGCGCGGGCCGTGTCCTCCACCCGCCAGACCACGACCGCCGCCAGCTCGATCGGGTTGCCGTACGCGTCGTTGACCTTCAGGACGGCGGTCTCGTGGTTGCGGACCCGGGTGGAGATCCGCTCGCGGGAGGTCAGCGGGTTCACCCAGCGCAGCCCGTCGGTGCGGATGGTCCCGCGGTAGCGGCCGAAGAGCTGGACCACCCGGGCCTGGCCGGGGGCCACCGTGTTCAGCCCGCTCATTGCGAAGATCGAGGCGATGAACAGCACCACCCCGAGCGTGATCAGCGAGGCCTTCACCGCCACGGCCGCGGCCAGTGCGCCCACCACGACCAGGCCCGCTCCGGCGAGCACTCCCACCAGCCCGAGCAGCAGGGCCAGCCCGCCGCCGACGCTGTGCGCCGCGAACTCCCGTACCGGGACCGCCGGTTCCCCCGACGCGCCGGCCGTGCCGCGTACCGCTGATGCGCTGCTCATGTTCTGCCCCCGTTTGCCATGGAGTGTCCGGTGCCGATCGACCGGAACGCCTAGCAAAGTGATATCACTTTTTGCGTACACCGCAACCCTTCCGGTCTTATGGGCGTCGGTTCCAATGGTGTGGGTGCTGATTCTCACGTCCGAATTGACCGGTATTGATCAGGATTAGTCGACCTTTGTCACAGCCTGCGGTGTTAGTTTTCTGAGCTGACGTCGGGGGGGTAATCGAGCGGAGCGGGAGCGATGGGCCGAGCAGAAGCGCGACGGGCGCAGCAGCAGCGCGGTGCGCGGAAAGCGCCGAGCGGGCGCTCCAACGGGCGCGCGGGAAAGCCGGGCGGCAAGCCGGGCGGCAAACCGTCCGGCATACGACGCTTCTTCACCTGGAAGAAGATCCTCGGAGCCTTCTTCGGGATGATCCTGCTCGGGATGGCCGCACTGGCCGTCCTCTACTACCTGGTCGACCCGCCCACCGACCCCAACAAGGACGCGGTACTCCAGAGCAACACCTTCGAGTACTCCGACGGCTCGATCATGGCGCGTCAGGGCCAGACGAACCGCGAGATCGTCGCGATCGACAAGATCCCGCCCCAGGTGCGCACCGCGTTCATCGCGATCGAGAACAAGTCCTTCTACAAGGACAGCGGCATCGACCTGATGGGCGTGGCCCGCGGCCTGTTCAACACGGTGACCGGCAAGGGCAAGGCCGGTGGTTCGACGATCACCCAGCAGTACGTCAAGAACTACTACCTGACCCAGGACCAGTCGGCGACGCGCAAGGCCCGGGAGCTGATCATCTCCCTCAAGGTCGACCGCAGCATGAAGAAGGACGAGATCCTCGCCGGCTACCTGAACACCAACTTCTACGGCCGCAGCGCGTACGGCATCCAGGCCGCCGCCCAGGCCTACTACGGCGTCGACGTCGACAAGCTGACCCTGGAGCAGGCCGCGTACCTCGCGGCCGTCATCCAGGCCCCCAGCCAGTACGACTGGGCGACCGCGGGCCCCAACGGCAAGCGGCTGGTCATGATCCGCTTCAACGCCGTCCTCGACAACATGGTCGAGATGGGCGAGCTCGACGCGGCCAAGCGCAAGGAGATCAAGTTCCAGGAGCCCATCAAGCCCAAGCCCGCCCCGGGCCTGGACGGCCAGAAGGGCTACTTCGTCGAGGCCGCGAAGAAGGAGCTGAACAAGCAGGGCATCAGCGACGCCGACATCACGGCGGGCGGCTGGACGATCCGGCTGAACATCGACAAGAAGAAGCAGGAAGCGCTGGAGAAGGCGGTCAACGACGAGCTGGAGTCCAAGCTCGACCGCAAGGACACCAAGAACCGGCCCCAGGACCAGAGCGTCCAGGCCGGAGCCACCTCGGTGGACGCCAAGACCGGCGCGATCGTGGCGATGTACGGCGGCACGAGCCTGAGCGAGAAGTACCAGAGCAACGCCCTGCGCACCGACTACCAGCCCGGCTCGACCTTCAAGCCGATCGTGCTGGCCACCGCGCTGGAGACCGGGGCGTCGACCCGGGACGGCAAGAAGATCACGCCGAACAGCCTCTACGACGGCACCAGCCGGCGGCCCGTGGTCGGCAGTGACATCCCCTTCGCCCCGCAGAACCAGGACGACAGGACGTACGGCGAGCCGGGCAACCCGATGATCACGGTCCAGGAGGCCACCAACGCCTCCGTGAACTCGGTCTACGCCCAGATGATCGTGGACACCAAGCCGGCCGCCGTGAAGAAGCAGGCCCTGGCCCTCGGCATGGTCGACCGCGAGGGCTGGCCCGAGGACAAGCCGGCCATGTCGCTCGGCACCATGAGCGCCAACACCGTGGAGATGGCCGGGGTCTACGCGACCCTCGGCAACCACGGCAAGAAGATCACGCCGTCGATCGTCAAGTCGGCCGAGCACAAGGACTCCGACTTCAAGCCGGCCAGCCCCATCGGCAGCCAGGTCCTCAGCCGCACGACCGCCGACACCGTCACCAAGGTGCTCACCGGCGTGGTCGAGGACGGCTCGGGCCAGGCCGTGAAGAGCTCCGCCTACGAGGCGGCCGGCAAGACCGGCACCACCGAGTCCAACGTCGCCGCCTGGTTCACCGGGTACACCCCGGAGCTCGTCACCGTCGTCGCGATGTTCGGCGAGGAACCCGGCAGCCACAGCCAGGTCACCCTGACCGGCACCGCCGGCGGTGGCCGCGCGGGCGGCTCCAGCTTCCCCGCGCAGATCTGGAAGGCGTACACGCTGGCCGCGCTCAAGGGCGTGAAGACGGGCGAGTTCGACGTCTCGGACGCGGAGATGGGCCCGACCCAGGCTCCGAGCCGCAGCAGCTCGCCGTCCTCCACCCCGAGCAAGTCCTCCAGCGCGCCGGCCTCCCCCAGCCGGACGCCGGTCTCCCCGGACCCGACCGGCAGCTCGCACAAGCCGGATCCGACGAAGAGCTCGCCGAAGCCGCCGGACACCTCTGGCGGCCCGTCGGGCCCGACGAAGACCCCGGACCCGACGAAGTCGTTCATCCTCCCGAGGCCGAACCCGCCGCAGCAACAGCAGCAGCAGCCGTAGGAACCGGCCCCGCACGGGCCACGTAAAGGACCGCCCCGCGGCGAGCACGCCGCGGGGCGGTCCTTTACGTCGGGGGCCTTCTCAGCCGCCCTGGAACGCCGCAGCGATCCGGTCGCCGACGTCCTTGTCGATGTTGCGCCAGTACTGGAAGGCGCGCTCCAGGACCGGGCCGCTGACCCCGTCCGCCAGATGCCCGGCGACGTTCGAGACCAGGCGGTCGCGGGCCGCGTCGTCCAGCACCTCCCGGACCATCGTGCCCGGCTGGCCCCAGTCGTCGTCCTCGCTGCGCAGGGTGTACGCCTGGTGGACCATCTCGCCCGCCGTCGCCCAGCCGGCCGGCTCGCCGAAGCGGGCGGTGTCGGCGGCGGGGCCGCCGTACGAGTTGGGCGCGTACGGGCGGGCCGCCGCGGAGGCCTCGAAGCGCATCGCCCCGTCCTTCGCGTACGAGGACACCAGCGAGCGGGCCCGGTTCGGCGGCAGCTGGGTGTAGTTCGCCCCGATCCGGTAGCGGTGCGTGTCCGGGTACGAGAACAGCCGGCCCAGCAGCATCTTGTCCGGCGACGGGCCGATGCCCGGCACCAGGTTCGAGGGCTCGAAGGCGGCCTGCTCGATGTGGATGAAGTAGTCGTCCGGATTCCTGTCCAGGGTCATCCGGCCGACCTCGATCAGCGGGTAGTCGCCGTGCGGCCACACCTTGGTCAGGTCGAAGGGGTTGAACCGGTAGTCCGGCGCGTCCTCGAAGGGCATGATCTGCACCTTCAGCGTCCAGCTCGGCGGCTCACCGTCCGCGATCGAGTCGAACAGGTCGCGCCGGTGGAAGTCGGGGTCCTCGCCCGCGATCCGGTCGGCGTCCGCCTGCGTCAGGAACTCGATGCCCTGGTCGGTCTTGAAGTGGTACTTCACCCAGAACTTCTCGCCGCCGCCGTTGACCCACAGGTACGTGTGCGAGCCGTAGCCGTTCATGTGCCGGTACGACTTCGGGATGCCCCGGTCGCCCATCAGCCAGGTCACCTGGTGCGCGGACTCCGGGGACAGCGTCCAGAAGTCCCACTGCATGTCGTGGTCGCGCAGCCCGTTGTCGGGCCGCCGCTTCTGGGAGCGGATGAAGTCCTGGAACTTCATCGGGTCGCGGACGAAGAAGACCGGGGTGTTGTTGCCGACCAGGTCGTAGTTGCCGTGCTCGGTGTAGAACTTCAGGGCGAAACCGCGCGGGTCGCGCCAGGTGTCGGGGGAGCCCTGCTCGCCCGCGACGGTCGAGAAGCGGGCCAGCATCTCGGTCCTGCGGCCCGGCTGGAAGACGTCGGCCTTGGTGAACTGGCTGACGTCGTTGGTCACCTGGAAGACGCCGTACGCGCCCGAGCCCTTGGCGTGGACCACCCGCTCGGGCACCCGCTCCCGGTTGAACTGGGCCATCTTCTCGATCAGATAATGGTCCTGCAGGAGGATCGGGCCGTCGGGGCTGACGGTGAGCGAGTGCTCGTCGCTCTCCACCGGAATGCCGACGTTGTTGGTCGTGTACGGAATCTTCTGCGCGTCCTGGGTCACGAGCGTCCTCCCCTAGGGTTCGGTTGGGTCGCTTCGCTCTCTTTTGCCCAGTCAACGCCGATCATGCGCCCCCGGCAACGGGAGCTCGAACCAGACCACCTTTCCACTGCTCAGCCGGGTGGCGCCCCAGCGGCGGGCCAGCCGGTTGACCAGGAACAGCCCGCGGCCGCCCTCGTCGGTGTCCCGGGCCCGGCGCTGGCGCGGCAGCTGCGGGGAGTCGTCCCCGACCTCGCAGCGCAGCACGTCCGTACGCAGCAGGCGCAGGGTCACGGGCCGCTCGGCGTACCGCACGGCATTGGTGACCACCTCGCTGACCAGCAGCTCCAGGGAGTCGCTCAGCTCCTCCAGGCCCCACCGGGTCAGGGCGCGGCGGGCGAACCGGCGGGCCCGCCCCGGGGCGGTCTCCTCCGGGTCCAGGAACCAGTACGCGACGTCGCTGGGCGCGATCCCGTCGAAACGGGCCGCGAGCAGGGCGATGTCGTCGTCCCGGTCGCCCGGGCCGAGCATGTCCAGGACGTCGTCGCAGAGGGCCTCCAGCGGCGGCGGGTGGTCCAGGCCGGTCAGCTGGGCGGTGGTGGCCAGGCGCTCGCGCAGCTGCTCGATGCCGGTCCACACGTCGCGCAGCCGCGACTCCACCAGTCCGTCGGTGTACAGCAGCAGGGTGGCCCCGGCCGGGGCGTCCAGCTCCACCGCCTCGAAGTCCACGCCGCCCACGCCGATCGGGGCGCCCGGCGGCACCCGGAGCACCTCGGCGCGGCCGCCCAGGTGCAGCAGGACCGGCGGCGGATGGCCGGCGTTGGCGATGGTGATCCGGTGCGAGACGGGGTCGTAGACGGCGTACAGGCAGGTGGCCATCCGGTCGGAGCCCAGGCGCTGGGCCTGCTCGTCCAGGTGGTGCAGCACCTCGGCGGGAGGCAGGTCCAGCTGCGCCAGGGTCTGCGCCGTGGTCCGGAGCTGGCCCATGATCGCCGCCGAGGTCATGGAGTGGCCCATGACGTCGCCGACGACGAGCGCGACCCGGCTGCCGGGCAGCGGTATGGCGTCGTACCAGTCGCCGCCGACCCGGGCCGTCTCGGCGGCGGGCAGGTAGCGCGAGGCGAGGCGGACCCCGGTGGGCTGGGGGAGGCTGTCGGGGAGCATGGTGCGCTGGAGCTCGTCCGCGATGTACGCCTCGCGGCCGTACAGCACCGCCTTGTCGATGCCGAGCGCGGTGTGGGTGGCCAGCTGGGCGGCGACCAGCAGGTCGTTCGTCTCGAAGGCGGGCCGGTCCGGGGTACGCAGGAACACCGCCGCGCCGATCACCCGCCGACGGCCCCGCAGCGGGGCCAGGATGGCCCGCTGGCCGCGCGGGACGGGATGGTCGGCGCCCAGCAGCTCCGGCAGCGCGTCCTTGGCTCCGGGAGCCGACCCGAAGACGGGCCGGACCCCGCGCAGCACCTCGGCGAGCGCGCCGCCGGGCTGGATCTCGCACAGCTCGGCCGCGGGCAGGTCACCCTGCGGGCCGACCAGCAGCTGACTGAAGTCGAGTTCGCCGGCGGCCCCCGCGGCCCCGGCCGGATCTCCCGCGGTCAGATCGTCCAGCGGACGGAGCCGGTCGGTGCGACGCAGCCTTAAAACGACCGGTCCGACGGGACGCTCGTCCCCCACCGGCAGCGGATCGCGCAGGTAGACGAGGATGGCGTCCGAGAAGGTGGGCACGGTGGCCCGGCACAGGCCCAGCACGATCTCGTCGAGGTCGATGCCGCGGGCGATGCGGCGGGTGGCGGCGCCGACGAAACGCAGCCGGTCCCCTTCCCGGCGCCCCGCGGTGGCCTCCCCGCCGCCCGGAGCCGGTATCCCGCCGCCTCCGTGGCGGCCCGCCCCGCCGGCGGAGCCGTCCACCGGCCCGCCGCCGGCCGGGGCACCGACGGCCCCGGCGACGGCGCCCGCGACGGCTCCGGCGACCGGGGCGGTGTCGTCCGGCCTGCTGCCCGGGCGGGTGCCGTGGACGGCACGGCCGTCCGTGCCGTGGGGGCGGGAGGGCTCGGAGGGCAGTTCCTGCCCCGCTGCGCCGGCCGCCGCGTTGCGGGCGGCCTCGCCGTCCCGGGCCCGTGCGCCGCCCCGGGCGGGCTCCCCGCCGGGCGCGGCATCCGGCGCGGAGGCGGCCGCGGCGCGCGGCCGGGGGAGCTCGGCGGGCCTGCCCGGCGCGGCCGCGCCGCGCTCCGCGCCCGGTCCTTGCGCATGCGTGCGTACGGCCTCGGTGGCCGCGACGGCGGCCTTGCCGTGGCCGGCATCGTCCGTACCTCCGCCGGAGGCGACGGGCTGCGGGCCCTCCTGGGAGGTGGGGTACTCCGTCACGCGTGGAATTCCGTCCGTTTGCGCTCGATGTGCGCTGCACTCAACTCGGTCAGTCGCGGTATACCCGCTCAGCGGCAGGGGCACCACCGCCCCGCGTTTCCGCGTCCCGCTCGTTACCTCTCGCCTTGGGTTGATCTCCGGTCAAGTCCCGTGTACGGCACGACAATTACGGATGCACAGCCTGACGGCAACGCCGCAGGCGACCCGGCGGAGGACGATCCTACGTTTGAACCCCGGGGGCGCATCAAGGGTCTCATGACGTCATATGCGCCGGGGTGCGGTCCCAGTCCTCGGGAAGAACCGGAACTCTCCAGGCCGGATCCGGCCGCCAGTTCTCCCAGCCGCCGCGGAACGGAGCCCCCCACTCCCTGATCACGTCCACCGCCGCCCGCCCCGCGGCCTCCACCGCGCGCGCCTGCTCGGGTTCCATCAGCCCGATCCGCTGCGCCTGCGCGAACTCGTCCTCGTCGAGCCACTTCCAGCTCCGGTCCGGTGCCACGGCGATGTCCAGGAAGTGGTCCACCGAGTCCACCCCGCCGGCCCACCGGGTCCGCGGCTCCTCCAGGTTCACGTACCAGTTCTTGAAGCGCCAGCCCCGCTCCCAGAACAGCCACACCGACCACGGGTCCCCGGGCCGGGCCAGCTTCAGCACCCCGGCGCCGTGCCAGTGCGCCCGTACGGTGGTGCGCGGCGCGGTGTAGCGGGTGGCGAGGGGCTCCTCGTGCACGGGAGTGCCGTCGGCGAGCACCGGCTTGACGCACTCGGTGCCGGGGGCCATCCACACGGCCAGCAGCTCGTCGGTGTCCTGTACGACCGTCACCGGGCGGCAGATGTGGACCTGGCCCTTGAGCCCCGGGGCGTGGTCGCGGTAGCGCCAGAGGATCTGCTCCCCGGGTGCCCAGCGCGCGTCCCGCGTCCCGCCGTGCGCGTCGCCGCGCTCCACGCCGCCCCCGCGGCCTCCGGTACCTGTCATGCGCAGATCTTAGGGCTGGGGCCCGCGCCTGTGCTGCGGTGCAGGTCACGGAGGTGCCCGGGGACGGGAAACGACCGAATCCGGCCCCCGGCGGGGGGCTGTTTCAGGGCCGGGTCATCCGCAGTACGTCCAGTGCCTCGTCCAACTGTTCGAGCGTCAGGTCGCCGCGGTCGACGTATCCCGACTCCAGGACGACCTCCCTGATCGTCTTCCGTTCCGCGAGGGCCTTCTTCGCCACCTTGGCCGCCTCCTCGTAGCCGATGTAGCGGTTGAGGGGGGTCACCACGGAGGGCGAGGATTCCGCGTACTCCCTGGCCCGCTCGGAGTTGGCGGTGATCCCGTCCACCGTGCGGTCGGCCAGCAGGCGGCTTCCGTTGGCCAGCAGGCGGATCGATTCGAGCAGGTTCCGGGCCATGACCGGGAGCATCACATTGAGCTCGAAGTTGCCGGCCGCGCCCGACACGGCGACCGCGGTGTCGTTCCCCATCACCTGTGCGGCGATCATGAGAACGGCTTCCGGGATCACCGGATTGACCTTTCCGGGCATGATCGAGGACCCCGGCTGGAGATCCGGGAGATTGATTTCGGCCAATCCCGTGCGCGGTCCGGAGGCCATCCAGCGCAGATCGTTGGAGATCTTGGTGAGCGAGACGGCGACCGTCCGCAGCATTCCCGAGGTCTCCACCAGGGCGTCCCTGGCCCCCTGGGCCTCGAAATGGTCCCGGGCCTCGGTCAGCGGGAGCCCGGTGGCGGCGGCCACCTCCGCGATCACCGCGGCGGAGAACCCGGGCGGGGTGTTGATCCCGGTGCCCACGGCCGTTCCGCCCAGCGGCAGTTCGGCCAGCCGGGGCAGGGCCGCGCGCAGCCGCTCGACGCCGTAGCGGATCTGGACGGCGTACCCGCCGAACTCCTGGCCCAGGGTCACCGGCGTGGCGTCCATCAGGTGCGTCCGCCCGGCCTTGACCACCACGGCGAACTCGGCCGACTTGCGCTCCATCGCTTCGGCGAGGTGCTCCAGGGCCGGGATCAGCACGCCGGTGACGGCGGCGGTCGCGGCGATGTGGATTGAGGACGGGAACACGTCGTTGGAGCTCTGGGACGCGTTGACGTGGTCGTTGGGGTGCACCGGGCGGCCGAGCCGCTCGGCGGCCAGCGTGGCGATCACCTCGTTGGCGTTCATGTTGGACGAGGTCCCGGATCCGGTCTGGAACACATCCACCGGGAACTGGTCGTCCCACCGGCCCTGTACGACCTCCTCGGCGGCCGACCTGATGGCCTCGGCCACGTCCTCGTCCAGGACCCCGAGCCGCGCGTTCACCACCGCGGCCGCGGCCTTGATCCGGGCCAGGGCGGAGATGTGGGCGTGCTCCAGGCGCTGGCCGGAGATCGGGAAGTTCTCCACCGCGCGCTGGGTCTGGGCACGCCATTTGGCGTGCGCGGGGACCCGTACCTCGCCCATGGAATCGTGCTCGGTCCGGAACTCCTCGGACGCCTTCTCGGACTGCTGACCGTCGGTCATGTGTGGTGCCTCCTCAAAAAGTTGAGCAATTGTCTTGTTCGAACTGTTCCCAAGTCCCCTACCGGCCAGTAAATACCGGGGGTAACACCGATACCGGGGAGGCGTTCATGGCACGTCTACGCACGAAACCCAGGCTCAGATCTACCTTCGCCGCCGTCGCGGCGGTCGCGGCCGCCCTCGGGGGCGTCACCGCCATCACCCCCATGGCCCAGGCGGCCCCCGCCGCGGCCCCGCTCGCGCCGAAGGCCCTGTCGCCGGAGCTGGAGGCGATCCGGGCCGCCGAGGCCACCAAGATCTACGGCGACTCCGCGATCCGCCCCCTCGCCGAACGCAAGACCGGCCTGATCTCGCTCGGCGACAGCGAGATCTCGGGCGAGGGCGTCGGCAACTACGACCCCGCGACCAACACCCCCGCCAACCAGTGCCACCGCTCGCCCGACTCCGCGATCCACCGCACCGGCATCCCGGCCGACCTGACCTTCAACGTCGCCTGCTCCGGAGGCTATACCGGCAACATCAGGATCGGCGGCAGCAAGCAGTACGCCGACGAGCTGGTGCAGAGCGACAGCCTCGCCGTCAAAGCCCGCAACACCCGCATCAAGATGGTGCTGCTCGTCGCCGGCGCCAACGACGACCTGCAGTTCGGCCCGGTCATGACCGACTGCGTCACCCGCTGGGTGCTCAGCCAGGGCACCTGCGAGCCCAAGTACGGTCCCGGCTGGCAGGCCCGCGTCGACGGCCTGAAGCCCAAGGTCGAAGCGACCGTCGCGGACCTCAAGACGGTCATGCGTGACGCCGGCTACGCCGACTCCGACTACAAGCTGGTCGTGATGGGCTACCCGAGCCCGATCGGCCCCGACTTCAACGACAACCCGAGCTTCCCCGGCAAGCTCCCCGGAGGCTGCGCCGGCTACGACTCCGACGCCGCCTGGGGCCGCAACTACGCGGTCCCCACCTTCGAGAAGGGCATGCGCGCGGCGGCCCTCGCCTCCGGCGCCACCTACCTGGACAACTCCCGGCTCTTCCACGGCCACGAGGTCTGCATGGAGGACACCTGGGCCCGCGGCCTCTACCTCGACCTCGGGGACCACTTCCCCTGGGACGAGAACACCGCCCGGCAGTCCTTCCACCCCAACTACCGGGGCCACGGCGCCTTCGCCTCCTGCCTGACCCAGCTCTACGACTCCGGCCTGCGCGAGGCCTCCTGCGCCGACCCCGCGAGCACCGGCACGCCCGTCCTCCAGGCCGGGGCCTGGGACGACCTGTACAAGCCCCTGAAGGACGCGGCGACCGGCAACTGCCTCGACACCTTCGGCGGCTCCAGCGCCAACGGCACCAAGGTGGTCGGCTGGGACTGCCACGGCGGCCGCAACCAGGGCTGGTGGTACGACACCGCCCGCAAGGCGCTCCGCACCGAGCTCACCCAGGACCGCTGCCTCGACGCCCCCGGCGCCGACTACGCCAACGGCACCGGCCTGATCCTGTGGGACTGCCACGGCGGAGCGAACCAGCAGTTCGTCCGCGACGGCGCCACCTTCCGCCCCGCGGCCGCCCCGGGCATGTGCCTGACCGTGGCCGCCGCCCACGAACAGCTGCGCCTGCAGACCTGCAACGGCTCGGCCAACCAGCGCTTCGCGTAACGCTCCCCGCCACCGAACCCCCCACGCCCGGCCGGCGCACCCCGGCCGGGTGTTTCCACGTCCGGGCCGCTCAGCGGGCTTCGAGCCGCTCCCGCACCGCCCGCGGCCGGTTGGTGATCAGGGTGTCCACGCCGAGCCGCACGCACAGGTCCACGTCCTCGGGCTCGTCCACCGTCCACACCCGTACGGCCAGCCCCCTGGCCTTGAGCCGCCCCACCAGGCCGGGATCCCGCCGGACCAGCTCGATGCCCGGGCCCGCGTGCGTGGCGTACGGCGGCCGCACCGGCCGCAGCCGGCGCTCCATCAGGTACACCGCGGGCAGACCCGGCGCCAGCCGGTGCATCCGGGTCAGCGCGGTGCGGGAGAAGCTCATCACCTCGACCCGGCCGCTGCGCCCGTCGGCCAGCCCGTAAGCGCGCAGCATCCGCACCAGCTCGGCCTCCAGCCGGCCGCCCGCGCGGGTCGGGTGCTTGGTCTCCACCGCGAGCCCGACCGGCCGGGGCGCCTCCAGGGCCGTCCGCAGCAGGTCCTCGAAGAGCAGCACCCGGGCGCCCGCGTGCCCGTCCCCCTTCCACGCCCCGAAGTCGAGCGCGGCCAGCTCCTCGTACGTCATCTCGGAGACGATGCCCCGCCCGTCCGAGGTGCGGTCGACGCGGCGGTCGTGGACGCAGACGAGCCGCTGGTCCCGCGTGAGCCGGACATCGCACTCCAGCGAGTCGGCGCCCTCGGCGATGGCCTGGCGGTAGGCGGCGAGCGTGTGCTCGGGGTGCTGGTGGGAGGCCCCTCGATGGGCCACCACCCGTACGGTGCGGGCGGTACGGAGGGAGGGCGTCGCAGTCATACGGGAATCCTCGCAAACCGGGGTGAACGCGCAGGCGCGGGGCCGTGTCCCCGACGTTAACCGGATGCCGCCCGCCCGCGGCGCGCGACGGGCCCGGCGGGGCGGAGTCCGCGGCCCGCCCCGCCGGCGGCGCCTACGGCTACCGCCTCGGCTTCGGCTACGGCTTCGGCTGCGGGGCCAGGGGGGCCGGGGTGACCTTGAAGTTGCCCTTCGTGACCTCCGTGAAGGGGGCCGGGGCCATGCAGGTGCCGACCGTGGCCTCGGCGGCCGAGCCGTCCGGCTTCATGTCGACGTTCGCGATGCCCCAGGAGAAGCCGACCCGGTCGGGTGCGCCGCGCTCGCCGTCCTGGATGCTCAGGCCGATCCGCTTGCCCTCCCAGCCGGGCACGTTCGACGACTTGACCACCGCGGTCACCGTCGCCGTCCTGCCGCCCGTGACCAGGCAGTCCACCTCGGCCTCGGCGACGCCGGTGAAGTTCGCCTCCGGCTGGGCGTGGTAGACGGTCACGCGCCCGCGGGCATCGGTCGGAAGGCCGTGCTCGACCCCCGGGAAGGGCCGGCTCCACGGCACCGATTCGGCGTCGACCGTGAAGCGGATGTCGTGCGAAGCGGGCACGTACGGGTAGTGCACCGTGCCGCCGCCGTGCGCCGAGGCCACCTTCGGCGCGGCCGGGGCCGCCGGGGCGGGGGCCGCGCCGATCACGGTGGCGAGCGCGGCGGCGGAGCCGGCCAGGGCGAGGGCGCGCGTACGGTTCTTCATGTCGAACTCCCGTGCTTGGAGGACTGTTTGGCTACGTGAGAAGCCTCGCCGCCCGGCGCCCCCGGCTCCATCTGCCGATCGGCCGACATGCGTGAGGGCCCCTCCGCCGTTCGGCAGAGGGGCCCTCACCTACGCGCTACAGACCCGGACCGCGCACCGGGATGTGGGTGAACGTCGGCTCCGGGGCCGGGTTCTGGAAGAAGTCGTTGCCCTTGTCGTCGACGACGATGAACGCCGGGAAGTCCTCGACCTCGATCTTCCAGACCGCCTCCATGCCGAGCTCCTCGTACTCCAGGACCTCGACCTTCTTGATGCAGTCCTGGGCGAGGCGCGCCGCCGGGCCGCCGATCGAGCCGAGGTAGAAGCCGCCGTGCGCACCGCAGGCGTCCGTCACCTGCTGCGAGCGGTTGCCCTTGGCCAGCATCACCTTGGAGCCGCCCGCCGCCTGGAACTGCTCGACGTAGGAGTCCATGCGCCCGGCCGTGGTCGGGCCGAAGGAGCCGGAGGCGTAGCCCTCGGGGGTCTTCGCCGGGCCGGCGTAGTAGACCGGGTGGTCCTTGAGGTACTGCGGCATCTCCGCGCCGGAGTCCAGCAGCTCCTTGATCTTGGCGTGCGCGATGTCGCGCGCCACGACCAGGGGTCCGGTCAGGCTCAGGCGGGTCTTGACCGGGTGCTTGGTCAGGGTCGCCAGGATCTCGTCCATCGGCTGGGTCAGGTCGATGGAGACCACGTCCGCGGACTCGGCCAGGTGCTCGTCGGTGGTTTCCGGCAGGAAGCGCGCCGGGTCCGTCTCCAGCTGCTCCAGGAAGACGCCCTCGGCGGTGATCTTCGCGGTGGCCTGGCGGTCCGCCGAGCAGGACACGGCGATCGCGACGGGCAGCGAGGCGCCGTGGCGGGGCAGGCGCACCACGCGCACGTCGTGGCAGAAGTACTTGCCGCCGAACTGCGCGCCGATGCCGATCTTCTGGGTCAGCTCGAAGACCTGCTGCTCCAGGGCCTCGTCGCGGAAGCCGTGGCCCAGCGGGGAGCCCTCGCGGGGCAGCTCGTCCAGGTAGTGGGCGGAGGCGTACTTCGCGGTCTTCAGCGCGTGCTCGGCCGAGGTGCCGCCGACCACGATCGCCAGGTGGTAGGGCGGGCAGGCCGCCGTACCGAGCGAACGGATCTTCTCCTCCAGGAACTTCATCATGGAGGCCTCGTTGAGGACCGCCTTGGTCTCCTGGTAGAGGAAGGACTTGTTGGCCGAGCCGCCGCCCTTGGCCATGAAGAGGAACTTGTACGCACCGCCGTCGGTCGCGTACAGCTCGATCTGCGCGGGCAGGTTCGAGCCGGTGTTCTTCTCCTCCCACATGGTGATCGGGGCCATCTGCGAGTAGCGCAGGTTCAGCCGCGTGTACGCGTCGTAGATGCCCCGGGACAGGGCCGCCTCGTCGCCGCCCTCGGTGAGCACGTTCTGGCCGCGCTTGCCCATGACGATGGCGGTGCCGGTGTCCTGGCACATCGGGAGGACCCCGGCCGCCGCGATGTTCGCGTTCTTCAGCAGGTCCAGGGCCACGAACTTGTCGTTCGCGCTCGCCTCGGGGTCGTCGATGATGCGGCGCAGCTGCGCGAGGTGCGCGGGGCGCAGGAAGTGCTGGATGTCGTGGATCGCCTCTTCGGCGAGCTTGCGCAGCGCCTCAGGCTCGACCTTGAGGAACGTACGGCCGTCGGCCTCGAAGGTGGAGACGCCTTCGGAGGTCACCAGCCGGTAGGGGGTGGTGTCCTCGCCCAGGGGCAGCAGGTCGGTGTACGCAAACTCTGGCATGACGGCAGTCATTCCTCACTCGGCAGACGGCGCTGGCGACCAATTGGCAGCGCGGCTTACCAGCGTAGGACCTCGCCGCGCGGCCGTGTCTGTGAGGTAAGGCTCACTGGACGTCGACGTCGACGTCGAGGGCAAGGCTCACCGGCCGCCGGGGGAGTATCGCGATCTATCGTGTCTCGCTATGCTGTGTGACGTGGACCTGGAAAAGCACCCCGCCGCCCCCGCCGCATCCGCTGCCTCCCCGGCCGCCGAGCTGCGCGCCTCCGACGCCGACCGGGACCGGATCGCGCAGATCCTCGCCGACGCCGTCGCCGAAGGCCGGCTGACCGCCGAGGAGCACTCCGACCGCCTGGACTCCCTCTACGCCGTCAAGACGGTCGGGGAGCTGGACGTGCTCGTACGTGACCTCCCGGCCGCCGCCGGTACCGGTCCGGGCTACGCACCCTCGGCCGCTCCCGCCGTCCCCGCCGCCGCACCGGTCTCCGGGCCGGCCGAGACCGTCGTCGCCGTGTTCAGCAGCTCCTCCCGCAAGGGCCGCTGGCGCCCGGGGGCGAACACCCGCGCGATCTCGGTCTTCGGCGACATCACCATCGACCTCACCCAGGCCGTCTTCGAGCAGCAGGTCACCGAGATCTACGCGACCGCCGTACTGGGCAACGTCGAGATCCTGGTGCCGGAGAACGTGACGCTCCGCGGCTACGGCAGCGGGGTCCTCGGCAACTTCGAGGTGCACGGCGAGAGCCGCGGCGACACCGACCCCCAGGCGCCGGTGGTGATCGTCCGCGGCTTCGCGCTGCTGGGCAACATCGAGGCCCGGCCGAAGCTCGGCAGCCGCCTGGTCGACCTGGCCCACCGGATGCGCAAGCGCCTGGAGGGCTGAGCCCGGTATGCGTACCCCTCGGCCGCGGCCGGCGCGCGAGTGGTGCGGGGGACGCGTTTCGGTCGAAGTTTCCCGGAGCGGCCGACGCGCGGCACCCAGTGCATAGGGGCGCGTACAGCGGGTAGGGACAGGTGCATCGTCTCTCGCTCGCGTATACGTCGTCAGGAGTAGACCGTGCCGCATCCGCCGCATCAGTCCCTGCAGGTAGCCGCCGTCAAGAGCCTTCAGGCGCGTCCGACCGCCGTGCCGAGGCCGCGGGTGCCGGCGAGGGAAGAGGACGGCCCATGGCATGCGGAGGCGGTGTGCCGCCGGGACGAGGCCGGTCTGTTCTTCGCGCCCTCCAAGGAGCCCACCGCGGCCCGGCTCGCCCGTGAGGAGGCCGCCAAGCGGGTGTGCGCGCGCTGCCCCGTGATGGTCGCCTGCCGGGAGCACGCGCTGCTCCAGCCCGAGCCCTACGGGGTCTGGGGCGGGCTCACCGCCGCCGAACGGCGCGTCGTACTGGCCCGGCGGCGGCGCCGGGCGGCCGAGCTGAGGCCCGGTACCGGCAGCGGTCCGATCGCCGCCGCGGGCTGAGCCCGGGCGCGGCCCGTCGCACTCCGTGGGGGCGAAGCACCGTACACATACGAGAGGGGCGGTCCCGCCGCACGCGGGACCGCCCCTCTCGTATGTGCCGTTCAGCCGGCCCGACCGCTCCTACTGGGCGCGGTCGAAGTCGATCGCGCTGTAGGCGCGCAGCTTCGAGAGCCGGTGGGTGGAGTCGATCTGCCGGATCGTGCCCGACTTCGAGCGCATGACCAGCGAGGACGTCGTCGCGGTCTCCGAGCGGTAGTGGACGCCGCGCAGCAGCTCGCCGTCCGTGATGCCGGTGGCGACGAAGAAGACGTTCTCGCCGGACACCAGGTCGTTGGTGTGCAGGACCCGGTCCAGGTCGTGGCCCGCGTCGAGGGCCTTCTGGCGCTCCGCCTCGTCCTTGGGCCACAGCTTGCCCTGGATGGTGCCGCCGAGGCACTTTATGGCGCAGGCCGAGATGATGCCCTCGGGGGTGCCGCCGATGCCCAGGAGCAGGTCGACGCCGGTGCCCTCGCGCACCGCCATGACCGAACCGGCCACGTCGCCGTCCGAGATGAACTTGATGCGGGCGCCGGTCTCGCGGATCTCCTTGACGATGCCCTCGTGACGGGGGCGGTCCAGGATGACCACGGTGACGTCCTCCACGGCCATGTTCTTGGCCTTGGCGACGCGGCGGATGTTGACCGAAACGGGCGCGTTGATGTCGACGAAGTCGGCGGCCTCGGGGCCGGTGACCAGCTTCTCCATGTAGAAGACCGCGGACGGGTCGAACATGGTGCCGCGGTCGGCGGCGGCCAGCACGGCGATGGCGTTCGGCATGCCCTTGGCGTTCAGGGTGGTGCCGTCGATCGGGTCCACGGCGATGTCGACCTCGGGACCGGTGCCGTCGCCGACCCGCTCTCCGTTGAAGAGCATCGGGGCTTCGTCCTTCTCGCCCTCGCCGATGACGACGACGCCGTTCATCGAGACGGTGGAGATCAGGGTGCGCATGGCGTTGACCGCGGCGCCGTCGGCGCCGAGCTTGTCGCCACGGCCCACCCAGCGGCCGGCGGCCATGGCGGCGGCTTCGGTGACCCGGACGAGTTCCAGGGCGAGGTTGCGGTCGGGAGCCTCCGGGGAGACTTCGAGCTGGGGCGGCAGGTTGTGCTCGGTCATCGGAGCGCACCTTTCTGTACGACGACGGCCGGGATGTGAGGGTGCTGGAACTCTATCGGTACGTCGACATATTGAGCAGGGCGGGTCACGTATGAGCGGAATATCGGTCAGGCGGTTGTCCTGAGCGGACATCTTGCGTTCTCGCGGGCGTCTTCGGCGCTGCCGCCACGCCGACCCCGGCGGTGATCACTCCCGGCGATGCGGGACGATGGTGCCGTGGCAGGTATGAAAGGCAAGCAGACGATCTGGGACATGGTCCGGTCGCTGGCGGTGATCGGTCTCGTCGTGGGAGGCATCTACATCTTCATCCCGCATGACGAGAAAGCCGACCCGACGCGCGTGGTGGACTACCGGGTGGAGACGCTCACGGCCCGCCGTGCGGCTCCGTACCCGGTCGCCGCGCCCGTGGGGCTGCCCGAGCAGTGGCGCGCCACCTCGGTCACCTTCTCCCGCAAGGACGCCAACGCCTGGCACCTGGGCTTCCTCGACCCGCAGCAGCAGTACGTGGCGGTGGAGCAGTCCAGCGACGCCTCGGCCAAGCACATCGCCAAGCTGACCCAGCAGGCGCAGGCCACCGGGGAGCGGCAGCAGGTCGGCGACCAGCCCTGGGAGCGCTGGGAGGGCGAGAAGTACGACGCCCTCGTGCGGCAGGAGCAGGGCCACGTCACGGTGGTGACCGGGACGGCCTCCTACGAGCAGCTGGGCGCGATGGCGGCGGCGCTGGAGTTCAAGCAGGGCAAGTGAGCCCCGCGCGGCCCGCGCGCACGCAGACGAGAGGCCGCCCGCCCCGGGGATCCGGGGCGGGCGGCCTCTCGTCCGCGTGCGGGGTCCGGACTCAGACGGTGGTGATGACCTGGTCGAACTCCAGGCGCGGGGAGCGCGGGAACCAGGCGTTCTCGCCCGGCTTGCCGATGTTGACGACCATCAGCGGGGTGTGGTCGGCGTCCAGGAACTCCTTCTGGACACCGGCGAAGTCCAGGCCGGTCATGGGACCCGCGGCCAGGCCGGCGGCGCGGACGCCGACGATGAAGTAGGCGGCCTGCAGCGAGGCGTTGACCAGGGCGGACTGCTCGCGGACCGGGCGCTCGGAGAAGAAGGCGTCCTTGGCCTGCGGGAAGTGCGGCAGCAGCTGCGGGAGCTCCTCGTGGAACTCGTTGTCCGCGGAGAGGATCGCGACCAGCGGGGCGGCGGCGGTCTTGGCCTGGTTGCCCTCGGCCATGTGCTTCACGAGACGCTCGCGGGCCTCGGGGGAGCGGACCAGGGTGATGCGCAGGGGGGTCTGGTTGAAAGCGGTCGGGCCGTACTTCACGAGGTCGTAGATCGCCTGGACCTGCTCCTCGGTCACCGGCTCGTCGGAGAACGAGTTGGCGGTGCGGGCCTCGCGGAACAGCAGGTCCTGGGCGGCGGCGTCGAGAACGAGAGACATCGGAAAGCCTTCTTCTTTACGGAGGTGAAGCGCGATGTGTCCGACTCTAGAGCCGAGGTATGTGAATTTTCAACTAAACCGCCGTACCGGTGACGGGGATCACTCTCCGCGGCCGTCCCCGGCCCCTTCCGTCGCCCCGTCCCGGGCGGCCAGCGCCGAGTCCAGCCGGGCGCGGGCCCCCTCCAGCCAGTGCCGGCAGAGCTTCGCCAGCTCCTCGCCGCGCTCCCAGAGCGCCAGCGAGTCCTCCAGCGAGGTGCCGCCCGCCTCCAGCTTGCGGACGACCTCGATCAGCTCGTCCCGGGCCTGCTCGTACCCCAGCGCCGTATTGGTTTCAGCCATTCCCGATCCCACCTTATCTGTGCAATACAACGAAGTTGTTGCCGGAACGTGTCCTCGCCGGCCGGTGTCGTCAGCCGGCGTCCGCGGCCGGTTCGGCCGGTTCAGGGGACCGCTCGGCCTCCGGTTCCGGGGCCGGTTCGGCGTCCGGTCCGGGGGCCGGTTCGGCCTGCGGGACGGAGTCGACCCGCACGTGGAACTCGCCCGCCGCGACCCGCGCCCGCAGCACCTCCTGCGGCCCGACCTCCCCGGGCGAGCGCACCACGTGCCCGTCGGCCCGCTGGAGCACCGCGTACCCGCGCTCCAGGGTCGCCGCCGGAGACAGCGCCACCACCCTGGCCAGGGTGTGCGTCAGCTCCGACTCCGCCCGGTCCAGCAGGTGCCCCAGCGTCCGGCGCGCACGGGCCAGCAGCGCCTCGACCTCCGCCTCCCGGGTCTCCACCATCCGCTGCGGATGCACGAAGACCGGCCGCGCCAGGGCGTGGTCCAGGCCCCGCTCCTCCCGGTCGAGCAGCCCGCGCACCGCGCGCAGCCCCCGGGCCTGGAGCTGGCGTACCCGCTCCAGCTCCTCGCCCACGTCCGGGACCACCTTCTTCGCCGCGTCCGTGGGCGTGGACGCCCGCAGGTCCGCGACCAGGTCCAGCAGCGGGGAGTCCGGCTCGTGCCCGATCGCCGAGACCACCGGGGTACGGGCCGCCGCGACGGTCCGTACGACCTCCTCGTCGGAGAAGGGCAGCAGGTCCTCCACGCTGCCGCCGCCGCGCGCCACGATGATCACGTCCACCTCGGGCAGCGCGTCGAGCTCCTTGACCGCCTGGATCACCTGGGGCACCGCGTGCACCCCCTGCACGGCGACGTTGCGGACCTCGAAGCGGACCGCCGGCCAGCGCCGCCGGGCGTTCTCCAGGACGTCCCGCTCCGCCGCCGAGGCCCGCCCCACCACCAGCCCGACCAGCTGCGGCAGGAACGGCAGCGGCTTCTTGCGGTCCAGCGCGAACAGGCCCTCGGAGGCCAGGAGCCGCTTGAGCTTCTCCAGGCGGGCCAGCAGCTCCCCGATGCCCACCGGCCGTATCTCGGTGGCCCGCAGGGACAGCTGCCCGCGCGGGGCGTACCACTCCGGCTTGGCCAGTACGACGACCCGCGCGCCCTCCGTCACCGCGTCCGCGACCTCGTCGTACACCTGGCGGTAGCAGGTCACGCTGAGCGAGATGTCGTGCGACGGGTCGCGCAGCGTCAGGAAGACCACCCCCGCCCCCGGCCGCCGGGACAGCTGAGTGATCTGCCCCTCCACCCACACCTGGCCGAGCCTGTCGATCCAGCCCCCGATGAGCCGGGACACCTGACCGACCGGCAGCGGCGCGTCAGCCGACGTATTCAGACCCATGCACGCAGGCTAACCGCCAGAGCTGACACCGTCTCCGGGCCCGGCCGCGCGATCGCCCGCGCGTCGGTCCCGCTGGGCCACCAGCACGCCCAGGCCCACCGCCAGCCACACCGCACCCACCAGCTGCGCCGTCCAGGAGGCCTCGACGATCACCGCGACCGTCACCGCCGCGCCCAGCACCGGGACCACCAGGTGCCGCAGCCAGTCCGGCTCGCCCTGCCGCCGCTTCACCACGAACCAGCCCACCACCGAGGCGTGCAGCAGGGTGAACGCCACCAGCGCCCCGATGTCCACCACCGACACCAGATGGTCGAGCCCGTCGTCGCGCCGCGCCGCCCACACCGCCGCGACCAACGTCACCGTCGCCGCCACCAGCAGCGCCGGGCGCGGGGTCCCGTCCGAGGTCCGCGCCAGGAGGCGCGGCAGCCGCCGCTCGCGGGCCATCGCGAACAGCAGCCGGCCCGCCGCCGCCTGCCCGGCCAGCGCCGCGAAAGCCGCGCCGATCGCCTTGCTCACCGCCACCAGGTCGTGCAGCCAGGGCCCGACCGCCGACTCCACGGTGTTGTAGAAGGCCGGGCCCTGCTCGGCCGGGGCGGCGGCCAGCTCCGCCGCCGAGAGCGGGGTCAGCAGCGCGGCCAGGTAGGTCTGCGCGATGAACAGCACCCCGGTCAGCGCCAGGCAGAACAGCACCGCCCGCGCCACCCGCTCCGAGCCCCCGGTCACCTCCTCGGCGAAGGAGGCGATCGCGTCGAAGCCCAGGTACGACAGGACCGCCACCGACACCGCGCCCAGGACGGCCGCCATCGAGAAGCCCAGCGAGCCGTCACCGGTCAGCGGGGAGAGCCAGCCGCGCTGCGCCCCGCCCCGGACCAGCGCGGCCACCGCCGCGACCAGGAACACCAGCAGCACCACGATCTCCATCGCCAGCACGGCGAAGCCCACCCGCGCGGCCGCCCGTACGCCCCACAGGTTCAGCAAGGTGGTGATCACCACGGCCAGCGCCGTCCACACCCACCGCGAGACCTCCGGGACCAGGGCGTTCATCGCGATCCCGGAGAAGAGGTACGCCACCGCCGGGATCAGCAGGTAGTCGAGCATCGCCATCCACCCGGCGATCAGCCCCGGGCCCTCGCCCAGCCCCTTGCGGGCGTACGTGAAGACCGAGCCGGCCTGCGGGGCCACCCGCACCATCTGCGCGTACGAAAAGGCCGTGAAGGCCATCGCGACCGTCGCGCAGAGGTAGACGAGCGCGACCGCCCCGTGCGACCGGGCGTCGAGGGTGCCGAACACCCCGACCGGGGCCATCGGAGCGATGAACAGCAGTCCGTAGACCACCAGGTCCCGAAAGCCGAGGCTGCGCCGCAGCGCCGCGGGCGCCTCGGGAGCCGTACTGGGTTCCGTCGCGGACGCCATCGTTCCTCCGGGGGAGAGCCGGTACAGAGGTTCGACCCAGTTTGTGCCGAACGGGGGACGACCGGCCTGCTGAAGACCCCCGTACGATGGAGCCTATGACTGCTCCCGCTTCCCGCCGTGTCCTGCTCGCCGCGCCCCGCGGCTACTGCGCGGGCGTCGACCGAGCCGTGATCGCTGTCGAGAAGGCTCTCGAGCAGTACGGTGCGCCGGTCTACGTCCGCCACGAGATCGTGCACAACAAGTACGTGGTCCAGACCCTGGAGAAGAAGGGGGCCATCTTCGTCGAACGGACCGAAGAGGTTCCCGAGGGCTCCATCGTGATGTTCTCCGCGCACGGCGTGGCGCCCGTGGTCCACGAGGAAGCCGCCCGCGGCAAGCTGGCGACGATCGACGCGACCTGCCCGCTGGTCACCAAGGTCCACAAGGAAGCCATCCGGTACGCCAACGAGGACTTCGACATCCTCCTCATCGGCCACGAGGGCCACGAGGAGGTCATCGGCACCTCCGGCGAGGCCCCCGACCACATCACCATCGTCGACGGCCCGGACGACGTCGCGAACGTCGAGGTGCGCGACGAGTCGAAGGTCGTCTGGCTCTCCCAGACCACCCTCTCCGTCGACGAGACGATGGAGACGGTCGACGCGCTGAAGACCAAGTTCCCGCTGCTGGTCTCGCCGCCGAGCGACGACATCTGCTACGCCACCTCGAACCGTCAGGCCGCGGTCAAGGTGATGGGCGCCGACTCCGACCTGGTCATCGTCGTCGGGTCCAAGAACTCCTCGAACTCGATCCGGCTGGTCGAGGTCGCCCTGGACGCCGGCGCGCGCGCCGCGTACCTCGTCGACTTCGCGAGCGAGATCGACGAGGCCTGGCTGGAGGGCGTCACCACGGTCGGCCTGACCTCGGGCGCCTCGGTGCCGGAGGTCCTGGTCGAAGAGGTCCTGGAGTGGCTGGCCGCGCGCGGCTACGTGGACGTGGAGATCGTCAAGACGGCCGAGGAGTCGATCGTCTTCTCGCTGCCGAAGGAACTGCGCCGCGATCTGCGCGCCGAAGCGGCGGAACTCGTCGCCGAGAAGTAGGCCCGTCCCCGCTGTTTTCTCTACGGTGTTCCCATGCAGATCTTCGGCGTGGACATCGGCGGAACCGGCATCAAGGGCGCTCCCGTGGACCTGGACCGCGGTGAGCTGACCCAGGAGCGGCACAAAGTACTGACACCACAGCCGGCCACCCCCGACGGGGTGGCCGGCTGTGTCGTCGAGGTCGTGCGCAACTTCGACTGGGACGGCCCGGTGGGGGTCACCTTCCCGGGGGTGGTCACCGGCGGGATCACCCGTTCGGCGGCCAACATGGACAAGGCCTGGATCGGGACCGACACGGCGGCCCTGCTCTCGGACCGTCTCGGCGGGCGGCCGGTGACGGTGCTGAACGACGCGGACGCGGCCGGGGTCGCGGAGATGACGTACGGGGCCGGGCGCGACCGGTCGGGGACGGTCATCCTGCTCACGCTCGGGACGGGCATCGGCAGCGCGCTCTTCACGGACGGCAGGCTGGTCCCCAACAGCGAGCTGGGCCACCTGGAGCTCAAGGGCCACGACGCGGAGACGCGGGCGTCGGTGAAGGCCAAGGAGGACCACGACCTGACCTGGGAGCGCTGGGCGCACCGGGTGCAGCGGTACCTGGAGCACGTGGAGATGCTCTTCTCCCCGGAGCTCTTCATCATCGGGGGCGGGGTGAGCCGCAAGCCGGAGAAGTTCCTGCCGCTGATCGAGGGGATCCGGGCGGAGATCGTGCCGGCCGAGCTCCAGAACAACGCGGGCATCGTCGGGGCGGCGATGGCGGCGCGGGGGGCGCGGGGGGCGAAGGGCTGAGGGGCCTTGCCCGGGCGGGGGCGGTGCCCGGGCGGGGCGCCTGGGCGGGGTCGGAGCCCAGGCGACGCGCTTAGGCGACGCGCTTAGGCGACGCGCCTGGGCATCCGCCGCTTCCCGATCAGCACGGCCTTGCGGACCAGGGCGATCAGCGCGGCCACGACCGTGCCCGCGTACAGCCACCCGGCGTGCAGGGACAGCGCCGAGACGATCCCCATCAGCTGCCCGCCGAAGCCCCCGGAGCCGCCGGAGACGGGCCACACCCCGACCGCGAAGGCGATCGGGGCGCTGATGGGCGCGGTGATCAGGTCGGCGGGCCGCACCCAGAGCGCGGTCGCGGCGGCGACGGGCAGGAAGAGCAGCCCGTACGCGAACAGCGAGGAGTCGAACAGCAGCCAGACGATCCCGGCGGCCAGCGCCATCCCGACGCACGCGAACAGCCCGCCGCCGAGTCCGGTCAGCCGGGGCCGGGGCAGCCGCCGGGCAGGGGCGGGCCGCGGCGGGCGGGGTGCTCCCGCGGCTTGCCCTCCCGGGTGACGTACTGAACGCGTCCTGTAGTGCTCCACCCCACCAAACTAGGCGGGGAGGGCCCCGTCCGGGCACCCGGACACGCGTACAACGACTGCCACTCATCGGAAAGTAAACTGTCCGATGGTCCATCCCCGGGCCGCCGCCCCCTCCAGCTACGGGAAGTCGCCAACGTGTCGCTCACGATCGGAATCGTCGGCCTGCCGAATGTCGGCAAGTCGACCCTGTTCAACGCCCTGACCAAGAACGACGTGCTGGCGGCCAACTACCCGTTCGCCACCATCGAGCCGAACGTCGGCGTCGTCGGTGTCCCGGACCAGCGGCTGGCCGTCCTCGCGGGCATCTTCGCCTCGCAGAAGATCCTTCCGGCGACCGTCGACTTCGTCGACATCGCGGGCATCGTGCGCGGTGCCTCGGAGGGCGAGGGCCTCGGCAACAAGTTCCTCGCGAACATCCGCGAGTCGGACGCGATCTGCCAGGTCATCCGCGCCTTCAAGGACGAGAACGTCGTCCACGTCGACGGCAAGGTCTCGCCCAAGGACGACATCGAGACGATCAACACCGAGCTGATCCTCGCCGACCTCCAGTCCATCGAGAAGGCGGTGCCGCGCCTGACGAAGGAGTCCCGCCTCCAGAAGGAGAAGGTCGCGGTCCTGGCGGCGGTCGTCGAGGCCCAGAAGATCCTCGAAGCCGGCGACACCCTCTTCTCCAAGGGCATCACCAAGGGCACGGAGCAGGGCGACCTCCTCCACGAGCTCCACCTGCTGACGACGAAGCCGTTCCTCTACGTGTTCAACGTGGACGAGGACGAGCTGACGGACGAGGCCTTCAAGGACGAGCAGCGCGCCCTGGTCGCACCGGCCGAGGCGATCTTCCTGAACGCCAAGCTGGAGCAGGAGCTCATCGAGCTGGAGGACGACGAGGCCCTCGAACTCCTCCAGTCGGTCGGCCAGGAGGAGCCGGGCATGGCCACCCTCGGCCGCGTCGGCTTCACCACCCTGGGCCTCCAGACGTACCTGACGGCCGGCCCGAAGGAAACCCGCGCCTGGACCATCAAGAAGGGCGCCACCGCCCCCGAGGCCGCCGGCGTGATCCACACCGACTTCCAGCGCGGCTTCATCAAGGCCGAGGTCATCTCCTTCGCGGACCTGGTCGAGTGCGGCTCGGTCACCGAAGCCCGCGCCAAGGGCAAGGCCCGCATGGAGGGCAAGGAGTACGTCATGCAGGACGGCGACGTGGTGGAGTTCCGCTTCAACGTCTGATCGCGTATCCAGATGCGGCCTGACCTGCGAGGATGCAGGTCAGGCCCTTCTGCTGTCCGCAACAGTCCGCAGGACCGGGAGCAGCTAAGTGTCGTAGACCGTGGAGCGGTGTCCGACGTGTACGACCCACACCACCAGCTCCCCGTTGTCGATCGTGTAGACGACACGGTAGTCGCCGACCCGTAGGCGGCGACGCTCAGGCTGGGATACGAGTGCCGTGGTGTTGAAGCCGAAGGGGTCGCTCTCCAGCTCTGTCAGTTTGGCCAGGATGCGAAGCGCCATGTCACGCGGGATCTTGCGCAGCTCGGCCTGGGCCTCGGGTCGGAACACCGTGCGGTAGTCACTCACTGCGCGCCAGGGTCTCCCTCATCACGTCCTCGATCGGGACGCCGGCGGCCGGGCTCGCCATGCGCTCGTCGATGATGCGGTTGATCTCGCGCTCTTCCCACTCCTGGTACTTGCGCAGCACCTCGATCGAGACCACGGCGGCGACTTGCTTGCCGCGGCGGGTGATGACAGTGGGCACGTCGTCGCGGTCGGCCCGTTCGACGACTTCGGCCAAGTGAGCGCGTACGTCGCGAATGGACTCTATGGGCAGCGGCTGAGTCATGCCTCAAGGGTACCGAGTGTGCCATGTGTACACAACGTGGGTTGCGTGCACTCGTTGGGATGAGCCGCCGATTGGGTGACTGATTCCGGGGACGGAGATCCCGCGGCCCTGCGGCGTGCAGGGGCACCCGCGTACGAGCCACGCCCCCGGCCGATGGACTGATTTCGCAAGCGTGCAGGTCAGAAGGGGCCGGACTCGTCGAGTTCGACCCCTTCTGCATGCCCATGCCGACTTGGTGCTGACTCGCGATCGCGGAAGCGGAGGCAGGCTCAGGCGTGGGGTACCGCCGTGGCGAGGACCACCTCGAATTCCTCGAGGCTGCGGGTGGTTGCGCGAGCCTTCGCCGTGGCCTCTCCGCGGACCGCCGCGACGGCGCCACGGGATGCCACGAGTGCGTTGCGGTCGGCGTAGAGCGCGCCGACGGCGGCTCTGCCGCGGTCGCGATCGATGAGCAGGGAGATGCCGGCCAGTCCGGGAACCTTCTGGACCCTGGGCAGTGAGGTGTCGCGGAACGTGTCCACCAGCAGGTCGATGTCAGCCGGCTCGACGTCCATGTGGACCAGCCGGAACCCCGCGCCTGGCGCGAGTTCCTCTGCGCGCCGGGCGACCGCCGCTTCCCAGTTGTCGACCGTCACGGTCTGCGCGAAGGGCGCCATCATCTCGGCCCGCCGCTTGCTCAGGTTCTCGTAGCTGGCCTGCCGGGAGGCCTCGTCCTCCCACCACGATCCCACCAGGAGCTTGCCGAGCTCGCGGTCGGCGAACAGCCCCATCCCGCGAAAGCCCGGTTGCGCCGACAGCAGCGCACGCCCGTCGGTCCGTAGCGCCTCGGCGACCCCGTCGAGCTCGGCCGGATCACCCGTTGCGTAGATGCTGCGAACGTACATAGCGCCCTTTCCTGCCTTCCGGTGGCCCCGCGCGGGCTCGTTTTTCCCACTCCATGCGATGACCGGGGCGGATGGGGGGCAACGCGGCAGGGGCATTCAGGTGAAGAGGTGAGCCGTTGGCCCCTGCTGTTTCCTGTGCTGGGCTGACGCTGGGCATCTGATCATCCATCAGTCGTTCGGCCCGCCTGAAGGGCGTCGGTGCGCGGTCCAGCGGGACGAGTAGACCGTGACGCTTCACGGTGCTGAGCCTGGCGCGCTACGGCCGAGTCCCTGGAGAGGGCTCTGAGGGAGACATTCCCGAGCCCACGTTGCGCGGTGGCTCCGGGACTCCTTCGTGCCCGCACCGCACCTCGTCTGGTACGCGAGCAGCCTTGCTGTGGCGAACGGCGAGCAGGACCCGTGGCCGCTGCCGGCCGAGGGCGGCGACGAAGACATCACCGCGGAGCTGCGAAGGCACCTCGACTCTGTCGAGACCTCGTAGGCCAGTCCGCAGACAGTCCGCCGGACACCCGTAAGCGACCGTCGGGACCCAACGCTCGCCAATGGAGAAACGCCTGGTCAGGGCGCTCTACTGGGCTCCGTCGCAGGTCGGGATCGGGCCGCAGACATTCCGCTTCAACGTGTAGCCGGCGGCTCAGTGCAGTGCCATTGATCTAGCAAGTCTGCAGGTCAGAAGGGGTCCGACTCTTGGGAGTCGGACCCTTGGTTGTTTCCCGTGACGGGACCCGTGGCTCCTTCATCCCGCACGAGGGGCGCCAGCAGTGGTACGTTATTACGTACCACTGGGTGGAAGGTGTCAGGTCGTGTCGATAACTGCGAGCGAAGCGCGCAAGGAACTCTTTCCGCTGATCAAGAAGGTCAACGAGAACCACGAGGCCATCGAGATCGTCTCGAAGCACGGCAACGCCGTGCTTGTCTCGGCCGAGGACTACGCGGCGCTGCGCGAGGGCTCGTACCTGCTGCGCTCTCCGGCGAACGCCCGTCGGCTGCTCAAGGCGTACGAGAACGCCCTGGCAAACATCAACGTGTCGGAGCGCGAGCTGATCGATCCGGACTCCACGGACGCGGGTGCGGGTTCCGCGTGAGGCTTGTGTTCGAGGATCAGGGCTGGGAGGACTACACGTCCTGGCTCAAGAACGACCGCAAGATGCTCGCTCGGATCAACAAGCTCATCGAGGACGTCAGGCGTGACCCGTTCTCAGGGATCGGCAAGCCCGAACCACTGAAGTACCACCTGCCTGGCGCGTGGTCGCGGCGGATCGACGACGAGCACCGCCTCGTCTACCTGGTGACGGACAAGGAGATCGTCGTCCTCGCGGCTCGGTACCACTACTGACCTGCGGTGGAGCGGGTTGGGCGGCCTTCGTGCCTGCTACGGAGGCCGCAGCGTGCGGGGCGGGTTCCGCCGTGCGGAGCGGCTGCGCCGCTCATCGCGGTTGTGGACCAGCGGCCTCACGCCGTACGCCGTCCCCAGCACGCGGGCGGCATCGGACGTGGACTCGTACGCGGGCTCGGCGCGATACGTGCCGTGAGACAGAGGAAGACCGTGCCCACTGAGCGGAACAGCCGCACCAATTTCGGTTTCTACCCGCCGCAGGGTGGCGGCGGAGCCTGGCGCGCCACGGCCGGGTCCCTGGAGCGGGGTCTGAGGGAGGCGTTCCCCGAGCCCACCGTGGACCATCGGGTCTCGGGCATCCACAGCGTTCCCGTCCTCGATTTCGAGATCGAGCTGGCCCCTGGCGTATGGATCGACGGGACGGCGTCGATGCCCGAGCCCGAGTGTGCCTACATCACCCTGACCGATGTGACCGCCGGTGAAGCCGCTGTCTTCGCCCGGTGGCTCCGGGACACCTTCGTGCCCGCACCGCACCTCGTCTGGTTCGCGAGCAGCCTCGCTGTGGCGAACGGCGAGCAGGACCCGTGGCCGCTGCCGGCCGAGGGTGGCAACGAAGACATCGCAGCGGAACTGCGCAGGCACCTCGACTCCGTCGCCCCGTAGGCCAAGTCCGCAGCGAGTCCGCAACGCCGTGCGGTCGTCACTCACCGTCTGTCGCCGTCTCCCGGGTGGCTGCGGTTTCCCGCAGTGCGGGTTCACCACCCCATGGAGATCTTGAAACGGGGGTAGGTGCTGGATGAACATAATTGGGCGCCGGCTGATCGGCGCGGTAGTTCGCCCAGCTCGCATCTCTGAGAGAGAAACCATGCACCGCTTCGCCGCCACCCTTCTCGTTTCCACCGCGGTCCTGATCGCCCTGCCCGTCGCGTCGGCCCAGGCGGCTCCCGCCGCGGCGTCGGCGGCCGGTGTGGCCTGCGACATCGGGTGGGACTCGGCCAAGCCCGTGCCGACGCCGGTCCAGGGCTGCTGAGGCCCGAGGCCGGCGCCGTCCGGTGGGGCTGTGGATCAGGCGGGGCCGTCCGGGGCCGCTTCCTCGGAAACGTTGTCAAGCAGCTCCGACTTGGCGATCAGATAGCCCAACTGGGCCCGGCTGCGACTGCCCAGCCTCGCGGACATCCTCGCCACGTACTCCTGGCACCGCCGCACGCTGATGCCGAGTTGACCGGCCGTCACCGAATCCGTGTCACCGGCGACGATGTGCCGCATGATCGCCAGCTCCAGGTCGTCGGTGATGCGGCTCGTCGCCTGGTCGCGCCCGGGCGGGGTGAAGGCGACCGCCCTGATCCACGAGCGTTCGAAGAGGGCCACGAGGAACGAGACCACGGCGGGAGCGCGGATCTCCGCCGCTGCCCGGCGGTCGTCGGCGGCGGGGATGAACGCCACCGTCCGGTCGAAGATGATCAGGCGGTCGAAGTTCTCGTCCAGGGTCGCCACCTGAGCGCCGCGCTCCTGGATCGCGCGGACGAAGTCACGCGTCGGCGAACTGGACCGCGCGTTGTGCTGGTAGATCGTCTTCATCGTCACCCCGCGGTCGAGCATCTCCAGGGTGGACGGCAGCGACTCGGCGAGGACGGCGGCGGATCTGGCACCGCCGGGCTGTGAGGTCAGTACTTCTTCACGGCATTCCCGCGCTGCCAGCCGGATGGCGGCATTGATGTTCGGGAAATCGGTGTGGGTCACATATCCGTAGGCGTTCCGAAGATGATTGTGGCGATACTCGGCAACCACCGGACTCAATTCTTCCCGTACCCGCAGAAGGTTGATCGCCGAGCGGGCGGAATTTTCGAGTATCTCGGCCACAACGTGACTCCCGATCGTTTCGGGATTCACAGGAGTGAAGCCGGTTGCGCTCCGCTCGTCCGGGACTGCGAGTCCGGAAGAGAGCAGTCTTTCCAGCGAATCCTCCCGGGCCCCGAAGGCCCGCTCCCCGGCGGCGGAGTCCGGCTGCTCCGGCGGACGTGGTGCCGAATCCTGTGCGAGCAACTCTCTATAGAGCTGGATGTCTTGAGCTTGCAGGGATTCAAGAGGTGTTCGAAACGTAGGCGTCACGCGGCATTCCCCCATGCTGGCAACTTGTACTTCCGGTCAGGCTAGTTGACCGCGTCTCGGCCAGCATCTGTGCAGCTGGAGACTTTGATCACGTCCTACGGCCCCCCTTGGTGAGGGCCGGCTTGCCGGGTGGAATCCCGCCACCGGACAGCCTGTTTTCGGCCCTTTCCCCGTCGCCCGCAAGGTCGGGGAATATTCGGAACGGCGCCGTTCGGCGGAGGTTGCGGCGGCGGCCGGCCGTCATGGCTCCGGCTGCCCCGCGTGTTCCTGCGGCGCAGGTTCCCGCACCGGTCGCGGTCTTGCCCGGTAGAACTCCTTTCAGCCAGGATCAGTGAGGCCTCATTCGCTGAGGCAACGTCGTAAAGAACCCAATAAAGGGAGTGCGTAGTGACGACCGAGGTAATACGGTCACGGGGCACAGCCGGTGAGAGCGACGCTCCGTACCGGTACTTCTCGGAAGCGGATCTGAAGCAGGCGCTGGATACTCACCCGGCGGACCAGATCAAGCTGTTCCTGGAATCCTGGGAGGATCTGCCGGTCGATGCCTACATGAAAGACGGCGCGGACTACCGCCGCCGCCGTCACGGTTCCTTCCACTTCTCCGACGGGGATCTCGTACTGGATCCCCCGCGGGCCTTCCACCAGAGCGCCCAGGTGAATTCCCTCCACGGCGGTGTCGACCGGCACTTCCCGCCGCTCGCCGACAGCGTGGCCGCGGACGGGGTGCTCCACACCCTCATCCGCTTCTTCGCCGAGCGGGTGCCCGGTGACTTCGACCCGGAGACCAGCGGTGTCGGCGTCCACCAGATCCGCATCACCGCGACCCGCGACGCCAAGGGCCTCCCGGCCCCCGAGGGCGTGCACGAGGACGGGCACCACTACGTGGCGCAGGTCCTGATGCGCCGTGTCGACGTCGAGGGAGGCGAGTCGCAGCTGTACGACCGCGACCGGCAGCCGCTCTACAGCACCACGCTGCTCCAGCCGTTCGAGTCGATCGTGATCGACGACCGCCGGGTCTTCCACGGGGTCTCCGCGATCGAGCCGGCGGCCGGAGTCCGTCACGGCGTGCGCGACATGCTGCTGATCGACTACTTCCCGCTCCACACCGGTGGTGCGCGCGGCTGACCGCCCGCGCCTCGACCGCCGCCCCACCCGCCCACCCGGGAAAGACGCCATGAACGACTTCACCAGGCACCTGCAGTCACGCCTGCCCGCCGCCCGCACGGATGTGCGGACCCGCACCGCGTACACGTCCGACGCCTCGATCTACCGCGTCATGCCGACCGCGGTGTTCGAGCCCCGGGACGCGGAAGAGGCCGCCATCGCCGTGGGCATCGCCACCGAGCACGGCGTCGGCGTCACCTGCCGGGGCGGCGGCACCTCCATAGCCGGCAACTCCATCGGCACCGGGCTGATCCTCGACTTCTCCCGCCACATGAACCGCATCGAGGAACTCGACCCGGAGGCCGGCACCGCCACCGTCCAGCCCGGCGTCGTCCTCGGCACCCTGCGGGACCGGGCCGCGGCGCACGGCCTCACCGTCGGCCCCGACCCCTCGACGTACTCCCGCTGCACCATCGGCGGAATGATCGGCAACCACGCCTGCGGCGCCCACTCGGTGGCCTGGGGCACGACCGCCGACATCACCGAGCAGGTGGACCTGCTGCTCGCCGACGGCCGCCGGATCCGCGCCGACGAGGGCTCCAGCGGTGACGCGGACATCGACCGCCGCCTCAAGCAGCTGAGGGACCGCCACCTCGCGCCGCTGCGCACCGAGCTCGGCCGGTTCGGCCGGCAGGTCTCGGGGTACGGGCTGAACGCCCTGCTGCCCGAGAAGGGCTTCCACGTCGCCCGCTCACTGGTGGGCACCGAGGGCACCTGCGGCGTCCTGCTCGGCGCCAAGATCAGGCTCACCCCGATCCCGGCCGCCCGGGTGCTCCTCGTACTCGGCCTCCCCGACGTCTACGCGGCGGCCGACTGCGCGCCCTCGCTGGCGAAGGCCGGCGCGCTGACCGTGGAGGGTCTGGACGCTCCGCTGGTCGAGGCGCTGCGCTCGCGCGGCGGCCGCGCTCCGGGCATCGACCTGCTGCCGCGCGGCGAGGCCTGGCTGTACTGCGAGATCGAGGGCACCGACGAGGCCGACGCGATCGCCAATGCCGAGCGCCTCGCCCGTGAGACCGACGCCACCAGCTTCATCACCGCCGACGCCGAGCAGACGGCCGCGATCTGGTCCATCCGCCGCAACGGCGCGGGCATCGCCACCCGGATGGCCGACGGGCGGCAGGCCTGGCCCGGCTGGGAGGACTCCGCCGTCCCGCCGGAGAGGCTGTCGGGGTACCTGCGGGACCTGCACGCCCTCATGGCCGAGCACCGGCGGACCGGAACCATCACGGGACACTTCGGCGAGGGCTGCCTGCACGTCCGGGTCGACTGGGAACTGGGCACCGAGCAAGGCATCGCCGACTACCGGGAGTTCATCACCGCCGCCGGCGACCTCGTGGTCCAGCACGGAGGCTGCGCCTCCGGCGAGCACGGCGACGGCCGTGCCCGGTCCGAGCTGCTGGCCCGTACGTACTCGCCCGAACTCATCGGCGCGTTCGCCGCGTTCAAGAACATCTGGGATCCGCGCAACCTGCTCAACCCCGGCATCATCGTGGACCCGGCCCCCTTCGACGAGGCCATCCGCCCCGGCCCGGGCCGCGACCGCAACGAACTGCCGCTGATCCAGCGCTTCGGCGACGACAAGGGTTCGCTCACCAGCGCCGTGCACCGCTGCACGGGCGTCGGCACCTGCCGCAACGACACCGGCCACATGTGCCCCTCGTACCAGGTCACCCGCGACGAGGTGCACTCCACCCGGGGGCGCGCCCGGGTGCTCAGCGAGATGCTGCGCGGCGAGACGATCACCGACGGCTACCGTTCCACCGAGGTCCGGGACGCACTCGACCTGTGCTTCTCCTGCAAGGCGTGCAAGAGCGACTGCTCGGTCAACGTCGACATGGCCGCGTACAAGTCGGAGTTCCTGCACCGGCACTACGAGGGACGGCTGAGACCGCGCGCCCACTACACCCTGGGCTGGCTGCCGCTGCTGGCCCGGCTGGCGTCCGTGGCCCCCCGTTCGCTCAACCGGCTGACGCGGCGCAAGCCGCTCGCGGCCAGGCTGAGCTCACTGGCCGGGCTGGAGACGCGCAGGCCGCTGGTGGAACTGCCCTCGCAGACCTTCAGGCAGTGGTTCCACTACCGCAAGCCGGCCCCCGCCGGCGCGGAGGCCGGTACGGGGGCGCGTGTCCCCAAGGGCAGCTCCGGCACCGTCGTCCTGTGGCCGGACACCTTCAGCAACCTCCTCGACCCCCGGGGAGCCCAGGCCGCCACCCGGGTCCTGGAAGCCCTCGGGTACGAGGTGGTGCTGCCCGACGGCCCGGTCTGCTGCGGCCTGACCTGGCACTCCACCGGCCAGCTGGGGACCGCCCGGGCGGTGCTCGGCCGCTCGGTGGGCGCCTTGCGGGAGCACCTGGAAGCCGGCCGCGTCATCATCGGCCTGGAGCCCTCCTGCACCCAGACCCTGCGCGAGGAGGCGGCCGAACTGCTGCCGGACTCGCCGGTCGTACGCCGGCTGTCCCAGCAGGTGCGCACCCTCGCCGAAGTGGTCGCGGACCACCAGGGCCCCTGGCCGTTCGGCAAGCTCGACCAGGACGCCCTGATGCAGCCGCACTGCCACCAGGAGGCCGGCCACGGTCACGGCCCGGAGAGCGAGGTGCTGCGCCGGCTCGGCGTCACCACGGACGTGATCTCCGCGGGCTGCTGCGGCATGGCCGGCAACTTCGGCTACGAACCCGGCCACTGGGACGTCTCCCAGGGCGCGGCCGAACGGGAGCTCTACCCGAAGCTGCGGGCCGCCGGACCGGACACCGCCGTCGTGGCCGACGGGTTCTCCTGCCGGACGCAGATCTCCCAGGAGGGCTCACGCCGTCCCGAACACCTGGCGGAGCTGCTGTTGCGCGCCCTGCCGGGAAGAACCCCCGCCGAGACAGAGAACGGAAGCGGCACATGCGCATCGTAAGGTTCGAGAAGGCGGGAACGATCCGCTACGGAATCCTCGCCGACGACGAGGTAGTCCCGCTCATCAACGGCCCCTTCGGTCCCTTGGACGTGCCCTCGGACGCGCCCCGCTTCCCCCTCCAGGAGGTGCGGCTGCTCGCCCCCGTCACACCGGGGAAGGTCCTCGCGATCGGCCGGAACTACGCCGAGCACGCCGCGGAACTCGGCAACGAGGTGCCCGAGGAGCCGCTCGTGTTCCTCATGCCGGGCAGCGCCGTCATCGGACCGGACGAGGCCATCGTCAAGCCGTCCTACACGGACGAGCTCCACCACGAGGCCGAGCTCGCCGCGGTGATCGGCCGGACCTGCCGCGATCTGACGCCGGAACAGGTGCCCGCACACGTCCTGGGCTACACCTGCGCCAACGACGTCACCGCCCGCGACCTCCAGGGGCCGGACCGGCAGTGGTGGCGGGCCAAGGGCTCGGACACCTTCTGCCCAATCGGCCCTTGGGTGGAGACCGAACTCGACGTCAGGGCGGTCGGGGTACGCGCCACCGTGAACGGAGAGGTCCGGCAGGACGGCAACAGCTCCCACATGGTGCACCCCGTCGACCGCCTGATCAGTCACATCAGTTCGGCCATGACACTGCACCCCGGCGACGTGATACTCACCGGCACCCCGGCGGGCGTCGGACCGCTGCGGCGAGGCGACCGGGTCACGGTCTCCGTCGAGGGGATCGGCCGGCTCACCAACCACGTCGTCTGAACCCCGCGCCGCTCCGAACCGTGCCGCCCAACCTGGAGACCCGTTCCGCATGATGATCCTCCTCGGCGCCTTCGTGGTGCTGGCCGTCGCCTCCGTCGTACGCACCACGGCGGGATTCGGCTTCTCCCTGGTGGCCGTCCCGCCCCTGGCGCTGCTCATCGACCCGGCGAGCGCGGTGGTCGTGGCCGGGATCATGGCGGCCCCGCTCAGCCTGGTGATCGCCGTCCGCGACTGGCGTCACGTCGACCGCCGCCTGATGACGGCCACCCTGCTGTCCGGGCTGGCCGGCGTGCCGTTCGGGGTGTGGCTGCTGGCCACGCTCTCCTCGCGGGTGCTGCTGTTCATCATCACGGCGGTGGTCCTGCTGGGCACCTTCATCGTGTGGCGGAAGATCACCCTGGGCGGCGGCCTGGCCGCGGTGATGGCCGTGGGGATGTTCTCCGGGGCCTCCTTCGCCGCCACCGGCATCGACGGTCCGCCGATGGTCGCCGCGTTCCAGAGCATGCAGCTGGAGCCCAGGGTCCAGCGCGCCACGCTGGGCGTCGTGTTCTCCGGCACCAGCCTGGCCGCGCTCGCCGGATTCGGGATCAGCGGCCAGCTCACCGCGACCGTCGGGCAGATGCTCCTCGTCGGGGTGCCGGCCCTGCTCATCGGGATCTTCGTCGGCGAGAAGGCCTTCCACCGCCTGAACGCCGAGCGGTTCCGCCGGGTCGTCCTCGGCCTGCTGGTCGTCAGCTCCATGTCGGTCGTCCTGCGCGTGGCCACCGCCTGACACACCCCGCCGCACCCCCGCCTCCTGCTCCACGCACGCCTCCCGCTCCACGCACGCCTCCCGCTCCACCCCTGACACCCCTACACCCGCCACACCCGCGTCACCGCACCACGGGCAACCACCCAGCGGCCACCGCCGTTTGCCCGCCGCCACGCACCTTCACCGCAAGGATGTGAACCACATGCCCGACCAGCAGGCCAGCCAGGAGCGCGAGCCGCTCATGCGGCTGTCCCGGCGCAGCAGCCGGATATCCGGCTCCAAGACCTCAGGCACCCGCAACAAGGCGGAGGCGCTGCGGGCCCGCGGCGTCGACATCGTCAACTTCGCCGCCGGAGAACTGGACTTCGCCCCGCACCCCGAGGTGCTGAGCGCGCTGCGGCGCAGTGCTGACGCGGACGTGCACCGCTACACGGACACGGGCGGCATCCCGGCCCTGCGCGAGGCCCTCGCCGACCGCATCTCCCGGCTGTCCGGCGTCGCGTACACGCCCTCCGAGGTACTCGTCACCGCCGGCGCCAAGCACGCGCTGTACCTGGCGTGCCTGGTGCTGCTCGACTCCGGCGACGAAGCGCTCGTGCCCAATCCCGGCTGGGGGACCTTCCAGGCCCAGATCCGGCTGGCCGGAGCGGTACCGGTGCCGGTGGAGACCGCGGACACCGGCTTCGTGCCCACCGTCGAGCGGCTGGAGGCACTGCGCACTCCGCGGACGCGGATGCTCGTGCTGAACACGCCGAACAACCCGACCGGCGCCGTCTACCCGCCCCACGTACTGGCCGAGATCACCGCATGGGCCCAGGGCCACGGCGTGTGGATCCTGTTCGACGAGTGCTACGGAGAGCTGGTGCTGCCCGGCGCGCAGCACGCGCACCCCGCGGCGCTGGTCGACGGCGCCCGCGAGCTCGTCGTCGGGATCGGTTCGTTCTCCAAGAGCTTCGCCGTCACCGGCTGGCGGGCCGGCCATGTGCACGGCCCCGCCGCGGTGATCTCCGCCATGAAGAACCTCCAGAGCCACACCACGTCCAACGTGACCAGTGTGGTCCAGCACGCGCTGCTGCCCGCCGCTCGCGGTGAACTCGACTCCTTCGTGGCCGAGGCCCGCCAGGTGCTGCTGCACCGGCACGGCATCGTCGAGAAGGCCCTGGACGCCACCGCGCACCTGTCGGCCACCACCCCCCAGGGCGCGTTCTACTTCTTCGTCGACGGCCGCGACGTCATCGGCCGGACGCTGCGCGGCACCGACGTGACCGACGGCGGGGTGCTCGCCGAACTCCTCCTGGAGCACGCCGGCATCGCGCTGACCCCCGGATCGGCCTTCGGCAGCGAAGATTTCCTTCGCCTGTCGTACGCCATCGCCGAGGACCGCATCACCGCGGGCCTGTCCCGCCTGCGGGAGGTGATGGACGATGTCGAGTGACCTCCGGCCGCTCGTCCTGTACTTCGGCACCGCCCAGCGGCCGGAGTTCTACGCGGGACTGCTCGGCGGCGAGTCCGCCCTGGGCCTGCTCCTCGACGAGGACACGCCGCACAAGCTGGAGCCCCCGGAGTTCGACTTCGTCGAGAAGTTCGCCTTCTCGCAGGGGGCCGGGGCGATCGCCCGCCGGATCGAGGAGATCCGCGGCCGGTACCGCCTGGAGTGCGTGCTGAACGTGGACGAGACCCTGGTCCCGCTGTGGAGCGAGGTGTGCGCCCTGCTCGGCCTGCGCGGCATGACCCCCGCCGCCGCCACGGCCGTGCGCAGCAAGAGCGAGATGCGGCGCCGCTTCGCCGAGCGGATCGGCATCGAGTCCTCCGCCCGCTCCCACGTGGTCACGGACGAGGCGGGACTGCTGCGGTTCGCCGCCGACACCGGCTACCCCGTCATCCTCAAGCCCGGTAACCTGTGGGGCAGTTACTTCGTGTCGCTGTGCGCGGACGCCGACGAGCTGACCGCCGCCTACCGGCAGGTCCGCGACACGCTGCCCGAGTTCTCCGAGCAGCAGCGGGTGTCCGGCGTACCGGTGGAGATCCTCGCGGAGGAGTACCTGCCCGGCACCAACCACTCGGTCGAGTGCCTGGTGCTGGACGGCGAGGTGTGGACCACCCCCGTCATCGACGTGGTCACCGGCACCGACCTCGGCGGCACCGACTTCCACCACTTCGCCCGGGTGACGGCGACCCAACTCACCGCGGACCAGCAGGACCGGATGCGCGCGCTGGCCCGTGAGGCCGTACGAGCCCTGGACGTCGACCGCGGCCTGCTGCACGTCGAGTTCGTCCAGGGCCCCGGCGGTCCCCGGCTGATCGAGGCGGGCGGCCGGCCTGGCGCGAACCGGGCCCCGCTGCTGCGCGAGGCCTTCGGCATCAACATCATCGCCGGGTACCGGGACGTCATGCGCGGCGTACCGCCGCAGGTGACCCCGGCCCACGACGGGGCGGCGGCGGTCGTCACGCCCTACCCGGCGCAGGCCGGCCGGCTGCGCTCGTACCGCACCCTGGACGCGATCCGCGCCCTGCCCTCCACGGTGCAGGTCGACACCTACAAGCAGCCCGGCGACGTGGTGCGCCCCCGCCACGAGGGCGTCGCGGCGCCCGTGCGCATCGAGATGCGCGCGGCCTCCCCGGAACAGCTCTCGACGGACCTGCGGGAGCTCACGCTGCTGTGCGAGGAGCTGTTCGAGGTGGCTCCCGAGACGGCCGAGGACTCCGGGGCCACGGCATGACCCGTCACGTCGTGTTCCTGGAGAGCAACCTCACCGGGGCCGGGTACGAGGCGATCGTCGCGGCGCGCGAGGCCGGCCACCGGGTCACCTTCCTGACCCGGGACCTGTCCCTCTACCTCGCGGCCGGCCACGAGAGGCTCGACACGGCCTGGCTGGACGAGGTCGTGGTGTGCGACACCAACGACTCCGGGGCCGTCGTCGACGCCGTGCGCCGGCTCTCGCCGCCGGCGGACGCGCTGATCTCGGTCGGCGAGTGGCACATGATCGCCGCAGCCGAGGCCGCCCGGGAGCTCGGGCTGCCCGGCCCGGACCCGGCCGGAGTGCGGGCCGCCCGCGACAAGTCGGCCACGCGCGCGCTGTGCGCGGCGGCGGGCGTGCCCGTTCCGCGGTTCGCCCGGGTCTCGGGCCCGGAGGAGGCGAGCGGGCGGGACGTCGGTTTCCCGTGCGTCGTCAAGCCGCTGGACGACGGCGGCAGCAACGGGGTCCGGCTGTGCGCGACCGCCGCCGAGGCCGCCGAGCACGTCCGTACGATCCTGGCGGAGACCCACAACGAGCGCGGCCAGCTCAAGATCCCGGCGGCCCTCGTCGAGGAGTACGTCGACGGGCCCGAGGTCAGCGTCGAGGCGCTGGTGAACGGCGGCGAGATCACCGTCCTCGCGGTCACCTGGAAGGAACTGGGCGAGCTCCCCCACTTCGTGGAGACCGGCCACCACGTCCCGGCCGAGCTGGGCGACGGGCTCGACGAGCGGTGCGCCCGGGTCGCGGCGGACGCGGTGCGTTCCGTCGGATTCGACTTCGGGGCCGCCCACGTCGAACTGCGCCTCGCGGCCGACGGGCCCCGGCTGATCGAGATCAACTGCCGTCCGGCGGGCGACCGGATCACCCGGCTCGTCGAACTGGCCACCGGGGTCGGCATCCCCGCCGAGCTGCTCGCACTGCACCTGCCCGGGTGGACCGTGCCCCGGCCGGCCGCCAAGGGCGCCGCCGCGATCGCCTTCCTGCCCGCCGAGGCCGGAACGGTCACCGAGGTACGGGGGGCCGACGCGGCGCGCCGTATCGAAGGCGTGGCCGACGTCGTCCTGTACGTCGCGCCGGGCGACGGCGGCGCGTCCCCGGCCCATGCCCACGTCAACAACAGCGCCCGGCACGGGCACGTCGTGGCGACCGCCCCGACGGGGCGCGAGGCGCTGCACCGGGCCCGCCGGGCGCTGTCCCTGATCTCCGTCCGGACCGCCGACGCGCACTGAGGCCGCGGCCGCGGCCGCGGCCCCGCCGCGGCGCCCCGCCCTGCTCCGTCCCGCTCTGTCGCCCTGCGCCGCCGCCCCGCACCGCGCCGCCCCGCGGCCGACCGGGGCCGGCCGGGGCCGGTCCGATACCGACCACCGAACCACTTCGAAGGAACCCACATGTTCAAGCCCGCTTCGTACCCCTCCTTCCGCAGCGTCCTCGCCGAGCGGCGCGCCCTCTCGCAGGCCGTCCGCGTCGCCGGCGCGCACGACGCCCTGGGCGGCCGGCTGGCGCAGGCGGCCGGGTTCGACGCCGTATGGGCCTCCAGCCTGGAGGTGTCCGCGGCCCGCTGCCTGCCCGACGCCAGCGTGCTGACGATGACCGAGTACCTGGAGGCCGCCGCGCACACCCAGAAGGCGCTCGGCATCCCGGTCGTCGCGGACGTCGACACCGGCTACGGCAACAACCTCAACGTCGCGCACATGGTCCACGAGTACGAGGCGGCCGGCATCACCGCCGTCTGCATGGAGGACAAGCTCTTCCCGAAGATGAACAGCTTCGTCGCCACCGCGCACACTCTGCTGGACACCGAGGAGTACTGCTCCAAGGTCCGCGTCGCCAAGAGCGCGCAGCGCGGTGAGGACTTCTTCTTCATCGCCCGCACCGAGGCGCTGATCGACGGCCTCGGCCTGGAGGTCGCGCTGGAGCGCTGCCACGCCTACGTCGACGCGGGTGCGGACGCCGTGCTCATCCACTCCAAGTCCCGTACGAGGGACCAGGTCCTGGAGTTCCTCCAGGAGTGGCACGACCGCGCGCCCGTCGTCGTGGTGCCCACGACCTACCCCGACTGGCACGCGGACGACGCGGTCAAGGACGGCGTGTCCACCATCATCTACGCCAACCAGGGGCTGAGGGCGACGGTTTCGGCGCTGCGGGACACCTACGCCTCGATCCTGAGCCACGGAGACACCACCCACCTGGAGGACAAGATCGCCTCCGTCAAGGACGTGTTCGCCCTGCAGCGGCTGTCCGACTGGCAGGAGCTCGAGTCCGCGTGACCGGCCAGGCAACGGCCCGACGGGTACCGGAGCATAAAATTCCGCTCCCGCGGGTCTTCTGGCTGCTGTTCACGGGTCTCCTGCTGAACCGGCTGGGAATCCTCGTCCCGTCGTTCCTCGCGCTCTTCCTCGCCGCCGAGTCGGGCATCGGTCCCGGGGCGACGGGCATCCTCGTCGGCGTCTGGGGCGCCGGGTCGGTGACCGGCTCGCTGGCGGGGGGCGTCCTGGCGGACCGTACGGGCGCGCGCGGAGCGATCCTCGTCTCCCAGGCCACCGCCATCGCCGCGTGCGCGGTGCTGGCGGTGGTGGACCAGCCGGCCGTGCTGGGCGTGGCGGCCTTCCTGGCGGGCTGCGCCTCGACCCTGCACAAGCCCGCGGGGACGGTGGTGGTCGCGCAGGCGCTGCCGGAGAGCGAACACGTACGGGCCTTCGGCCTGCTGTACTGGGCGTCGAACATCGGGGCGGCGGTCTCCCCGGCCGTCTCCGGCTTCCTCCTGTCCGCCTCGGGCTACTGGCTCATCGCGCTCAACGTCACCACCGCGCTCGCGTACATCGGCCTGGCGCGCCGGCTGCCCGGGCCCGGATCGCGGGCCGGGGCCGCCCGGGCGGGCGGTGGCGGGCGGGAGAGCGTGCGGGGTCTGCTCGCGCCGTTCCGCAGCCCGGCGACCGCGTGGTTCCTGACGCTGTCGTTCTGCCTGGCGGCGATCTACCTCCAGAAGCAGTCGGCGCTGCCGCTCGACATGAAGGCGCACGGCCTGTCCTCACAGGTCTACGGTCTGGTGGTCTCGCTCAACGGCTTCCTGATCATCACCACCCAGCCGCTGGTCTCCCGGCTGACCCGGCGGCTCGCCGTGGACCTCCAGTTCCTGTCGGCGGCGGTCCTGGTGGCGGTCGGCTTCGGACTCAACGCGGTGGCCACGGGGCCGTGGGCGTACGCCGCCGCCCTGGTGGTGTGGACGGCGGGCGAGATGCTGCTCGTCCCGCAGGCCTCCGCCTTCCTGGTCCGCCATGCGCCGCCGGGCCGGGCCGGCTCGTACCAGGGCGCGTACGGCTTCGTCTGGAACCTCGGGCTCGTGGTCGGCGCCCCGGTCGGGATGGCGGTGCTGCAGACCCGGGGTTCCGCCGCGCTGTGGACGGGGGCCCTGCTCCTGGGCCTGTCCGTGGCCGTGGCTCACGCCCTGACGATGCTCCGCGCCCGCCGCCGACGGCGCTGACCCCGCGACCGCGCCCCCGCGGCCGCGGAGTCAGCCCGCCCGGCCCCCGGCGACGCCGGCGGTCCTGGTCCCCTGACGGCCTCGCGCCGCGCGGGGCAGGGGTCACAGGCCCCGGACCGCGGCGACGGTGAAGGTGGTCGGGGTGCCGGTGCCCGGGTTCAGGGGGCCGCCCTTGTCGAACTGGGAGCGGACCACCAGGGTGCGGCCCGGGGTGCGGGTGAGGGTGGTGGGGATCTGGAGGCCGGGGTCCGTCAGGCTCTGCACCAGCCGGGCGCGGGTGCCGTCCGGGGTGAGCTGCCAGCGGGTCAGGGTGTTGGTGGTGTTGTGGGCCACGCGCAGGGCGCCGCCGGGGGAGAGGTGCAGGCCGTCGGCGTGCTTGAGGTCGCCGCCCTGGAGGCTGACGCGGGACAGGGCCCCCGTGCGCAGGTCGATGCGGTGGAGGTCGCCCGCGGTCATGTCGACGGTGAGCAGGTAGCGGCCGGCCGGGTCCGCGGCGATGCCGTTCAGGGAGACGCTGCCGGCCGGCGACGGAGTGAGGCGGTCGTGCAGGTCGTACGCCACCTCCAGCGCGCCGGAGCCGGTGGCCAGCTGGGCCGGGGTGACGCGGTAGACCACGGCGCGGAAGCTGTCGCTGAGGTAGGCCGTGCCGTCCGGGGTGACGGCCAGGTCGTTCACGAAGAAGGGCGCGCTGCCGGAGACCTCGAAGTGGGCCAGGCGGGTACCGGTGCGGGTGTCGTAGACGGCCACGCCCGTGGTGGAGTCGGTGACCCAGAGGCGGCCGCGGCCGTCGACGAAGAGGCCGTTCGCGGTGTCGCGGCCGTCGGTGCCGGCCGGCAGGAAGACCTCGGCCGTGCGCTGGCCGGGGCGGGCGCGGTAGACGGTGCCGTCCGCGTACGAGCCGACGTAGACCGTGCCCGTACGCGCGTCGGCGGCTATGCCCTCGGGGTAGACCTTCGCGCCGGGGAGGGAGAAGGCGGTGGAGACGCGGGAGTCCGTGGCCTGGGCGGGGGCCGTGCCGAGGGCGAGCGCGGCGGTGAGGGCCGCGGTGAGGGTCAGGAGCTTCGTGGCCGGTGCGAGCTTCATCAGGTGACGTCCCGTTCTCGGTTAGCGGAAGTGGTCGATGAGGTGTAGCGATGCTTATGAACCTGCGTGGTCTTTCGTGCAGGTGAAGGCGAAGATACGTTAGAGCTCTAATGCTTGGCAAGGGTCGTAGGATGCCGGAATGACCTCCATGCCCGCCGAGGAGCGCATCGGCTCTCACATCAAGCGCGCCGAGCAGGCGCTCCTCGCGGCGAAGAACACCGCCTGCAAGCCGGCTGCGGTAACGGTTCCGCAGTACGCCGCCCTGCTCTGGCTCTCCGAGAAGCCGGGCATCTCCGCCGCCGCGCTCGCGCGGCTGTGCGGGGTGACGCCGCCGACCATGAACACCGTGCTGAAGAACCTCCAGGAGCGCGGGTTCATCGAACGCACCCCGCACGAGTGGCACCGCAACGTGCTGGAGACCCGGCTCACCGGGGAGGGGCGCGCGGCGATGGAGCTGGCGGACGCCGGGGCCGTGCGGGTGGAGCGGACGCTCGCGGCCGAGTTCACCGGTGCCGAACGCGAGCAGCTCATCGAGCTGCTGGGCCGGTGCGCGCGGGTCCTCGACGCCCTGAAGTGAGGGTCGCGCGGTGAGACGCGGGTCATGTTTTTGCCTGGTTTTGGAACTCCCGGCAGGATTCGTACATCAGGACCAATGGGATGCCCAGCCGTTCTGTCCCGCTGGGGGCAGCCATGACCGTTCGGAGCGAAGTCCGTGCACCAGCACCAGCAGCAGTACGACCAGCACCAGTCGCCCCCGCCCCCGCCCCCGTACGGTGACCGCGCGCCCGCGGCGGCCCCCGCTCCCGCGACCGGGCGGTCCCGCCGGGCGATATGGATCAGCGCGTCCCTGGTCCTGCTGATACTCGTCGGCGCCGGCGGCTTCACCGCCTGGAAGAACGAGTGGTTCTCCGGCAACGGCGAGAGCGTGAGCTTCGGCAAGAACCCCCCGCCCGCGGACGCGGACGCGGGCAACGGCCAGAAGGCCCCCGGCGCCCCCTCCGCCCCGGCCCAGCCCTCCGGTGACCCGGACGTGCTGCTGCCCTCCGGCCCGCGGTCCGACTTCAAGCAGACCGCCAAGCTCGACGACGGCACGGTCATCGCCAAGACCCGCCTCGCGGGAGCGAAGTCCGGCTTCGAGGGCGACGTCTGGGTGTGGACGCCGAAGGAGTACAACGAGAAGAAGTACGAGAAGAGCGCCTTCCCGGTGCTCATCGCGCTTCCCGGCGGCAACGGCTTCCCCGCCAACTACTGGTCCGACCGCAGCCTGGGCCTCCAGAAGGCCATCAGCGAGGGCGTCCAGGCCGCTACCAGCCTGCCGTTCATCGTGATCATGCCGGTGCTCAACCCGGACAACAAGTACTACTACGACGGCGCCGACATCCCCGGCCAGCCCAAGATGGGCACCTGGATCGCCGAGGACGTCCCGGACTTCACCCGCGCCAACTTCCGCACGTACAAGTCCCGCGACGGCTGGGCCTTCATGGGCTCCTCCTCCGGCGCCTTCGTCGGCATGAAGCAGGTCCTCGAGCACCCGGACAAGTTCAAGGCCGTGATCGCCAGCGGCGGTGAGATCGTTCCCGACTCCCCGCTCTGGAAGGGCCACCAGGCGGAGATGGACGCGAACAACCCCGAGAAGCTCGCCAGGAAGCTGATCGACGGCAAGGGCCCGGAGGTCTTCATCAACTTCCAGGTCGGCACGAAGGAGACGGGCAAGGACCGGATGCTGAAGTTCCAGCAGGAGTACGGCAAGGGCCCGGTCAAGATCACCATCCGCGACATCCAGAACGGCGAGCACAACGGCTGGCACTACGTGCGCGGCATGAAGGAAGGCTCGCTGGAGTGGATCAGCAAGGTGCTGAAGGGCCCGAAGCCCGAAGCCGGCTGATCTCCCCGCCCCCCGCACGGACCCGACGCGCCACCACGCCGCGTGGCGCTCGCCACGTCACCCCCGTCCCGGGCAACCCATAGCGTCGTTGACACCTCTGACAGGGGTGTAAGGGGGACCGATCGGTCCGACCCGCGCTCGGCGACGAGCGCCGGAGAAGGAACGGGAACAAATCCGTGCAGCAAGACCAGCAAGGCGAAGGCGGCCCCACGACCAAGGGCCGCCGCCGTCCCAAGCGCCTGATCCTGATCAGCTCAGGCCTCGCCCTCACGCTCGCCGGGGGCGGCGCGGCGGCGTACAAGTGCGGCATCTTCTCGGACATAGGGGATCCCGTGGCCTTCGGGAAGACCCAGGAGACGGCCGCCGCCACCGAGGACATCCGCCCGGGCGTGCACATGCCCACCGGCCCGAAGGCCACGTTCGTCCGCAGCGCCCGGCTGCCGGACGGCACCCAGATCGCGCAGACCACCCTGACGGGAGCCAAGTCCGGCTTCACGGGTGACGTGTGGGTGTGGGTGCCGAAGGAGTACGACGACCCGAAGTACGCGAAGAGCGCCTTCCCGGTCCTGATCTCCCTGCCCGGCGGCCGCGGCTACCCCAAGAACTACTGGGGCACCGGCCCCGGCCTCGGCCTCCAGCAGGCCGTGATCGACGGGGTGAAGGACGGCACCAGCCTGCCCTTCATCCTCGTCATGCCGGTGATCAACGCCGACACCAAGCACCACTTCGACGGCTCGGACATCCCCGGCCAGCCGAAGATGGGCACCTGGATGGCCGATGACGTCCCGGAATTCACGAAGGCCAATTTCCGTACCTTCGACTCCCGCGACGGCTGGGCCTTCATGGGCTCCTCGTCCGGCGGGTTCGGCGCCTTCAAGCACGTCCTGAAGTACCCCGACCGCTTCAAGGCGGTCATCGCGAGCGGCGTGGACATCGTCCCCGACTCCCCGCTGTGGAAGGGGAACCGGCAGGCCATGGACGAGAACAACCCGGAGAAGCTCGCCGAGAAGCTGATCCGCGCGGGCGGTCCCGACGTCTACGTCAACTTCCAGATCGGCACCAAGGAGGGCGGCCGCGACCTCGCCGAGAAGTTCATGAAGGAGTACGGCAGGGGCCCCGTGCACACCCGGCTCCAGGTGATCCAGGATGGTGAGCACAACGGAAAGTCGTACGTACGCGGTATGAGGGAGGGTTCCCTGGAGTGGATCAGCAAGGTCATGTCGCCGCCGACCCCCGATCCCGCCGTGCGATGAGCACGAGGGTGAAGGGGCTCTCGGCCGCCGCCCTCGCCGTGATCGCGGCGGTCTTCGCCGTCGCGTTCGCCGAGTCCGCCCAGGACCGGCCGGTGCACCCCTTCCCCACCGTCGGCGTCCTCATGGCCAACGGGGAGCACTGGTGCACGGCGAGTGTCGTCGACAGCCCCGAGGGCAACGTCGTCGCCACCGCCGCGCACTGCGTGGCCCCCGCCGGCGAGGACGGACAGCCCGGCGAGGTCGCCCACGACGGCCTCGCCATCGGCGAGCTCGCCTTCGCCCCCGCCTTCTCCGGCGAGGGCGAGGGCACCCAGCCCCTCGGCGTGTGGAAGGTCCGCTCCGTCCAGGTGGACGAGCGCTGGACGAAGTGGGGCGACGACACCGCCGACTTCGCCTTCCTCACCGTCGAGCCGGACGAGGACGGGCGCAGCCTCCAGGACCGGGTCGGCCGGAGCGAGGCCCCCAAGCCCGACTGGACCTCCGGATACGAGCGCGACGTCACCGTCGTCGGCTACCCGGAGTCCGAGCACAACCCGCAGAACAAGCCCGTCTCCTGCACGACCCAGACCCGGCACGACGAGGACGACCCCGACATGCTGTACATCAACTGCTCGGGCTTCTGGACCGGGACCAGCGGCAGCCCCTGGATCGCCGACCGCGGCGGCCCGGGGCAGCCCGGCCGGCTGATCGGGGTGCTCAGCGGCGGGGACACGGACGTGGACTCCACCGCCGCGCTCTACGACGAGAAGGCCAGGGCGCTGTACGAGCGGGCCGCGCGCGGCTGACCGCGGGCCGCCCCTGCTCCCGCACCCCGTACGGGCCCTCAGCTCTTGCGCTCCGTACTGACGATCACGCCCACCGCCGCCACGACCACCGCGCCGCCGACCAGGATCGGCCAGGTCAGCGCCTCGTCGAGGATCAGCGCGCCCAGCGCCACGGCGACGACCGGGTTGACGTACGCGTACGTGGCCACCAGCGACAGCGGCGCGGCCCGCAGCAGCCACACGTACGCGGTGAAGCCGACGAGCGAGCCGAAGAGGACGAGGTAGCCCAGCGCCAGCCAGGACGAGGCGGAGAACGCGGCCACGTCCAGCCCGCGCTGCTCGCCCCGGCCGAGGCCGACCAGAACGCCGCCGACCCCGCCCGCGAGCATCTGGTACGCGCTCCCCGCGAAGGGATTGCCCGGCAGCGTCAGCTTCGACGCGGCGAAGGAGCCCAGCGCCCACAGGACGGACGCGGCCACCACCAGCAGCACGCCCGAGAGGCGTACGGTCCCGCTCAGCCCCGGGCTGGTCAGCACGGCCAGCCCGGCCAGGCCGAGCAGCACCCCGGCCAGGGTGCGTACCTGAGGCCGGTCCCCGGTGCCCGCCCGCAGCACCACCAGCCACATCGGCACCGCGGCCACCACGAGGGCCGCGAGGCCGGACGGGATCGAGGTCTCCGCGAGCACGACCAGGCCGTTGCCCCCGAGGATCAGCAGCAGCCCCACCAGTACGGCCGAGCCGAGCTCGGCGCGGGTGGCCTTCAGCGCGGCCGGGCCGTACCGCCAGGCGACGATGCCCGCCAGCAGCAGGCCGGCGGCGATGAACCGGGCTCCGGCCGACAGGAACGGCGGCATGGTGTGCACGACGATCCGGATGCCGAGGTAGGTGGACCCCCAGACGACGTACACGAGGGCGAGGGCGGTCCAGACGGAGCCGGAGATCTTCGATGTGGGCACGGCGGGAGCCTATGGTCGTTGGCCCGTACAGGCTTCTTGTTTTCCGGGCTGTCTCAGCCCTTGAGCAGGGCGTTCAGCTCGCCATAGGGGAGGGAGCCGGTGAGGGAGGTGTACGTGCCGGAGCCGAGCATCTCCTGCGTGGCGCGGCGGACGACGGCGTACGCGGCCTCCGCCACCCAGGAGCCGAGGCTGACGCGGGAGACGCCGAGGGCGCCGAGCTCGGCCACCGTGGGGGCGCCGGGGCCGACGAGGACGTTCAGCGGGGCGTCGATGCCCTTGGCGAGCTCGGCGACGGTGCCGGGGTCGGTGACGCCGGGCACGAAGATGCCGGTGGCGCCGGCCCGGAGGTAGGCGGCGGCCCGGGCCAGGGTCTCGTCGAGGCGGGTGCCGGGATCGCCGAGGCCGAAGAGGTACGTGTCCACGCGGGCGTTGATGTAGAGCGGGATCCCGGCGGCTTCGGCGGCGGCGCGGGCCGCGGCCAGGCGCTCCGCGTGGTCGGCGGGGGCGCGGTTGCCGTCCTCGATGTTGATCCCGACCGCGCCGGCGGCCAGGACCCCGGTGACGGTCTCGGCGACCGCGGCGGGGTCGGCGCCGAAGCCGCCCTCGATGTCGGCGGTGACCGGCACCGAGACGGCGGAGGCCACCCGGGCGACGAGGTCGAGCGCCCGGTCCCGGCTCAGGGCGTCCCCGTCGGGAGCCCCGAGGGACCAGGCGACCCCGGCGCTGGTGGTGGCGACGGCGGCGCCGCCGGAGGCCTCGACGAGGCGGGCACTGGCCACGTCCCAGGCGTTGGCCAGGGCGAGCGGGGCGGCGGGGGTGTGCAGAGCGGCGAAGGCGCCGGCCCGGGCGGTCTGCCGGGCGGGGCCGAGATCAGCGGTCATGGGCACAGTCCAGCAGACGGGGCGGCCCGGGGCTGGCGATTTTCCGCCGTGTGCGTACGCCGCCCGGCCGCCCCGGGCCGCCGCCCCGGCCCGGGCTTACGGGGCCAGGCCCGTCTTCGCGCCCGCGCCGCAGAGGGGGAGGACCGCCGTGCGGCCCTGGAGGGGGTCCGTGGGGGCGCCCGGGGAGACCGCCGCCCAGCAGGCCGCGGCCGTCGGCTCGACGAACAGGCCCCGCGCCGCCAGGTCCCGCTGGGCCGCCCGCAGCCGCTCCTCCGACACCGTCACGAACGTGCCGCCGGTCTCGCGGACCGCCGCCAGGATCTGCCGTGCCCGCGGCGGCGCCGGGATCGCGATCCCCTCGGCCAGGGTGGGCCGCTGGGCCACCGGCCGCGCCTCCTGCGCCCCCGCCGCGAAGGCCTCCGCCAGCGGGGCCACCGCCTCCGCCTGGACGGCGATCAGCGCCGGCGGCCGCACCCCGCGCCGGCCGAGCTCCCGCACCGCCAGCGCGGCCCCCAGCAGCAGGGTGCCGTTGCCCACGGGCACCACCAGTGCCTCCGGCAGCCGGCCGCCCAGCTCCTCCCAGATCTCGTACGCGTACGTCTTCGTGCCGTGCAGGAAGTACGGGTTGAAGACGTGGCTCGCGTAGAAGACCCCCGGCTCCTCCGCGGCGGCCCGGGCCGCCAGCGCGGCGGCCTCGCGCCCGCCCGGCACCACCCGGACCACCGCCCCGTGCGCCCGCATCTGCGCGGTCTTCTTCTCCGAGGTGCCCTCGGGCACGAAAACTTCACAACTCAGCCCGGCCCGCGCGCAGTAGGCGGCGAACGAGGTCCCCGCGTTGCCGCTGCTGTCCGCGACGACCCGCTCCGGAGCCAGCCGCCGGGCCAGCTCCACGAGCATCACCGCACCCCGGTCCTTGAAGGACAGCGTCGGCATCAGGAAGTCGAGCTTGGCGTGAACGCGCTCCGCCAGCGGCACCAGCGGAGTGTGCCCCTCGGCGAGCGACACCGAGAACGCTCCAGGCAGCGGCAGCACGGATCCGTACCGCCACAGCGAGTTGGGTCCGGCGGCCGGCTCCAGCGCGATGGCCGGATCGGGTGCGAAGTCGAGGTCCCACGGTCCGGCGCACACCGGGCAGCACCACGGCGCCGTCCGGACGTCGGCGCGGGTGCCGTCCTCGGGGCAGACGTAACCAGGCAGTGCGTGCGTCATGTGCGGAACGCCTTTGCTCGTTCATGGCCGTTGTATGGCACGGATGTTACGCGTGCGTTGTCCTCTTGTGGGATGGCGCGGGGGTGGGTCAACCTTTCGGAGGCGACGGCCCGTTGGGCGGTGCACCAGCCGCGATGTCTTGTCATGGCCATGCTTATCCAGCTCCGGTCCGACGCCCCACCCCCCGCAGCGCACCACCTATGAGGAGGACCCCTCACATGTCCGTGATGCGTCACACCCGCCGGAAGATCGCCGGCATCAGCGCCACCGCCGTCGTGGCCCTCGCACTGGGCGCGGCCGCCGCGTTACCCGCCTCCGCGGCCGACGGCCCCCAGGGCGTCATCGAGAACGCCGGCGCCGCCGATGCCGTCGCCGGCAGCTACATCGTGACCCTGAACGACTCCGCCGCCCGCTCCACCGCCGACAGCGGCAAGGCCGTCGCCAAGCGGTACGGCGCGAGGATCGACCGGACCTACAGCGCCGCCCTCAACGGCTACTCCGTGGAAGTCTCCGAGGCGCAGGCCAGAAAGCTCGCCGCCGACCCGGCGGTCAAGTCGGTCGTGCAGAACCGCCTCTTCACCGTCGACGCCACCCAGCCCAACCCGCCGTCGTGGGGCCTGGACCGCATCGACCAGCGGGCGCTCCCGCTCGACCAGAGCTACACCTACCCGGACAAGGCCGGTGAGGGCGTCACGGCGTACATCATCGACACCGGCGTCCGCAAGACGCACCAGGACTTCGGCGGCCGCGCCTCCGACGGCTACGACGCCATCGACAACGACAACACCGCCCAGGACGGCCACGGTCACGGCACGCACGTCGCCGGCACCGTCGCGGGCGGCACGTACGGCGTGGCCAAGAAGGCCAAGATCGTCGGCGTCCGCGTGCTCGACAACAACGGCTCCGGTACGACCGCCCAGGTCGTCGCGGGCATCGACTGGGTGACCCGCAACGCCGTCAAGCCCGCCGTGGCGAACATGTCGCTCGGCGGCGGTGCGGACTCCGCGCTCGACACCGCCGTGCGCAACTCCATAGCCGCCGGCATCACGTACGGCGTGGCGGCGGGCAACGAGTCCACCGACGCCTCCACCAAGTCCCCGGCGCGGGTGGCCGAGGCGATCACGGTCGGGGCGACCACCAGCACCGACGCCAAGGCCAGCTACTCCAACTACGGCTCCATCCTCGACATCTTCGCGCCGGGTTCCTCCATCACCTCCTCGTGGGGCACCGGCGACACCGCCACCAACACCATCTCGGGTACCTCGATGGCCACCCCGCACGTCGTGGGCGCGGCCGCCCTGTACCTCTCGCAGAACCCGGCCAGCACCCCGGCGCAGGTCCGTGACGGCCTGGTCGCGGCGGCCACCCCGAACGTGGTGACGGGCCCCGGCAGCGGCTCCCCGAACCGCCTGCTGTACGTCGGGGGTTCCACCACCCCGCCGAACCCGGGCACCCGCTTCGAGAACGCGGCCGACTACGCGATCAACGACAACTCCACCGTCGAGTCGCCGGTCACCGTCAGCGGGATCTCCGGCAACGCCCCGAGCGCCCTCAAGGTGGACGTCGACATCAAGCACACGTACGTCGGTGACCTGAAGGTCGACCTCGTCGCCCCCGACGGCACCGTCTACAACCTGCGCAACCGCACCGGCGGCAGCGCGGACAACATCCTCCAGTCCTTCACCGTGAACGCCTCCTCCGAGGTAGCCAACGGGGTCTGGAAGCTGCGGGTCGCCGACCTCGCGGGCGCCGACGTCGGCAAGATCGACAGCTGGGCGCTGCAGTTCTGACGCGGCGTCCGCGCTAGGGGCAGGGCCTACGCGGACCGGTAGGACCGAGCGGTGAACCACGGGGGCGACCACAGGGCGGTCGCCCCCTCTGCGTACTATTCGCGCATTCGTTCGCGCCCCCTGTGATGGAGCATCCCGCGCCGTGACCAACCCGCCCCCGCCGAATCCCCCCGCCGGTCAGGGCTACCACTGGCCCCCGCCGTCCGCGCAGCCGATGTGGGGGCCGCCCGTGCCCCAGGGGCCGCCCGCCCTCAACGGGTTCGCGCTCGCCTCCCTGCTGGTCGGCCTGCTGTGCCTGCCGCCGCTGGGCATCGTCTTCGCCGTCGTGGCGCTGGTGCAGATCGCGAAGAAGCGGGAGCGGGGCAGGTCCCTCGCCGTCGTGGGCCTGGTGGTCTCCGTGACGATGACCGCGGGCCTGGTGTACGCCACCGGCCGGTACGCGGACCCGTTCTTCGAGCGGATCGGTTCGACGAGCGGGCTGGAGGACGTCGAGGGCCGGCTGGCGAGCATGGACGAGATGCGGCCCGGCGACTGTTTCAACGTCCCCGGCGGCGATCTCCTCGAAGAGGAGCCCTTCGTCTACAGGATCGGGTGCGCGGAGGTCCACGACGCGGAGGTGACCTCCTCCTCCCTCATGGACTCGGGCCCCTATCCGGGGGGCGTGCAGCTGAAGAAGACCGCCACCGAGACGTGCTGGAAGGCGCAGGACGAGTACGCGATGGACACCTGGGCGCTGCCGGGGTACGCGGAGATGTTCTACTTCGCCCCCACGCGCGAGCTGTGGCGCCAGGGCGACCGGCGGCTGCTCTGCGTGATCGGCACGTCGGAGGAGGAGCACAGGGGCAGCCTGCGCAAGGACGCGGCGGTGCTGACGCCGGACCAGGTGACCTTCCTGCGGGCGATGAACCAGGCCGACCAGGCGCTCGGGCGCGGGCCCGACGCGGAGGTCGACGACGCGCTGTCCGAGTACCGGCAGTGGGCCCGGCAGGTCGACGCCTCGCTGGGCGCCGAGGCGGCGATGCTCCAGGACGTCAAGGGCCGGCCCGAGGTGGGCGCGGCGGCGGCGGCCCGGCTCAAGGAGGTCGAGGCGGCGCGCAAGGAGTGGCAGCGGGCGGCGAGGGCGACGCGGCCGGCCGAGTTCCAGGACGCGTGGGACCGGGCGCTGGGGGCGGCCTCCGTCGACACGGAGAAGGCGCTGCGCGGTGCGTACGGCCTTTCGACGCGGGTTCCGGAGTGGCTTGAGGGGTACCCGGACGAGGGCGGGGAGGGCTCGTCGTCGGAGTCGGTTTGAGCGCCTCTGTGTAACGCGCGGTAACGGGTTTGAGTGACCTGGCTTCATCACTTCGAGTGAAACTCTGGCCCTTGCTTGCGGTGCACAACCGTCGGTTGCCAGGGTGTAGCTGTCTGTCAACCTGATGGGAGTGGCCAGTGACTTTCGGTGAGCAGCCGGCCTATCTGCGCGTCGCCGGGGATCTGCGACGGAAGATCGTCGATGGGTCCCTGCCCCCGCACGCCCGGCTCCCCTCGCAGGCCCGTATCCGCGAGGAGTACGGAGTCTCCGACACGGTGGCGCTGGAGGCGCGCAAGGTCCTCATGGCGGAGGGGCTCGTCGAGGGCCGGTCCGGGTCGGGCACGTACGTGCGCGAACAGCCCGTGCCGAGGCGGGTCGCCCGCTCCGGGTACCGCACCGGCACCACGTCGACGCCGTTCCGCCAGGAGCAGGCGGAATCGGGCGCGCGCGGCACGTGGGAGTCCACCAGCGAGCAGACGCAGGCCCCGGCCGAGATCGCGCAGCGGCTGGGCATCGAGCCTGGGGACCGGGTCATGCGGACCCGGTATGTCTTCCGCGACGCGGGGGAGGCGATGATGCTGTCGACCTCCTGGGAGCCGCTGGCCGTGACCGGCCGGACGCCGGTGATGCTGCCCGAGGAGGGCCCGCTGGGCGGCTCCGGGGTGGTGGACCGGATGGCCGCGATCGACGTGGTCGTCGACAACGTGGCGGAGGAGGTCGGGGCGCGGCCCGGCCTGGCCGAGGAGATCATGGCGCTGGGCGGGGTGCCGGGGCACGTGGTGCTGGTGGTGAGCCGTACGTACTTCGCCTCCGGACTGGCCGTCGAGACCGCCGACGTCGTGGTCCCCGCGGACCGCTACCGGCTGGCCTACCACCTCCCCGTCCGCTGACCCGGGCCCCGGCCGAGGCGCCGTCGTACGGGCGCCCCGGACCCGGGGCCGCCGCCGCGAGACCGGATCCCGGTCCCCGCCCCCGAGCGCCGCGGGGCCGGAGCGCGCCGCACCGGATGGCGGACACCGCGTACCGCGCCGTTAACGCCCCGGTGACGCGCGGCGGGGCGACGTAACCGCCGGGCAATGCCCACGCGTGACGCGGCGTCACACACCGGCCCTACCGTCCGGCGGTATGACCGAGACCGCCGAGACCGCCGCGCCCCCGCAGTCGCCGCCCCGCCGGAGCTACGCCAAGCTGGCCGCCGACGAGAGCCGCGAGGACTATTCCCTCCGCTACGCCCCCCACGCGTTCCGCCGCTGGAGCCCCGCATCCGTCGCGGGCACGGCGCTCGGCGGGATCGCCTACCTCGCCGACTTCGCGATCGGCGCCTCCATCGTCTTCGCCTACGGGTTCACCAGCGGCCTCGCCGCGATCCTCGCCGCCGCCGCCGTCATCTTCCTCACCGGCATCCCCATCGCGCGCGCCTGCGCCACGTACGGCCTGGACATGGACCTGGTGACGCGCGGCGCGGGCTTCGGGTACTTCGGATCCACCCTCACCTCGCTCATCTACGCCTCCTTCACCTTCATCTTCTTCGCCCTCGAAGGCTCGATCATGGCCCAGGCCATGCACCAGGCGATCGGCCTCCCGCTCCAGCTCGGGTACCTGCTCACCACGCTCATCGTGATCCCGATCGTCTTCAAGGGCATGGGCGCCCTCGCCAAGGTCCAGGCCTGGACCCAGCCCGTCTGGCTGATCGGCCTCGTGCTGCCCTTCCTCGTGCTCGCCTTCCACGCCCCGGACGCCTGGGGCGCGTTCGCCGACTTCGGCGGCACCGAGGGCGCCGGCTCCGGGTTCTCCTGGATCGGCTTCGGCTTCGGGACCGGCATCGCGCTGTCGCTCATCGCCCAGATCGGCGAACAGGCCGACTACCTGCGGTTCATGCCCGCCAAGACCGCGGCCAACAGCCGCCGGTGGAACCTCGCCGTGCTCGCCGCGGGCCCCGGCTGGGTGATCATCGGCGCCGCCAAGCAGCTCGGCGGCGCGTTCCTCGCCTTCGTCGCCCTCGAAGCGGTCGGCAAGACCCACGCGCTGGAGCCCATCGCCCCGCAGATCGAGGCCCTGCGCCCCTGGCTCGGCGGCTTCGCGCTGCCCGCCGCCGCGCTGTTCGTGATCGTCTCCCAGGTGAAGATCAACGTCACCAACGCCTACAGCGGCTCGCTGTCCTGGTCGAACTTCTTCTCCCGCGTCACCCACCGCCACCCCGGCCGGGTCTGGTACATCTTCCTCAACCTCGGCATCGCGCTGACGCTGATGGAGCTGGACATGTTCGCGATGCTCGGCAAACTCCTGGGCTTCTACTCCAACGTCGGCATCGCCTGGATCGCCGCCGTCGCGGCCGACCTCGTCATCAACAAGCGCCTCGGACTCAGCCCGCCCTACATCGAGTTCAAGCGCGCCTACCTGTACGCCGTCAACCCGGCGGGTTTCGGCGCGATGGTGATCGCCTCCACCGTCTCCATCCTCGCGTTCTTCGGACTCTTCGGCACCTACCCCGAAGCCTTCTCCACCTTCATCGCCGCCGGACTGGCGCTGGTCCTGTGCCCCCTGATCGCCTGGGCGACCAAGGGGAAGTACTACCTGGCCAGGCCGAACGAGGTGAACGGCCCCGGCATCGAGGTCCCGGACATCACCGCGACCCGCACCTGCTCGGTCTGCGAGACCGCCTACGAACTCCCCGACACGGCCGACTGCCCCGTCCAGGCGGGGCCGATCTGCTCGCTCTGCTGCTCCCTCGACGCCACCTGCGGGGACGCCTGCCGCAAGGGCGCGGACGCGGGAGCCGTGGTGCTCCCGATGCCGGTCGTGCGCCGGGTCTGAGCCGGCGCGCACGGCCCGCTCGTACGCATGGCCGGATGCGTACGCCTGCGAGGTACCTCTTCGTGAAAAACCGTATCCGCTCAGTAAAGGTCGGGCGTAAGCTCGGGCATATGCGCAATGGGGTTTCCCGGGCAGGTACATCGGCGGAGGGTGAGACGCGATGAACGACAGCGGTGCCCTGCTCCCATGGCTGGTCATACGTCAGGACGACAACGGCAACCGCTACCGGGTGGGCCGGTACTCCACCCGGGCCGAGGCCCAGAAGGTCGTCGACAGCCTCGACGACCGCGGACACAAGCAGCTCTACTGGGTCGAGCGGGTCGGTCAGGGCAGCCAGACCGCGACGACGAACTGAGCGCCGGGCCGCCGGCGCACTGACATAGGCTCCGCCCATGACTGTACGAGTGGTCGTGGGCGGAGCCCTTTGCCATGACGGGCGCCTGCTGGCCGCCCGCCGCAGCGCGCCGCCCGAGCTGGCCGGCCGGTGGGAGCTCCCGGGCGGCAAGGCCGAACCGGGTGAGACCGTCCCCGAGGCGCTGGTGCGCGAGCTGCGCGAGGAGCTCGGCGTCGAGACCGAGGCGCTGGAGCGCATCCCGGGGGAGTGGCCGCTGAAGCCCGGCCTGGTGCTGCACGTGTGGACCGCCCGGCTGCTGTCCGGTGAGCCGGAGCCGCTGGAGGACCACGACGAGCTGCGCTGGCTCGGGCCGCAGGAGCTGGACTCCGTGGACTGGCTCGACCAGGACCGACCGGCCGTCGCGGAGGCCGGACGCCGGCTGGGGCTGCTCCGGGATCAGGCGGAGGACCCCGCCCGGGGCGTGTGAGGCTCGCGCTGTAGGCCGTCTGCGCCACAGTGCGCCGGTGCGTGGGGGCTGGAGTGGTACGACGCCCTGAATATCGGGTATGTCGCTATTAATCCCTATCTCGTTCCCCTATCGTCCCTGCTGAACCCGACTGGGGTCGCCGCGGCCCGGGAAGTGATCGGCGTGATCGACACAGACGGTGAATGTGCCGAGTGGGCCTTTCCCGCCGAGCCCGGTGCCGTCCGCACCGCCCGCCACGCCGTGCGCGGAAAGCTCCGCGCCTGGGGCCTGGAGGCCGTCGGCGACGTGACCGTACTGCTGGTCAGCGAGCTGGTCACCAACTCCCTCCGCTACGCCTCCGGCCCCATCGGGGTCCGCCTGGTACGGCGCGATCCGGCCGCCGAGGGGGTGCCGTCGAGTCCTGCGCTTCTCGTGGAGGTTTCCGATCCGCTGCCGGATCCGCCCCGCGAGCGCGTCGCGAACCCGGACGACGAGGGCGGCCGGGGGCTGCACCTCGTGGCCGTCTCGGCGCAGCGCTGGGGCACCCGGCACGGGAAGTCGGGCAAGACTGTGTGGTTCGAGTTGGCACTTCCTGGTGAGTAACAAGGGGAGGAGTGGCTGACGATCACTGGACGTGGCTCGAAACAGTCGGGACCTTTTTGTGATCGTGAACGCCATGCGGACCGGGGCCGTGGTGCTGAATACTTCGGTGATGGCCGGTCCGGTTGCGGTGAGCTGGAGGGGACGGTCGCGTGAGCGAGATACCTGCGCAGGCACATCAGGCCCGAGTGTCCGGGGCGACGTGGCACGACGCCCTGTGGCACAGCAGCCCGCCTGGCTCGATATATGACTACATAAAGGTCGCTTCCTTCTCGATCGGACCTGACGGGCTGATCGACCAGTGGAGCCTGCGCGCCCAGGAACTGTTCGGTCTCTCCCCGGCCCAGGCGGTGGGGCGCGATCCCGTGGAGGCCTTCATGCCGGCCGAGCTCAGGGCCGGCGGCCACCGCAAGGTCGCGGAGATACTCGACGGCGAGGAATGGACCGGCCTCGTCCCCTTCCGGATCCCGGACGGGGACGGCGCGCACGGCGTGGCCGAGATCTATGTGATGCCCACCCAGACCGAGACCGCCGAGCGGGCCGCGCTGTGCGTCGTGGTCGACGTACGCGCGCTGCGGCGGATCGAATCCGATCTCGCGGCCTCGCAAGCCATATTCGGCCAATCCCCTTTCGGCTTCCTGCTCTTCGGTACGGACCTCACCGTGCAGCGCGCCAACCGCCGCTTCGCGACCGTCTTCGGCGGTGCGGCCGAGGAACACCGCGGCCGCACGGTGCACGACTACCTCCCGCCGCACGAGGCCGACCGGATGGCCGAAGCCCTGCGCCGGGTGCTGGAGACCGGCGAATCCGTCACCGACCTCCGGATCACCGGCGCCACCCCGCGCAGCCGGGACAACAACCGCCACTGGTCCATCAACCTCTACCGCGTCCACGGCGGCACCGGCCGGCCCGTCGGGGTCGCGGGCATCGGCATCGACGTCACCCGGCGCCACCTCGCCGCCCGCGAGGCCGCCGGCGTACGGCGCAATCTCGCCCTGCTCAACGAGGCCGGACACCGCATCGGGAACTCCCTCGACCTGGAGACCACCGCCCGGGAACTCCTCGACGTCACCGTCCCCGGCTTCTGCGACCTGGCCGCCGTGGACCTCTACCAGGGGCTGCTGCTCGGCGACGACGACCGGCCCGCCCGGCCGCAGGGCCCCGGGGTGCCCTCCCTGCCCGGGCAGGGGCCCGGCCGCGCGCCGTCCGCGCCGCTGCGGCGGGTGGCCTTCGCCTCCGCCGTGTCCGACGCCCCGCTGTCCGGGCCGGGCGCACTGGTCTCCGTAGGGGAGACGCACCGCTATCCGGCGGCCTCGCCGGGGGCGCTGGCCCTGCGGACGGCCCGGCCGCGGCTGATCGAGGGCGGCGGGTCGGACGACCTCGTCCAGTCCACGCTGGTCGTGCCGATGGTCGCCCACGACACGGTCGTCGGACTCGCGCAGTTCTCCCGTACGAAGGGCAGCGAGCCCTTCGGCGAGCGGGACCGGGCGGTGGCCGTGGAGCTGGCCGCCCGGGCCGCCGTGTGCATCGACAACGCGCGCCTGTACCGGAGGGAACACGAGCGGGCGCTGATACTCCAGCGGAGCCTGCTGCCCCCGGGCGACCCGGAGGCGGCCGGACTCGACATCGCCTGCCGGTACCTGCCGGGGAACGCGGCCACCGAAGTCGGCGGCGACTGGTTCGACGTCATCGAGCTGCCGGGACACCGCACGGCGCTGGTCGTCGGCGACGTCATGGGCCGCGGGCTGCGGGCCGCCGTGGCCATGGGCGAACTGCGCACCGCCGTACGGACCCTGGCACTGCTGGACCTCGAACCGGCGGAGGTGCTCACCGCCCTGGACGAGGTCGCCCGGGGGCTCGGGGCGCCCGGGGGCTCCCAGCAGGCCTCGCGGGCGGCGCTGCACTCCCGGGACGCGGACCGGTCGGAGGTGTACCTGGCGACCTGCGTCTACGCCGTGTACGACCCGGTGACGCGGCGGTGCACCATCGCGAACGCGGGCCACATGCCGCCGGTGCTGGTGGAACCGGCGGAGGAGGGCACCCGGCCGAGGCCCGGCCTGCTGCTGGAGGTCCCGCCGGGGATGCCGCTCGGGGTGGGCGGCGAACCCTTCGAGGAGGTGGAGATCGACCTCCCCGAGGGGGCCCTGCTGGCGCTCTACACGGACGGGCTCGTCGAGTCCCGCGACCACCCCCTGGAGGAGGGCCTGCGGGGGCTGCGGGACGCGGTCGCGGACCCGTCGCGCCCCCTGGAGGAGGTCTGCGACCACGTGCTGAACACGCTGCACACCCGGCACGGGGAGGACGACATCGCACTGCTCATGGCCCGCGTCCAGGGGCTGCCCGTCGACGCGGTCGGGGACTGGCAGCTGCCGAGGGAGGCCCGCTCGGTGGGCCGGGCACGCGAACTCGCGCGCGCGAAGCTGCCCGCGTGGGGCCTGGAGGGGCTGCTGGACACCACGGAACTGCTGGTCAGCGAGCTCGTCACCAACGCCCTGCGGTACGGGGAGGGTGAGATCCGGCTGCGGCTGCTGCTGGACCGGACCCTGGTCTGCGAGGTGTGGGACGCGAACCTGGCGCAGCCCCGCCGCCGCCGGGCACGGGACACCGACGAGGGCGGCCGGGGGCTCCAGCTGGTCGGACTGCTGTCGGCGGGCTGGGGGACGCGGCGCACGCACCGGGGCAAGACGGTGTGGTTCGAGCTGCCGCTGCCCGGGGGCGCGGTGGAGGCGGCGACGGAACTGTCGGCGGAGCAACTGCTGAGCATGTACGGGTGACTTCTGTACGGATGACCTCCCGCAGGGGCGGCGCAGCGCACCGCCGCTGACCGCCCGGCCGGGAAAACAGCTGGTGGGAGGGGGTGTCGCTGGGGCAGCATGCCGGGGTGACCGACGAAGGCCCGGCGTACGCGCCCCACGACCGCCTCCAGGGGCTCCTCCAGCGCGGCCGCGGCCTCGGCCACGCCCTGGCCCTGGACGACCCGGCGGCCGCCGCCCCGTACGTGTACGACTGCATCCGCCGGGAGTGGCGCTGGGACAGCCAGTGCGACGAGCGGGCCCTCTACCACGCCCGGCTGGTCCGCGACCTGGACCTGCCGCTCGGCCCGGTCCTCGGCCAGCTGGCCGGTGACGAGGAGGAACGGTGGCGGGCCACCGCCGTCCTGGAACTGCTCGCCCTCGGCGGCAGCGCGAGCGCCCGGGAAGGGCTGCGGGCCCACATCCGGGAGGGCGAGCACTGGGGCGACGTACTGGAGTCGGTCTCGGACCGCTGGCCCGAAGCATGGTGGGCGGACCTCGGGGACGTGGTGCGGGCCCGGGTCACCGACGAGGCCGGGCAGGCGGGGCACGCCGAGCCGTGGATCCGGTTCGGGATCCTGCCCGCGGACGCCGGCCCCGAGCCGCGGCCGGAGCCCGCCGGGGACACCCGCGCCGGCGCCGAACTGCTCGCGCTGCTCGCCGACCCGGACGCCCCCGGCGGCGACAAGATCCAGGCCCTGCGCGTGCTGGCCGGACGCGAGCCCGAGCCCGGTCTCCTCGCGCTCGTGCCCTCGCTCCACATCGCCGACAGGCGCCCGCTGCCCCTGCTCACGCGCGCCGTACGGGCACTGGGCGCGCTCGCCGTGCCCGCCGCGCGCGCCTGGGCCGAGGACGAGCGGGCCTGGCTCTCCCGGCTGGGCTTCGGCGTACTGGCCGACCACCCCGCCCCCGAGGCCCTGCCCCTGCTGCTGCGGGAACTCGCCGCCCAGTGGGAGGCCCGCACCTGGTGCGGCCCCGACGACACGGCGAGGGCCCTGGCCCACCTCGGACCGGCCGCCGCCGAGGCCGCGCCGCTGCTGCGCGCGTTCGCGGCGCGGACCCCGCACAGCTACGAGCGGGCCGACTACCTCCGGGCGATCGCCGCCGTCGACCCGGCCGGGGCGGACGAGCTGTACACCGAGTGCCTCCGGGACTGCGAGGCGCGCACCCGGCTGCTCGCCGTCGCCGCCGCACCCGCCGACCCGCGCAACCGGGAGCTGATCGCCGCGCTGCGCGACGACCCGATGGAGGACCCCGACGTCCGCGCGGCCGCCGCGCAACGGGCGAAGGGCTTCTGAGCGCGCCGCCGGAGGGGCCCACGGGATCCAAGGGAGGCAAGGGCCAAGGGGGTAACCGGCCCGAGGCCTAAGCGGCCCTGCCTGCCTTGCCGGTCTTCAGCGCGGCCAGGCGGTCCTCGATCTCCGCGGTCCTGCCGAGGTCGTCGAGGGACTCGAACTGGGCGTCCAGGGTGGAGGCGGCCAGCTCCTGCTTGCCGAGCGCCATCGCCTCCTCGCGCCGGACCTTGTCCTCGAAGCGGTTCAGATCGCTGGTGGGGTCCATCACGTCGATGTTCTTCACCGCGTCCATCATCGTGTTCTGCGCCTGCGCCGTCCTGGCCCGGGCCACCAGCTCGTCGCGCTTCGACGACAGCTCCGTGAGCTTGGTCTTCATCGAGTCCAGGCCGGACTTCAGCTTCTCGACGACCTGCGTCTGCGCGGCGATCGTCGGCTCCGCCGTCTTCGCCTCCTTCTCCGACTGCATCTGCCGGCCGAGGGCGACCTTGGCCAGGTTGTCGAACCTGTCCGCGTCCGCGGCCGAGCCCGCGGCGCGCAGCCCGTCGGCCTTCCTGCTGGCCGCCAGCGCTTTGTCGCCCCACTCCGCGGCCGCCTCCACGTCCTCCTTGTGGTCCGCCTCCAGCATCCGCAGGTTGCCGATCGTGGTGGCGACGGCCTGCTCCGCCTCCGAGATGTTGTTCGTGTAGTCCCGGATCAGCTGGTCCAGCATCTTCTGCGGGTCCTCCGCCTGGTCCAGCAGGGCGTTGATGTTGGCCTTGGCGAGCTGGGTGACGCGGCCGAGGATGGTCTGCTTGCTCATGTGGCTGTTCTCCTGGGTAGAGGTGGGATTCCGTCAGAAGCGGCCGCCGCCGCCCATGCGGCCGCGCGTGCCCCCGCCGCCGAAGGAGCCCGGTCCGTGGCCGCCGCCCCCGCCGCCGAAGGACCCGCCCCCGCCGCCGAAACCGCCCCCGAAACCGCCGCCCCGGCCGCGGCCGCCGCCGAAGAGCTCGCCGAGGATGATCCCGCCGAGCACCGCGCCGCTCATCCCGCCCTGCTGCGGCCGGCCGCCGCCGTACGGGTTCCGGTAGGCCCGTACGTCCTGTTCGGCCAGCTGCTGCGCCTGCCGGGCGAGGGAGTCCGCCTGCTGGGCCTCCGACAGCGCGCCCGCCGGGTCCGAGGCGGTGAGGGCCAGCGAGCGCTCCAGATGCCGCTGCGCCTCCGCGAGCCGGGTCCGGGCCTGGCTGCCGACGGCGCCCCGGCTGGTGGTGACGTAGTCCGCCGCCGCGCCGATCGCGCTGCGGGCCGACAGCAGGGCCTGGTCCAGCAGGGCCACCGCCCGCTGCCGGCCGCTCTCGCGTTCGCGGGCCCCCGCCAGGGCCTCGTCGAGGGCCGCGTCGGCCTCCTCGACGCGGCGCAGCGCGTCGATCGGGTCGTACCGGCCGGCCGCCTGCTCCCGGCGTACGTCGGCCAGTACCGACTCGGCCCGGCCGATCCGGCCGCGCAGGTCCGCCGTCGAGGCTCCCTGCGCGGTACCGGTGAGCAGGCCGTGGGCGTCCGCCAGGTCGGTCTCGGTCTCGGTCAGCGCGCCGGGCAGCTTCCCCGCCGCCTCCGCGAGTTCCCGGGCCCGCCGCTCGACCGCGTCCACCAGGGTCGCCGCCTGGTCGACCGCGCCCTCGGCGGCCCGTACGTGCACGGCCGCCCTGCCGTTGTCGCCGGCACCGAGCGCCGCCCGCGCCTCGCCGAGGCTGGTCGTCGCGAACAGCAGCCGGTCCTTGGCCTGCTCGGGGTTGGCGGAGACCGGGGCGGACGCGGAGTCCGCGTACCGTCCGGTGAGCGCGGTGAGGGTGGCCTCCGCCGTGGTCGTACGGCCGGTCAGCGCGCGGAAGTGCGCCTCCACCGTCTCCAGCGCCTGAGGGGCGTTCTTCTGGAGGTCCCGCAGCCGGTCGAAGTCCGCCGACTCGGCGTCGAGCCGGCGGTTGGCCTCGGTGCAGCGGGCCACGATCTCGTCCAGCATCCGGCGGCGGGTGGCGTCGTCCTCCGGGTAGGCGTCGTCGAGCTGCTGGCGCAGCCGGAAGGCGTGGGTCAGCTCTCCCTTGGCGTACTCCACGGCCCCGGTGAAGGTCCCGACGGCCTCCTCGCCGAACTGGGCCGAGGCGAAGCCGAGTTCCTCCGTGCTGGTGCGGACCGCGTCGTCGGTCTCCACCAGCAGCGCCTTGGCCCTGGCGTCGAGGTCGGGCAGTGCGAGCGGAGCCGCGGCGCCGCCCTGGCCGCCCCAGCCCGGCCGGGCGGTCGTCGTACCGCGCCCGCTGCCGCCCCTGGCGCGCTTGCGGCGGCTGTAGGCGTACGCCCCGAGCGCTCCCGCCGCGCCGACGGCGACCACCGGGAGCACGAAGTCACCGGCGCCGTTCCCGCCGCCCGCGTCCCCTCCGGGGTCCGCGGGGCCGGGGGTGATCGCCGGCACGGGTACGGGCAGCCCGCCGAGGACGGCGTTGTAGCCGTTGGCCGCGCCGATCGCGGCGCCCGCCCAGTCGTTCTGCTTCAGCGCGGGCTCGATCGCGGTCCGGGCGACGGTCGCGAGCTGCTCCTCGGTGAAACCGGAGTCCACGTCGGCCGAGTAGGCGTACTGCCGGGCCCCGGTCGCCACCGCCAGCAGTACGTCGCTCTGGCCGAGGCCGTTCTTCTGCGCCGTGGCGTCCGCCCAGCTCTGCGCGGAGCGCCCGGAGAAGTCGCGTACGTAGGTGACGAAGAGCTGGATCTTCCGGTCGGCGTACAGCTTGTCCAGCGCGGCCGCGACGGCCGGCTGCCGGTCGCCCAGCGCCCCGACGCGGTCGGTGATCTGCCCCTGCTGGTCCAGGGTGACGGGATCGTCGGCCCGCGCGGGCGGCGCCCCGGCCAGGCCCCCGCCGCCGAGCGCGAGCAGCGCGGCGGCGAGGGCGAGGCCGGCCCGTACGGCTTTCGCTGCGGTGGCGCGTCTCTTCGGCGGAGTCACATGTGGGAGCGTATGGGCGGTTTCCCGGCCCCGCACCCGGAGTGATCACCACGAAAGAGCCGCTGGACGGCCCCTGGGAGGCGTCCCTGTGGGACAGCCCTCAGGGCAGCGCGATCGCCGTCAGTTCGGGCAGGGGCAGGACGATGCCGTCGCCGGCCAGGACCGCGGCGCGCACGGCGCCCGCCGAGTTCTCCCAGGACCAGAGCTGCTTCCCGGACACCACGTCCAGCCCGGTCAGGAAGGGCTGGACCGCCCGGCTCAGCAGTCCGCGGCGGCCACCGTGGGCGGCCTTCACGTACAGCACCCCCTCGCGGACGCCCAGCAGTTCGAGGCTGCCGCCCTTCCCGTCGCGCCGGTTGACGGTGCGCTGCCAGCGCACCGCGCCGGTCTCGGCGTCCAGCGCGCTGACGGTGTCCCAGCCGTGCTCCGAGAGGTGCGAGGCCGTGTACACCGTGCCGTCCCCGGCCAGCAGCCCGGCCGAGGACGAGCCCACCTCGAAGTGCCACAGCTGGCGGCCCTCCCGCCGGTGCAGGGCGCGTACGGTGCCCCCGTCCAGCACGTGCACGGGCCCGCCGGGGCGCTGCGGTCCGAGCGGGTACGCGTTGCGCGGCCACGCCCACAGCGGCTGCCCGCCGTCGAGCCGCAGTGCGGTGAGCAGCATCCGGTGCGAGACGACCACGCAGTCCCCGGACAGGGTCAGCTTCGGTGTGCCGCCGCCTTCGAGCGGGAGCCGCCACACCGGCTGACCGTCCGTCCTGGCCAGAGCCGTCAGCTCGCCGCCCGCCACCAGCAGCGCCACGCCCTCGGCCAGGTGCACGGCAGGCCTCCCGGTCCCGGCGTCCGGCAGCTCCCGCCACCAGCGCACCCGGCCGTCCGCCGGCTCCCGGGCCACCAGCCGGCCCCCGGGGCCGTCCTGCGGTTCCACCGTGACGAGGACCAGCCCCGGGTCCGCCGCGCACGACACCCGGGCCGGCCCCGGCAGCGGCGGGGCGAGCACCCCGTCGTCGGCGTACGCGCTCCAGCGCGCGGCCCCCGTACCGGCCTGTACGGAACCCACCTCGGCGCCCGCCCGCCACACCACGCCGTCCCCGACGGGGTACAGGGCGTCCGGACGGGCCCGGGTGTGCCACAGCCGCTCGCCCGGAGCCGGCGCCTCCCGCGGGAGGCGCCGTCGGCGGGTCTCGGCGCTGGCCACCGCCGCCGCACCGGGCGGGGGCGGGGTGCCGGGGTCGGCCGCCGCCTCCGGGAGCCAGGGGGTGCCGGCCGTGCAGTCCCGGGCGATCCACGCCAGCTCCCGGCCGCGCTCGCGGGGCTCGGCCAGCGCCCGGGCCGCCGCCGCCCGCTCCCGGGCGCCCGTCAGGTCCGGACGGGGCCGTGGCGTGCTCGGCCCGCGGGCCGCGGAGAGGGCCTCCCGGGCGGCGGCCAGGGCCTCGACGGCCCCGTCCACCTCCTCGTCGCCGGTGGCGCGGGCGTCCCGGCGCAGGAGGCCCGCCGCCCGGTCGCGCAGCTGCCCGGCCTGGACGTGCGCCCCCTGCTCGGTGTGCCGGGCCGCCCGCTCCCGCAGCTGCGCCGCCCGTTCCGCGGCCAGCTGGGCGTAGGCCCGCTCCGCCTGGGCGAGCGCCCGGGCCGCGCCCTCCGGGTCACCGCCGGCCGTGCGCTCCTCCGCGGCCCGGCACAGCGCCCGGACGCGGCCGCCGCCCAGGGGGATGCGCTCGGCGAGGCGCAGCGCGGTGGGCAGGTCCTGCCGGGCCGCGGCCGTGACCGCCCTCGCCTCGGTGGCCGTACGCAGCGCAGGGGTGCGGATCCGGGACACGTACCGCTCGGCGAGCGCGGGATCGGTGCGGGCGGTGGCCACGGCGGCCCGGGCCAGGATCCCCTCCTCCGACGGGCTGTCGGCGAAGTGCCGCCGGGCCAGTTCGGCGCCGCGCTCGGGGGAGACGGCGGCGAGTTCCTCGGCCACCTTGCGCAGCCGGCCCTCCCGGGTGGGGCCGAACACCGTGAACAGGGCCTGCTGGGCGTCGGTCAGCACCCGCTCGGTGCGCGCCGGGGCGTGCTCCGAGATCCGCCGGGCCAGCCCGGTCAGCAGGCCCGCGACCCGGGCGCCGTCCCCCTCGCCGTCGGTCCACGCCCACAGCTCGGCGTCCGCCAGCAGCCGGCCCGCGAGGCCCGCGTCGAAGCGGGCCGCCGCGTCCGCCGCGAGCGCGAGCCCCTCGGCGCGGTGGTCGGCGGAGCCGGGCGGCAGGGAGTTCAGCGTCTCCTCCGCCTCCAGCAGCAGACCCCGTACGAACTCCAGCCCGGGTTCCCCCGCCGCCCCGCCGGCCCCGTCCACATCCCGCACGCGAGCGCCGACGGGCCCGGCGGCACCCCCGCCGACGGGCCCGCCGCTCCCGGCCCCACTCCCGCCGGCAGGCCCCCCGCTCGCGACGCCGCTTCCGCCGACAGGCCCGCCGCTCCCGCCCGCCGGGCCGCCCGTGGCGGCTCCCCGCAGCGTCCTGGCCACCGCCTCCGCCGACTCCGGGCGGTCCGCCGGGTCCTTCGCCAGCAGCGACCGGACCAGCCCGTCCAGCTCCGGGGCGACCCGCAGCGGCTCCGGCGGGTCCTCGATGTGCCGGCGCATCAGGACCCACGGGCTCTCGCCCGCGGCGGTCCCGGTGCCGAAGGGCGGTGCCCCGCTCAGCAGCGCGTACAGCACGCACCCCAGCGCGTACAGATCGCACCGGGCGTCGACGTGCTCGCCCCGCCACTGCTCGGGAGCCATGTACGGCGGGGTGCCGAACACCCGGCCCGTGACCGTCCAGCCCGCCGTCGCGTCGGAGGAGTGCGCGATGCCGAAGTCGCAGATCTTGAGCCGTCCGCCGGGCAGCAGGAAGAGGTTGCCGGGTTTCAGGTCCCGGTGCACCACGGCCTGCTCGTGCGCGGCGGCCAGCGCCTCGGCCGTCTGCGCGGCCAGCTCCAGCGCGACCGGCACCGGCAGCCCGTCCGGGGAGCGGGCCAGTACCGCGCCCAGGTCCTCGCCGGAGAGCAGCTCCATCACGATGAAGAGCCGCCCGTCCTGCTGCCCCACGTCGTGCACCACCGTGATCCCGGGGTGCTGGAGCCGCGCCCCGATGGTGGCCTCCCGGCGGAACCGGGCGACCACCTCCTCGCCGGTCGCCGCGTCGAGCAGCACCTTCACCGCCACGGCCCGGTCCAGCGACAGGTCGTGCCCGCGCCACACCTCGCCCATGCCGCCCGCACCGAGCCGCTGGTCCAGCCGGTAACGGCCCGCCAGTTGATCCCCCACCCGCACCGCGAAGCCCCCTGACATCACGTCAATGACGTTCTCCCAGGGGGCATTGTCCACGGAGCGGGTGACCGGCCGGGGCGGCTACGGCTCCGAGCGCCGGCGGATCTTGTTCCCCAGCCAGACCAGGGGGTCGTACTTGCGGTCCACCGCCCGCTCCTTCAGCGGGATCAGCGCATTGTCGGTGATCTTGATGCCCTCGGGGCAGACCTCCGTACAGCACTTGGTGATGTTGCAGTAGCCGAGCCCGTGTTCCTCCTGGGCGGTGCGCTTGCGGTCCAGGCCCGCCTCACCGGCCGCATCCAGCGGGTGCATGTCCAGCTCCGCGACCCGCATCAGGAAGCGGGGACCGGCGAAGGCGGCCTTGTTCTCCTCGTGGTCGCGCACCACGTGGCAGGTGTCCTGGCACAGGAAGCACTCGATGCACTTGCGGAACTCCTGCGAGCGCTCCACGTCCACCTGCTGCATCCGGTACTCGCCCGGCGCCACCCCCTCCGGCGGTACGAAGGCCGGCACCTCCCGGGCCTTGCGGTAGTTGAAGGAGACGTCCGTGACCAGGTCCCGGACCACCGGGAACGCCCGCAGCGGGGTGATCGTGACCGTCTCCTCGCGGGTGAAGGTCGACATGCGGGTCATGCACATCAGCCGCGGCCGGCCGTTGACCTCCGCGCTGCAGGAGCCGCACTTGCCCGCCTTGCAGTTCCAGCGGACCGCGAGGTCCGGGGCCTGCGTGGCCTGGAGCCGGTGGACGATGTCCAGGACCACCTCGCCGTCGTGCACCTCGACGGTGAAGTCCCTCAGCGATCCGCCCTCCGCGTCGCCCCGCCAGATCCGGAAGCGGGCGTCGTAGTCACTCACTCGTAGAGCTCCTCTTCGGAGAGGTACTTGACCAGCTCGTCCTTCTCGAAGAGCGCGAGCAGGTCGGGGCGGATGGGTTCGGTGCGGACCCGCGTGAGGCCGATCCGGTCGGCGGCGGGATCGGCGGGCACCGGATCCACCGGCCGGCACAGCAGGTTCACCGGCCGCCAGTCCCGCTCCATCGCCGGGCAGTCCTCGCGGGTGTGGCCGCCGCGGCTCTCCGTACGCTCCAGGGCAGCGCGGGCCACGCACTCGCTGACCAGCAGCATGTTCCGCAGGTCCAGCGCCAGGTGCCAGCCCGGGTTGAACTGCCGGTGCCCCTCGACCCCGGCGCGGGCGGCCCGTACGCGCAGCCCCGCGAGCTTCTCCAGCGCCTCGGCCATCTCGCCCTCCCGGCGGATGATCCCGACCAGGTCGTTCATGGTCGTCTGGAGCTCCTGGTGGAGCGTGTACGGGTTCTCCGCGCCCTCGTCGGCGTGGAAGGGGGCCAGTGCCTCCGTGGCGGCCGAGTCGATCTCCGCCTGGGACACGGCGGGCAGCGCGCCGCCGAGGCCGGCCGCGTACTGCGCCGCGTGCAGCCCGGCCCGCCTGCCGAAGACCAGCAGGTCGGACAGGGAGTTGCCGCCCAGCCGGTTCGAGCCGTGCATACCGCCCGCGACCTCACCGGCGGCGAAGAGCCCCGGCACCCCGAGGGTGGCCGCGGTGTCGGACTCCACCGCGATCCCGCCCATCACGTAGTGGCAGGTCGGGCCGACCTCCATGGGCTCCGCGGTGATGTCCACGTCCGCCAGCTCCTTGAACTGGTGGTACATCGACGGCAGCCGCCGCTTGATCTTCTCGGCCGGCATCCGCGTGGACACGTCCAGGAAGACCCCGCCGTGCGGGGAGCCGCGGCCGGCCTTGACCTCGGAGTTGATGGCCCGGGCCACCTCGTCGCGGGGCAGCAGCTCGGGCGGGCGCCGGTTGTGGTCCGGGTCCTCGTACCAGCGGTCGCCCTCCTCCTCGGACTCCGCGTACTTCTCCTTGAAGACGTCCGGGACGTAGTCGAACATGAACCGCTTGCCCTCGCTGTTGCGCAGCACCCCGCCGTCGCCGCGCACCGACTCGGTGACGAGGATGCCCTTCACCGAGGGCGGCCAGACCATGCCGGTCGGGTGGAACTGCACGAACTCCATGTTCAGCAGCGGAGCGCCCGCGAGCAGCGCCAGCGCGTGGCCGTCGCCCGTGTACTCCCACGAGTTGGAGGTGGTCTTGAAGGACTTGCCGATGCCGCCCGTGGCCAGGACCACCGCGGGGGCCTCCAGGACGAAGAAGCGGCCCGACTCGCGCTCGTAGCAGAAGGCCCCCGAGACCCGCTGCCCCTCAGGGGGACCGTGATCCTTCAGGACCCTGGTGACCGTGCACTCCTGGAAGACCTTGAGCCGGGCCTCGTAGTCCCCGTACTCCTTGAAGTCCTCCTGCTGGAGCTGGACGATCTTCTGCTGGAGGGTGCGGATCAGCTCCAGCCCGGTCCGGTCGCCCACGTGCGCGAGCCGCGGGTACTCGTGCCCGCCGAAATTGCGCTGGGAGATCTTCCCGTCGGGCGTCCGGTCGAAGAGCGCGCCCCAGGTCTCCAGCTCCCAGACCCGGTCCGGGGCCTCCTTGGCGTGCAGCTCGGCCATCCGCCACTGGTTGAGGAACTTGCCCCCGCGCATCGTGTCGCGGAAGTGCACCTGCCAGTTGTCGCCCTCGTTGACGTTGCCCATGGAGGCGGCGATCCCGCCCTCCGCCATCACCGTGTGGGCCTTGCCGAAGAGGGACTTGCAGATCACGGCCGTACGGGCGCCCCGTTCGCGGGCCTCGATCGCGGCCCGCAGTCCGGCACCGCCCGCCCCGACCACGACCACGTCCCACTGCTGCCGGTCGACTTGAGCCATGTCAGAAGATCCTCGGGTCGGTGAAGGCGCCGCTGGCCAGCAGGTAGACGTAGAAGTCGCAGGCGGCCACGCTGACCAGTGAGGCCCACGCCAGCTGCATGTGACGGGTGTTGAGCCTGCTCACCCAGCCCCACAGCCGGTAGCGCACCGGATGCCTGGAGAAGTGCCTGAGGCGGCCGCCCATGATGTGCCGGCAGGAGTGGCACGACAGCGTGTAGGCCCAGATCAGCACGATGTTGACGAGGAAGATCAGCGTCCCGAGGCCCATGTGGCCCCACTCGTACCGGTCGTTGCGGAAGGTCAGCGCCGTGTCGTAGGTGAGGATGCCCGCCACCGGCACCGCCGCGTAGAAGAAGTAGCGGTGCACGTTCTGCAGGATCAGCGGGAAGCGGGTCTCGCCCGTGTACGAGGCGTGCGGCTCGGCGACGGCGCAGGCGGGCGGCGAGGCCCAGAAGCCGCGGTAGTAGGCCTTGCGGTAGTAGTAGCAGGTCAGCCGGAAGCCGAGCGGGAAGATCAGGATCAGCAGGGCGGGGGAGAGGCCCCACCAGCTGCCGAAGAGGTCCAGGTTGGGGCCGCCGCGCATCGTCTCGCAGTTCTCCGCCAGACAGGGGGAGTAGAAGGGCGAGACGTACGGGGCCGCGTAGTAGTCGGCGTTGGAGAAGGCCCGCCAGGTCGAGTAGACGATGAAGGCGAGCAGCCCGGCCGCGGTGCCGGCGGGCGACAGCCACCACCGGTCGGTCCGCAGGTGCCGGGCCGCGATCGCGGCTCTGGAGGGTCCGTTGACGCCGCCGGCCCGCTGCGGGGACCGGGAAGGGGGTGGCAAGTCCGTGCCTGTGGCCAATGGGGACTCCGGGTGGAGTGATGAGGGGTGGCCCGGCAGACCCAGCCGCGGTGGGCGGCTGGGTCCGGTGGGTGTGCGCGGGGGTACGCCGGGTGGTGCGGGGGCGCGGGGTCAGGGGGCCCGGCGGTCGCGGGCGCCGAGGCCCTCGTCGTCGGTGTCCGTCCACAGCGCGTTGTCGTACGGGGTGTCCGGGATGGTCACCATCCGGGACGGATCCGGCGCCGCGGGCCGGCCGGCCCCGGGTTTCTGCTGGGCCGCCTGCTTCTCCAGCCGCTCGACCTTGCGGGCGAGCTCGTCGAGGTTGCGTCGTACGGCGGTCAAATCATCTTGCAGGGACATGACTTGCCCTCACTTCCGCAGGTGCGGTGGCAACGCTCATGGGCGCCTGCGAGTGTCGCGCCTCACGTCCCCGGTTGTGAAGGGACGTGCAGCGATTGCGGGCGCGCAGGCGCGATCTGTGCGCCCCTCCCTGCACCCATTTTCATCCCTCTTACGGGGGAACGCGCGCTGACACCGCAAGTGGGATTGGTCCGCACGGGTGGGGTTCGCGGCGTGGCGTGGGTCTGCTGCGGGGGACCCGGTGGGCCGTCCTTTTCAGTGGGTTTCGACACCCAGTGTGATCAGCTCCATATACCGCCAAATGTGATCAAGCACCCCCCGTGTTCCCGCACCCCCACGCCCCGCCCCGGAGGTACCACCCATGACCCAGAGAAGGCGCAGGTCCTTGGCGCTCCTGACCTCGGGAGTCCTCGCACTGCCGCTCCTCACGGGCTGCGGCGCGGGTGATGACGACGGCGGCCCGGCCGCGGCGGGCCAGGACATCGCGACGACGGCCCGGGACCAGGTCGCCGACGGCGGTGTGCTGCGCTGGGCCGTGGACACCCTCCCGGGGACCCTGAACGCCTTCCAGGCCGACGCGGACGCCACCACCACCCGGATCGCCGGGGCGGTGCTGCCGCAGCTGTTCGTCCTGGACGGCAAGGGGCGGCCGGTGGCCAACCCGGACTATCTGGAGAAGGCCGAGGTCGTCGAGCGGGAGCCCAAGCAGGTCGTCCTGTACAAGCTGAACCAGCAGGCGGTGTGGAGCGACGGCCGCGAGATCGGCGCCGCCGACTTCGTGGCGCAGTGGCGGGCCCTGAACGGCAAGGACTCGGCGTACTGGACCGCCCGCAACGCCGGCTACGAGCGGATCGAGAAGATCGAGCGCGGCAAGACCGACCTGGAGGTCAAGGTCACCTTCGCCAAGCCGTACGCGGACTGGCGCTCCCTCTTCAGCCCGCTCTACCCGAAGCAGGTCACCGGCACCCCGGAGGCCTTCAACGAAGGGGCCCGGGGCACCCTCAAGGTGACCGCCGGACCCTTCAACCTCGGGGCCGTCGACAAGAAGACCGGCACCGCCGCGCTGACCCGCAACGCGCGCTGGTGGGGCCGGCCCGCCAAGCTGGACACCCTGGTCCTGACGGCCGTGCCCCGCGCCGACCGCCCGGCCGCCCTGGCCGCCGGCAAGGTGGACATGGCGGAGGTCGACCGCGCGGGCGCCGACCGGATCGCCCTCGCCCACCGCGACGCCGGCCAGACCTCCGGGGACCACGGCGCGCACGGGCCCGGCGCCTCGGTGACGGCCGCCCAGGCGACCCTGTCCTGGGCGCTGGCCTTCGGCGCGGACGAGGGCAAGGCCGCGGAGGAGCAGGAGACCCGCCGCAAGAACGCGGAGGCGGTGAAGAAGTACGCCGACGAGCAGGCGGCCCTGCGCGCCTTCACGGTCCGCAAGTCCCTGGAGCCGGCCTACACGCAGCTCGCCCTGAACGGCGCCTCCGGCCCCCTCGCCGACGAACGGGTCCGGCGGGCGGTGGCCCGGGCCCTGGACCGCAAGGCGCTGGCCGAAATCGTACTGAAGCCGCTCGGCCTGCCCGCGAAGCCGGTCGGAAGCCACCTGGCGCTGGCCGGGCAGGCCGCGTACGCGGACAACAGCGACGCCATCGGCGGCCAGGACACCCAGGCGGCCCAGGCCCTGCTGGCCGACGCGGGCTGGCAGCGGGGCGGCAAGCTGACCGAGCCCGCCGGCACCAAGGCGGGCCCCGAGGGCGAGCAGGCCGAGGCGCTCAACGACGACGGCAAGACCCCGTCGGGCCCGGGCACCGGCAACGACGGCCTCTACATCGTGGGCCAGGACGACGGGCGCAACAGCGACGGCAAGGCGTCGGCACCGGCGCGCAGGCCCGGCGACCGCGAGGCCCCCGGGGGCCTGACCGGCGCGGGGCTCCCGGGTGGGGTGGGCCTGCCCGAGGGCCTCTACCGCCCGGACGGGGAGATCGTCGACGCCGACGCCTTCGCCCCCGGGGCCGCCGAGGGCGAGCCCTCCCCGGTGCTGGCGCCGGCTCCGCTGGCGGCCCAGCAGGAGAAGGCCCTGCTGGCGCAGGCCGAGGCGCTCGACGACGGCAAGCGCGCCCCGGCGCAGGTCGGCGAGGAGTCGGAGGACGGCAAGGAGCCGGCGAAGCCCAGCCCGGCCCCGGCCAAGCACGTCCGTACCTCCGGCAGCATGCTCGCCAAGGACGGCAAGCCCCTCACCCTGCGCTTCGTCCTGCCGTCCGGTCCGGGCGCGGAGTCCCTGCGGACGGTCGGCGAGCGGATCGCGCAGATGCTGCAGAAGGTCGGAGTGAACACCGAGCTGACCAAGGTCGCGGACGAGAGCTTCTTCAAGGACCACATCGCCTCGGGCCAGTACGACCTGGCCCTGTACTCCTGGCCCGCGACGGCCTTCCCGGCCACGGACGCCCGGCCCATCTTCGCCAAGCCCGAGCCGGCCGCCGACGGCTCCCTCCTCGTCGAACAGAACTACACCCGCGTGGGCACCGACCACATCGACCAGCTCTTCGACCAGGCGGCCGGCGAGCTGGACGAGGAACAGTCCCGCGAGCTGATGCGCAAGGCCGACGCCCGGATCTGGGCCGCCGCCGGTTCCATCCCGCTCTACCAGCGCCCCGAGCTGGTGGCGGTGAAGCCGAGCCTGGTCAACGCCGGCGCCTTCGGCCTCGGTGCCCCCCGCTTCCAGGACATCGGCTGGAAGAAGCCCGCACCGGCCAAGGGCGCGGACGGGAAGAAGAAGTAGGGCGGGCGGGAGAAGAAGTGGTGACAAAGGGGGGCCAGACAGGTTGACCCACGGGTCACAAGCTCAGAAGTGACTCAAGTCGCTTGCCCGCCGGACACCCGGCGGGCAAGGTCGTGCATACCCGTTGACCCGCAAGAATCCCATGTGAATACAGGCGCCGCCCGCGGCCGAGACTCCCCACCCCACACTCGGCCGCACTCATTCGTCCGGCCTCTTGACAGACCCCCCGGCAGGCAGTTCCCGCCATTCGACGTACCATGGGGTAAGGCCGTGGCAGGTTTCCGCCCGGCAAGGCTCGCGTGCCGGACCGTACGCGTCGCCATCCACGATCCCGGGAGAAGCGCCGAAGTGCCCACGCGCCACGACATCCGTAACGTCGCCATCGTCGCCCACGTCGACCATGGCAAGACGACCATCGTCGATGCCATGCTCAAGCAGGCCGGTGCCTTCGCCGCCCACCAGCACCTCGACGACCGCATGATGGACTCGAACGACCTGGAGCGTGAGAAGGGCATCACGATCCTCGCCAAGAACACGGCGGTGAAGTACCACCCCAAGGACGGCGGGGCGCCCATCACGATCAACATCATCGACACCCCCGGCCACGCCGACTTCGGTGGTGAGGTCGAGCGCGGTCTGTCGATGGTGGACGCGGTCGTCCTGCTGGTGGACGCCTCCGAGGGTCCGCTGCCCCAGACCCGCTTCGTCCTGCGCAAGGCCCTGCAGGCGAAGATGCCGGTCATCCTCTGCATCAACAAGACCGACCGCCCGGACTCCCGGATCGACGAGGTCGTCAACGAGACGTACGACCTCTTCCTGGACCTGGACGCGGACGAGGACCAGATCGAGTTCCCGATCGTCTACGCCTGTGGCCGTGACGGCGTCGCCTCGCTGACCAAGCCGGAGGACGGCACCGTCCCCGCGGACAGCGACAGCCTGGAGCCGTTCTTCTCCACCATCCTGGAGCACGTCCCGGCCCCGGTGTACGACGAGGAGGCCCCCCTCCAGGCCCACGTCACCAACCTGGACGCCGACAACTTCCTCGGCCGCATCGCGCTGCTGCGCGTCGAGCAGGGCGAGCTGCGCAAGGGCCAGACCGTCGCGTGGATCAAGCGTGACGGCACCATGTCCAACGTCCGCATCACCGAGCTGATGATGACCGAGGCGCTCACCCGCAAGCCGGCCGAGGTGGCGGGCCCGGGTGACATCTGCGCGGTCGCCGGTATCCCCGACATCATGATCGGTGAGACCCTGGCCGACCCGGAGAACCCGATCGCGCTTCCGCTGATCTCGGTCGACGAGCCGGCGATCTCCATGACCATCGGTACGAACACCTCCCCGATGGTCGGCCGCGGCGGCAGCGGCAAGGGCGCGGACGCCAAGTCCGCGGTCAAGGACCGCAAGGTCACCGCTCGCCAGGTCAAGGACCGTCTGGACCGCGAGCTGATCGGTAACGTCTCCCTCCGCGTGCTCGACACCGAGCGCCCGGACGCCTGGGAGGTCCAGGGCCGTGGTGAGCTCGCGCTCGCCATCCTGGTCGAGCAGATGCGCCGCGAGGGCTTCGAGCTGACCATCGGCAAGCCGCAGGTGGTCACGCAGGAGATCGACGGCAAGGTGCACGAGCCGGTCGAGCGCATGACCATCGACGTCCCCGAGGAGCACATGGGCGCGGTCACGCAGCTCATGGGCGTCCGCAAGGGCCGCATGGACAACATGTCGAACCACGGCTCCGGCTGGGTCCGCATGGAGTTCGTCGTCCCCTCGCGCGGTCTGATCGGCTTCCGTACGGAGTTCCTCACGGGCACGCGCGGTACCGGTATCGCGCACTCCATCCACGAGGGCCACGAGCCGTGGTTCGGCCCGCTGGTGACCCGCAACAACGGTTCGCTGGTCGCGGACCGCGCGGGTTCGGTCACGCCGTTCGCGATGATCAACCTCCAGGAGCGCGGCGTCCTGTTCACCGACCCCGGCACCGAGGTGTACGAGGGCATGATCGTCGGCGAGAACTCGCGCTCCGACGACATGGACGTGAACATCACCAAGGAGAAGAAGCTCACCAACATGCGTGCGGCTTCCGCGGACAACACCGAGAACGTGGTGCCGCCCCGCAAGCTCTCCCTGGAGCAGTCCCTGGAGTTCTGCCGCGACGACGAGTGCGTCGAGGTGACCCCGGAGGCCGTGCGTATCCGCAAGGTCGTCCTGGACCAGAAGGACCGCTCGCGCACCGCGTCGCGCGCCAAGTCCGCCAAGTAGCAAGGACGTTCCCGGCCGCCCCGTGAGGCGGCCCGGAACGGTACGGTGACACAGCCCCTTCCCGCACGGTGTCCGTGCGAGGAGGGGCTGTTCGCTTTTGTCAAGCGGATTATTTCGTTCTGGTGTCCGCATACCGACCGTGACACTCCGGAAGTTGAGCTAACAGTCCGTTTCGCACGTGTCTGTCTCCTATCCGTTTGTCCGGATTTCGGGTTTTCGCCATGCGGTGATGTTGTGAAAACGAGACCACTTAAGTGTGGTTTACGGTCTGGCAGTCCCTGAGGATGGCTCCATTGAGCTCGGGTCAATGGGTCACACGCTGTGGGGAGCGTCGACTCACGAGCACACACGATGGGACCGGATTCCGCTGTCAGGGGTGTCAGCGGGGACCGGGTCCTTCACGAATCGACAGTGACTCCTGAGGAGGCAATTACCCATGCGCGGAGCAACGAGCGCCAAGTGGGTCGCGGGTGCCGTCATCGTGGCGATGGCTGCCACGGCATGCAGCACCAGCAAGGAGAGCGCAGGCGCAGGCGGCAGCATCACGGTGCAGCTTGGTGAGCCGCAGCACGGCCTGGTGGGTCAGAACACCGCCGAGTCCGAGGGTGCCGAGGTTCTCAACGCCCTCTTCACCGGTCTCGTCGAATACGACACCAAGACCAACGAGCCGAAGCTCGCGGTCGCCGAGTCCATCGAGACCACGGACTCGAAGACCTGGACGATCAAGATCAAGGACGGCTTCACCTTCCACAACGGCGAGAAGGTCGACGCCCAGTCGTTCGTCCGCGCCTGGAACTGGGGCGCCAACCAGGAGAACGCCGCCGAGGGCATGCCGTTCTTCTCGAAGATCGAGGGCTCCGAAGAGCTGGCCCCGGGCAAGGACAAGAAGCCCAGCGCCAAGGAGCTCAAGGGCCTCAAGGTCGTTGACGAGAAGACCTTCACCGTCACGCTGAACGCGCCGTTCTCGCAGTTCAAGACGATGCTGGGCTACAACGCCTTCTACCCGCTGCCGAAGGCGTTCGAGGCCGACCCGAAGAAGTTCGGCGAGGCCCCCATCGGCAACGGCCCCTTCCAGATGGACGGCGCCTGGGAGCACAACAAGCAGATCAAGGTCAAGCGCTACGACAAGTACCCTGCCGAGGGTCGCGCGAAGCTGGCCGCGGTCAACTTCAAGATCTACGACAACCTGGACACGGCGTACAACGACCTGCGCGCCGACAACATCCAGATCCTCGACAAGCTCCCGATCTCGGCGATGGCCAACGTCTCGCAGGAGTTCGGCGAGCGCTACATCTACAAGCCCGAGTCCGGCGTCGGCTACATCGGCCTGCCGCTCGAGCAGAACCCCGAGACCTTCGGCAAGCTGGAGGTCCGTCAGGCGATCTCCATGGCCATCGACCGGGACGCCATCACGAAGACCATCTTCAACGGCACCCGCAAGCCGGCCGACGACTTCATCAGCCCGATCGTCCCCGGCTACCGCAAGGGCGCGCTCGGCGAGTTCGGCACGTACAACCCGACCAAGGCCAAGGAGCTCCTCGCGAAGGCCGGCGGTGTTCCGGGCAACAAGCTGGAGCTCGGCTACAACGCCGACGGCGGCCACAAGGAGTGGATGGAGGCCGTCGCGAACCAGCTGAAGGCCAACCTCGGCATCGAGGTCACCACCAAGCCCTACGCCAAGTTCGGCGAGATGCTGGACGACCTGGGCGCCTCGAAGTACAAGGGTGCCTTCCGCATGGCCTGGGTGATGGACTACCCGGCCGCGGAGAACTACCTCCGTCCGATCTTCTCGAAGGTCGCGATCGAGAACGGCTCGAACTACGGTCACTACAAGAACGACGAGTTCGAGACCGTCATGAAGCAGGCGGACGAGTCCAAGGACGCCGCCGAGGGCCTGAAGCTGTACCAGAAGGCCGATGACATCATCATCAAGGACCTTCCGTACATCCCGGTCTTCACCTACATGTCTTCTTCGGCCTACTCCAAGTCCGTGAAGAACGTCGAGGTCGACGCCCAGGGCCGCATGGACCTGGCGAACGTCGAGCTCAACTAACACCCCTCTTCACTTAGGGGAACCCGGGGGCGGGCAGGCGGAAGCAGGTTTCCGCCTGCCTGCCCTTTCCCCCTGTTCTTGCTGGAGGTCTGATGGGCCGCTACCTCATCCGCCGACTCATACAGGCGATCCCTGTCCTGATCGGTGCCACGTTCCTCATTTACTGGCTGGCATTCACGCTCCCCGGTGACCCGATCCAGGCACTGGCCGGCGAGCGGAAGGCCGACCCGATCGTCGCGGCGATGCTGCGCGAGAAGTACCACCTCAACGACTCGTTCCTGTCGCAGTACTGGAACTACATAACCAACCTGGCCCAGGGCAACTTCGGCGAGACCCTGACCGGGCGCGCCGTCTGGGACAAGATCACCGAGTCCTTCCCGTACACCCTGAACCTCGCCCTGTGCGCGTTCGCCATCGAGGCGGTCGTCGGCGTGGTCGCCGGCATCATGGCCGCGCTGCGCCGGGGCAAGTTCCTCGACCAGCTCGTCCTGCTGTCGACCCTGCTCGTCATCTCGATCCCGGTCTTCGTGAGCGGCTTCGTCCTCCAGCTGACGCTGGGCGTCCAGCTCAAGAACAGCTGGGGCATCGACTTCTTCTCCGTCTCCTTCAACGAGAACGACGGAATCCGCGCCTACCTCCTCCCGGCGCTGGTGCTCGCCTCGACCTCGCTGGCGTACGTGGCCCGACTGACCCGTACGTCGATGATGGAGACGATGCGCGCCGACTACGTGCGCACCGCGACCGCGAAGGGCCTGCCGCGCCGCCGCGTCGTCGTGAACCACGCGCTGCGCAACGCCCTCATCCCGATCGTCACCTTCCTCGGTGCCGACCTGGGATCGCTCATGGGCGGTGCGGTCATCACCGAGAAGATCTTCAACATCCACGGGATCGGCGGCCTGCTGGCCGAGTCGGTGTACCGCAAGGAGGGCACCGTGATCGTGGGCGTCGTCTCGCTCCTGATCATCGTGTACCTCGTCGCCAACCTGATCGTGGACCTGCTCTACGCAGTGCTCGACCCGAGGATCCGCTATGCGTGACACAACTACGGTGGGGGACGAGTTGACCGACACCCAGACCGCCGAAGCCCCCTCCGCGAGCGGCCCGGCGACCAGGAACTCCGGCCGCAAGTCGAAGAAGGAGCGCGAGGCCAGCCTCTGGTCCGACGCCGTCTCGGACCTCCGGCGCAACCCGATCTTCCTGATCGGCGGGGTACTGGTCCTCATGCTGATCGTGCTCTCCGTCGTGCCGCAGTGGTTCACGCCGGGCAGCCCCTTCGAGGCCACCGCCTGCAAGCTCCAGGACTCCCTGAAGAAGCCCAGTGCCGACCACTGGTTCGGCTTCGACGTCCAGGGCTGCGACGTCTACACCCGGACGGTCTGGGCCGCGCGCAACTCGATCATCGTCGGTGTCGTCACCACCACCCTGGTGCTCGTCGTCGGCGGCGCGCTCGGGCTGATCGCCGGCTGGGTCGGCGGTTTCGTCGACAGCATCCTGTCCCGGTTCACCGAGATCTTCTTCGCCATCCCGCTGCTCCTCGGCGGCATGCTGATCATGTCCGGCCTCGGCAAGGGCAACGCGTGGACCGTCTCGGTGGTGCTCGCCACCCTCGGCTGGCCGCAGATCTTCCGCATCATGCGGTCCTCGGTGCTCCAGAACAAGAACAACGACTACGTCGTGGCCGCCCGCGCCCTCGGCGCCGGCACGCTGCGCATCACGATGCGCCACATCCTGCCGAACGCCGTCGCCCCCGTGATCGTGGTCGGCGCGATCAGCCTCGGTGTGTACATCGGTGCGGAGTCCGCCCTGTCGTACCTCGGCATCGGCGTCCAGCCGCCCGGCATCTCCTGGGGCCTGATGGTCAGCGACGCTTCCGTCCGCTGGCTCCAGGCACCTCACGTGCTCCTCTTCCCGGCCATCGCGCTGAGCATCACGGTGCTCGCGTTCATCATGGTCGGCGACGCGGTGCGCGACGCCCTCGACCCGAAGCTGCGCTGAGGAAGGGCGTACGTTGACCATCATCGACAAGACCTCGAACGTCCCCGCGCCCCGCTCGGCGCCGGAGGGCACCCCCCTGCTCGAAGTGCGCGACCTGCACGTCGAGTTCCACACCCGCGACGGTGTCGCCAAGGCCGTCAACGGTGTCTCGTACTCCGTCGACGCGGGCGAGACCCTCGCCGTCCTCGGCGAGTCCGGCTCCGGCAAGTCCGTGACGGCGCAGGCCATCATGGGCATCCTGGACATGCCTCCGGGCAAGATCCCGCACGGCGAGATCCTGTTCCAGGGCACCGACCTGCTGAAGCTCCCCGCCGAGGAGTACCGCAAGATCCGCGGCTCGAAGATCGCCATGATCTTCCAGGACGCGCTGTCCTCGCTGAACCCGGTGCACACCGTCGGCGCGCAGCTCGGCGAGATGTTCCGCGTGCACCGCGGGATGTCCAAGAAGGACTCCACGGCCAAGGCCGTCGAGCTCATGGACCGGGTGAAGATCCCCGCCGCCAAGGCGCGCGTGGGCGACTACCCGCACCAGTTCTCCGGCGGTATGCGCCAGCGCATCATGATCGCCATGGCGATGGCCCTGGAGCCGGACCTGATCATCGCCGATGAGCCCACCACGGCTCTCGACGTCACGGTCCAGGCCCAGGTGATGGACCTGCTCGCGGAGCTCCAGCGCGAGATGAACATGGGCCTGATCCTGATCACCCACGACCTCGGCGTCGTCGCCGACGTCGCGGACAAGATCGCCGTCATGTACGGCGGCCGGATCGTCGAGAACGCCCCGGTCCACGAGATCTACAAGCGCCCGGCGCACCCGTACACCCGCGGCCTGCTCGACTCGATCCCGCGCCTGGACCAGAAGGGCCAGGAGCTCTACGCGATCAAGGGCCTGCCGCCCAACCTGCTGAACATCCCGTCGGGCTGCGCCTTCAACCCGCGCTGCCCCAAGGCTCAGGACATCTGCCGCACCGACGTGCCGGTCCTGCACCAGGTGACCGAGCAGGACGGCACCGAGCTGCCCGGCCGCGGCAGCGCGTGCCACTTCTGGAAGGAGCAGATCCATGGCTGAGCTCACCAAGAGCACCACCGAGCGCGAGCCGATCCTCCAGGTGCGCAACCTGGTCAAGCACTTCCCGCTGACCCAGGGAATCCTGTTCAAGAAGCAGGTCGGCGCGGTCAAGGCCGTGGACGGCGTCTCCTTCGACCTGTACCGGGGCGAGACCCTCGGCATCGTCGGCGAGTCCGGCTGTGGCAAGTCCACCGTCGCGAAGCTGCTGATGAGCCTGGAGAAGGCCACGGCGGGCGAGGTCTTCTACAAGGGCCAGGACATCACCAAGCTGTCCGGCAGGGCCCTCAAGGCCGTCCGCCGCAACATCCAGATGGTGTTCCAGGACCCGTACACCTCGCTGAACCCGCGCATGACGGTCGGCGACATCATCGGGGAGCCCTTCGACATCCACCCCGAGGTGGCTCCCAAGGGCGACCGGCGCCGCAAGGTCCAGGAGCTCCTGGACGTCGTGGGCCTGAACCCGGAGTACATCAACCGGTACCCGCACCAGTTCTCCGGCGGCCAGCGCCAGCGCATCGGCATCGCCCGCGGCCTCGCGCTCAACCCGGAGATCATCATCTGCGACGAGCCGGTCTCCGCGCTCGACGTGTCGGTGCAGGCCCAGGTCATCAACCTGATGGAGAAGCTCCAGGACGAGTTCGACCTGTCCTACGTCTTCATCGCGCACGACCTCTCGATCGTCCGGCACATCTCGGACCGCGTGGGCGTCATGTACCTCGGCAAGATGGCCGAGATCGGCAGCGACGGGCAGATCTACGAGCACCCGACGCACCCGTACACGCAGGCGCTGCTGTCGGCCGTCCCGGTCCCGGACCCGGACGCGCGCGAGGGCCGCGAGCGGATCATCCTCACCGGTGACGTCCCGTCCCCGGCCAACCCGCCGTCGGGCTGCCGCTTCCGCACCCGCTGCTGGAAGGCCCAGGACAAGTGCGCCACCGAGGAGCCGCTGCTGGCGATCCCGGAGCGCTTCAAGGGCCTGGACACCCTGGCCGCGCACGAGTCGGCGTGCCACTTCGCGGAGGAGAAGGCCGTACTGGCCGTCTGACCTCCCGCAGGCGTACGTCTCCCAGGGCGCCCGGCACCGGATTCCTTCCGGTACCGGGCGCCCTGGCGCATGCCCGGGACGCCCTTGGCGCCAAAGCCGGTTGCGGCCGGGGCCCGCGGCGGCCGAGAGTGGTCCGATGACCGACATGCTGACCGTCCGGCCCGCCGGCCCCGGTGACGCGTCCGACATCTGCGCCCTGCTCAACGCCGTCGACGTGATCGAGATCGGCAGACCGGAGACGGACCTCGGCACCGTCGAGGCGGACCTCAACCACCCCGGTGTGGACCTCGCCACCGACTCATGGCTCGCCTTCCAGGGCGGCCGGCTCGCCGCCTACGCGCTGGTCTGGGCCGATGCCGGCCCGGGCCGGGTCGAGGGCGACCACTACGTGCTGCCCGGCCACCCCGAGGCCGCCGACCGGCTGCTGGAGCTGATGGAGATCCGGGCCCGCGATCTGGCGGTGGGGGAGCCGCCCGCCGTACTGCGGCTCCAGCTCAACGTGAAGCCCACCCTCGACCTCGGCCTCCTCACCGCCCGCGGCTACCGCACCGTACGCCGCTACCAGGTGATGACCCGTCGGCTGGCCCCCGCCGCCGACCTGCCCCCGCAGCCCCCCGCCGGGCTCACCCTGCGCCACTGCGCCGCCGACGAGGCCGACCGGCACCGGGCCCATGCCCTGGTCGAGGAGACCTTCGCCGCGCACTTCGGGCACGTCCGGCGCGCGTACGAGCCCTGGCTGGACCACCTCGACGCGCGCAGGCTCGACTGGTCGCTGGTCTGGATCGCGGCCCTGCCCGCGCTGGGTGACGTAGCGGTCCTGCTCACCCGCGACGACCGCACCAGCATGGGCTGGATCAGCCACATCGGAGTACGGCAGGACGTGCGCGGCCGGGGCATCGGTGGTTTCCTGCTCCGCCACGGCTTCGCCGCCTACGCCGGGCGCGGCCGGGACACCGTGGGTCTGGGCGTCGACACCCACAACGAAACCGGCGCGCTCGCGCTCTACGAGGCGCACGGCATGGGCCTGCACTACGCGGTGGACACCTGGGAGCTGCCATTGCACTCGCAGGGGTGACAGGCGGGTGACGCGAGGGTGCAATCGGTCCAACCGGAGGTGTATGGGACCCCTCATAGGGTGACATAGGGCCCTAAGCGAGTCCTGGGACCCATAGGAGGCACTCCATGCGCGGAGCCACCCACGCCAAGTGGGCCGCATGTGCGGTGGCCGTCGCCCTCGCGGCGACGGCCTGCGGCGGCGGAAGCGACAGCGGCGGCGGCGACGCGGGCATCATCAGCTCCTCGTGGGGCGATCCGCAGAACCCGCTGGAGCCCGCCAATACCAACGAGGTGCAGGGCGGCAAGGTCCTCGACATGCTCTTCCGGGGTCTCAAGCGCTACGACCCGAAGACCGGCGAGGCCAAGGACATGCTCGCCGAGAAGATCGAGACGACCGACAGCCAGAACTTCACGGTCACGCTGAAGGACGGCTGGAAGTTCAGCAACGACGAGCCCGTCACGGCCCAGTCCTTCGTGGACGCCTGGAACTACGGGGCGGACGTGCGCAACAAGCAGAACAACTCGCCGTTCTTCTCCGACATCGTCGGCTACGAGGACCTCCACCCCGCCTCCGGGGAGCCCAGGGCCAAGACGATGAAGGGACTCGTCGTCAAGGACCCGAAGACCTTCACGGTCGCCCTGAAGTCGAAGTTCTCCACCTGGCCCGAGACCCTCGGCTACCAGGCCTTCTCCCCGCTGCCCAAGGCCTTCTTCACCGACCACGACGGCTGGCTCACCAAGCCCGTGGGCAACGGCCCCTACACGGTGGACTCCTACACCAAGGGCACCGCGATGAAGCTGCGCAAGTGGGACGGCTACCCCGGCGCGGACAAGGCGCAGAACGGCGGAGTGGACCTCAAGGTCTACACCGACAACAACACCGCCTACACGGACCTGATCTCCGGCAACCTCGACCTCGTCGACGACGTCCCGGCGCAGCAGCTCAAGAACGTCAAGAACGACCTCGGCGACCGGTACATCAACCAGCCGGCCCTCATCATCCAGACCCTCACCTTCCCGCTGTACGACCCGCAGTGGAACAAGGAGGGCATGGAGAAGGTCCGCCGGGGCATCTCGATGGCGATCAACCGGGAAGAGATCACCCAGCAGATCTTCCAGGAGACCCGCACCCCCGCCCGGGACTGGACCTCCCCGGCCCTCGGGGAGAAGGGCGGCTTCAACGCGAGCCTGTGCGGCGACGCCTGCAAGTTCGACCCGGTCGCGGCCAAGGCGCTCATCCAGGAGGGCGGCGGCCTGCCCGGCGGGAAGGTCACGCTGACCTCGAACGTGGACACCGGCTCGCACCGCGACTGGATGGACGCCGTCTGCAACAGCATCAACAACGCGCTCGGCGAGGGCCCGGTCTGCACCGTCAACCCGATCGGCACCTTCGCCGACTTCCGCAACCAGCAGAGCGCCTTCAAGCTGACCGGCCCCTTCCGGTCCGGCTGGCAGGCCGACTACCCGCTGATCCAGAACTTCCTGGAGCCGCTCTACTACACCGGCGCTTCCTCCAACTACGGGAAGTTCAACAACCCGGACTTCGACAAGCTCGTCGACGAGGCCAACCAGGAGAGCGACGCGGCGAAGGCGATCACCACGTTCCAGGACGCCGAGAAGATCCTCGCCGCGCAGATGCCGTCCATCCCGCTCTGGTACCAGAACGGCAGCGCCGGCCACTCCGAGCGGCTCACCGACGTGGCGCTCAACCAGTTCAGCGTCCCGGTCTACGACCAGATCAAGGTCAGCTGACCCTCCTACGGATCCCGGGCCCTCCGGCCGCCGCCCCGGCGTGCCGGAAGGGCCCACGACACCCTGGAGCACTCCATGGGACGTTATGTGATCCGGCGACTGCTCCAGATGATCCCGGTGTTCATCGGCAGCACGTTCCTGATCTTCTTCATGGTGTACGCGCTCGGTGACCCGGTCGCGGCCCTCTTCGGCGACAAGGCCCCCGACCCCGCCACCGCCGCGCGCATCCGCAAGGACCTCTACCTCGACCAGCCGCTGTGGAAGCAGTACCTCCACTACATGGGCCAGATCTTCCAGGGGGACTTCGGCACCGCCTTCAACGGCCAGTCGGTCACCGAGCTCATGGCATCGGCCTTCCCCGTCACCCTGCGCCTGACCATCGTCGCCATCGTCATCGAGATCGTCGTCGGCATCACCCTCGGCGTGATCAGCGGTCTGCGCCGGGGCAAGGCCATCGACACCAGCGTGCTGGTGCTCACCCTCGTCGTCATCTCCGTGCCCACGTTCGTGACGGGCTACCTGCTCCAGTACGTCTTCGGCGTCAAATGGGGCTGGGTCCGCCCCACCGTCTCCCCCGACGCCCCCTTCAACGAGCTGATCCTGCCCGGCATCGTGCTCGCCCTGGTCTCCCTCGCGTACGTCACCCGCCTCTCGCGCACCTCCATCGCCGAGAACGTCAAGGCGGACTACGTCCGTACGGCCGTGGCCAAGGGGCTGCCGCGCCGCCGGGTCATCACCCGGCACCTGCTGCGCAACTCGCTGATCCCGGTGGTCACCTTCATCGGCACCGACATCGGCGCCCTGATGGGCGGCGCCATCGTCACCGAGCGCATCTTCAACATCCACGGCGTCGGCTACCAGCTCTACCAGGGCATCCTGCGCAACAACGCCCCCACGGTGGTCGGTTTCGTGACCATCCTCGTCATCGTCTTCCTGCTGGCGAACCTGCTCGTCGACCTGCTCTACGCGGTCCTGGACCCGAGGATCCGCTATGCCTGAGCCCGAGCACCCCGCCTACGACCCACTACGACCCGGAGAGGGGGAGGCCATCGCTCCGACCGGCCAGGGCGGCCCCATGGACCTCGCGCTGGAGGAAGCCGAGAGCCTGGAGAAGACACTCGGCGACGGTCCCACCGGCCCCCGGGAGAAGGCCCGCTCGCTGTGGTCCGACGCCTGGCACCAGCTGCGCCGCAATCCCGTCTTCATCATCTCCTCGGCCCTGATCCTGTTCCTCGTCGTCATCGCCATCTGGCCCCAGCTCATCGCGAGCGGCGACCCGCTGCACTGCGAGCTGTCCAAGTCCCAGCAGGGCGCCGCCCCCGGACACCCCTTCGGCTACGACACCCAGGGCTGCGACGTGTACACCCGTACCGTCTACGGCGCCCGCGCCTCCATCACGGTCGGCGTCTGCGCCACCCTCGGGGCCGCCCTGCTCGGCTCGTTCCTCGGCGGGCTCGCCGGGTTCTTCGGCAGCTGGGGCGACGCGCTGCTCTCCCGGGTCGCGGACATCTTCTTCGGCATCCCGGTCGTCCTCGGCGGCCTGGTCTTCCTGTCCGTGGTCACCAGCACCACCGTCTGGCCGGTCGTCGGCTTCATCGTGCTGCTCGGCTGGCCGCAGATCGCCCGCATCGCCCGCGGCTCGGTGATCACCGCCAAACAGAACGACTACGTCCAGGCCGCGCGGGCCCTCGGCGCCGGCAACGCCCGGATGCTGCTGCGGCACGTGGCGCCCAACGCCGTCGCCCCCGTCATCGTCGTCGCCACCATCGCCCTGGGCACGTACATCGCACTGGAGGCCACCCTGTCGTTCCTCGGCGTGGGCCTGCGCCCGCCGACGGTGTCCTGGGGCATCGACATCTCCAACGCCGCCCCCCAGATCCGCAACGCCCCGCACATGCTGCTCTACCCGGCCGGTGCGCTGAGCATCACCGTGCTCGCCTTCATCATGCTCGGCGACGCGGTGCGCGACGCCCTCGACCCCAAGCTGCGCTGAGGAGTGGGCACCATGCTGCTCGAAGTCCGCGACCTCCATGTGGAGTTCCGCACGCGCGACGGAGTCGCCAAGGCCGTCAACGGCGTCACCTACTCGGTGGACGAGGGCGAGACCCTCGCCGTGCTCGGCGAATCGGGCTCGGGCAAGTCCGTGACCGCCCAGGCCGTCATGGGCATCCTCGACGTGCCGCCGGGCCGGATCGCGGGCGGCGAGATCCTGTTCAAGGGCAAGGACCTGCTGAAGACGAAGGAGGAGGAACGCCGGAAGATCCGCGGCGCCGAGATGGCCATGATCTTCCAGGACGCCCTCTCCTCGCTCAACCCCGTCCTCAGCGTCGGCGCGCAGCTCGCCGAGATGTACGAGGTCCACCGCGGCCTCTCCCGCAAGGCCTCCCGGCTCAAGGCGATCGAGCTGATGGACCGGGTCAAGATCCCGGCCGCCAAGGAGCGGGTGGGGGACTACCCGCACCAGTTCTCCGGCGGCATGCGCCAGCGCATCATGATCGCGATGGCGCTGGCCCTCGAACCCTCCCTGATCATCGCGGACGAGCCCACCACCGCCCTCGACGTCACCGTCCAGGCCCAGGTGATGGACCTGCTCGCCGAGCTCCAGCGCGAGCTGAACATGGGCCTGATCCTGATCACCCACGACCTCGGCGTCGTCGCCGACGTCGCGGACAAGATCGCCGTCATGTACGCGGGCCGGATCGTCGAGTCGGCGCCCGTGCACGAGATCTACAAGCGCCCGGCGCACCCGTACACCCGCGGCCTGCTCGACTCGATCCCACGCCTGGACCAGAAGGGGCAGGAGCTCTACGCCATCAAGGGACTGCCGCCCAACCTGCTCGCCATCCCGCCCGGCTGCGCCTTCAACCCCCGCTGCCCCATGGCCCAGGCCGTCTGCCGGGCCGAGGTCCCGCCGCTCGCCGAGGTCGCCCCGGACCGCACCAGCGCGTGCTTCTTCTGGAAGGAGTGCCTCGGTGCCTGAAGCCATCCTGGACGTGCGGGACCTGGTCAAGCACTACCCGCTGACCCAGGGCGTCCTCTTCAAGAAGCAGGTCGGCGCCGTGAAGGCCGTCGACGGGGTCTCCTTCCAGCTCGGCCGGGGCGAGACCCTCGGCATCGTCGGCGAGTCCGGCTGCGGCAAGTCCACCGTCGCGAAGATGCTGGTCAACCTGGAGCGCCCGACCGCGGGGGTGATCTCGTACAAGGGCGAGGACATCACCAGGCTCTCGGGCCGCGCCCTGAAGGCCGTCCGGCGCAACATCCAGATGGTGTTCCAGGACCCGTACACCTCGCTGAACCCGCGCATGACGGTCGGCGACATCATCGGGGAGCCGTACGAGATCCACCCCGAGGTGGCCCCCAAGGGCGACCGGCGCCGCCAGGTCCAGGACCTGCTGGACGTGGTCGGCCTGAACCCGGAGTACATCAACCGCTACCCGCACCAGTTCTCCGGCGGCCAGCGCCAGCGCATCGGCATCGCCCGCGGCCTCGCGCTGCGGCCGGAGATCATCGTCGCGGACGAGCCGGTCTCCGCGCTGGACGTCTCCGTCCAGGCGCAGGTCATCAACCTGCTGGCGCGGCTCCAGGACGAGTTCGACCTGTCCTACGTCTTCATCGCGCACGACCTCTCGATCGTGCGGCACATCTCCGACCGGGTCGGCGTGATGTACCTGGGCCGGATCGTCGAGATCGGCAGCGACACCCAGATCTACGACCACCCGACCCACCCGTACACCCAGGCGCTGCTGTCGGCCGTCCCGGTCCCCGACCCCGAGGCGCGCGCCCACCGGGAGCGGATCATCCTCTCCGGCGACGTCCCCTCCCCGGCCAACCCGCCCTCGGGCTGCCGCTTCCGGACCCGCTGCTGGAAGGCGGAGGAGCGGTGCGCGGCGGAGGTACCGCTGCTGGCGGTCCCGGAGGTCTTCCCGTCGGGCCCGGCGGCGCACCCCTCCGCCTGCCACTTCGCGGCCGAGAAGCAGGTGGTCCCGGCCCCGGGCGACCTCCCCCCGCCACCGCCGCCACCGCCGACGGCCCCGCTGTCGAAGGAGTAGCCCGCCCGGCCGCCCTCACGGAGCCGGGGGAGCGTCGGCGGGGCCGGCCGACGGGGAGCAATCATTTCCGGCCACCCCGAATATGCGGGGCGCCCTCGCCCCCAGTGGCGGCAACTCGGTTTACCTGGCGGCAACTTGACCGTTTCTGCCCCGAGATATGAGCCGGGCAGCCTGGGCCGGGTGCGGCCGTGCGGGTGCCGACAGCCGGTCGGAGAGGCGTACAGCCTCTCCGGCCGGCCTCCCCCGTGCCCCTGGACATGCGCGGCGTGCGCCCCTTGTGCTGCCGGAATTCGATCGATGCGCTGGTACGGATAGTTATGATCCGTAGCGCACGGTGGGTATGAGTCTGCCGAGCACGAGTACGCGTACCGATGTCCGCTCGACGTGGAGGTGAAACGCCGTGGCACTCTCGATCTCGGCCGTGGTGCTGCTGGCGATCGTCGTCTTCCTGCTGGTGCGGAGGTCGGGGCTGAAGGCGGGACACGCCTTCGTGTGCGTGCTCCTCGGCTTCTACCTGGCGAGTTCGACCATCGCGCCGACCCTCAGCCAGCTGACGTCGAACGTGGCCAGCATGATCAGTGGGCTCAAGTTCTAGGGCTCAGCTCGTAGGCTGACCCCCATGAACGGTCTTCCCGCCCGTCGTCTGCTCCTCGTGCACGCGCACCCGGACGACGAGTCGATCAACAACGGCGTCACCATGGCCAAGTACGCGGCCGAGGGCGCCCACGTCGCGTTGGTGACCTGCACGCTGGGCGAGGAGGGCGAGGTCATCCCGCCCGGTCTCGCCCATCTGGCCGCCGACCGCGACGACGCCCTGGGCACCCACCGGATCGGAGAGCTCGCCGCCGCCATGGCGGAACTGGGCGTCACCGACCACCGGTTCCTCGGCGGCCCCGGCCGCTTCCGCGACTCCGGGATGATGGGGGCCGAGCAGAACCACCGGCCCGGCGCCTTCTGGTCCGCCGACGTGGACGAGGCGGCCGCTTACCTCGTGGAGGTGATCCGCGAGCTGCGCCCGCAGGTGCTCGTCACCTACGACCCCGACGGCGGCTACGGGCACCCCGACCACATCCAGGCCCACCGCGTCGCCATGCGCGCGGCGGAGCTCGCCGGCGAGGGAGCGTACCGCCGCGATCTCGGCGCGGCGCACACGATCGGGAAGATCTACTGGAACCGGGTGCCGCGCTCGGTGGTCGAGGAGGGCTTCGCCGAGCTCCGCGCGGCCGGCGGCGAGGCGCCCTTCCCCGGGCTCGCCGAGCCGGACGACGTCCCCGGAGTGGTCGCGGACGAGCGGATCACCGCCGAGATCGATGACGAGGCGTTCGTCGCCGCCAAGGCCGCCGCGATGCGGGCGCACGCCACCCAGATCGTCGTGGCTGGCCCGTTCTTCGCCCTGTCGAACGACCTGGCCCAGCCGCTCTTCGCCCGCGAGTACTACGAGCTGGTCGCCGGCGAGCCGGGCACCCCGGCCGGCGAGCGCGAGCGGGACCTCTTCGCGGGGGTGACGGCATGACCACGACCCTGACCCCCGGGCGGATCGCGACCTTGCTGGGCCTGCTGGCCGCGGGCGCGCTGAACGGACTCGCCGGCTGGATCGTGGTGGACCTGTGGTTCCCGGGCGGCCTGCTGCTGGCCCTGCTGGCCCTGCTCGGGGTGTTCCTCGCGGGCCGGATCGCGACCGGGACCGGGATCGGGGTGGGCGCCGCGGCGGGTGGCTGGTTCCTCGCCTACGTGGCGCTCAGCCTGCCCCGCCCCGAAGGGGATTTCCTGCTCAGTTCGTCCGGAATCGGTATGTACGCATACCTTTTGGGGGGCACGGCCGCCGCTGTGATCTGTGCCACGATGCGCGGGCCGGTCGACCGGCCGGTTTCGGCCGCGAAGCCCCGCCGGTGACCTGCCGTTGAACTCGGCCCGGCTCCGATCGGGGATGGCTTGCGGGGGTTTGACGGACTGTTGAGGACCCCCGCGAAGGAGGTCAAAGGGAATCTCTGATTCCCGCCGGACAGTTGCGCGCGGGCGGCGGCCAGTATGGTGGACGGGCCGCCGAGCTGCCCGCGCAAGGTATGACGGGCGGCGGAGCCAACCGGGAGAACCTGCCTTGAGTCGTGAAACTGACAGTTCGTCCCCCGGGCCCCAAGGGCACGGTGGAGCCGCCTACCCCTCGGGTACGCCGCCGTATGGAACCGGCCAGTATCCGTCCACGGACGCTGCGGCGACCGCCCCGGAGGAGAACTCTGTGACTTCGAAGCCGTCCACGCCCGACTCCGACGGGCCGAAGACCGAGACCACCTTGACGACCCGGATCCGGATCAACATCCCGGGTTCGCGGCCGATCCCGCCCGTCGTGGTGCGCAAGCCGGTGAAGGACGCCGAGGCGCCCGCCGCGCCCGCCGCACCGGCCGCGGACGAGCCCGCACCGGCGCCCGCCCCGCCGCCCCCGGCGCCCGGGCCGCTGCCCGTGCGGTCCCCGCAGCCCGCCCCGGCCCCGGCCGCGAGCGGTTCCGAGGAGCCCGCCAGCAACTGGTTCGCCCCGCGCAAGCCGGCCGCGCCGCAGCCCCCGGCCGGCGGAACCGGCGCCCCCGCGCTCCCGCCGAGCGCCGGCCACGGCTCCGCGCCCGGTGCTCCCGGCGCGCCCGCGGCGGGCGGCGGCTTCCCGCCCCCGCCGGCGGGCCCCCGCAGGGACGCCCCGGCGCCCGGCGGCGGCCATGGCGGCCCCGGCGGCCCCGGGGGCGGCCCCGGCGGTGGTTTCCCGCCCGCCCCCGCCCCCGCCGTCGGCGGCCCCGGTGTCGGGACCCCGCAGGGCTACCCCGCGTACGACAACGGACCGGCCACCGAGGCCTTCCCCGCCTTCACCGAACCGGCCGGGCCCACCGGAGGCCCCGCCATGGGCACCGCACCCGTCGGCGCCGACGCGGCACCGCGCTGGCCGGGCCCGGAGGCCCCGCCGGCCGGCGGCCCCCGCCCCGGGGGCCCCGGCCCGGGCGTCCCGGGCGGCTCCGGCCAGGGCGGCCCGATGACCGGCGGCCCGATGACCGGCGGCCCGATGACCGGCGGCCCGATGACCGGCGGCCCCATGGCCGACGGTCCGGGTCCCGACGCCCCGTTCGCCGACGCCCCGTTCCCCGGCGGCCCGCGACCCGGCGGTCCCTTCGGCCCCGGCGGCCCCGCAGGCCCCGGCGGCCCGGCAGGCGCCCCCGCCTCCGGACCGGCCGTACCGCCGCCCGCCCCGCAGCCGTCGCAGCAGACCCGGCCGGCCCCCAAGGCCCCCGCCAAGCCCGCCAAGAAGCCCCGCTCCAAGCTGGTCATCATCGGCGGCGGCCTCATCGCCCTCGTCGGCGTGGCCTACGGCGCCGGGCTGCTCCTGAACCACTCCGACGTCCCCAAGGGCACCACCGTCCTCGGCGTCGACATCAGCGGCACCCGGGACGAGGCCGTCACCAAGATCCAGACGGCCTTCGGCAGCCGCGCCACCGCCCCGCTCCAGCTCACCGTCGCCGGCAAGCCGGTCGAGCTCAAGCCCGAGAAGGCCGGTCTGACCCTCGACAGCCAGACCACCGTCCGCAACGCGACGGGCAGCGACTACAACCCCGTCACCGTCATCGGCTCCCTCCTCGGCAACGAGCGCAAGGCCGACGCCGTCATGCCGGCCGACGAGGAGAAGCTGCGGGTCGCCCTCCAGGAACTGGCAGGCACCGCCGGCTCGGCCACCGAGGGCACCATCAAGTTCGACACGGGCAAGGCCGTCGCCGTCCCCGGCAAGGCCGGCACCACCCTCGACGTCGACGGCTCCGTCGACCTGGTCAAGAAGGCCTTCCGCGACATGGTCGCCACCGGCCAGGCCACCCCCGTCGAGCTCCCGTCCGCCACCAAGGAACCGGCCGTCGACCAGGCCGAACTGACCCGGGCCATGAACGAGTTCGCCGAACCGGCGATGTCCGGCATCGCCACGGTCAAGGCCGGCAACAAGTCCGTCCCCTTCGGCCAGAAGTCGCTGCCCAAGATCCTCAGCATGCAGGTCGTGGAAGGCCACCTCGTCGAGAAGTACGACCTCGAAGCGCTGAAGGCGGCGTACACCACCGCCTTCGACGGGGTCCTGATCACCCGGGGCACCGGCGAGAAGACCGCCGTCACCCCGCAGGACGTCGCGGGCGCCCTCACCAAGGCCCTGCGCGGCAAGACCCCCGCCGAACGGACCGTGGTCATCGACACCAACGCGAGCTGACCCGGCGGCGAAACCGCACGCCAGAGCCCCTGCCCGGCCCCGGGCGGGGGCTCTGTCACGTCCGCGACATGACAACTGTCATGCGGCAGTCACGACCGGAGACACTGCCGCGCCCACCCCCGTACGGGCGAACCTCGACCCATGACGACGACAACCGCGACGCAACCAGCCGCCGCCAGGACCCCCGGCACCGGCACCGTGGTGAGCTTCGAGAACGTGACCAAGAGCTACGGCGCCGTACGGGCGGTCGACGGCCTCTCCCTCGAACTCCACCCCGGCGAGACCGTCGCACTCCTCGGACCCAACGGCGCCGGCAAGTCCTCCACCCTCGACCTGCTGCTCGGCCTGCGCCCCGCCGACACCGGCAGCGTCCGGCTCTTCGGCTCCACCCCCCGCGAGGCCATCGCCGCCGGCCGGGTCGGCGCGATGCTGCAGAGCGGCGGCCTGATGGAGGACGTCACCGTACGCGAGCTCGTCACGCTCGGCTGCTCCCTGCACCCCCGGCCGCTCCCGGTCGACGAGGTGCTCGCCCGCGCCGGGGTCGACGGCATCGCGGACCGGCTCGTCAACAAGCTCTCCGGCGGCCAGGAGCAGCGCGTCCGCTTCGCCCTCGCCACCGCCGGCCAGAACGACCTGATCGTGCTCGACGAGCCGACCACCGGCATGGACGTCACCTCGCGGCAGGCCTTCTGGGCCACCATGCGAGAGCAGGCCGCGCAGGGCCGTACGGTCCTCTTCGCCACCCACTACCTGGAGGAGGCGGACGCGATCGCCGACCGGGTGCTGGTCCTCAACAAGGGCCGGCTGCTCGCCGACGGCACCGCCGCCGAGATCAAGGCCAAGGCGGGCGCCCGCAAGATCGCCTTCGACCTCACCGACGGCCCCGTCGACGAGGCGGCGCTGCGCGCCCTCCCGCACCTGACCGCTTACGAGCGCCGCGGCGACACCGTGAAGCTCCAGTCGCGCGACGCCGACGCGACCGTGCACGCCGTCTACGCCCTGGGCCTCTACCCCCGGAACCTGGAAGTCGCCGGGCTGGGTCTGGAGCAGGCCTTCATCGCCCTCACCGAGGCCGAGGAGGCCGACGCATCATGATGACCACCGGAACGACGAAGCTCGTCAAGCTCGAAATCACCCGCGCCCTGCGCAACAAGAAGTACCTGTTCTTCACGGTGCTCTACCCGGCCGCCCTCTTCCTGATGCTCGGCGGCACCCTGGACGGCACGACCAAGGTCATGGGCACCGAACTGACCATGCCCGCCTTCTACATGGTCGCCATGGCCTCCTTCGGCGCCCTGACCGCCGTCCTGATGGGCAACAGCGAGCGCATCGCCAAGGAGCGCGAGAAGGGCTGGGTCCGCCAGCTGCGGCTGACCGCCCTGCCCGGCCGCGGGTACGTGCTCGCCAAGACCGCCAGCGCCGGCGTCCTCTCGCTCCCGTCCATCCTCGTCGTCTTCGCGGTCGCCGCGGCCGTCAAGGGCGTACGGTTCGAGGCCTGGCAGTGGCTCGCCCTGACCGGCTCCATCTGGGCCGGCAGCCTCGTCTTCGCCGCCCTGGGCGTGGCGATCGGCTACCTGGCCAGCGGGGACACCGTCCGCCCCATCACGATGCTCTTCTACTTCGGCCTGTCGATCCTCGGCGGCCTGTGGATGCCCACCGCGAACTTCCCGCAGTGGCTGCGAAACATCTGCGAGTGGCTGCCGACCCACGCCTACGCGGGCCTCGGCCAGGCCATCGAGCTGGGCGGCGCGCCGCACGCCAAGGACGTGGCGATCCTCGCGGTGTACTTCGTACTCTTCACCGGTGCCGCCGCCTGGCTGTACCGCAAGGACTCGCTGAAGGCATGACGGTGACGAGCGTGACGGACGTGAGGTACGCGGCGGAACGGGCCGATGGGCGCAACAACCGCGCCCTGCGGATCGCGATGCCGTCGGAGAACCGCCGCCAGAGGGTCGTGAAGCTCACCTGGACGGGCCTGTGGCTCTTCTACCTCAGCGCGCCCGTCACCGACCTGATCCGCGGCGGACACAGCCTCGGGGCCCGGCTGCTCGGCGGCCTGGGCCTCGCGGCCTTCGTCGTCTGGTACCTGATCCTGGTCCTGCGCTCCGCACGGCAGATGCCGGTCCGCCGGGTCCTGCTCTCGGTGACGGTGCTGGCCGCCCAGGCCACCGTCCTCTCCCTGACCCTGGGCCGCGAATGGCTGGTGCTCTTCGTCTACGTGGCCATCTCCTCCGGAGCCGCGCTGCCCGGCGAGATCTCCCGCTGGACCGTCCCCGCCGCGACCGCGGTGCTCACGGCCACGGCCTTCGCCGTACCGGGCGGCGACGAGTACCTGGCCGGCCTGCTGATCCCGTCCCTGATGGGCGGGTTCGCGATGATCGGCGTCCGCGCGATGATCCGTACGACCATAGAGCTCCGCCAGGCCCGGGCCACGGTGGCGCAGCTCGCGGCCAACGAGGAACGGCTGCGCATGGCCCGGGACCTGCACGACCTGCTGGGGCACTCGCTGTCGCTGATCACGCTCAAGAGCGAGCTGGCGGGGCGGATGCTCCCGGACCGGCCCGAGGCGGCCGCGCAGCAGGTCGCGGACATCGAACGGGTCAGCCGGCAGGCGCTGGTGGACGTACGGGAGGCCGTGAGCGGCTACCGGCGTCCGACCCTGCCCGGCGAACTGGCCGGCGCCCGGACCGCGCTGGCAGCGGCGGGCGTACTGGCGGACCTCCCGGCCGGGTGGACGCAGGAGCTTCCCGAGGACGTGGAATCCGCCCTGGCCTGGTCGCTGCGCGAGGCCGTGACGAACGTGGTCCGGCACAGCGGGGCCGGGCGGTGCGCGGTCACCCTGGGCGTCCGGCAGACCCTGGCGGGACCGGTCGCCGAACTGACCGTCTCCGACGACGGCTCGGGCGGCGCCGCGGTCCCCGGCAACGGCCTCACGGGCCTGACGGAACGTCTGGAGGCGGTGGGCGGCACCCTGGCCGCGGGCCCGGCGGGCAGGACCGGCTTCCGGCTGCTGGCCCGCGTCCCCCTGGGGGGCCCGGCTTGACCGACAGGACACCCCCTAGGATCGGCCCCATGACCTCACGGCCCATCAGGATCCTCCTCGCCGAGGACCAGTCCATGGTCCGGGAGGCACTGGCCGCACTGCTCGGCCTGGAACCGGACATCGAGGTGCTGGCCCAGGTCGCCCGCGGCGACGAGGTGGTGGCGGCGGCCCGCGCCCACGACGTGAACGTCGCGCTCCTGGACATCGAGATGCCGGGCATGACCGGCATCGAGGCGGCGGCCGCCCTGCGGGCCGAGCTGCCGGGGCTGCGGATCGTCATCCTGACCACCTTCGGCCGCCCCGGCTACCTGCGCGGCGCGATGGAGGCGGGAGCCTCGGCCTTCCTGGTCAAGGACGCCCCGGCCGCGCAGCTGGCGGACGCGGTGCGCAGGGTGCTGGCGGGCGAGCGCGTCATCGACCCCACCCTGGCGGCGGCGGCCCTGGCGGAGGGCGCGAACCCCCTGACGGACCGGGAACGGGAGGTCCTGCGGGCGGCGGAGTTCGGCGCCACGAACGCGGAACTGGCCCAGCGGCTCCACCTGTCCCCGGGCACGGTCCGCAACTACCTCTCGACGGCGATCCAGAAGCTCGCGGCGCGCAACCGCGCCGAAGCCGTCCGCACGGCCCGCGAGAAGGGCTGGCTCTAGAAGTCCGCGCCCGGGCCCCGGCCCGGCCCGGCCAGCCCGACCAGCCCGGCCCGGCCCGGGCCGCGTCAGTTCAGGAGGGCGCGGGCCGAGAGGGCCTCCGCGCGGATGCGGTCGGCCGCCCCGGCGTCCACCGCCCGCACGATCTCCGCGTACGCGTCCAGCTCCGCCGCCCCCGTCACGAACTCCCCCCGCTCCACCAGCAGCCGCGCCCGCTCGTAGCGCAGCGAGGCCGGGTGGGAGGGCAGGAGCAGCGACAGGTCCAGCGCCCACAGGGCGACCGCCGAGTGCTCCGGCCGGGACGAGGCCCAGGCCCGGACGTTGTTCAGGATCCGCAGGACGATGTCCAGGGTGCGGGCCGGGGTGCGCGGTCCGGCGGCCAGTTCCGCGGGGCCGGTGCCCGGCGCCGCGCCCCCCGCGAAGGGGTCCACCACCACCGCTTCCTCCGGATCCCCGAAGCCCACCACGAAGTGCCCCGGCAGGCCCAGCCCGTACACCGGCGCGCCCGCCCGCCGCGCCACCTCCAGCCAGACGACGGACAGCAGGATCGGCAGGCCCCGCCGGCGCCTGAGCACCTCGTGCAGCAGCGAGGACGACAGCCGGTCGTAGTCCGCCGGGGTCCCGTGGAACCCCATCCGGCCCCCCAGCAGCTCCGTCACCGCCGAGGCCCACGCCTTCGCGCCGCGCAGCCCGTACGGCAGCATCCCCGCCAGCCGGTCCAGCTCGATCTGCGCCCAGTCCATGGCTCGCTCGTCGAGATCGGGATCCGCCTCGGCCGCCAGCAGCAGGCACAGCAGCGCCAGGTCCGGCCGCTCCGAGCGGACCTCCTCCGCGAACCGCCGCCGCGAAGCGGAGCTCACTTCGCCGCCCGGTAGTGGTGGTACGCGTGGTGCGTCGCGAAGCCCATCCCGTCGTACAGGGCCCGCGCGCCCGGGTTCTCCGCCTCGACCTGGAGCCAGGCCGCCGAGGCGCCCTCCTCCAGCGCCCGCCGGGACAGCGCCGCCATCACCGCGGTGGCCAGCCCCTGCCGCCGGTGCTCCGGGTCCACGGACACCGCGCCGAAACCGGCCCACCGCCCGTCCACCACCATCCGCCCGACCGCCCGGCCGCAGCCCAGGGACGCGAACCACACGGAGGGCCCCTCCACCAGCATCCGCCGGGCGAGCTCCGGGTCCCGGACCCGCCCGTACCGGGCCAGCCACTCCTCGTCCGGGGCGCGGGTCAGACGTACGTCCGAGACGTCCGCGTCCACGTCCGCGATCGGGGCCAGCGCCCCGATCCGCACCTGCGCCGAGACCTCGTTGGCCCAGCCCAGCCGCTCCAGCTCCGCGCACAGCAGCTCCTGGGTGCCCGCGGCGCCCGTGGCGGCCTGCACGTACGCGGGAAGTCCGCGCTCCGCGTACCAGGACGTCACCCGGTCGAGTGCTTCCGGGACCGGTATCCCGGGGTCTCCCAGTGGCAGCGCGGAGTTGGCCCGCCGGGTGAAGCCGCCGGCCGCGCGCAGGGTCCACCCGCCCAGCTGCTCGCTCTCCAGCGGCCGCCAGGCCCGCGCCGTGACCCGTGCGAGCTCCTCGAAGGAGGCCGCGGGCCCCCTCCTGCGGGCGGGCGCCGCGGGCACCGTCTTGCCCGCGACCAGCGTGGATTCCGCGATGCGGACGGACGTACCATCCTTACGTGTGATGGTCAGCACACCATCGTTCCAGGATGTGAGAACACCGACGGTGTCCATGAACGTCGGGGGGCCGCTCCGGCCAGCCTCCACCCGTCGTACAGAGACTCGTTTCCCCACGTCAGCCGGGGTAATACGGATCTCCAGCAGCCCACCGGCAGTGATTTCCACAGCTCTGTCCGCCCCTCCTGTTCGGATCGTGCCCGGGAACGGAGATACTAGGTGCGGGCATCGACGACGCCGCGCTCCCGCGCGATATGGAAAGCCCTACCGAGGAGGAACGAGAGCGTGACCTACGTCATCGCGGAGCCTTGTGTCGACGTCAAGGACAAGGCATGCATCGAAGAGTGCCCCGTCGACTGCATCTACGAGGGCCAGCGGTCCTTGTACATCCACCCGGACGAGTGCGTCGACTGTGGTGCGTGTGAGCCGGTCTGCCCGGTCGAGGCCATCTTCTACGAGGACGACACTCCGGAGGAGTGGAAGGACTACTACAAGGCGAACGTCGAGTTCTTCGACGAGCTCGGTTCGCCCGGTGGTGCCTCGAAGCTGGGCCTGATCGAGCGCGATCACCCCTTCATCGCCGCGTTGCCGCCCATGGGCGAAGGCCACTGACGGTCACCGCCCCAGGCGGAACGCGTGCTTCGGTCCCGTACGGCATTCCGCCGCGCGGGACCGAGCCATTTCCGTACCGGCCCAGCCCCCGCCCGCTTCGACCCCAGCACGCACAGAGAGCAGAGACCACCGTGGCCGCAGTATCCGACCGTCTTCCCGCCTTTCCCTGGGACAAGCTGGAGCCGTACAAGGCGACTGCGGCGGCCCACGCGGACGGGATCGTCGACCTGTCGGTCGGCACGCCCGTGGACCCGGTGCCCGAGCTGATCCAGCGCGCCCTCGTCGCGGCCGCCGACTCGCCGGGATATCCGACGGTGTGGGGCACGGTCGCGCTGCGCGACGCGATCACCGGCTGGCTGCGCGGCCGTCTCGGCGCGAGCGCCGCCGGACACCGCAACGTGCTGCCGGTGGTCGGCTCCAAGGAGCTGGTGGCCTGGCTGCCGACCCAGCTGGGCCTCGGCGCCGGCGACAAGGTCGCGTACCCCCGGCTCGCCTACCCGACGTACGAGGTCGGCGCGCGGCTGTGCGGGGCCGAGCCGGTCGTGTACGACGACCCCACCGAGCTGGACCCGGCCGGGGTGAAGCTGCTGTGGCTCAACTCCCCGTCCAACCCCACCGGCAAGGTCATCCCCAAGGAAGAGCTGGTCCGGATCGTCGCCTGGGCGCGCGAGCACGGGATCCTGGTCTTCAGCGACGAGTGCTACCTGGAGCTGGGCTGGGAGGCCGAGCCCGTCTCCGTCCTCCACGACGAGGTGTGCGGCGGCTCGTACGAGGGCCTCGTGGCCGTCCACTCGCTCTCCAAGCGGTCCAACCTGGCCGGCTACCGGGCCGCCTTCATCGCCGGTGACGCCGACGTGCTCGGCGAACTGCTGGAGATCCGCAAGCACGGCGGCATGATGACGCCGGCGCCCGTCCAGAACGCCGTGGTCGCGGCCCTCGGCGACGACGCCCACGTCGCGGAGCAGCGCGCCCGCTACGCCGCCCGCCGCGACGCGCTGCGCACGGCCCTGGAGGCGCACGGCTTCCGGATCGAGCACAGCGAGGCCAGCCTGTACCTGTGGGCGACCCGGGACGAGCCCTGCTGGCAGACCGTGGCCCACCTCGCGGAGCTGGGCATCCTGGTGGCGCCGGGCGACTTCTACGGGGAGGCGGGCGCGAACTTCGTCCGGGTCGCCTTCACCGCCACCGACGAGCGGGTCGAGGCCGCGGTCAAGCGCCTCGGCTGAGCCGGGACGGCCGCGGATCGGGGCCGGCCGGCCCGGGACCGCGGCAGCGGCCGCAGACGGCCCGAGGGGCCGGGAGTTCGCACTCCCGGCCCCTCGGTGTTTTCCGCCCGTGCGGTGATCAGCCACCCAGCGGCAGACCGCCGGGCAGCCCGCCGGGCAGGCCGCCCGGCAGACCTCCGGCAAGACCGCCCGGCAGGCCGCCGGGGAGGTCGCCGGTCGCGGGCAGCTGGCCCACCGGCAGGTCCTTCGTGGCCGGCAGCCCGCCGAGCAGACCGCCCGCCGTGCCCGTCAGGTCGGCGGCGGGAGCGGCCTTCGCCGCGGTGTCCGTGGCGGTGGCGGCGACGTCACCCGCCGCGTCGGTGGCGGCGGCCGGGGCGACGGCGTCCGGCGCGGTGAGCGTGTCCAGCTGCGGCACGGACTCCAGGCCCGCGGCGCTGGCCGCGCCGGCCGCACCGACCACGGGAGCTGTCCCGGCTGCGAGCAGCAGCGCGGCACGGGCGATCCGACGGGTCAGGGGGAGGGACATGTTGCTCCTAAGCGGTAGCGGCTGAGTACGCCGTGTCTAACCGCTCCTGGGGCGTGCGAAGTTGCGGACCTGGTGGGTAAAGGATCGGTAACGCATCGTTTAATCGGCTTCCGCGACAAGCGCACCGGATGCGCGCCCACCAGGGCTTCCTCCGGTCCGGGCCCCCCGGGGGCCGGCCGGCGGTCACCCCCGTACGGGGGACGGGTCGTACGCCCGAGCGGTCGCCGGGCCGGCCGCTCAGCGGGCCACGAAGATCCGCACCTCGTCCGCGGCGCTGCCCGGCTCGCCGGCCACGCCCCTGGCGCCCGCGCCGCCCTTGCCGCCCCTGTCCTGCCAGCGGCCCTCGGCCTCGCCCGCGACCCAGCTCCTGGGGGAGTACGAGACCCGCGCGATGCCCATCTCGCGCGCATGGGCAACCGCCCACTGCGCCACCAGGCGGCTCTGCCGCGGTTCGGCCTCGCCCGCGCCGCTCGTCCGGGCGACGGTGACCTCGGTCTCCCCGGCCCCGGCGCCCCCGGTCTGCGCGGCGCCGGCGACCGCCTCCATGCGCACCTGCTTGCCGAAGATCCGGGTCAGCTCCGTCCGCACCTTCGCCGGGTCGCCCGGCTCGGTGGGCGCGGGCCCGCCGCAGGTCACCGAGCCGGCGCCGCCGAAGGCCGCCGTCAGCACGGTCGCGTCCGGCTCGTGCTTCGCGTACGCCTGCGGGAAGCCGCTGAGCTGCACCTTCTGCGCGGCCACCGTCAGCGGGAGCCGCGAGTACCCCTTCACCTCGACGAGCCGGTCGTAGAAGATCCCCGCCGAGTAGACCGGGTCCCTGATCTGCTCCGGGGTGCCCCACCCCTGCGAGGGCCGCTGCTGGAACAGCCCGAGCGAGTCCCGGTCGCCGTGGTCGAGGTTGCGCAGCGCCGACTCCTGCATCGCGGTCGCCAGCGCGATCGTCACCGCCCGCTCCGGCAGGCCCTTGGCGACACCGACGGCCGCTATCGTCGCCGCGTTCGCCGCCTGCTCCGGGGACATGTCGTAAGACTGGCCGGAACCGCCCTTGCCGCCGGGGTCCGTCGCCCGGGCCGTGCAGTGCGGGGCACCGCCACCGCCGTTCGACTCGTACTGCACGGCGAAGTAGCCGCCGAGCGCGAGCAGTACGAGCAGGCCCGCGACCTTTCTGAAAGGCCGGCGGCGACGGGGGCGGGAGTCATCGGTCCGGGACACGCGGCCCACCGTACTTCAGCCATATGACGAGCCCACATGACGACTCCATATGAAACGCCCATATGACGCGTCCACCGGGCGGACGGACCGGCCCGCACAGCACCCCGGGCGTTAGGGTCAGTTCCATGTCCGAATCCGAGCTGGACCTCACCCTGGACGCTGCCGAGCTGACCGCCCGGCTCGTCGACATCCCTTCCGTGAGCGGCGACGAGAAGGCACTCGCCGACCTCGTGGAACACGCGCTGCGCGGCCTCCCGCACCTCACCGTCGACCGCTTCGGCAACAACGTCGTCGCCCGCACCGGCCTCGGCCGCGCCGAGCGCGTCGTACTCGCCGGCCACCTCGACACCGTGCCGATCGCGGACAACGTCCCGTCCCGGCTGGACGAGAACGGCGTCCTGTGGGGCTGCGGCACGACGGACATGAAGTCCGGGGTCGCCGTCCAGCTGCGCATCGCGGCGACCGTGCCCGAGCCGAACCGGGACCTCACGTTCGTCTTCTACGACCAGGAGGAGGTCGCCGCCGACCTCAACGGCCTGGGCAAGGTCGCCGAGGCCCACCCCGACTGGCTCAAGGGAGACTTCGCGGTATTGCTCGAACCCTCCGACGCCGAGGTCGAGGGAGGCTGCCAGGGCACCCTGCGCGTCCTGCTGCGCACGGCCGGCGAACGCGCCCACTCCGCGCGCAGCTGGATGGGCTCCAACGCCATCCACACCGCGGGCCCGATCCTGGCCAGGCTGGCGGCGTACGAACCGCGCAAGCCGGTCATCGACGGCCTGGAGTACCACGAGGGCCTCAACGCGGTCCGTATCGAGGGCGGCGTCGCCAACAACGTCATCCCGGACGCCTGCACGGTGACGGTCAACTTCCGCTACGCCCCCGATCGCAGCGAGGCGGAGGCCCTGGCCCACGTGAAGGAGGTCTTCGCGGACTGCGACATCGCCGAGTTCGTCGTCGACGACTCCTCCGGCGGCGCCCTGCCGGGCCTCTCCCACCCGGCCGCCGCCGCGTTCATGGAGGCCGTCGGCGGCCGTGCCATGCCCAAGTTCGGCTGGACGGACGTGTCCCGCTTCAGCGCGCTGGGCGTACCGGCGGTCAACTACGGCCCGGGCGACGCCCTGCTGGCCCACAAGGTCGACGAGCGGGTCGAGACGAAGGCGATCCTGCACTGCGAGGAACGACTCCGCGCCTGGCTGACCTCCTGAATTCCGCTTCTCGTCACCTTTGTGCGCCTAACCTGATCCAACGATCAGCAGGAGGGAGCACATCATGGGCAACCCCGAAGGAACCGCTCGTCGTCGGCCCGAGGAGCAGCAGCTCGGGCCGGTGCTGAGGAGGCGGAGCCAGATCAAGGCGGGCAGTACGACCGACCAGCGGCTGCTGGATTCGGCCGGGCCCTCCGAGTGGGTGCACACCGATCCCTGGCGGGTCCTGCGCATCCAGTCGGAGTTCATCGAGGGCTTCGGCACGCTGGCGGAGCTGCCGCCGGCGATCAGCGTGTTCGGCTCGGCCCGCACCCCGGTCGACTCGCCGGAGTACGACGCGGGCGTACGGATCGGGCGCGCGCTCGTCGACGCCGGCTTCGCCGTGATCACGGGCGGCGGCCCGGGCGCCATGGAGGCCGCCAACAAGGGCGCGCGGGAGGCCAACGGCGTCTCCGTCGGCCTGGGCATCGAGCTGCCCTTCGAGCAGGGCCTGAACCAGCACGTCGACCTGGGGCTGAACTTCCGCTACTTCTTCGTCCGCAAGACGATGTTCGTGAAGTACAGCCAGGGCTTCGTGGTCCTCCCCGGCGGGCTCGGCACGCTGGACGAGCTGTTCGAGGCGCTGACCCTGGTCCAGACCCGGAAGATCACCCGCTTCCCGATCGTGCTGTTCGGCACGGAGTACTGGAGCGGGCTGATCGACTGGCTGAAGAACACGGTGATCGCGCAGGGCAAGGCCTCCGAGTTCGACCTGCTCCTCTTCCACGTCACGGACGACGTGGAAGAGGCGGTGACGCTGGTCAGCAAGGAGGTCGGCGAGGGCACGAACGAACGGGTCGCCCTCGCCGCCACCGAAGAGGCCGCCCGGGAGACCGGCGACTAGCCGCGGGAACGGCCGCCCGCCGGGGCCCGCTCGGGACTGCCCGGTCAGGCCAGCCCCCGGCGGGCGACCGCCGGGGGCCGGTGGCCCTGGATCGAGGCGACCATGTCGAGGATCTGCTTCGTCTCCGCGACCTCGTGGACCCGGTAGACCCGGGCGCCCAGCCAGGCGGAGACGGCCGTCGTGGCCAGGGTGCCCAGCAGGCGCTCCTTGACCGGCTTGTCGAGAGTCTCGCCGACGAAGTCCTTGTTGGACAGGGAGACCAGGACCGGCCAGCCGGTGTCGGCCATCTCCGACAGGCGCCGGGTGGCCTCCAGCGAGTGGCGGGTGTTCTTCCCGAAGTCGTGGCCCGGGTCGATCATGATCGCGTCCCGCCGCACACCGAGGGCGGCCGCCCGCTCGGCCAGGCCCACCGTGACGTTCAGGATGTCCGCCATCACGTCCTCGTACGAGGTCCGGTGCGGCCGGGTGCGCGGCTCGACCCCGCCCGCGTGGGTGCAGACGATGCCGGCGTCGTAGCGCGCGGCGACCTCCGCCAGCTTGGGGTCCACCCCGCCCCACGCGTCGTTCAGCAGATCGGCCCCGGCCTCGCACACGGCCTCGCCGACCTCGTGCCGCCAGGTGTCCACGCTGATCACCACGTCCGGGTGGCGGCGCCGCACCTCGGCCACGAAGCCGACCGTACGGCGGGCCTCCTCGGCCGCGTCCACGTGCTCGCCCGGGCCGGCCTTGACCCCGCCGATGTCGATGATGGCGGCGCCCTCGGCCACCGCCCGGTCGACCCGCTCCAGCGCGGGCTCGTCGCGGAACGTCGCGCCCTGGTCGTAGAAGGAGTCCGGAGTCCGGTTCACGATGGCCATGATCACCGGCTCGTGGGTGTCGAACTCGCGCCTGCCCAGTCGCAGCATCCTGCTCTTTCCTCCTTCGGCGGCCCTCGCGCCTCGCCTGCGACCTTAACCTGGTGGCCGGAGTCTCTCAGGGGAGTTGATCGTGTTCTGGTTCTTGCTGATCGCGCTGGTCGTGGTCGTGGCCGCGGTCACCCTCGCGGTGGTCGGCGGAGGTTCGGAGGCCGTGCTGCCCGAGGCGGAGCCGGACCGGGTGGCCGACGGGCTCCCCGAGACCCGTCCGGTGGTACGGGCGGACATCGACGCGCTGCGGCTGCCGGTCGCGCCGCGCGGCTACCGGATGGCCGAGGTGGATGACGTACTCGACCGGCTCGCGGCCGAGCTGGCCGAGCGGGACGCGCGGATCGCGGAGCTGTCCGCGGCGCGGACCCCGGCCCCCGCGCGGGACGAGGCGCCGGAGGACCGGATCGACCTCACGAAGGACGAGCGGTGAGCGGCGGACTGGTCGCCGGGCCGGACGGCGGCCTGCGCTGTCCGTGGGGGCTCTCCACCGAGGACTACGTCGTCTACCACGACACCGAATGGGGCAAGCCGGTCCACGGCGACGACGCGCTCTACGAGCGGCTGTGCCTGGAGGCCTTCCAGTCGGGGCTCTCCTGGCTGACGATCCTGCGGCGGCGCGAGGGCTTCCGCAAGGCCTTCGCGGATTTCGAGATCGCGGCGGTGGCGCGCTACGGCCCGGCGGACGCCGAGCGGCTCCTCGCGGACGAGGGGATCATCCGCAACCGGGCCAAGATCGAGGCGACCCTCGCCAACGCGCAGGTGCTGGCCGGGTGGCGGCCCGGGGAACTGGACGAGCTGGTCTGGTCCCACGCCCCGAAGAAGCCCGGCCGGCCCCCGAGGAGCGTCACCGACGTCCCCGCGGTCACCCCGGAGTCCACGGCCCTGGCCAAGGCGCTGAAGAAGGCCGGCATCCGCTTCGTCGGCCCCACGACGGCCTACGCCCTGATGCAGGCGTGCGGCCTGGTGAACGACCACCTCGCGGGATGCGTCTCCCGCGAGGTGTAGCCCGTTCCTGCGGGCCCCTCCCCGGTCAGCGGCCGAGGTACTTCGGGGTCTCCTTCGCCAGGAACGCCTGGACCGCGATCCCGTGGTCCTCGGAGGCGCCCGCGCGGGTCTGGAGGGCGTCCTCCCGCTCCAGGGCCCGCGAGAGCGGGTGGGCGGCCCCGTACGCCAGGGACTCCTTCAGGGCCGCGTAGGCCACCGTGGGGCCCGCCGCGAGGGTACGGGCCACCGACTCGGCCTCCGCCGCCAGCGACTCCGCCGGGACCAGCCGGTTCGCGATGCCCAGGTCGTAGGCCTCCTGTGCCTTGACGGAGCGCGGGAACAGCAGCAGGTCCGACGCGCGCGAGGCGCCGATCAGGCGCGGGAGGGTCCACGAGACGCCCGAGTCGGCGGTCAGCGCCACCCCCGCGAAGGAGGTGTTGAAGGACGCCGTGTCGGCGACGACGCGGAAGTCCGCGGCCAGCGCGAAGCCGAAGCCCGCCCCGGCCGCGACCCCGTTCACGCCCGCGACCACCGGCTTCGGCATCTCCGTGAGCGCCCGCACGATGGGGTTGTAGTGCTCGGAGACCGTGCTCATCGTCAGGGAGGAGCCGGTCTCGCGGTCCGCCGCCAGGTTCCCGATGTGCTCCCTGAGGTCCTGCCCGACACAGAAGGCCCGGTTGCCGGCCGCGGTCAGCAGGACGGCCCGTACCGCCGTGTCCGCGGCCGCGTCCTGGACCGCGTCGCGCAGGGCGACCTTGGTCTCCGTGTTCATCGAGTTCATCGCGTCGGGCCGGTTGATCGTGATGGTCGCGAGTCCGTCGGTCACTTCGTAGAGCACGCTGTCGGCCATGGCGGGGGTCCCCCTTCGTCGCGGGCTTGGCTACCGGCCGGTACCGGCCGGTGCAAGGGCCAGCATGGCGGACCGGACCGGGCCCGGACATGTGATGTGCGTCAAAGAAACCGGAGGGCGGCCCCAGGGGGCAGCGGCGAAGTATCGCAGGCGGCTCCCCGAAATGAGTGGTTTTGGTCAAGCGCGTTGCACAAGCGTTCCCCGCCGATGTTGGTCATCGGGTCCTGACATGCGGGATAATGGCTGGGAAGCAATGTGTTCGATGCCGGGTACTAGGCGCCTGAATGGGGCCGTCGGCTGACGATGAGCTGGTTTCAGGAAGGGGAACGAGCATGGCGGCCATGAAGCCGCGGACGGGCGACGGCCCGCTCGAGGTCACCAAGGAGGGGCGGGGCATCGTCATGCGCGTACCGCTCGAGGGCGGCGGTCGGCTTGTCGTCGAGCTGACTCCGGACGAAGCGGACGCCCTGGGTGACGCCCTGAAGAAGGTCGTCGGCTGACCTTCCGAGGACGCTGACAGCGCTTTTCACCTTCGCTGCATTCTCTGCACTGCCCCGGCCGCTCCTCGCGGCCGGGGCAGTGTTGTTTCCCGGGCCGGGGCTCCCGCAGGGGCGGGGCCTCCTGCGGCGGCGGGGCTCCTGCGGGGCGGGGCTCCTACGGGCCCGCGTACCGCCCGCGCCGGCGGATCAGCGCCGGACCGCGCACAGCAGGCCGTCGCCCACGGGGAGCAGGGCGGCCTCCAGCGCCGGGCTCTCGCGGACGCTGCGCAGCAGCTCGCGGACCCGGAGCACCTCCACCGGCTGGGCCGCGGAGTCGACCGTACGGCCGTCCGAGAAGACCCCTTCGAAGCACACCAGCCCGCCGGGCCGCAGCAGACGCAACGATTCCGCGAGGTAGTCGAGGGACTCCGAGGGGTCCCCGTCGCAGAAGACGAGGTCGTATCCGCCGTCGGCGAGCCGCGGCAGCACGTCCAGGGCGCGGCCGGGGATGAAGCGGGCCCGGTTCCCGGCGAAGCCCGCGGCGCGGAACGCCTGCCGGGCGAAGGCCTGCCGGTCGGCCTCGGGGTCCACGGTGGTCAGCACCCCGTCGGGGCGCATGCCGTGGAGGAGGTGGATGCCGGAGACACCGGTGCCCGTACCGATCTCGGCGACCGCCTTGGCGTCCGCGGTGGCGGCCAGCAGACGCAGCGCGGCCCCGGTGCCGGGGGAGACCGAGCGCAGGCCCGCTTCCCTGGACCGGTCGCGGGCCCATCGCAGAGCGTCGTCCTCGGCGACAAACGCGTCGGCGAACGCCCAGCTCGTCTGCCGGTTGCCGCTAATGACCCTCTCCTGTCCCCATAGTTGGCGCAACGGTGACTGTATCCGTTGACGTCGGGAACCCGCAGATGGGACCGGGCGTTGGGAGAAGCAGACGCACAACGGATGCGGGATAGAAGGGGACGGCAGCGGGCAGATCGGCAGCCCGGGGCCGTCATGGAATCCAAGACCCGTGCAAAGTTACTGCAAAAATGCTTATCCGGAGCTGACGGGAGGGGTGGCTATGGTAGGGACTCCACTGGACACCACCAGAGCCGATAGGGGAGGTGCGGCTGCGCCTGTGGATCGTGGGGGCGTGTTCAGACGCCTCTTCTGGTCGGCTGGTGAGCCGAAATCCGTGACCGACATTGCTGACCGCTTCCACACCGCCGACACCGCAACCACCGCGACCTTTGCCGCCGATGCGGGCTCGCAGGCGTGGACGCCTCCTTCGTGGGAGGAGATCGTCAGCACGCACAGTGCGCGGGTCTACCGTCTCGCCTACCGTCTGACGGGCAACCAGCACGACGCCGAGGACCTGACGCAGGAGGTCTTCGTCCGCGTCTTCCGCTCGCTGTCCACGTACACGCCCGGCACGTTCGAGGGCTGGCTGCACCGCATCACCACCAACCTCTTCCTGGACATGGTCCGCCGCAAGCAGCGGATCCGCTTCGACTCGCTCGCCGACGACGCCGCGGAGCGGCTGCCGAGCCGCGAGCCGTCCCCGCAGCAGGTGCTGCACGACACCCACTTCGACGCGGACGTGCAGCAGGCGCTGGACACCCTCGCGCCCGAATTCCGTGCCGCCGTGGTGCTGTGCGACATCGAGGGCCTGTCCTACGAGGAGATCGCCGCCACGCTCGGCGTGAAGCTCGGTACCGTGCGCAGCCGTATCCACCGGGGCCGCTCGCACCTGCGCAAGGCGCTCAAGCACCGGTCTCCCGAGGCCCGTGCGGAGCAGCGCGCGCTGGCGGGGGTGGCGGTGGGCGCGCCCGGCGCCGGGGGAGAGGGCGGAGCCGAGTGAGCGGAGCCCGTCCGTCCCCCGCCGAACAACACCTGGGCGACCGGCTCGCCGCCCTGGTGGACGGGGAGCTGAGCCATGACGTGCGCGAGCGGGTGCTGGCCCACCTGGCGACCTGCGCCAAGTGCAAGGCCGAGGCCGACGCGCAGCGCCGGGTGAAGAGCATGTTCGTGGAGAGCGCGCCGCCGCCGCTGTCCGCCGGGCTGCTGGCCCGCCTCCAGGGTCTGCCGGGAGGCAATCCCGACGGGCCGCCGTCCTCCGGGCCGCCGTCCCCGCCGCCGGGTGCCGATCCGCTGGCGTCCTTCGGCTATGCCGCCCCGGCGCCGCCGCGGGAGGGGTTCCGTATCCATGAGGTGGGGCGGCCCAGACGCCGCTTCGCGTTCGTCGCGGCCGGGGCCGTGTCGCTGGCCGCGATCGCCCTGGGCGGCTCGCTGCCGCTGGACGCCGTCGAGCCGAACGCCCGGGGCGATGCCCCTGCCGCGCGGCCGGGGCCGTACCTGCCGCTGACCGACGCGGTGGTCCGCGACCGCCTGCCCAGCCCGGGCGGCCTGCCCACCCTGTCCCCGCCCGGTCCCACCCTCACGGCCCTGCCCGCCGTCTCGCTGTCCCGCTGACGGCGGGCCGCCGCCCCCTGCCCCGGACCTGGCGGCCGCGGGTTCGGGGGCGGGGCCCCAGCCGTGGGGCGGGACCTGGTTGAATCGGCGGCAGATGCGCCGCCCGGCGGTGCGACAGGTACGCGGGGAGCGCGCATGTCCGACAGCCAGCAGACCGATCCGGCCCCGGGGCCGCAGTGGTGGAGCCGGCCCGGCAGCCCCGGGGACCCCCGCCAGGCTCCGGAGGCGGTCCCCCGGCAGCGCTCCGAGGCACAGACGGCCGAAGCACCCGAGCCCGCGCCCGGGGCCGCGCCCGAGTCCGGGGCCGAGTCGCGCTACGACCCCTGGGCCGACCGCCCCCTGCACGTGGTGGACCGGGGCCGGGAGCCCCGTGGGTTGCGCGTGTGGCAGGCCGTGGCCCTCGCCGTCGGCACCGCCCTCCTGGCCGGCGGCATCGGCGGGTACCTCGGCGTCCTCGCCGAGCGGCAGAGCAGCACCCGCCTCGAACTCCCCCAGGCCGCCGCCGACGGCGGCCAGGGCCGGGCTCCCGAGAGCGTGGCGGGGATCGCCGCCGCCGCACTGCCCGGCGTGGTCACCCTGCACGTCAGCGGCAGCGGAGGCAGCGGCACCGGTACCGGCTTCGTGCTCGACCCGCAGGGCCACATCCTCACCAACAACCACGTCGTCGCGGACGCCAAGGACATAACGGTCACCTTCAGCACCGGCGAGAGCGTCCCCGCCGAGCTGATCGGCCGCGACGGCGGCTACGACCTGGCCGTGGTCAAGGTCAGTGGGGTCCGGGGGCTGCGGCCGCTGACCCTCGGGAACTCCGAGAACGTCAAGGTCGGCGACCCGGTGGTGGCCATCGGCGCCCCCTTCGACCTCTCCAACACCGTCACGGCGGGCATCATCAGCGCCACCGGCCGGCCCATCACCGCGGGCGGGGACAAGGGCGACGGCAGCGACATCAGCTACGTCGACGCGCTCCAGACCGACGCCCCCATCAACCCCGGCAACTCCGGCGGCCCCCTCCTCGACGCCCGCGCCCACGTCATCGGCATCAACAGCGCCATCCGGGGCGCCGACAAGGGCGGCGCCGGCGAGGACGGCTCCCGCCAGAGCGGCAGCATCGGCCTCGGCTTCGCCATCCCCGTGAACCAGGGCAAGCGGGTCGCGGAGGAGCTCATCCGCACCGGCCACGCCACCCACCCCGTCATCGGAGTCACCCTCGACATGCAGTACACGGGCGACGGAGCCCGCGTCGGGGCCAAGGGGGAGGACGGGAAGCCCTCCGTCGTCGCCGGCGGACCGGGTGCCCGCGCCGGGATCAAGGCGGGCGATGTGATCACCAAGGTCGACGGGCAGCGCGTGCACGGCGGTGACGAGCTGATCATCAAGATCCGCGCCCACCGCCCGGGCGATCCGCTGAGGCTCACCGTGCTGCGCGACGGCGCGGAACGCACGCTGGAACTGGTCCTCGGTTCGGCCAACGGATCATGACCGCCGGGTGAAAGCGCGACTGGGACCGTCCTGACGTATTGGCCCCGAGGTATCGCCGGGTACCGTTGTTCTGGCCCGATGTGAAGAGAGCCGAGGAGCGGCAAGGTGTTCAACGACATAGGCGCACTCGAGCTGGTCACCATCGTGGTGCTCGCCATCCTCGTCTTCGGCCCGGACAAGCTGCCGAAGGTGATCCAGGACGTCAGCGGTGTGATCCGCAAGATCCGTTCGTTCTCGGACAGCGCCAAGCAGGACATCCGCTCCGAACTGGGTCCGGAATTCAAGGACTTCGAGTTCGAGGACCTCAATCCCAAGACGTTCATCCGCAAGCAGCTGACCGAGAACGAGGACCTCAAGGAACTCCGCAGCAGCTTCGACCTCCGCAAGGAGCTCAACGACGTCACCGACGCGGTCAACAGCAAGGAGCCGGCCGCGCCCGTGCCCCCGTCCGGCCCCGCCGCCACGCCCGCCGCGAGCACCGGTCCCGACCTGCTGAAGAAGCCCGCCGCACCGGCCCCCGAACAGCGCACCCCGTTCGACGCAGACGCCACCTGAGCCGCCGCCTGCCCTGCGATCCCGAGTCGGATGGCTATCCTCCATCTGTCCGGACGCAGGACGCCCGAGGGAGGGGGTCCCCCCAGCGAAGCGAGGGGGAGGGGCCGTTCCGGACCCCACGGAACGAGAGGCCGCCAGATGGAGACGACGAGCAGTGGCCGGGTAGGCGTACAGCCTGCCGAAGCCCCCGCCGCCGCACCCGCGGATAATCCGCAGACCCAGCAGAACCCACAGGAGACCCCCGAGGAGGCCCAGGAGGGCACCGCTCCCGTCCCGGCGGCCCGCCGGGCGGCGGAGGGATATCTACGGGCTGATTTCCCCTGGTACGGGCTGGACGGGGCCTTCACCGGCCCCCGCTGGCTCATGCAGGTCGGCACCGCCGCCGACGGCACGGTGGAGCACGGCTCCACCGGCCACGGCGACGAGCCGTCCGCGCGCGGGGAGATCGCCACCGGAGAGAAGGAACGCTTCGCGGTGGTGATCACCGTCGCCAGCAACCCGCTCCGCCGCAGCGGCGACGGCACGGGCGTCCTGGAGGCCACCTCGGTCTCCTCGGCCGCCTGGCTCGCCGGCTCGGGGCTGCTGGCCTACAGCTGGCCCGGCCAGATGGACCACACCCTGCGCGACGACTGGCTCGACCAGCAGACGGAGGCCGCCTGGGAGCTCGCCGACGACCTCGCCGGCGAGGACTGGTCGACGCTGTCCCTGCCGGTGGACGGGGAGCCGACGCCGTTCCACTACCGCGAGTCGGAGTTCGGCTGGGTGCTCGCCGGTTCCACGCGCGGGGGAGTGCACCTGGGCGCGTACGGGCGCGGCATGAGCGCGTACGGCCTCGGGTTCTCGGTCATCGGGGACCTGGCCGCGTACGAGTAGCGGCCCCTGCACGAAGGGGGTCACCGTCGGCTCTTCGACGGTGACCCCCTTCGTGCAGCGGTACGGGCCCTCCCGGGGGAGGGCCCGGCCGCGTCAGAACTTGTTGCGCGGGGTGATCCCCAGCGACATGCCCGACAGCCCGCGGGCCCGGCCGCCCAGCTTGCCCGCGATCGAGCGCAGCGCCGCGCCCGCCGGGGAGTCGGGGTCGGACAGCACGACGGGCTTGCCCTCGTCGCCGCCCTCGCGCAGCCGGACGTCGATCGGGATCGAGCCCAGCACCGGCACCGTGGCGCCGACCGTCTTGGTCAGCCCGTCGGCGACCTTCTGGCCACCGCCCGAGCCGAACACGTCCACCATCTCGTCGCAGTGCGGGCACGGCAGGCCCGACATGTTCTCGACGACGCCGACGATCTTCTGGTGGGTCTGCACGGCGATCGAGCCGGCCCGCTCGGCCACCTCGGCCGCGGCCTGCTGAGGGGTGGTCACGACGAGGATCTCGGCGTTCGGCACCAGCTGGGCCACCGAGATCGCGATGTCGCCCGTACCCGGCGGCAGGTCCAGCAGCAGCACGTCCAGGTCGCCCCAGAACACGTCCGCGAGGAACTGCTGGAGGGCCCGGTGGAGCATCGGACCGCGCCACACCACCGGCGCGTTGCCCGGGGTGAACATGCCGATGGAGATGACCTTCACGCCGTGCGCCGACGGCGGCATGATCATGTTCTCGACCTGGGTGGGGCGGCCGTCCACGCCGAGCATGCGCGGCACGCTGTGACCGTAGATGTCCGCGTCGACGACGCCGACCTTCAGGCCGTCCGCGGCCATCGCCGCGGCCAGGTTCACGGTGACCGAGGACTTGCCCACGCCGCCCTTGCCGGAGGCGACCGCGTACACCCGGGTCAGCGAACCCGGCTTGGCGAAGGGCACCTCGCGCTCGGCGGTGCCGCCGCGCAGGGTGGCGGCCAGGTCCTTGCGCTGCTCGTCGCTCATCACGTCCAGGGTGACGGCGACGGAGGTGACGCCGGCGACGCGCTCGACGGCCTCGGTGACGTTCTTGGTGATGGTCTCGCGCATGGGACAGCCCGACACCGTCAGGTAGACCGTGACGGCGACCGCGCCGCCGTCGCCGATCTCCACCGATTTGACCATGCCGAGCTCGGTGATCGGCCGGTGGATCTCGGGGTCGTTCACCGTCGCCAGCGCGTCCAGGATCGCGTCCTGCTCAGGCACGGCGGCGGAGCTTGTGTCGGTAGCCATGTCCCGATGGTACGGCTCGGCAGCACGCCGCCGGTAAGCCTGTCAGCGGTCGCCTTCGTCACGTTCGGGGGCCAGCAGCCGCCGTTCGTCCATCTCCTTGATCAGGTCCTGGAACTCCGACCTGATCCAGTCGCGCGTGGCGACCTCGCCCAGCCCCATCCGCAGCGAGGCGATCTCCCGCGTCAGGTACTCGGTGTCGGCGATGGACCGCTCGTTCTGCTTGCGGTCCTGCTCCAGGTTGACCCGGTCCCGGTCGTCCTGCCGGTTCTGCGCGAGCAGGATCAGCGGAGCCGCGTACGAGGCCTGGAGCGACAGCATCAGGGTCAGGAAGATGAACGGGTACTCGTCGAAGCGCAGGTGCGCGGGCGCGAAGATGTTCCACAGCACCCAGGCGATGATGACGATCGTCATCCAGACGATGAACCGGCCCGTGCCGAGGAACCGCGCCACCCGCTCCGAGAGCCGGCCGAAGGCCTCCGGGTCGTACTCGGGCAGCAGCCGGCGGCGCGCCGCCCGCGGCTGGTCCAGGCGGACGCGCGAGCGCGTCAGTGCGCTGGCCCCGGACGGAGCGGTCCCCTTCGACCGCTCGCCGGAACGTTCCGGCCGTTCCGTCCGCATCCGCTCCATGGCCTCTTCGAGCCGGTCGGACAGCCCTTCCCGGGCCTGGTCGCGCCGCTCCCGGCGCCGTTCGCGCGCGGCCTCGCCGCGCCCCCGTTCAGTGCCCACCCACGGCCTCCTCGGAGTGGAAGTCCGTCTCCCGCCAGTCGTCCGGCAGCAGGTGGTCGAGCACGTCGTCCACGGTCACCGCGCCCAGCAGCGAACCGCTCTCGTCGACCACGGGCACCGCGACCATGTTGTACGCGGCGAGATGGGTGGTCACCGCGGGCAGCGAGGCGTCCGGCCGCAGCGGCGGCAGGTCCGTGTCCACGATCGAGCTGACCAGCGTGAACGGCGGGTCCCGCAGCAGCCGCTGGAAGTGCACCGTCCCCAGGTACTTGCCCGTCGGAGTCTCGTCCGGCGGCCGGCACACGTACACCTGCGCCGCCAGCGCCGGCGACAGGTCCGACTGCCGTACGCGCGCCAGCGCGTCCGCGACCGTCGCGTCCGGCCGCAGCACGATCGGCTCGGTGGTCATCAGACCGCCCGCCGTCCGCTCCTCGTACGACAGCAGGCGCCGCACGTCCGCCGCGTCGTCCGGCTGCATCAGCGTCAGCAGCCGCTCCTGGTCGTCCTCCGGCAGCTCCGACAGCAGGTCGGCCGCGTCGTCCGGGTCCATCGCCTCCAGGACGTCGGCCGCGCGCTCCTCCTTCAGCTTCCCGAGGATCTCCACCTGGTCGTCCTCGGGGAGCTCCTCCATGACGTCCGCGAGCCGGTCGTCGTCCAGGGCGCTGGCCACCTCGGCGCGCCGCTTCGGCGTCAGGTGGTGCAGTACGTTCGCCAGGTCGGCCGGGCGCATCTGCTCGAAGGTGGCGACCAGGCTCTCGGCGCCCTGCCCGTGCTCCTCCAGCGAGAAGCCCGTCACGCCCGACCACTCCACCGTGAGGGTCTCGCCGCGCCGGCGCAGCGCGCCCGCCTTGCCCTTGCGTACGAAGATCCGGTCGATCTCCCAGTCCCGGCGGGCCGGCAGCTGCTGGATGGCCACGTCCAGGACGGTGACCTCCTCGCCGGTGGCCACCAGGGTCACCCGCCGGTCCAGCAGCTCGCCGAGGACCAGCCGCTCCGTGGGCCGCTGCTCGAAGCGCCGCATGTTGACCACGCCGGTGGTGATGACCTGTCCGGACTCCACGCCCGTCACCCGGGTCATCGGCAGGAAGATCCGGCGCCGGCTGACCACCTCGACCACCAGCCCGAGCAGCCGCGGCGGACGGCCGCCGACGCGCAGCATCGCGACGAGGTCGCGGACGCGGCCGACCTGGTCGCCGTTGGGGTCGAAGACGGGCACACCCGACAGATGCGAGACGAAGATCCGCGGGGCGCCTGCAGCCATCAGAGCGCCTCCTAGAGCGTGAACCAGCGTCGATCAACAGTCCTGCCGTGCCTCAGGCTAGCCCGTGCGGCGGGAAACCGTCCTGGTGGGGCCGTCCGCCCGGGGGTCGAGCGGCCGTCCGCCCCCGGCCGAGCGCGCCTCGACCGGGGTCCGAGCGGGGCCGGGCCCGAGCTGCCCCGACGCGGGCGCGGGCGGCGGGCTACGGGCGGGTACGCTGCCTGCTGCCCGCCGACGACCGCCGAGAAGGACTCGCCCGTGACCGCCAACATCCCTGTCGCCCGGCTGCGCCGGGCTGCCTTCGCCGGCGTCCTGTGCGCGGGCCTCGCCGTCGCAGGCACGGGCTGCGGCAAGGACGAGGACCCCGACAAGGGCACCAACGGGGTGGGCAAGCTCTCCGCCGACAAGATCGAGGAGAAGGCGCGCACCGCGGCCACCTCGGCCGGCTCGGTGCACCTGTCCGGGACCGTGGTGAGCGGCGGCAAGTCCTTCACCCTCGACATGCGCCTCAAGCCCGAGGGCGGTTCCGGCGAGGTGAAGTCCCAGGACGACACCTTCCAGCTGCTGCGTGTCGGCGAGCAGCTCTACCTCAAGGCGAGCGCCGCCTTCTGGGGTCAGTCCGACTCGGCCGGCAAGCTCGGCGACAAGTTCGTGAAGGTGCCCCAGAGCGACCCCACGTACAAGCAGTTCCGCGGCTTCACCGACATGGGGGTGCTGCTCGACGGGCTGCTGGGCCTGGAGGGCAAGGTCACCAAGGGCACGTACTCCAAGGTCGGGCACGCCCGCGTGGTCCCGCTCTCGGGCGACGGCGGCAAGGGCGGCAAGCTCTCCGTATCCCTCGACGGCACCCCCTACCCGGTCCTCATGGAACGCGCGGGCGGCGCCGGGCGGGTGGAACTCGCGGACTGGGGCCAGACCTTCCCGCTGGATCCCCCCGCCCAGGACCAGACGGTGGACTACGGACCCCAGCTGCCCGCGACCAAGGACCAGGGCGGCACCAAGCCGGCCCCGAGCAAGAGCTCCGGCCAGGGCTCGAATCCCGGCGGCGGCTGAGCACGGCCCGGCCGGCCCCGCCGCCCCGCGACCGAGGGCCTTCGCCGGGACCCGTCGCCGGGACCCTTCGCCCGCGTCTAGCGCCCGGCCTTCTTCCGCTTCAGCAGCAGCTTCGGCAGCCCGGCCGGGATGGCCCGGCGGGTCGTCGCCGGGGAGCCGAGCGGGGCCGCGGCCAGGGACCCGGCCGGCAGGGAGTCCCGTACCGCCTCCGGCTCCAGCCGCAGCAGCCGGCACTCGCGCGCCCACCGCTCCGTCATCTGCTCGGAGTCGGGCGCGTTCAGCCGCTTGCCCTTGAGCTCGGCCACCGCGGCGTGCCACTCCTCGCCGCGGGGCGGGATCTCCCGCACGGTCGCGGTCCACGCCACGAGCCGGCCGCCCTTGTCCTTGCTGCGCACCGTCACCTCGGCGGCCGCGCCGTCCACGAGCCCCGGGAACGGCTGCTCGCCGGGCCCGTCGCCGAGCACGTGCGCCGCGCCGTCCACCCAGGCGTGCCACAGGGCCCGGTCGGCCCCGGAGCCGCGGACCCAGATGAGCCCGGACTTCTTGGTGGCCTCCTCGACGAGGGCCAGATCGAGCGCGCTGAGAGTCATGCGCACAGGGTAGCCAGCCGCCGCCCGAGGCGCGGGAGGCGGTGGGCCGGCCGGGTCGGGCTCGCGGCTACAGCCAGCCGTGGCGGCGCAGGGCCCGGTGGATGGTGAAGCAGATCCCGACGATGGTGGCCATCACCATCGGATAGCCGTACTTCCACTGGAGCTCGGGCATGTGCTCGAAGTTCATCCCGTACACCCCGCAGATCATCGTGGGCACGGCGATGATCGCCGCCCAGGAGGTGATCTTGCGCATGTCCTCGTTCTGGGCGACCGTCGCCTGCGCGAGGTTGGCCTGGAGGATCGAGTTCAGCAGCTCGTCGAAGCCCACGACCTGCTCGTGCACCCGCGCCAGGTGGTCCGCGACGTCCCGGAAGTACTTCTGGATGTCCGGGTGCACCAGCCGCATCGGGCGCTCGCTCAGCAGCTCCATGGGCCGCAGCAGCGGGGCGACCGCCCGCTTGAACTCCAGCACCTCGCGCTTGAGCTGGTAGATGCGGCCCGCGTCACCGCCGCGGGTACTGCCCTTCGCGGGGGCGGCGAAGACCTCGCTCTCCACCTCGTCGATGTCGTCCTGCACGGCCGCGGCGACCGCGATGTACCCGTCGACGACGTGGTCCGCGATGGAGTGCAGGACGGCGGAGGGCCCGCGGGCCAGCAGCTCGGGGTCGTCCTGGAGGCGGTGCCGCAGCCCCTTCAGGGAGCCCTGGCCGCCGTGCCGGACGGTGATCACGAAGTCGGGTCCGGTGAAGCACATCACCTCGCCGGTCTCCACCACCTCGCTGGTGGCGGTGAGTTGGGTGTGCTCCACGTAGTGGATCGTCTTGAAGACGGTGAAGAGGGTGTCGTCGTAGCGCTCCAGCTTCGGCCGCTGGTGCGCGTGCACCGCGTCCTCCACGGCGAGCGGGTGCAGCCCGAAGGTGGCGGCGATGCCGGCGAACTCGGCCTCCGTCGGCTCGTGCAGACCGATCCAGGCGAACCCGCCGTCCTCCCGGACCCGGCGGATCGCCTCACGGGGGGTCAGGCAGCCCGTCCCCTGACCGCGCCCGTCCCGCCGGCCGTCGCGGTAGACGGCGCAGTCGACCACCGCGCTGCTGGCGGACGGGTCGCGGGTGGAGTCGTAGCCGGGCTGGGCGGGGGAGGACCGGCGCAGGGCCGGACGGACGGCGGCACGGAGGTAGGGCAGCATCGACATGGCAGGCTCCTTCGCGCGCACGGCTGCGGACCGTACGGGTGGGAGGCCCTCCGCGGCCGAGCGGGCAGGCAGGCCCGCGCAGGCGGAAGGAAAAGGACGGAGAGGACAGGAGTTCTGCCGTCGCTCTTCTACTGATCAGAAGATCACAGGGGGCGGGAGGGGCCCGGCATAGAAGTGGAAGAGCGATCGGTACTGCACGATCGACTTCGATCCATCGCAGCCCCACCTCCTCCGGCCGGTCCCCCGTAGAGGACGTCCTGTCGTCCGGCCCTTGAAACAACGCTTCTGCGTGCGGGTCGAACCAGCTGTCAACACTATCAGCCGACGGATGGTCAAGACCCGCCCTTTACCCGCCGGATACGAGTTCTATGCTCGCTCCATGGCAGAAATTCTGGCCCTTGTGGAGGCCCGGCTGCGGACCGCGTTCGGCGAACCCGACGCCCGCGCCGCCGTCACCTTCCTCGGCACCGATCGCATCGAGGTACTCCGCTTCGCCGAGGGCGACCTCGTGCGGTACGCGACCCTCGGCATGTCCGCCCACCCGATGACCGACCCGACCGCCGTGGTCGCCGACCCCGTGCGCGGACCGCGCGCCGAGCTGGTGCTGACCGTGCGGGCGGGCCTCGCCCCCACCGACAGGCTGCTCCGGCCGCTCGCCGTGCTGGCCGCCTCCCCGATGGTGGAGGGGCTGATCGTGAGCCCGGGAGCCTCGCTGGACGTGGGCGAACCGCTGTGGGAAGGGGCGCCGTTCAGCTCCGTCCTGGTCGCGGAGCCCGGCGGGCTGGTCGAGGACCTCGAACTGGACGAGCCCATGGACCCCGTACGGTTCCTCCCGCTGCTCCCGATGACGGCGAACGAGGCGGCCTGGAAGCGCGTGCACGGCGCGGCCGCGCTCCAGGAACGCTGGCTCGCGCGCGGCACGGATCTGCGGGACCCTCTCCGTACGGCCGTCGCCCTGGACTGAGCGCCGGCGGTTGCGGGTACGGATGGCATCCGGACGGGTGATCGCGTCTTGACGGGGCGCCGGGCGGGGAGGAGCGTGCTTCTTATGAGGGGCGAACCGAGTTGCCCGAAGTGCGGTGGCCGGGTCCGGGCGCCCGGTCTTTTCGCCGACTCCTGGCAGTGCGCGGTGCACGGCGGCGTCCAGCCCCTGCAGCCCGTCATCCCGCCGAGCGTCGAGGGCCTGAGCGTGGTCGTCCACCGCGCCCAGGTGCCCGTGTGGATGCCGTGGCCGCTGCCGGTGGGGTGGCTCTTCACCGGGATCGCCTCCGCCGGGGACGACCGCAGCGGGGGCCGGGCCACGGCCGTGGCCTGCTCGGGCCCCGGACCGCTCGGCGGCATCGGCGAGCTGCTGCTGGTCGCGGAGGAACTCGGCGTCGGGCTGGGAGCCCGCTACGCGGGGATCGACGCGCCCGACCCGGGCCCGTACATGAACGTCTCGGCCCCGCCGCACGCCAAGGTCGTGGCGGCGGGCCGCCCGACCCCGCTCTGGCACGTCTCCGGCGCCCCGGACGACCGGGCCGTCTTCGCCGGCGAGGCGCGCGGCCTGTGGCTGTGGGCCATCGTCTGGCCGGAGCAGTCGGGCCTCCTGATGTACGACGAGCTGGTCCTGACGGACCTGCGCGACGCCGGCGCCGAGGTGGAACTGCTGCCCTGCGGCGCCCTGAGTCCCCGGATCCTCGGCCCGGCCTGACGGCGCCCGCCGCGCGCGGCGGGGCGGGGCACGGCGGGGGCTGGGTATCCTGGAGCGTCCCCCCGTCCGTACGAGAACCATGGAGCATGGCTGTGCGCATCGACCTGCACGCCCACTCCACGGCTTCCGACGGCACCGACACGCCCGCCGAACTGGTCCGCAACGCGGCCGCCGCCGGGCTGGACGTGATCGCGCTGACCGATCACGACACCGTCGGGGGATACGCCGAGGCCATCGCCAACGTCCCGGCCGGTCTCACCCTCGTCACCGGGGCGGAGCTCAGCTGCCGCCTCGACGGGGTCGGGATGCACATGCTCGCGTACCTCTTCGATCCCGACGAGCCCGAGCTCTTCCGCGAGCGGGAGCTGGTCCGCGACGACCGCACCCCCCGCGCCCAGGCCATGATCGGCAAGCTCCGCGCGCTCGGCGTGGACGTCACCTGGGAGCAGGTCGCCCGGATCGCGGGCGGCGGCTCCGTCGGCCGGCCGCACATCGCCACCGCCATGGTGGAGCTGGGCGTCGTACCGACCGTGTCCGACGCGTTCACCGCCGACTGGCTCGCCGACGGCGGCCGCGCGTACGCCGGGAAGCACGAGCTGGACCCCTTCGAGGCCATCCGCCTGGTCAAGGCGGCCGGCGGGGTCACCGTCTTCGCGCACCCCGCCGCGGTCAAGCGCGGTCAGGTCGTGCCCGAGTCCGCGATAGCCGCCCTGGCGGCCGCCGGTCTGGACGGCATCGAGGTGGACCACATGGACCACGACGCGGACACCCGCGCCCGGCTGCGCGCACTGGCCGCCGACCTCGGACTGCTGACCACCGGGTCCAGCGACTACCACGGCGACCGCAAGCTCTGCCGCCTCGGGGAGTACACGACCGACCCCGAGATCTACGGCGAGATCACGCGCCGTGCCACCGGGGCGTTCCCCGTGCCCGGCGCCGGCGGACGGACCGCGTAACGAGGACTGGTTCCTCGGCCGCTCCGCGCCCTCCTTTTGCTTCACCCCTCTCTCCTGCAAGGCATCACTGTGTTTGATTTCGCCGTCTTCGGATCCCTTTTTCTCACGCTATTTGTGATTATGGACCCCCCGGGGATCACGCCGATCTTCCTCGCCCTGACCTCCGGTCGCGCCGCGAAGGTGCAGCGCCGGATGGCCTGGCAGGCCGTCTGCGTGGCCTTCGGTGTCATCGCCGTCTTCGGTCTCTGCGGCCAGCAGATCCTGGACTACCTGCACGTGTCCGTCCCGGCGCTGATGATCGCCGGTGGACTGCTCCTCCTGCTGATCGCGCTCGACCTGCTCACCGGCAAGACGGACGAGCCCAAGCAGACCAAGGACGTGAACGTCGCCCTCGTACCGCTGGGCATGCCGCTGCTGGCCGGCCCCGGTGCGATCGTGTCGGTCATCCTCGCCGTGCAGAAGGCCGACGGGGTCAGCGGGCAGGTCTCCGTCTGGTGCGCGATCATCGCCATGCACATCGTGCTGTGGATCACCATGCGCTATTCGCTGGTGATCATCCGGGTCATCAAGGACGGCGGCGTCGTCCTCGTCACGCGGCTCGCGGGCATGATGCTCTCCGCCATCGCCGTCCAGCAGATCATCAACGGCGTGCTCCAGGTCGTGCACAACGCCTGAGCGGCGACCGGTCCGCCGGTACACATGCGAATGCCCCGCACCGGTACGGTGCGGGGCATTCGGCGTCTGTCGCGCAGGGCGCGCCGGGTGTTTCCAGGTGTGTCAGGAGGACGCCGTCTCGGCCGGTCGGATCAGAATGCGCTGGCCGACGGACGCGGCCTGCTGCACGATCCGGTTGACGGAGGCCGCGTCCACGACGGTGCTGTCCACGGCGGTTCCGTCGACGTCGTCCAGGCGCAGAATCTCGAAGCGCATGGGGCTTCTCCCTTCGTCAGTGTTCTCCTTGCACAGGGTTAACGAAGTGTAAGCGGCAAACATTCCCTACGCTAAGGAAATTTTTTCACTGGCTAACTACCCGCTGGTGCGGGCCTCCCAGAACGCCACCAGTGCACCGGCCGTGACCTGCGGGTTCTCCGCGTTGGGGGAGTGTTCCGCGCCCTCGACGATCACTCGGGACGCACTCAAGCGCCGGGCCATGTCGTCCATCAGCGGGACCGGCCACGCGTAGTCGACGGTCCCCGACAGCACGAGCTTGCGCAGCGGCACCTGCGCCAGCTCCGCCACCCGGTCCGGCTCCGAGATCAGCACCCGGCCGGTGGCGATCAGCTGCTCCGGCCGGGTCGCCAGCCACCGGTCCCGCAGGAACCGCGCCAGCTCCGGTGCCTCGGGCGCCGCGTCCGCCGGGTCCTGGGCCCGCATCGCCGCCCATACGCCGGGCATGTCCTCCCGTAGCACCTCCAGGGCCGCGACCAGCAGCTTCGTACGCGCCTGCTGCTCCTCGGAGATCGCCGCCGGACCGCTGCTCAGCAAGGTGAGCGAGGCGAAGGGGGAGGGGTCGCGGAGCACCGCGGCGCGGGCGATCAGGCCGCCCAGGGAGTGTCCGACCAGGTGGACCGGCTCCCCTCCGGCGCCCGACACGGCCGCGGCCTGCGCGAGCAGGTCCCGGGCCAGCTCCTCCAGGGTGTACGCCGACTCCTCGCGCGGGCCGGGGCTCTCGTACTGTCCGCGCCCGTCGACCGAGACCACCCGGAACCCGGCGGCGGCCAGCGGCTCCAGCAGGCCGATGAAGTCCTCCTTGCTGCCCGTGAAGCCGGGGACCAGCAGGGCGGTGCCGCGCAGCGGCTCACCGGCCTCGTGCACGGCGAACTCCCCGCGTGCGGTCGTCAGGCGGTACGCGCGGGCGGCGGGCGGCAGGGTCAGGCGCGGCGGCTTGCTCATGGGGCCGAGGTTACCGGCCCGTACCCTCCGGACACGAGGACGGCCCCGGCTCCCCTGAGGGGGGCCGGGGCCGTCGGTGCGGAGCGGAGGACTAGGCCTCCGGGGCCTCCGCGGCAGCCTTGCGGGTGCGGGTGCGCTTCGGCTTGACCGGCGCGTCACCAGCGGCGGACGCCTCCGGGGCGGCCTCCGCGACCTTGCGGGTCCGGGGGCGGCGGGCCTTGACGGGCTCCACCGGCGGGGCCATCTGGAAGTCCGGCTCCGGGGCCTCGACGACGCCGCCCACGACCTTGCGGGTCCGGGTGCGCCTCGGCTTGAGCGGGGCTTCCTCGGCCACGGCAGCGGCCTCGGCGGCGACGGCCGGGGCGGTCTCGGCGACCGCGGCGACGGCCTTGCGGGTCCGGGTGCGCTTCGGCTTGGCGGGAGCCTCCTCGGCGACCGGGGCCTCGGCCGCGGGGGCCTCGACCACGGCGGCCTCGGCGACCGCGGCGACGGCCTTGCGGGTCCGGGTGCGCTTCGGCCTGGCGGGAGCCTCCTCGACCGGGGCCTCGGCCACGGGGGCCTCGGCCACGGCGACCGGAGCGGCCTCCACGACCGCGACGGACTCCACGGCCTGCGCCGGAACCGTGGCCACCCGGGTCCGGCGACGGCGCGGCCTGCGCGGCTCGTCGGCGGCCGGAGCCTCGGGAGCCTCCGCGACCGGGGTCACGGCGGCGGCCTCGGCGCCCAGGTCCGCACCACCACGGGTACGGCGGCGCTGGCGCGGGGTACGGGTGCGCGCGGGGCGCTCCTCGGCCACGGGGGCGGCGGCAGCGCCGCGCCCGCCACGGCCACCGCGGCCGCCGGTCTCGCCCAGGTCCTCGAGGTCCTCGGCCTTCAGGCCGGCCCGCACGCGCTCGGCGCGCGGCAGGATGCCCTTGGTGCCGGCCGGGATGTTCAGCTCCTCGAACAGGTGCGGGGACGTGGAGTACGTCTCGACCGGGTCGTGGAAGTCCAGCTCCAGCGCCTTGTTGATCAGCTGCCAGCGCGGGATGTCGTCCCAGTCGACCAGCGTGACGGCGATGCCCTTGTTGCCCGCGCGGCCGGTGCGGCCCACGCGGTGCAGGAAGGTCTTCTCGTCCTCGGGCGCCTGGTAGTTGATGACGTGGGTGACACCCTCGACATCGATACCGCGCGCGGCGACGTCGGTGCACACCAGCACGTCGACCTTGCCGTTGCGGAACGCGCGCAGCGCCTGCTCGCGGGCGCCCTGGCCCAGGTCGCCGTGGACGGCGCCGGACGCGAAGCCGCGCTTCTCCAGCTGCTCGGCGATGTCGGCCGCCGTGCGCTTGGTACGGCAGAAGATCATGGCGAGGCCACGGCCGTCGGCCTGGAGGATGCGGGAGACGAGCTCCGGCTTGTCCATGTTGTGCGCACGGAAGACGTGCTGCTTGATGTTGGCGACGGTCACGCCCTCGCCCTCGGGGGACGTGGCGCGGATGTGCGTCGGCTGCGTCATGTACCGGCGGGCCAGGCCGATGACCGCGCCCGGCATGGTCGCCGAGAACAGCATGGTCTGACGCTTCGGCGGCAGGTAGTTGATGATCTTCTCGACGTCGGGCAGGAAGCCCAGGTCGAGCATCTCGTCGGCCTCGTCGAGGACCAGGGCCTTGACGTGGGAGAGGTCGAGCTTCTTCTGCCCGGCCAGGTCCAGGAGGCGGCCCGGGGTGCCGACGATGACGTCGACGCCCTTCTTGAGCGCCTCGACCTGGGGCTCGTACGCGCGGCCGCCGTATATGGCGAGGACGCGGACGTTGCGGACCTTGCCCGCGGTCAGAAGGTCGTTGGTGACCTGGGTGCAGAGCTCGCGGGTCGGAACCACCACGAGGGCCTGCGGAGCGTCGGTCAGCTGCTCGGGCTTCGCCCGGCCGGCCTCGACGTCCGCGGGGACGACGACCCGCTCCAGCAGCGGAAGGCCGAAACCGAGCGTCTTGCCGGTACCGGTCTTCGCCTGGCCGATGACGTCCGTGCCGGAGAGGGCGACGGGAAGGGTCATCTCCTGGATCGGGAAGGGGGACACGATGCCGACGGCCTCAAGGGCCTCGGCCGTCTCGGGAAAGATCCCGAGGTCTCGGAACGTAGTCAGGGTGCTGCCTCTTCTGTGAGACGCGGCGCGAGGCGGCGAAGGGGGTCGTACCGTGCCGGGCTTGCAGTACTGCGCCCGCCCAGGTTCGGGCGGGTCGTACGAAGCTGCGCGGGACCACTAGCCTTCGCTCAAGGGCTTCTGCCGCTGAGGGGGCCCCTCGTGCAGGCGGTACGCATGAACGCACGCGCCACACAGAGGGCGGTCGGGTTGGAGCCGATCGGGCCACCGACCGGGCATCCTCATTCGGGATGGCCCGCCGAGTATTCGGCAGGCGCATTACCACTGTACCCCGGAATCGCGCAGGTGTGTTGGGTGAATTCACCTGGTAGTCGCGTTTACGCAGGCCGCGAGGGGCTATAGGCCGTGCCCAGCCCGCCCTTTCGGCGGGCTATTGTGCGGAGCATGTCGACCGTAGAAAACGCATCTCCCGCCGACGACAGCACCCCCGCCGAGGCGGCCGGAATCGCCGCCCAGGACTGGGCGACCGCCTCGGCCTCGCCGCAGTACCGGGCCGCCGTCGTGGACCTGCTCGGCGCGCTGGCGTACGGCGAGCTGGCGGCCTTCGAGCGCCTCGCCGAGGACGCGAAGCTCGCGCCCACCCTCGGTGACAAGGCCGAGCTCGCGAAGATGGCCTCCGCCGAGTTCCACCACTTCGAGCGGCTGCGCGACCGGCTCGCGGCGATCGACGCCGAGCCCACCGCCGCGATGGAGCCCTTCGCGAAGGGCGTCGACGACTTCCACCGCCAGACCGCCCCGTCGGACTGGCTGGAAGGCCTGGTCAAGGCCTACGTCGGCGACTCCATCGCCAGTGACTTCTACCGTGAGGTCGCCACCCACCTCGACACCGACACCCGTGCCCTCGTCGTCGGAGTGCTCGACGACACGGGCCACGGCGGCTTCGCCGTCGAGAAGGTGCGCGCCGCGATCGAGGCCGACCCGCGCGTCGGCGGACGGCTCGCGCTGTGGGCCCGCCGGCTGATGGGCGAGGCGCTCTCGCAGGCCCAGCGGGTCGTCGCGGAGCGCGACGCGCTGTCCACCATGCTGGTCGGCGGTGTGGACGGCATGGCGGCCGGTTTCGACCTGGCGGCCGTCGGCGAGATGTTCACCCGGATCACCAAGGCGCACACCAAGCGGATGGCGGCCCTCGGCCTCGCGGCCTGAGCGGCCCGATCCACGGCAGACGCACCCGGCCCCCGGCACGGAAACCACTCCGCGCCGGGGGCCGCGCTACTGGACCTCTCCGCTACCGGGCCTGGCCCGCGTCGCCCGCGTCGCCGGCTTCCGCGGACCGGTCCGCCTCAGGACGGGACCGAAAACGGAGTCCGCCGGGGCGGCCTTCCGGTGCGGGCGGCGGGGCGCAGCAGCAGCGAGAGCACGACGACGGCCACCAGGCCCCCGCCGATCAGGGTCGCCGCCAGGGTGTTGTGCCCCGGACCCAGCGACATGTGCGTGAGGTAGGCCCCGAAGAGGGCCCCGGCGACCCCGCTGATCAGGACCGCTCTGGAGGACGGCAGCCGCGTCGCGAGCGTGCGCACCGCCGCCCCGGCCAGGGCGAGGCCCAGCAGACCGGAGCCGAGCGCTTCCATCAGCAGCATGATGTCCCTTCCCGTACGTCAGGGCGTTATCGGGTTGCAGTACTGCGCTCCTACCCGAAGCGGAACAAAGGGAAACGGCCCGGCGTATGCAACCGCCGGGCCGTTCTCGTCCGTTGCCGGAGCTTCGGTTCTCCGCGCTCAGAGCGCGCCGAAGCCCACCTTGCGCGTGCTCGGCTCGCCCAGGTCGACGTACGACAGGCGGTCGGACGGCACCAGGACCTTGCGGCCCTTGGTGTCGGTGAGGCTCAGCAGCGGCGCCGTACCGGACAGCGCGGCGGCCACGATGCTCTCCAGCTCCTCCGCGCTCAGGTCGCTCTCCAGCACGATCTCCCGGGGTGCGTGCTGCACGCCGATCTTGACCTCCACGGCTTTGTCCCTCCGACGATCCGGTTCGCGCGATCAGCCGCGCCGTACGCGGTCCACATTAGCCCGGCAAGGGGACACGATCGGCTCGTGGCGGACATGCTCGCAGCGAACAGCCCGCCGCCGGCCGCGGGGCGTCAGCCCTCCGTACCGTGCAGCGGGAAGCCGGCGATACCGCGCCAGGCGAGCGAGGTCAGCAGGCCGACCGCGGTGTCCCGGGCGACCGGGCTCTCGCTCGACAGCCAGTACCGGGCCACGACCTGCGAGACGCCGCCCAGGCCCACGGCCAGCAGCATCGACTCGTCCTTCGACAGGCCGGTGTCCTCCGCGATGACGTCCGAGATGGCCTCGGCGCACTGGAGCGAGACCCGGTCGACGCGCTCGCGCACCGCGGGCTCGTTCGTCAGGTCCGACTCGAAGACCAGCCGGAAGGCGCCGCCCTCGTCCTCGACGTAGGCGAAGTAGGCGTCCATCGTCGCCGCCACGCGCAGCTTGTTGTCGTTCGTCGACGCGAGCGCCGTGCGCACCGCCTGCAGCAGGGCCTCGCAGTGCTGGTCCAGGAGGGCCAGGTACAGGTCGAGCTTGCCCGGGAAGTGCTGGTAGAGGACCGGCTTGCTGACCCCGGCACGCTCCGCGATGTCGTCCATGGCGGCGGCGTGGTAGCCCTGCGCCACGAAAACCTCCTGGGCAGCACCCAGAAGCTGGTTGCGCCGGGCTCGGCGCGGCAGTCGCGTGCCCCGGGGACGCGCTGCCTCCGTCTGCTCGATGGCTGTCACGCCGCCTCCCACTTTCTCTAAGAACACAGTGCGCTCTGCGCCGCGCCGCCATCGTACTTTTCGGTAACCGAATCTGGTGGGTTCAAGCCGAGTTTTCTCGCTGTGCGGACCACCCTGACCCGCTGGTCAGCGCCCATCGGTCCCGGTCAGCGGTAGTCGTCCTCGTCCAGCGGGACGACCCGTGCCTGCTCGGCGGCGTCCCCGTCGGCGGCCTCGCCGCGGTCCACCCCGGTGACCGGATCGTCCTCGACGGGCTGCAACTCGATGTGCTGCTCCGCGGCATCCGCCTCGGGCGTCTCCGGGTCGGTGATCTCCGGAAGCTGCTCGTGGAAGGTGTCCGGCTCCGCAGGGTCGACAGTCATCGCGCTCCCCTCGCCTTCGCTCGTATTTCACTACGAGCCTAGGAGGATTGCGGTTACGCCGCCAGGCGGTCTTGTGACCGCGAACACAGGGGGCCGGGCGTGATCGTCTCGTAACATTGCCCCATGTCTTCGACCGAGCTGCCGGGTGTGCGGTCCACCCCCGAGGTGTCCTCCCAGGTGGGAGCCGTCCGGGTGGCCGAAGGGGAGCAACTGCGCACGGCCCGGCTGCCCGGCCTGGAGCTGAACGTGCGCTTCCGGCCCGCCGCGCGGGAGGGGCTGCCGCCCGCGCTGTTCGTCCACGGGCTCGGCGGTTCCTCGCAGAACTGGTCCGAGCTCATGAGGGAGTTGGCCGACCAGGTCGACGGGGAGGCCCTGGACCTGCCCGGATTCGGCTGGTCCCCGCCGCCCGCCGACCGGGACTACTCGCTCACCGCCTTCGCCCGTGCGGTCATCCGGCACCTCGACGCGGCCGACCGCGGGCCGGTGCACCTCTTCGGCAACTCCCTCGGCGGGGCCGTCTCCACCCGGGTCGCGGCCGTCCGTCCCGACCTGGTGCGCAGCCTGACCCTGGTCTCGCCCGCGCTGCCCGAACTGCGCGTGCAGCGGTCGGCGGTGCCCACCGCCCTGCTGGCGGTGCCGGGCATGGCGGGGCTGTTCGGGCGCCTCACGCGGGGGCTCACCGCCGAGCAGCGCACCCGGGGGGTGACGGTCCTCTGTTACGGGGACCCCTCCCGGGTGACACCCGAGGGATTCGGGGCCGCGGTCGAGGAGATGGAGCGGCGGATGGCGCTCCCGTACTTCTGGGACGCGATGACCCGTTCCTCGCGCGGGATCGTGGACGCCTACACCCTCGGCGGGCAGCACGGGCTGTGGCAGCAGGCGCAGCGGGTGCTCGCGCCGGTCCTGCTGGTCTACGGTGGGCGGGACCAACTGGTCTCGTACCGTATGGCGCGCAAGGCCGCCGCGGCCTTCCGGGGTTCGCGGCTGCTGTGCCTGCCGGAGGCCGGGCACGTGGCGATGATGGAGTACCCCGAAGTGGTGGCCGCGGCGTTCCGCGAACTGCTGCGGGACACACAGGACACGGCACGAACCGAAGAAGACGGCAGAGGCTGAGGCGCGTGGGACGACATAGTCGCAAGGACTCCGCCCCCGAGCGGCCCGCGCCGCCGGCGGAGCCCGTGGCCCCGTACGAGGCCTTCGCGGCGTACGGGACCCAGCCGCCCCACCGGGCTCCGGCGCCGTACGAGGAACCCGCGCCGTACGAGGAACCCGCGTCCTACGAGGGCCCGGCGCTCCACGAGGGCTCCGCGCCGTACGAGGGGCGCACGCCGTACGAGAGCGCCGCCCCGCGCGAGGGGCGCACGCCGTACGAGAGTCCGGCGCCGTACGAGAGCGCCGCCCCGCACGGGGGTCCGCCGTCGCACGGGGGCCCCGCGCCCTACCGCAGGCTCACCCCGTACCTCCGGAACCAGCGCCCCCTCCACGAGGGCCGCCCCGGTGGCGGACCGTCACCCGAACCCACCGTCGCCCACCGGGGGTACGCGCCCGCCGCGCCCACCCCGCCCGCCGCGCCGCACCGACGGCCCGCCGGGCATCCCGAGCAGCGCGAGCCGGGCGGTGCCTGGGGCGCAGGCCCCGTCACCGACACCGGCGGCGGCGCCGTGTACGGCGACTGGCGCGGGGTACCGCGCGCCCGGTCCGCGGCCGCGCCGGTGCGGGACAGCGACACCCCGGCCTTCGGCACCCCCGCGGTCGGCTTCCCGCGGATCACCGTCCCGCAGCCGGCAACGCCCGATCCGGCGGGCCGGGCCCCCGCCGACCCCCTCACGTCCACCGGTTCGCACCGCCGGATCCCCGGGCCGCGGATGCCCCTGGCCGAGCCCGGACCGGCCCCCGCCGGCGCCGAGCGGCCGGCCACCGGGCGCGGCTCGAAGATCCGTACGTACACCGGAATGGCCGCCGCGGCCGTCACCACCGTGCTCGCCGTCGTGGTGGCCGGGCAGGTGGCCACCGAGGGCGGCTCCGACAAGGCCAACGTGCAGGCGGGTCCCGACGACAGCCAGGGCCGCGCCGTCCCCGGCCAGTCCGCCGCCTCCCGCTCCGACGACCGCACCAAACCCGACGGGCCGGCCCCGGCGCCGGTGGAGCTGACGTACGAACAGAAGATGGCCCAGCAGCTGCCGATCGACGCGAAGCTGACCGGCCCGGGTGCCTTCGACACCGTGCCGGGGGTGGCCAAGGCGCCGGGCAAGGGCAAGATCTGGCACTACCGGGTCGACGTGGAGCAGGGGCTGGGCCTGGACGCGCAGCTGTTCGCGGAGGCCGTGCACCGCACCCTCAACGACCCGCGCAGCTGGGCCCACGGCGGCGCGATGACCTTCGAGCGTGTACCGGGCGGGGAAACCGATTTCGTGATCACGCTCGCCAGTCCCGGGACCACCGGCACCTGGTGCGCGAAGTCCGGTCTGGACACCACCGTCGACAACGTCTCCTGCGATTCCGCCGCCACCGAGCGCGTGATGATCAACGCCTTCCGCTGGGCGCAGGGCTCCCCGACCTACGGCGCCGACCAGATGTTCGCGTACCGGCAGATGCTCATCAACCACGAGGTCGGACACCGGCTCGGACACGGGCACGTGAACTGCCGGACCCCGGGCGAGCTCGCGCCGATCATGCAGCAGCAGACGAAGTCCCTCGACATCGACAACATCCAGTGCAAGCCCAACCCGTGGGTGTTCCCCGGGAGTTGAGTGCCGGCGTTGACAAGGTGTCCGATGGTCGGTAATTGTTCTCCGCATGTCGCACCGCCACACCACCGCCGCGAGCGCCGCCATCGAGCTGGCGCTCCTCGGTGTGGCCGCGCACAGCGTGGCCGACATCTTCTGTCGCTGACGCCTGCCTGAGCGCGCGACACCGTTTCCCTGTGTTCCGCCGCGCCCGGGTGCATCCGCCCGCAGGCGCGGCCATTCGTCGATCCGACACCGTGTGGCGTGATCGTTCACCCCCCGGACCCCCGGACCCCTGGACCCCTGGATTTTCGGACTCCCGGACTCCCGGACTTCCACCGGTGTGATCCCCGGCGGCTGCCCCTCGCGTGGCTTTCTCCCGTTCCGCCCCACGCCGAGAGGTCCCTCTTCCCATGCTCCGTCAGTCCCACATATCGCGCCGCGTGGCCGCGGTCGCCGTCAGCCTCGTACTGGCCGGGGGCGCCGCCGCCTGCGGGCCCAAGGACGCGGCGGACAAGGCCGGCTCCGGCGACAAGCCCGGCGCCGCCGGCAGCGCACCCCAGAAGGGCGGCACCCTCACCGTCCTCAACAACGAGCCGCAGACCGACTTCGACCCGGCGCGGCTCTACACCTCGGGCGGCGGAAACGTTCCCTCGCTGGTGTTCCGCACCCTCACCACCCGCAACCGCGAGGACGGCCCGGCCGGCGCCAAGGTCGTGCCCGACCTGGCCACCGACACCGGCAAGCCCAACGCCGACGCCACGGAGTGGACGTACACCCTCAAGGACGGGCTGAAGTACGAGGACGGCACCCCGATCACCACCGCCGACATCAAGTACGGCATCGAGCGCTCCTTCGCCGCCGAACTGTCGGGCGGCGCCCCGTACCTGCGGGACTGGCTCGTCGGCGGCGAGACGTACGAGGGCCCCTACAAGGACGGCGGCAAGGGCCTCGACTCCATCCTCGTGCCCGACGCGAAGACGATCACCTTCAAGCTGCGCAAGCCCGAGGGCGAGTTCCCCTTCCTCGCCACCCAGACCCAGTTCGCGCCCGTCCCCAAGGCCAAGGACACCGGGGTCAGGTACGAGGAGCACCCCTTCTCCTCCGGCCCGTACAAGGTCGTCAAGAACGACAACGACGGCGAGCACCTCACCCTGGAGCGCAACGAGCACTGGGACGAGAAGACCGACGAGGAGCGCAAGGCCTACCCCGACAAGATCGACGTCCGCTCCGGCCTCGACTCCGCGGTCATCAACCAGCGCCTGACCACCAGCTCCGGCGCCGACGCGGCAGCCGTCACCACCGACACCAACCTCGGCCCGGCCGAGCTCGCCCGGATCGGCGACTCCGCCGAGAAGAACGAACTGGCCGCACGGGTCGGCACCGGCCACTTCGGCTACGTCAACTACCTGGCCTTCAACCCCAAGGTGGCCCCCTTCGACAACCCGAAGGTGCGCCAGGCCATCTCGTACGCGATCAACCGCACCAGCGTGATCAACGCCGCCGGCGGCTCCGCGCTGGCCGAGCCGGCCACCACCTTCCTGCCCGAACAGCAGGCCTTCGGCTTCACCAAGTACGACCACTTCCCGGCCGGCAAGACCGGTGACGCGGCCAAGGCGAAGGAGCTGCTCAAGGAGGCGGGCTTCCCCGACGGCATCAGCATCACCCTGACCCACTCCACCGCGCAGAACCGGCAGACCAGCCCCGAGGTCGCCACCGCCGTCCAGCAGGCGTTGTCCGCCGCGGGCATCACCGTCAAGCTGGAGGGCCTGGAGAACAACGCCTTCAACGAGAGGCGCTGGGACGCCAAGAACACCCCCGGGTTCTTCCTCTCCCGCTGGGGCGCCGACTGGCCCTCCGGCGCCCCCTTCCTGGCGCCGATCTTCGACGGCCGGCAGATCGTCACCAACGGCTCCAACTACAACCACGCCCAGCTCGACGACCCGGCCGTGAACGCCGAGGTCGACGAGATCGCCAAGCTGACCGACCTGGTGGAAGCCGGCAAGCGCTGGGGGGCGCTCGACAAGAAGATCGGCGAGCAGGCCCTGACCGTGCCGCTCTTCCACCCGGTCTACAAGCGGCTCGTCGGCAAGGCCGTCAAGAACGTCGTGATCAGCGACTGGACCGGCGTGCTCGACATCTCGCAGGTATCGGTCAAGTGACGCTCCTCGCAGACCGGTCGGCGCCCGCGCCCGGGGCACCCGCCCCGGGCCCGGGCGCCGGGCGGCAGGTCTGGCGGCGGCTGCGGGGACGGCCCTCGGCCGTGGCCGCGGCCGCCGTCCTGGCGCTCCTCGTCCTGCTCGCCCTCGCCGCACCACTGCTGGCCCAGCTCACCGGCCAGGACCCCAACGCGTACCACGACGAGCTCGTCGACTCCGCGCGCGGCGGGGTCCCGACCGGCTCCTTCGGCGGCATCTCGGGCGACCACTGGCTCGGGGTCGAACCGGGCTCCGGCCGTGACCTGTTCACCCGGCTCGTCTACGGCGCCCGGATCTCCCTGCTCGTCGCCCTCGGCGCCACCGCCGTACAGACCGCCGTCGGGGTGGCGGCCGGGCTCGCCGCCGCCCTCGGCAACCGCTTCGTGGGACAGCTCATCGGCCGGTTCACCGATGTGATGATCGCCCTGCCCATGCTGGTGCTCGGCATCGCCCTCACCGCCGTGGTCCCGCCCGACTTCCCGCGGCCGCTGCTGCTGATCCTGATCATCGGACTGCTCGACTGGGGCGGCGTCGCGCGGATGGTGCGCGCCCAGACCCTCGCCCTGCGCGACCTGGCGTTCGTGGACGCGGCCCGGCTCTCCGGCAACAGCACGCTGCGGATCGCCCGCCGCGAACTGCTGCCCTCGCTGGGCGCGCCCGTCATCACCTTCGCCGCGATCAAGGTCCCCACCGCCATGGTGGCCGAGGCCTCGCTGTCCTTCCTCGGCGTCGGCGTGAGACCGCCCACCCCCTCCTGGGGACAGATGCTGTCCAGCGCCCAGACCTGGTTCCGCGCCGACCCCGCCTACGTCCTGCTCCCCGCCGGGCTGCTCTTCGTCACCGTGCTCGCCTTCACCGTGCTCGGCGACGGCGTCCGCACGGCCCTCGACCCGCGCGAAGGCTCCCGCCTGCGGGTCGGCACCAGAAAGGAGCGCAAGCAGTGACCCTCTTCGTGCTCAAACGGACCGGCGGCGCACTGCTCGTGCTGCTCACCCTGTCCGTCCTCATCTACGCCCTCTTCTACCTCGCCCCCGGCGACCCCGCCCGGCTCGCCTGCGGGGAGCGCTGCAACCCTGCGCAGATCGCCCAGGTGCGCGCACAGCTCGGGCTCGACGCGTCGGCGTTCACGCAGTACCTGCACTTCCTCCAGGGGCTGCTGGCCGGCCGCGACTACTCCGGCGGCGCCGGGCTCGTCCTGCACTGCGACGCGCCCTGCCTGGGATTCTCGTACCAGAACGACCAGCAGGTCACCGAGCTGATATTGGAGCGTCTGCCCGCCACCCTCTCCCTCGCGCTGGGAGCACTGGTGATCTGGCTGGTGGTCGGCGTCGGCACCGGACTGCTGTCCGCGCTGCGCCGCGGCGGCCTCACCGAACGGGCGCTGACCGTCCTCACGCTCGCCGGGACCGGCACCCCCGTCTTCATCCTGGGCCTGCTCCTGCTCATGAGCGTCTGCGCCTACCTCCAGTGGCTGCCCTTCCCGACGTACGTGCCGCTGACCGAGGACCCCGAGCAGTGGGCCTGGAACCTGCTCCTGCCGTGGGTCACGCTCGGCCTCGTCGAAAGCGCCAAGTACGCGCGGCTGACACGCAGTTCCACCCTGGAGACCCTCGCCGAGGACCACATCCGGACCTTCCGCGCCTACGGCGTGGGGGAGCGGGCCGTCGTCACCCGGCACGCGCTGCGCGGGGCGGTCGCACCGGTGATCGCGCTCAGCGCCGTGGACTTCGGGACGATGATCGGCGGCGCCGTGCTGACCGAGTCGCTCTTCGGCATCCCCGGACTCGGCAAGACGCTGATCGACGGGGTGCGCGTGATCGACCTGCCCGTGGTGGTGGGCGTCATCCTGGCCATCGGCACGGCCGTCGTGGTCGCGGGAGCCGTGGCCGATCTGCTGTACGCCGTCGCGGACCGAAGGGTGGCCCTGTCATGACGAACGCACAGGATCCGACCGACCTGCCGGCAGGTCCGCTGGTGGACGTACGCAACCTCGTGGTCGACTTCCCGGTCGGCCGCCCTGGGGAGTACGTACGGGCCGTGGACGGGGTCTCGCTGACCCTGGAGAGCGGCCGCGCCCTGGGCATCGTCGGCGAGTCGGGCAGCGGCAAGTCCACCGTGGCGGCCGCCCTGCTGGGGCTGCACCACGGCACGGGCACCCGCCTGACCGGCACCGTCCGGGTGGGCGGCACCGACGTGGGCGCCGCCTCCGCGGCGCAGCTGCGCGCCCTGCGCGGCGGGACGGCCGCGATGGTCTTCCAGGACCCGCTCAGCTCCCTCGACCCGTACCACGCGATCGGCGACCAGATCGCGGAGGTGTACCGGATCCACGCCGACGTCTCGCGGCGCGCCGCCCGGGCCCGGGCGGTCGAGGTGCTCGACCGGGTCGGCATCCCCGACGCCGCCCGCCGCTCCCGCGCCAGGCCGCACGAGTTCAGCGGGGGCATGCGCCAGCGCGCCCTCATCGCCATGGCCCTGGCCTGCGAACCCCGGCTGCTCATCGCCGACGAGCCGACCACCGCCCTCGACGTCACCGTCCAGGCGCAGATCCTCGACCTGCTGCACGGGCTGCGCGAGGAGCGGGGCCTGGGGCTGCTGCTCGTCACCCACGACGTCGGCGTCGCGGCGGAGAGCGTCGACGAGCTGCTGGTCATGCGCGACGGCCGGGCGGTGGAGCGCGGCCCCGTCGGCCGGGTGCTGGCCGAGCCCCGCCACGGGTACACCCGGGACCTGCTCGCGGCCGTGCCCCGGCTGGACGCGCCGCGCGCCGCCCGGCTGCGGGTGGCATCCACCGAGCCGGCCCCCGTCGTCGAAGCCTTCTCGCTGCGGCGGGAGTTCGGCCGGGGCAAGCGGGCCGTCACCGCCGTCGGCGGGGTCTCGCTGGCCGTGCGGGCCGGGGAGACGCTGGGCATCGTCGGGGAGAGCGGCAGCGGCAAGAGCACCCTCGGCCGGATGCTCGTCGGGCTCCTGGAACCCAGCTCCGGGCAGGTCCGGCACGCGGGCGAGGAGGGGAGCGGCATCCCGGCCGGCGTCCAGATGGTCTTCCAGGACCCGGTGTCCTCCCTCAACCCGCGCCGCTCGGTCGGCGAGTCCGTCGCGGACCCGCTGCGCGCGGCCGGAGAACGGGACGGGAGCGCGATCCGGGCCCGGGTCGGGGAGCTCCTGGAGCGGGTCGGGCTGGAGCCCGGGCACTACGACCGCTACCCGCACGAGTTCAGCGGCGGCCAGCGCCAGCGCGTCGGCATCGCCCGCGCCCTGGCGCCCCGCCCCCGCCTGATCGTCTGCGACGAGCCGGTCTCCGCCCTCGACGTCACCACCCAGGCGCAGGTCACCGCCCTGCTGGCGGAACTCCAGCGGGAGCTCGGCATCGCGCTCGTCTTCATCGCGCACGACCTCGCGGTGGTCCGGCAGGTCAGCGACCGGGTGGCGGTGATGCGCGGCGGCCTGATCGTCGAGGAGGGCGCGGTGGACGAGATCTACGAGCGCCCGCGCGACCCCTACACCCGCCGGCTGCTCTCCGCGGTCCCGGCCCTGGACCCCGCGCTCGCCGCCCTGCGGCGCTCGACGCGCCAGGAGGTGTACGCGTAGCCGGTCCGGGCCGGTGGCACGGGCCGTAGGCCCTTCCTAGCGTGCCCGAACGCGAACCGTACGGGAAAGTTACGACTCTTCACCCCTTCCGGTGGCGCGACGGACAACCGTCCGTCGCGCCTTCGGCGTATCCGCTTGAGTTCTTCCGCAGCGGGTCACCGGACCGACGGAGGCCGCCTGTAACGGGAGATCGGGGGTGCCACTCGTGCGGATCGGACTGCTCACGGAAGGTGGTTATCCGTATGCGACGGGAGAAGCCAGGCTGTGGTGCGACCGGCTCGTGCGCGGGCTGCCGCAGCACGAGTTCGAGCTGTACGCGCTGAGCCGCAGCGCCGAGCAGGAGGAGCGCGGCCGGTTACCGCTCCCGCAGCACGTCACACGGGTGCGGACCGCCCCGCTGTGGGCACCCGCCGACGACGGGCGCACGTACTCCCGCCGCGAACGCCGACGCTTCGCCGCCTGCTTCAAGGACCTGGTCCGCGGGATCTGCGCCGCCGAGGCCGAGCCCTTCGCGGCCGGGCTGTACGGGCTGGCCGAACTCGCCCGTGAGCAGGGCGGGATGTACGCCGCGCTGCGCTCCGAGACCGCGGTCCGGGCCGCGGAGTCCGCCTGCCGGGCGCCGGGCGCGAGCCGTGCCGTACAGGGGGCGCAGGTGCGGGACCTGCTGGAGTTCGTGGACCAGCTGGAGTGCGCACTGCGCCCGTTGTCCCTCGACTGGTACGAGGAGCTCGGCCGGGTCGACGTGTGCCACGCCGCCGCGGGCGGGGTGGCGGCCGTCCCCGGACTGCTGGCCAAACGCTTCTTCGGGGTACCGCTGCTGGTCACCGAGTACGGGGTCCAGCTCCGGGCCCACTACCTGGAGCACTCCGAGGACGAACGGCCCGCCGTACGCGGACTCCTGGCCGCCTTCCACATCCGGCTGGCCGGCGAGATCTACGCCCGGGCCGACCTGCTGACCCCCGGGAACGCGCACGCCCGCCGCTGGCAGGAGCGCTGCGGGGCCCCGCGGGAGCGGGTGCGCACCGTCTACCCCGGGATGGAGGCGGACCGATTCGCCACCGTCGGGGAGGACCCGGAGTGCGGGGACCCGGACACGCTGGTGTGGGTGGGCCGGATCGAGCCCGCCAAGGACCTGATCGCCCTGCTGCACGCCTTCGCCGAGGTGCGCAGGGCCGCACCGCAGACCCGGCTGCGGATCTTCGCCACGGCCGTGGCCCCGGGAGCCGCGGCCGTCGAGTACCTGGCCGACTGCCGCTCGCTCGCCGCGCAGCTGTTCCCCGACGAGGCCGCCGACGCGGTCACGGTGGGCGAGAGCCCCGTCACCTTCGAGGAGATCGGCGGACCCGACGCGCCGTCCACGGCCGAGGCGTACGGGGCCGGGCGGGTGGTCGTGCTGTCCTCGGTGATCGAGGGCTTCCCGATCACCCTGGCCGAGGCGATGTTCTGCGGCCGGGCCACCGTCTCCACCGACGTGGGCGCCGTCTGTGAGGTCATCGGCGGTACGGGGCTCGTCGTACCGCCCCGCAACCCCCGGGCCCTCGCGGACGCCTGCCTGTCGCTGCTGCGGGACCCCGAGCGGGCGCAGCGCCTCGGCGCGGCCGGCCGGGCGCGGGCCCTGGAGCTCTTCACCGTCGAGCAGAACGTCGAGGCCTTCCGGGCGAGCTACCTGCGGCTGCTCGCCCACGGCCCGGCCCGGCCCGGCGGAGAGGTCCCCTTCGCCCAGCCCCCCGAGGCCCGCATCCCCGGGCACTGGACCACGCCGACCTGGGCGTCCGTGACGGACCCGCAGGCCGGCCCGCTCGCGGCGCCCGTGGCGAGCCCGCACGCGGAGCCCGCCGCGGGCGCGCACGCGGATCCCGTGGTGGGCCGGTACGCGGATCCCGCCGTGGGCGCGCACCCGGATCCCGCCGTGGGCCGGTACGCGGATCCCGTCGCGGGCGCGGACACGGATGCCGTGGTGGGCCGGTACGCGGATCCCGCCGCGCGCCTGCACGCGGAGCCCGCCGGGGCCCAGGCACCCGCAGAGCCGGCCGAGGGGCCGGCTCACGTTCCGAGCACGGAGGCCGCGGTATGACCGGCACCAGCGTCGACGAAGCCGCCCCGGCCGCCCCGCGGCGCAGGCCCGCCGGAGACCCGGTCAAGGCCCTGATACACCGCCACCGGGCCCTGTGCGAACGGGCCGTGGACCCGCTGGAGATCGCGGCCGGGCTGGAGGCCCACGGCATCACCGACCGCACCGCCGCACGCTTCCGCCACCGGGACGTCTTCTCCCTCGCCGAGGAGCTGTACGCCCGGACCCCGCGCGGGGAGGCCACCCCCGCCCCGCCCACGGCCGGCGCCGCCACGCCGGCCGTGCTGCGCGGGCTCGGGTACGCCGTACTGCCCGGAGCCCTCGCGCTCGCAACGGCCGCCGCCGGGGTCCCCTGGGCCGGCCCCGCCGCGGTGGTGGCCACCGTCGCCGCGCTGGTGTGGCCCGGGCGGACCGCCGGGGGGCGGTTCCCCGGCCTGCTCCACCTGCTCGCGGCGGCCGCCGTCGGCTGGGCCGTCCACCGGCACGGCCCCGCCCTCGGTGTCGCACTCGCGCTGGCCGTGGCCCCCGGGCACCTGGCCGGCGCCGCCTTCGCGGCCAGGGCCCGGCGCAGGCTCGCCGGGAGCCGGGCCCTGGAGGACTTCGCCGACGGGGTCCGGCCGCTGCTGGCCGGGACCGTCGCCGGCTTCGCCGCGGCCGCCACGGGGGCGGCCGCGCTCGCCGGAACACCACTGGCGGCCGCCGTGCCGCTCGCGGTGCTGCTCTTCCTCACCCGGCTGCTGCTCGGGCACGGCGCACACCGCGCGCCCGTGGCCGCGGCCCTGGCCCTCGCGCTCGTCCCGGTTCCGGCGGCGGCGCTCGCCGCCGTGGCGGGACTCCTCGTACACGCCGTCCGCGCGCTGACCCGTGCCTCCGCACACGCGCGCCCCTGAGCCCTTCGGAGCCGACACCGGAGCGCCGTACCCCCATATCGACCCCACCACCCAAGGAGAAACAGGATGACCGGCCAGCCGAACAACCAAGGGGCCGCGCGATGAGGGTGCTGCTGATCGGAGCCAACGGATACCTCGGCCGCTACGTCGCGGACCGGCTGCTCGCCGACCCGGCCGTCCAGCTCACCGCGCTCGGCCGCGGAGACGACGCGGACGTCCGCTTCGACCTCGCCACCGGCAGTCCCGGCGCCCTCACCCGGTTCCTCGACGCCGTCCACCCCGGTGTCGTCATCAACTGCGCGGGCGCCACCCGCGGCGGCGCCAGGGAACTGACCCGCCACAACACCGTCGCCGTGGCCACCATCTGCGAGTCCCTGCGCCGCAGCGGCTGCGGGGCCCGGCTCGTCCAGCTCGGCTGCGCCGCCGAGTACGGGCCCAGCCAGCCCGGTTCGTCCACGGCCGAGGACGCCGTCCCGAGACCCGGCGGACCGTACGGCGTCAGCAAGCTGGCCGCGACCGAGCTGGTGCTCGGCTCGGGGCTGGACGCCGTCGTCCTGCGGATCTTCTCGCCCGTCGGACCCGGCACCCCCGCCGGATCCCCGCTCGGCCGGCTCGCCGAGGCCATGCGGCGCGCCATGCAGTCCGGAGACGGTGAGCTCAAGCTCAGCGGACTCGGCGTACAGCGCGACTTCGTGGACGTACGGGACGTCGCGCGCGCCGTCCACGCGGCCTCCCTCTCCGCCGCCCAGGGCGTCGTCAACATCGGCACCGGCCGCGCGGTCCGGCTGCGCGACGCGGCGGCCGTGCTCGCCCGGGTCGCCGGCTACGGCGGCTCCCTGCACGAGCTCGACCTGCCGCAGCAGCCGCACGCCCACCCCGGCCGCCCGCCCGGCCTCGCCGCCATCGGCTCCCCCCGCTCCGAGGCGACGGCCGAGCAGCTGGCCGCCGCGGCCCCCCAGCCCTACCCGTACCCGGACGGCTGCGGCGCCTGGCAGCAGGCCGACGTGCGCACGGCCCGCGACCGGCTCGGCTGGCGGCCCCGGATCAACCTGGAGGAGTCCCTGGCCGACATCTGGATGGAGGCGGCGTGCCGCATCTGACCACTCCGGCGGCGGCCGAGGCGGCCACGGAGGCCGGCCGCACGGGCCTGGGCGCCCCCGGCTACGCGCACCCCCTGCTCGCGCCGGTGGAGTGGGCGGAACTGACCCGGCCGGGGACCCCGCTGCACTGGGCCGTGCTCAACGTCACGGACGGCCCTGGCGGCCGGCCCGACCCGCACTGCACGGAGGCGACGGCCAGGCTCCGCGAAGCGGGCGGCACCGGCCCCTCGGCCCCCCGGCTGCTCGGCCATCTCGCGATGCGGGACGGAACCCGGTCCTTCGGGGAGCTGGTGTCCGACGCGCACCGCTTCCGGGACTGGTACCGGGTGGGTGGCTTCTACCTGGCCGACACCCCCTGCGACAAGGCGGACCTGGACGGCGTCCGCCGGGTCGTGGACACCCTGCGCGGGCTCGGCGACGGCATGCGCATCGTGCTCGGCCACGGCACCCACCCGTACGCGGGCTACGCGGAAGCCGCGGACCAGCTGGTCACGTTCTCCGGGGCCTGGGCCGACTACCGCTGGTCACAGGTGGCGGAGTGGACCTCCGAGTACCCGCCCGAGCGGTTCTGCCACCTGGTCCACGGGGTGCCCCGCAGCCACGTGGAGGAGGCCTTCCGGATCGCCCGCTGGCAGGGCGCCGGGACGGTGTGGTTCACGGACCGGCGGGGCACTCCGGGGCGGGACCCGTGGGCCTCGATGCCCGGGTACTGGGACGAAATCGTCTCGCGGATCGGACCGGGTGTCTCGGAATGAAGAAGGGCGTGGCAGTGTTACGGGGAGAACCACCGTTAAGACTTAACCATCTACGGAGTCCCCGTGTCGCTGCCACCCCTGGTAGAGCCAGCTGCTGAGCTCACCGTTGACGAGGTCCGTCGGTACTCCCGCCACCTGATCATCCCGGATGTCGGGATGGACGGCCAGAAGCGCCTCAAGAACGCCAAGGTGCTGGCCGTGGGCGCGGGCGGTCTCGGCTCCCCCGCCCTCATGTACCTGGCCGCGGCCGGCGTGGGCACGCTGGGCATCGTGGAGTTCGACGAGGTCGACGAGTCGAACCTGCAGCGCCAGATCATCCACAGCCAGGCGGACATCGGCCGTTCCAAGGCCGAGTCGGCCCGGGACAGCGTGCTGGGCATCAACCCGTACGTGAACGTGGTCCTTCACGAAGAGCGGCTCGAAGCCGAGAACGTGATGGAGATCTTCAGCCAGTACGACCTCATCGTCGACGGCACGGACAACTTCGCCACGCGCTACCTGGTCAACGACGCCTGCGTGCTGCTGAACAAGCCGTACGTGTGGGGCTCGATCTACCGCTTCGACGGCCAGGCCTCGGTCTTCTGGTCCGAGCACGGCCCGTGCTACCGCTGCCTGTACCCGGAGCCCCCGCCGCCGGGCATGGTCCCGAGCTGCGCCGAGGGCGGCGTGCTGGGCGTGCTCTGCGCGTCGATCGGGTCCATCCAGGTCACCGAGGCCATCAAGGTCCTCACGGGTGTCGGCGAGCCGCTGGTCGGCCGTCTGATGATCTACGACGCCCTGGAGATGCAGTACCGCCAGGTCAAGGTCCGCAAGGACCCCGACTGCGCGGTCTGCGGTCCGAACGCGACCGTCAAGGAACTCATCGACTACGAGGCCTTCTGCGGCGTCGTGTCGGAGGAGGCCCAGGAGGCGGCCGCCGGCTCCACGATCACTCCCAAGCAGCTCAAGGAGTGGATCGACAACGACGAGCCCATCGAGATCATCGACGTCCGCGAGATCAACGAGTACGAGATCGTCTCGATCCCCGGCGCGAAGCTGATCCCCAAGGGCGAGTTCCTGATGGGCACCGCCCTCCAGGACCTGCCGCAGGACAAGCGCATCGTCTTGCACTGCAAGACGGGTGTCCGCAGTGCGGAAGTCCTCGCGGTGCTCAAGTCCGCGGGCTTCGCGGACGCGGTCCACGTCGGCGGCGGTGTCATCGGCTGGGTCCACCAGATCGAGCCCGAGAAGCCGGTCTACTAGACCCGGTCCCGGGTCTGCCGGACCCCGGTCCACCGGAAGTTCCCCGAAGGGGCCGTACCGCTCGCGGTACGGTCCCTTCGGCGTACCCGCGCGGGGTGGGCGCGCGGTCAGACGAGTGCTTCCTCGCCGCCGCCCGGGGCCGCCGTGCAGACCGTGCCCGCCGCCGGCACCTTCCCGTCCAGCAGGTACGTGTTCACCTTCTCCTGCACGCAGGTGTCGCCGCTGTTGTACGCGCCGTGCCCCTGCCCCTTGTACGTCAGCTCCACGCCGACGCCCGGGCCCAGCCGGTCGACCATCTTGCGCGCGCCCTCGTACGGGGTGGCCGGGTCGCCGGTGTTGCCGATCACCAGGATCGGGGCGGCGCCGGGAGCGGAGACGTCCGGGGTGTCCCAGGCGCCCGGGACCGGCCAGCCGGTGCAGGCCAGCATCGCCCAGCCGAGGAAGTCGCCGAAGACGGGCGAGGCCGCGCGGAACTCGGCCAGCTTGGCCTTGGTCTGCGCCAGCGTGTAGCGCTCCTTGGAGTCGGCGCAGTTGATCGCCGTGTTCGCCGCGCCGATGTTGCTGTAACGGCCCTGCTGGTCCCGGCCGTTGAGCGCATCGGACAGCGCCATCAGCAGCTGGCCCTGGCCGCCCTGGGCCTCGTCCAGCCCCTCTTCGAGCAGCGGCCACAGCTCCTTCGAGTACAGCGCCTGGGCGATGCCGTTGGTCGCGGCGGACTCGGTGAGCTGCCGGGCGCCGATGCCCGGGATGGGCTTGGCGGCCAGCTGCTTCTGGAGCTTGGAGATGTTCTCCTCGACCTCCTTGACGTTGCTGCCCTGGAGCCGGCACTGGTCCCCGCGGTTCACGCAGTCCTGGGCCCAGTTGTCGAGGGCCAGCTGGAAGCCCTTGGCCTGGCCGAGGGCCCCCTGCTCGGAGGTCTTGGTCGGGTCCACGACGGCGTCGAAGACGGCGCGGCCGACGTTCTTCGGGAAGAGGTGGGCGTAGACCCCGCCGAGTTCGGTGCCGTAGGAGATGCCGAAGTAGTTCAGCTTCTCGTCGCCCAGGGCCTGGCGGATGCGGTCGAGGTCGCGGGCGGCGTTCTCGGTGCCGACGTGGGGGAGGACCTTGCCGGAGTTGCGCTCGCAGGCCTGCTGGTACTTCTTGAGGTCGTCGAGGTAGATCTTCTCCTGCTCCGGGGTGGCCGGGCTGGAGTCGGTGGCGTAGTACGCGTCCAGCTGCTTGTCGTCCTCACAGCGGACCGGGGCGCTGCCGCCCACGCCGCGGGGGTCGAAACTGACCAGGTCGTAGCGTTTGCGCAGGGCCTCGTACTCCTTGGCGGCGCCGGGCAGGGTGGTGATGCCGGAGCCGCCGGGGCCGCCGAAGTTGAAGACGAGGGAGCCGAGCCGGTTCTTCTGGTCGCGGGCCTTGGCCCGGATCAGCGCCAGAGGAATCGTTTCTCCTTCGGGGTCCGCGTAATCGAGGGGCACGTCGAGCGTGGCGCACTGCCAGTCCTTGCCCGGCGCCTGACCGCCGCCCTGGGCGGGCGTGGGGGCGTCGCAGTCCCCCCACTTCAGGGACTTGGCGCCCCGGGCGCTGCCGCCCGCGGTCCTTTCGTCCCTGTCTGCGCCGTCGGAACAGGCACTGGTACTGAGCAGCGCGGCGGCGAGGGCGGCGGCAGCGGTGACCCGCAGGGCGTTTCTCGGCATGGACCCATCTTGTGGGTGAACGGGCCGGGCCGCGCGTGCGATGAGCCATCCGGGTTCGTGCGCGCCGCGGCGGCACGTGGTCAGCTGGAGCCATGAACGTTGCGCAGTGGGTCGGGATCGGTGAGGCCGCGGAGCTGGCCGGGACCACGCCGAGGGTCGTGCGGCACTACCACCGGATCGGGCTGCTGCCGGAGCCGGAACGGGGTCCCGACGACCGGCGGCGGTACGGCTACGAGGACATCGTCCGCATCGTGTGGGTGCGGCGGATGGCCGAGCTGGGCCTGGCGCTGGACGACGTACGGGCCTCCCTGGAGGGAAAGTCCTCGCGGGAGGAGCTCCTGGCGGACCTGGAGGCCTCCCTGGAGCGGCAGGAGGCGGAGATCCGCGCCCGCCGTGGGGCCGTACGGCGCCTGCGCGCGGCCGGGAGCGACCTGGGACTGCTGGACCCGGAGGTGGTGCGGGCGCTGGGAGCGGCGGAGCCCGGCCGGCGCGGCCTGGACTCGCTGCTGCTGACCGAGCACCTGCTGGGCCCGGCGGCGGCCGCCGAAGAGGCCGTGGGCCACCGCCTGCTGGCCGCGAACCCGAGGCTGCGCGCGGAACAGGAGCGGCTGGAGGCCGAGATGGACGCCCTCGCGGACCCGGACGTCCCGCCGGGCGACCCCAGGGTCGCCGCGCTGGCCCACGACTTCTGCGTCCACCTCCGGCACCTGGAGGCGGCGGAGCGCGCGGCCGACTTCCCGGAGCCGGACTTCGTGGACGAGCCCCTCGCGGACCCGGCGCCCTTCCTGCGGCTGCCGGGCCTGATGTCACCGGCGCTGGCGCGGACGGCGGAGCTGCTGGGCGAGCTGATGGGGGAGATGTGGGACGAGCCGGCGGGACAGGCGCCGGGCGGGCCCGGGCGCGAGCCTGCGGCGCTGCCGGCGGACGGGCTGGTGGAGGGGCCGCGGGACGGGCCGGCGGACGGGCCGGCGGACGGGCCGGTTGAGGGGCCGCGGGACGGGCCGCAGTCCCGGCCGCTCCGGGACGAGTGACCCAGGGGGTGTCCCCCGCTCCCCGGTCAGGCGCCGCGCAGGAGCTGCGTCGCCGCCGCCCGGCCGGTCGCCACGCAGGCGGCGACGCCCACGCCCTCGTACGCCGCTCCGCACAGCGCCAGCCCCGGGAGCTTCCCGGCGGCCTCGCGGATCCGGGCGACGCGTTCGCGGTGGCCGACGCCGTACTGGGGCAGGCCGCGGTCCCACCGGGTCACGCGGGCGGCGAGGGGTTCACCCATCGGGCCCACCGCGTGGTGGAGCTCCGTGATGACCGAGCGGACCAGGTGCCGGTCGGGGCGGGCGAGCAGTTCGTCCTCGCCGATCCGGCCGACCGAGGCGCGCAGTACGAAGGTGTCCGGGGCGGCATCGCGCAGCCAGGCCCACTTGTTGGAGAGGAACGAGGCGGCCTTGAGGGTGCGCCCGTCGACCGGCGGCACCAGGAAGCCGTTCCCCTCGGGGAGGAAGCGGGCCCGTGCGCGGGAGAAGGCCATGGTGACGACGGCGGTCGAGGCGTGCGGGACGGCCGCCAGTTCGGCCTCGGCCGACGGGGAGTGCGGGCGCAGCAGCCCGGCCGCCGCGAACGCGGGCAGGGCGAGCACCACGGCGTCCGCCTCCATGGTCAGGACCCCGTCGCCGGTGACGGCCCGCACCCGCCAGCGGTCGCCGGGGAGCCGCTGGAGGGAGCGGGCGGTGGTGCCGGTGAGGATGCGGGCCCCGCAGGCCCGGGCGACGGCCTGGGGGAACCGGCCCGCGCCGCCGGCCACGCCCTGGACGGCCACCGCCGCCGCGCGGGGGGCGCCGGCCGCCTTCATGCGGCGCAGGGCGGGCAGGAGCGGGGAGCCCTGCTCGGCGAGCGCCGCGATCCGGGGCATGGCGGCGCGCAGCGAGAGCCGGTCGGCGCGGCCGGCGTAGATCCCGCCCAGCAGGGGTTCGACGAGCCGGTCCACCACCTCCTGCCCGAAGCGGGCGGCGAGGTACTCGGCGACCGAGCAGTCGCCGGCCGGCCGCCGTGCGGGCAGGGTCTCCTCCTGTGCCGCCCGGGCGATGCCCCCGGGGGAGAGGAGCCCGGTGCCGGCCAGCGCCGCCGGATCCGTAGGGATGCCCATCACGTGCCCCGCCGGGAGCGGCCGCAGCGCGCCGTCGGTCCAGATGGCGGTGGGGGAGCCGGCCGGGTCGCACAGGCTCTCGCCGAGCCCGACGGCCGCGGCCAGCTCCACGGCCTCCGGGCGCAGGGCCATCAGCGATTCGGCGCCCTCGTCCACGGTGATTCCGGCGATGGTGCCGGTGCGCAGTTTGCCGCCGACCTTGGAGTGGCTCTCCAGCAGGGTGACGTCGGCCTGTCCGCGCAGCTGCCATGCCGCCGCCAGACCGCTGATTCCGCCACCGATGACGATCACTGAACGCATGTGTCTTCTCCCGGGACCGATATGTACCCCTTCGAAACATATGGGGCGGCTGCGTGTGAGCGCCTCGTGCTTTCGGTCAGATCCCTCAGCTCCTCCTGGTACGGGAAGCTGCCCGGCTCGTAGGCGCAGTACGGGTCCGCCTCCAGGACGTCCCGCGTGAACCCGTACGCCCGCGACCGCGAACCGCCGCACACCGTCTTGAACTCGCACGCTCCGCACTTCCCGCGCAGCAGCGACGGGTCCCGCAGCGCGGTGAACAGCGCCGAGCCCCGGTAGATCCCGGTCAGCGGATGGTTCTTCACGTTCCCCGCCGAGACCGGGAGGAAGCCGCTCGGGTGGACCTCGCCCGTGTGCGAGACGAAGACGAAACCGCGGCCCGCGGACACGTCCATGGGCGGACGGCGCACCGCGCGCCGCGCGCCGTCGAAGAGCCCGAGTTCCGCGGCGCGGGCCGTGAGGCGCGCGTACAGCGGCCCCAGCCGCGGCGGTTCCCCGCGGGCGTCGAGGACGGTCCGCTGGAGCGCGACCCGGCGGAAGTGGTGCCCCTCCGTGGTCTTGGTCGCCATCACCGAACCGCAGTCGTAGAGGAAGTGCAGTACGTCCTCGACCTGCTCCGGGGCGAGGGAGTCCAGCTGCCCGCCGCGCCCGGCCGGGACGAGCACGAAGCCGGACCACAGCATCGCGCCCTCGCGTCTGACCAGCGCGGCGACATCGGCCAGGTCCTCCAGGCCGTCACCGGTCACCGTGGTGTTGATCTGCACCTTCAGCCCGAGCTCCCGGGCCGCCCGCCAGCCGTCCAGGGTCCGGCCGAAGACCCCGGGCACGCCCCGGAACGCGTCGTGCCGCGCGGCCGTGGATCCGTCCAGGGACAGGGACAGCGCCACGGCCCCCGCGTCCCGCACCGCCGCCAGGTTCTCCCGCGTCAGTGTCGGCGTACCGGACGGGGAGACCGCCACCCGCAGGCCGAGCGAAGTCCCGTACGCCACCAGGTCGGTGAGGTCGGCCCGCTGGAAGGGGTCCCCGCCGGTGATCACGAACAGCGGGCCCGGCCGGCCGAAGGCGGCGGTCTGGTCCATCAACCGGCGGGCGTCGGCCCCGTCGAGCTCCTGCGGGTGGCGGGCGGTCCGCGCCTCGGCACGGCAGTGCAGGCAGGCCAGCGGGCAGGCCCGGGTCGCCTCCCAGATCACGATGAACGGGCGCTCCGCCATCGCGTGGCGCGGCCGGCGGACGACCGCGCGCGGGGGACGGGCGCTCACGAGACGCGCTCCCAGCCGCGCCTGCTCGGGCGTTCGGCCAGCTGCCGGGGATCCCGCCTGCGGTAGACCACGTACGGCCGCGCCAGGTACGTCAGCGGCACCGAGAACATGTGCACCAGCCGCGAGTACGGGATCAGCGCGAAGAGCGTGAAGCCGAAGACGATGTGCAGCTTGAAGGCGAGCGGGGCGCCCGCCATGAGCTGGTGGTCGGGGGTGAAGGTGAACAGGCTGCGGAACCAGAGCGAGATGCCGTCCCGGTAGTCGTAGCCGCCGGTCATCCCGGTGGAGTTGAGGACCGTCGCCGTCAGCCCGAGCGCCATCGCGCCGAGCAGGCACGTGTACATGAGGTGGTCGCCGCGCAGCGTCGCGCGGCGCACCGCCGGGACCTTGAGGCGCCGGTACACCAGGATCGCGATGCCCGCGGCGGCCGCGACGCCCGCGACGGCGCCGGTGGAGACGGCGAGCAGGTGGTACGCGTGATCGCTCAGCCCCATCGCGTCGGTCCAGCCCTTCGGGACCAGCAGGCCGACCACATGGCCCAGGACCACGAACAGCATGCCGAAGTGGAAGAGCGGCGACCCGATCCTCAGCAGCCGCGACTCGTGCAGCTGCGAGGAGTGCGTGGTCCAGCCGAACCGGTCGAACCGGGCCCGCCAGACCGTGCCCGCGATCAGCAGCGCTACCGAGACGTACGGGAGCACGCCCCACAGGAGGAGGTCCATCAGGCACTCTGCCTTTCCGCGAGGGCGGGCCAGGGGAGGTCGGCGGGCATGTCGATGCCGGGGCCGAAGGGTTCCAGGGGCGATCCCGCGCCCACCAGCTCCTGCGGCGGCCCGTTCCGCGCGAGGGCCTTCGCCTCCGCCTTCGTTTCGGGGGAGGGCCCGGGCAGCGTCGCGCAGACCGCTTCCAGCACCCGGGCGTACGGGGAACCGGACTCGGTGAGCGCGAGGCGCAGCAGCTCCAGGCCGGCCCGGTGCTCCTGGAGCAGCTCGGTGCCCGCCTGCTCGCGCAGCGCCGCGAACTCCAGGGCCACGGGGAGGAAGTCGGGCAGCTCCTCACCGGTGAACTCCAGCCCGAAGTCCCGGTAGATCCGCTTCAGCCGGACCAGGGACAGTCCGCGGCGCCGGGTGTCCCCGTCCGCCCACCAGGTCAGGTAGAGGCAGCGGCGGTTGCGGGTGTCGAAGGTGGCGGTGTACTCGGCGCACAGCTCGATCGCGCCCAGCGACCCGGCGCGGTCGAGGAAGGCGCCGAGCAGCGCGGCCGGCTCGGCGGGCGCCCCGGCGAGGGCCGCGCGCAACCGGGGGAGCTCGTCGTGGAAATGGTCGCCGGGGTACTGCAGAACGCAGCCCGCGACCAGCCGTACCAGCGCGTCCGGGTTCACGAACTCCTCCTTGTCGGACCGAGGTTGAGCATCACGCGCGGTTCGCTCACCGCGCCGACGGGGCAGTCGTCGTCCAGCGGGTGCGTCCCGGCGAGCGCGTCGGCCTCGGCGCGGGCGGCGGACGGCACCACGAAGCGGTCCTCCAGCTTGGCGACGGCCAGCAGGCGGAACATGTCCTCCATCTCCCGGCCGGTCAGCCCGACCGCCTCGGCGATCGACTCGTCCCTCGGCTCACCGAGGTTGATCCGCCGCATGTACGCGCGCATCGCGGCCATCCGGCGCAGCACGGCCTCCACCGGCTGGGTGTCACCGGCGGTGAGGACCGCGGCGAGGTACTCGACGGGGATGCGCATCGCGTCGATCGCGCCGAAGAGGTTCCCCGCGTCCTCGCCGTCGCTGCCGGTGGCCGCGACCGCCTCGACGACGGGGGAGAGCGGAGGGACGTACCAGACCATCGGCATGGTGCGGTACTCCGGGTGGAGGGGGAGGGCGACCTGGTAGGTGGCGATCAGGTCGTAGACGGGGGAGTCGCGGGCCGCGTCGAGCCACTCGTCGGTGATGCCGTCCCTGCGGGCGGCGGCGATCACGGCGGGGTCGTCGGGATCGAGGAAGCACTCCACCTGGGAGGGGTACAGATCGTGCTCGTCCTCGACCGAGGCGGCCTCGGCGACCTTGTCGGCGTCGTAGAGCAGCACGCCGAGGTAGCGCATCCGGCCGACACAGGTCTCCGAGCAGACCGTCGGCATGCCGACCTCGATGCGCGGGAAGCAGAAGGTGCACTTCTCGGCCTTGCCGGTGTTGTGGTTGAAGTAGACCTTCTTGTAGGGGCAGCCGGTCACGCACATCCGCCAGCCGCGGCACTGCTCCTGGTCGACCAGGACGATGCCGTCCTCCTCGCGCTTGTACATCGCGCCGGACGGGCAGGAGGAGACGCACGCGGGGTTCAGGCAGTGCTCGCAGATCCGGGGCAGGTAGAACATGAAGCTCTGCTCGAACTCGAAGCGGATCTTCTCCCCGACCTCGTCGCGGATCTTCTCCACGATCGGGTCCCGCGGGGCGTGGGCGGGGGCGCCGCCGAGGTTGTCGTCCCAGTTCGGACCCCACTCGATCTTGTCGATCGGCTCGCCGGTGACCTGCGAGACGGGCCGGGCGGTGGGCAGGTCGTCGCCCGCCGGAGCCTCGGTGAGGTTCTTGTACTCGTACGTCCAGGGCTGGTAGTAGTCGTCGATCTCCGGAAGGTCCGGATTCGCGAAGATCTTGCCGAGCTTCGCGAGGCGGCCGCCCGCCCTGAGGCGGAGCCTGCCGAAGCGGGTGCGCTCCCAGCCGCCCTTCCACTTCTCCTGGTCCTCCCAGCGGCGGGGGTAGCCCTGGCCGGGGAGGGTCTCGACGTTGTTGAACCAGACGTACTCGGTGCCCTGCCGGTTGGTCCACGTCTGCTTGCAGGTGACCGAACAGGTGTGGCAGCCGATGCACTTGTCGAGGTTCATGACCATCGCGACCTGTGCCATCACTCGTCCGATTTTCGCTTCGCGAGGGGGCATCTAGTACTCCACCTTCTGGTCGCGGCGGCGGATGACCGTCACCTCGTCGCGCTGGTTGCCGGTCGGGCCGAGGTAGTTGAAGGCCCAGGTCAGCTGGGCGTAGCCGCCGATGAGGTGGGTGGGCTTGAGCATCACCCGGGTCAGCGAGTTGTGGATGCCGCCGCGGCGGCCGGTCTTCTCCGTCTTGGGGACGCCGACCGTGCGCTCCTGCGCGTGGTTCATGTAGACCGTGCCGGGCGGCATCTTGTGGGAGACGATCGCGCGGGCGGTGACCACGCCGTTGCGGTTGACCGCCTCGATCCAGTCGTTGTCCGCGACCCCGATCGCCTCGGCGTCCTGCGGGGACATCCACACCGTCTGACCGCCGCGGCCCAGGGTCATCATGTAGAGGTTGTCCTGGTACTGGCTGTGGATGGCCCATTTGTTGTGCGGGGTCAGGTACCGGACCGCGACCGACTTCGCCTTCTCGTCGACGACGCCGAGCTCGGGCTCTCCGTACAGCGTGTGCATGTTCAGCGGCGGCTTGTAGACCGGGAGCGACTCCCCGACCTCGTGCAGCCAGTCGTGGTCGAGGAAGAAGTGCTGGCGGCCGGTGAGGGTGTGCCAGGGCTTGAGGTGCTCTGTGTTCACGGTGAAGGCCGTGTAGCGGCGCCCGCCGGCCTCCGACCCGGACCACTCGGGCGAGGTGATCACGGGGACCGGGCGGGCCTGGGTGTCGGCGAAGGTGATCCGCTTGCCCTCGGCCTCGGCGGCCAGGTGGGCCATGTGCGTGCCGACCTTCTTCTCCAGGGTCTCGAAACCCTGCGTCGCCAGGCGGCCGTTGGAGGTGCCGGACAGCGAGAGGATCGCCTCGCAGGCGCGCTGCGCGGTGTCCAGGCGCGGGCGGCCGTCGGCGACTCCGCCGCGGACCAGGCCGTTCTTCTCGCCCAGGTGGCCGATCTCCTCGGCCACATCGAAGGTGATGGCCTTCGTCGTGACGCCGAGCCGGTCGACCAGCGGGCCGAGCGCGGCGAACTTCTCGCCGACCGCCCCGTAGTCCCGCTCGACCACGGTCAGGTCGTACATCGTCCTGCCGGGTACGGGCTCGCACTCGCCCTTCGACCAGTCCAGCGCGACCCCGCCGGGCTGGGCCATCTCGCCGCCCGGGGTGTCGTGCTGGAGCGCGGTCGCCACCAGGTCCTTGCGAACGCCCAGGTGGGTCGCGGCCAGTTCGCCGAAGCGCTCGGCCAGGCCGCGGAAGGCGTCGTAGTCGGAACGGGCCTGCCACGGCGGGTCCACGGCCGGGGTGAAGGCGTGCAGGAAGGGGTGCATGTCCGTGGAGGACAGGTCGTGCTTCTCGTACCAGGTGGCCGCCGGGAGGACCACGTCCGACAGGAGCGTGGTGGACGTCATCCGGAAGTCCATGCTCATGAGGAGGTCGAGCTTGCCCTCCACGTCCTCCTCCCGGTACGTGACGTCCTTCGGCGCGCAACGCGGCCCGTCCTCGGGCAGGTTGGAGTGGGTCCCCAGCAGGTGCTTGAGGAAGTACTCGTTGCCCTTGGAGCTGGACCCGAGCAGATTGGCCCGCCATACGTTGAGCACGCGCGGCCAGTTCCGCGGCGCGTCCGGGTCCTCCCCGGCGAAGCCCAGCTCGCCGCTTCTCAGCTGCCGGACCGCCTCCGCGACCGGGTCCTCGGCCTCGCCCAGCTCCAGGGGGTTGCGGTCGAAGGTCGGGTAGGACGGCATCCAGCCCATCCGGGCGCTGGCCGCCAGGCAGTCGGAGCCGGTCATGCCGTCGAACGCGCCGGTGGCCAGCGGTGAGGCGAGGGCCTCCGCGGGGAGGGTGTCGTAGCGCCACTGGTCGGTGTGCAGGTAGAACCAGGCCGCGCCGATCATCTGGCGCGGCGGGCGCGACCAGTCGGAGGCGGCGGCGAGGGTGGCCCAGCCGGTGACCGGGCGGCACTTCTCCTGGCCGACGTAGTGGCCCCAGCCGCCGCCGTTGCGGCCCTGGCAGCCGGTGAGGGTCAGCAGGGCGAGGAAGGCCCGGTAGATGGTCTCGGAGTGGAACCAGTGGTTCGTGCCCGCGCCCATCAGGATCATGCAGCGGCCCTGCGACTCCTCGGCGGTCCGCGCGAACTCCCGGGCCACGCGCGCCGCCTGGGCGGCCGGCACCGAGGTCAAGGACTCCTGCCAGCCGGGGGTGCCGGGCTGCGACGCGTCCTCGTAGGAGGACGGCCACTCGCCGGGCAGGCCCGCGCGGGCGACCCCGTACTGGGCCAGCATCAGGTCGAACACGGTGGTGACGAGCCGGTTGCCGAGACGGCGTACGGGCACACCGCGGCGGACCGTCCCACCGCGCTCGTCGTCCTCGAAGCGGGGCAGCGTGATCTCGGCGCTGCCGCCCTCCCCGAGCAGGGTGAGCCGGGGCACGGTGTCGCCCAGGTCGAGGTTCCACTCGGGCTGCTCGTTCCTGCCCCAGCGGTGGCCGAGGGTGCCGTTCGGGACCACCGGCTCGCCGGTGGCGTCGTCGACGAGGACGGTCTTCCACTGCGCGTTCTCGGTCTCCAGGCCGAGATCGGCGGCCGTGACGAACTTCCCCGGGACCAGACCGTTCCCGGTCTCGCGCAAAGACACCAGGAACGGCAGATCGGTGTACTTGCGCACGTAATCCGTGAAGAAAGGAGTCTCCTTCTCCACGAAGAATTCCCTGAGGATGACATGGCCCATGGCGAGGGCCAGCGCGCCGTCCGTACCGGGGTGCGGGTGCATCCATTCGTCGGCGAATTTGGTGTTGTCCGCGAAATCCGGGGAAACCGTGACGACCTTCTGGCCGCGGTAGCGGGCCTCGGCCATCCAGTGCGCGTCCGGGGTGCGGGTGACGGGCACGTTCGAGCCCCACATCATCAGGTACGCGGCGTCCCACCAGTCGCCCGACTCGGGCACGTCGGTCTGGTCGCCGAACACCTGCGGAGAGGCCACGGGGAGGTCCGCGTACCAGTCGTAGAAGGACAGCATCGGCGCGCCGATGAGGGAGTGGAAGCGGGCCCCGGCGGCGTGCGAGGCCATCGACATCGCGGGGATCGGGGAGAAGCCGGCGACCCGGTCCGGGCCGTGCTCCTTGATCGTGTGCACGTGCGCGGCGGCGACGAGTTCGGTCGCCTCCTCCCACGTGGCCCGCACCAGGCCGCCCTTGCCGCGGGCCCGCTGGTAGCGGCGGCGACGGGCGGGGTCCGCCTGGATGTCGGCCCAGGCCAGCACCGGGTCCTTCAGCCGCCGCTTGGCCTCCCGGTACATCTCCAGGAGGGTCCCGCGGACGTACGGGTAGCGGACCCGGGTCGGCGAGTAGGAGTACCAGGAGAACGAGGCGCCGCGCGGGCAGCCGCGGGGCTCGTACTCGGGGCGGTCCGGGCCCACGGAGGGGTAGTCGGTGGCCTGGGTCTCCCAGGTGATGATCCCGTCCTTGACGTACACCTTCCAGCGGCAGGAACCCGTGCAGTTCACGCCGTGCGTGGAGTGCACGACCTTGTCGTGGCTCCAGCGGTCGCGGTAGAAGGCCTCGGAGGCCCGGCCGCCGGTCCGGTGAACCGTACGGAGGTCGCCGGACACCTCGGCGCGGGTGAAGAAACTCCCCGCCCTGATCAGCGAATCGGCGGCGTCCTGATGTCCCTGACGCTTCTGCAAAGCGACCTCCAGGCCGGAAAGGGTGGTGTGACGGTCCGGACGAGAGGACCCGTAAACGACGCTACGCCCGGCGCAATGGCGAACACGGTGACAAAGGTCCCGTACGTACGTGACCTCCTTCCGCTCTTTCGTGGGCCGACTGGATGCAGGCTGGAGGAGGCCCAACTTCTGCGGGCGCGCGGCGCATTGCGCGACGGAATTGCGAACGGGGTCCGCAAGGGCTCCGAATGGGCTCCGCATGGGCTCCGAACAAGGTCCGGAAAAGGTCCGGAAAAGGGGGAGAGCGGTGGCGAAAGGCCGGTGGCTGCCGGACCAGCACGGCGCGTGGGCGATGCTCGCGGTGCCGTTCCTCGCGGGAACCCTCCTCGGCCCGCGGCCCGGGTGGGCGCACGCACTGCTCTTCGCGGCGTGGCTGACGGGGTACGCCGCGGTCTTCCACGGCCAGCAGTGGCTCCGGCTCCGGCGCGTCTCGCGCCGGCCGGGGGCGGCGGCCCGGCACGTCCGCCCTGCGCTGGTCCTCGGGGCGGTGTTCCTGGCCCTCGCGGTCCCGGCGGCGGTCCTGCACCCCTGGCTGCTGCTCGCGGCCGCGGCGTGCGGGCCCTTCCTGGCGGTGAACACCTGGTACGCGTGGCAGGGCCGGGAACGGGCGCTGCCCAACGGCCTGGCGGCGGTGGTACCGGCGTGCGGGATGCTGCTGGTGGCCGGGCGGCTGGGCGGCGCGGGGCTGGCGTGGGCGCCGGCGCTGGCCTGCCTGCTGTACTTCGCGGGCACGGTGCCGTACGTCAAGACGATGATCCGGGAGCGGCGTTCCCGTACGTACCACCGCGCGTCGGTCGCCTACCACGCGGCGGCCCTGGTGCTCGCCGCGCTGCTGTCGCCCTGGCTCGCGGTCCCCTTCGCGGCCTACCTGGCCCGCGCCGCCGCCCTCCCGGGCCGCGGGCTCCGGGTCCCGGTGGTCGGCGCGGTCGAAGTGGCCGCCTCCCTGGTCCTGCTGACCGCACTCCCGCTGGTGTTCTGACCCGAGGCCGGGAGGGCGGGCCGGGCCGGCGGGCCGGGAGGGCGGCCTAGATGGCTTCCTTGCGGGTGAGGAAGTTGAACGAGATCCACCCCGGCAGCACCGGCAGCCAGAACGTCATCAGCCGGAACAGCAGCACCGCCGAGACCGCCACCTCCCGCTCCAGGCCGGCCGCGATCAGCCCCAGCGTCAGCGTGGTCTCCACCGCGCCGATGCCGCCCGGAGTCGGCGCCGCCGACCCGAGGGCGTTGCCCGCCAGGAAGACCACCGCGATGCTCGCGTAGCTGATGGCCTGCCCGCCCCCGAACGCCCGGATCGAGGCGTCGAGGCACATCACGAAGCAGCCGGTCAGCAGCAGCATCCCGCCGATGCCCGTCAGCAGCTTCTGCGGCCGCTGGAGCACGTCCAGCATGCGCGGCACGACGCCCGCGAACAGCGCCCGTACCCGCGTGGCCACGAACTTCCGCATGAACGGGACCGCCGTCACCACCAGGACCAGTACCGCCGCCGTCAGCAGACCCGCGATGACCGTCCGGGACGGGGTCATCTCCGGGGTCTTCTCGGTCCCGGTCAGATAGCCGAAGGACAGCAGCAGCAGGATGTGGCTCGCCAGCCCGAACAGCTGCGAGGCGCCCACGCTGGCCACCGCGAGCCCCGGCCGGATCCCCGACCGCTGGAGGAACCGGGTGTTCAGGGCGACTCCGCCGACCGCCGCCGGCGCGACCAGCTTCACGAAGGACCCGGCGACCTGCGCCACCACCGTCCGGAGGAAGGAGACCCGCTCCGGGACGAAGCCCAGCAGACTCATCGCCGCCGCGACGTAGCTCAGCGCGGAGAAGGCCAGCGCCGCCCCCACCCAGCCCCACTGGGCCTCGCCGACGACCTTCACGAAGTCCACGTCGGTGACGGACGTGAGCAGGTAGTACGCGGCGAACGCGCCCGCGATGAACGACACCAGCGTGCGCGGCCGGATCCGCTCCAGCCGGGCGGGCTCCACCGGCGCCTGCGGGCGCAGCAGCAGCACCTGCTGGCGGATCTGGCTCAGCAGATCCTCCTCGCGGGCCCCGTCGAGCGCGTCGTCCAGCGCCCGCTTCTCGGCCTTGCGGTCGGCGGCCGAAGCCCCCGCCGGGGCCGAGGCGTCCGCCTCGCGCGCCGCCTTCGCGGCCCGCGAGGACTCCAGTACGGCCTCCCGCTGCCGGTCGGCCCGCTCCCGGGCAAGCCTGCGCAGCGTCGCCCGGGTGGACCGGCTCAGCGCGATCGGCTGGAGCAGCGGCAGGCAGTCCGCCACCGCGTCGGGGCCGAGCACCGACACCGCCGAGGCCACCGACCGCTCCGCGCCGACCCGCAGGCCGAGGGTGGTCAGCAGCTGCGCGATGTCCATCCGGAGCACCAGATCACCGGCCGCGATCTCACCGCCGCGCAGGTCCGTGAGGATGACCTTGCCGGAACGATCCACCACCAGGGCGTCCCCGGTGAGCCGCCGGTGCGCGATGCGCCGCGACTGGAGGGCCCGTACCTGCTCCCACGCGTTGCGGCTCAGCTCGTCGGTGATCTCCTCGTCGGCCAGCGCGTCCAGGCTGCGGCCGCCCAGGTGCTCGTACACGAGCATCACGGCGTCCGGGCCGAGCTCGGAGGTGGCGATCAGCTTCGGCGCGTTCGCCCCGGCCGCGATGGCCGCGTACGCGAGGAGCGCCTCCTGCTCCAGCGCCTGGCGCAGGGACTGGAGGCTGCGCCGGGTCGTGATCCCGCGCAGCGTGAGCCGGCGCCAGACCCGGTAGAAGAAGCCCTGCGCCTGCTGTTCGCGGTCGACGACCGTGACGTCGAGGGGCGGGCCCTCCTCCAGGCTCACGTGGTAGCGGCGGCCCCGGTCGCTGACCTCGGTGGCCTCGCCCCCGCCGGCGTGCTCGGCGCGCATCGCGCTGACCGGCTTGAAGCCGACCCGGCGCAGACCGGCGAGGAGGGTCTGCCCGGTGGGCCGGACGTTCGGCGAGCCGACCGCGTACAGGGTCCCGTAGGCGACGGTCCAGCCGATGAGCACGGTCAGGATGATCGAGAAGGGCGTGGTGTACCTGCCGACCAGCATCGCGAACGCGTCGAGCAGCAGCACCACCCACAGCGCGACCCGCCAGCGCGGCCTGCGCGTCATCCCGACGGCGGTCATGTACGCGATGACGGGCGCGAGGTAGCCGTGCACCGGGTCGGTGAGGCCGCCGTCCACACCGGTGGGCAGGGTGAGCGCGGCCTGGATGGTGTCGGGGGCGGCCTGGGAGACCCACAGGTCGGTGGCGAGGGTGACGCCGTGCGCGAGGACCGCGGCGAGCACGCCGTCGGCGATGCGCAGCCCGTCGCGTTTGATCAGCCGCTCGATGGCGAAGGCGACGGGTACGAGGAGCACCGCGATGCTCGACACCAGGCCCGCGACCTTGATCAGTACGTCGGGGGCCTGGCCGGTGCCGTTGCTGATGTCGGCGGCCAGGCCCGCGGTGGTGCCGTGGGCGAAGGCGGCGATGCCGAGGACGACGGCGATGCCGAGGATGCCGACGAGCAGGCGCACGAGGTCCGACGGGCGGTGCACGCGGGCCGCGAGGAGCGGCTCGTCGACCTCGACCTGGTCGGCCGCGGTGGGGGTGTGGCCGTGCGGGGCCTCCGGGCTGTCGAAGCCGTCCGCGCGGTGGTGGTCGGGGTCGAGGCCGTGGTGGCGGCTGCCGTCGGGACCCTTGCCCGCGCCCTTTGCCGTGTCCGTGTCCTTGCCCGTGCCCGTGCCCTGCGCCGTGTCCGAGCCGTTCGCCGGACCCGCGCCCTTTCCGGAGCCCGTTCCCGTGCCCTCGGGCGTGGCTGCGCCCCGGTCCGCGCCCGGCTTGCCGCGGGGCGCGTCCGGGTGCGGGCCGTCGTCGGCCGTCGCGCCGTCCGGAGGGCTCACACCCTGCTCCTTCGCCGTCACTTCCGTCTCTTCTTGATCACGTATCACCAGTCACCGCCCGGAAGATGGTGGCACGGACCGGCGGGCAAGCGGGGCAGCAGGGTGCGCGCCGGTGCGGAAGGAAACCTTCCGTCGTGGTGTCGGTGAGGTGCGGCACCATGTCCCGAATGAGCGAAGAGCTTCCCGCGTACGCGGAGCGGGTGCTGGAGGCGGCCGAGCGGATTCCGCCCGGCCGGGTGATGACGTACGGCGATGTCGCGGAGTGGCTCGGCGAGGGCGGACCGCGCCAAGTCGGGCGCGTCATGGCCCTGTACGGGGGAGCCGTGCCCTGGTGGCGCGTGGTGCGCGCGGACGGCCGACCCCTGCCCGGCAGCGAGCACCGGGCCCTGGAGCACTACCGCGCCGAGGCCACGCCGCTGCGGGAGACCGCCGACGGCGAGCTCCGGCTGGCGATGCGGCGGGCACGCTGGGACGGGCGGGAAGGACGGGACGGAGGCGACGAGGGTCACATCTGACAGCTTCCGCCATGCGGAGCCCCGGCGGGAGGTCGAAGGCCCGTACGGAGGACGACACGAGGGGTCCCCGAGGCGACGCCCGCAGCCGCCCGGGGGGACTGCGGCGGTCGGCGCGTTTGGCGTAGCGTTGCCTCTTCGGCCACCGCCGCCACCGCGGTCGGCCCCGCCTCCGGAGCAACAGCAGTCGTCGCAGCAACCGCAGACCCACCAGGACCGGCACCCCACGTGATCACCTCTCCCTCCGGCCGCTCAGAGCGGCGTACGCGGACTCCTGACGCGTACCGCCTGGTGCGCACCGGGCCGGAACGGGTGGCTCCCCCCGTCTTGGACGCAGCGCAGCGGGCGGTGGTTGATCACACCGCCGGACCGCTGCTGGTACTGGCCGGGCCGGGCACCGGCAAGACCACGACCCTGATCGAGGCGGCCGCCGCCCGGGTCGAGGCCGGGATCGACCCCGCCCGCATCCTGATCCTCACCTTCAGCCGCAAGGCCGCCGTGGAACTGCGCGACCGGGCCGCCCTGCGGCTGGGCGGCGCACGCGCCCCGCAGGCCACCACCTTCCACTCCTTCTGCTACGGCCTGGTCCGCGCCCACCAGGACACCGACCTGTTCGCGGACCCGCTGCGGCTGCTGTCCGGACCGGAACAGGACGTCATGGTCCGGACCCTGCTGGAGGGCCAGCGCCGGATCCGCTCCATCCGCTGGCCCGACGACCTGCGGGCGGCGCTCACCACGCGCGGCTTCGCGGACGAGGTCCGCGCCGTCCTGGCCCGCGCCCGGGAACTGGGCCTGGGGCCCACGGCCCTGTCCGAGTTCGCCGGGCGCATCGGCCGCCCGGACTGGAAGGCCGCCGCGGCCTTCCTCTCCGAGTACCTCGACGTCCTCGACATGCAGGGCACGCTGGACTACGCCGAACTGCTCCACCGGGCCGTCCTGCTCGCCGAACGCACCCCGTCGCTCGCCTCGTCCTACGACGTGATCCTCGTGGACGAGTACCAGGACACCGACGCCTCCCAGCTGCGGCTGCTGCGCGCGCTGTCCGGGCCGGGCGGCACGCTGGTCGCCTTCGGCGACCCGGACCAGTCGATCTACGCCTTCCGGGGCGCCGACATCAACAACGTCCTGGACTTCGAGAGTTCCTTCCCGGGCGCTGCGGTACGTGCCCTGACGGTCGGCCGCCGCTCGTCCTCGGCGCTGCTGGCGGCCACCCGGCTCCTCACCGCGCGGATGCCGGTCCCGAGGCTGCCCGCGGCGGCGGTACGGGCCCACCGGGACCTGCGCCCCACGCGGGAGGGCGGCCGCGTGGAGGTGTACACGTACCCCACCGCGGGCGCGGAGCTGGACAACATCGCGGACATCCTGCGCCGGGCCCACCTGGAGGACGGCGTGCCCTGGCAGGACATGGCCGTCCTGGTCCGCTCGGGCGGCCGCACCCTCCCGGCGATGCGCCGCGCCCTGATCTCGGCGGGAGTCCCGGCCGAGACGGACGGCAGCGACACCCCCCTGCGCCACGAACCGGCCGTGGCCCCCCTCCTCACGGCCCTCCGCGTCACCGCCACCGCGGCCACGACCCTGCCGGCACCGGATCCGGCAGAGGCCCCGGTATCGGACGAGGCCCCTGCCACCGGCCCGGCCCCCGACGCCCCGGCCCCGGACCCCGACGCCCCGGGTTCCGCCGAGCCCGGATCCGCCCCGGCTCCGGACGCCCCGGCCCCGGACGGGGGCCCGGACGCGGACGCCGCCCCGGACGCCCCGGGTTCCGTCGAGGCCGGGGCCGGGGGCGCGGACCACGGGTGGGTCGGGGTCGAGGCCGCCATCGCCCTGCTCGGCTCACCGCTCGGCGGGATGGACGCCGCCGACCTGCGCCGCCTCGGCCGGGCCCTGCGCGACGAGGAGCGCGCCGCCGGCGTCAAGGTGCCCGCGCCCTCCGACGTACTGCTGGCCCGCGCCCTCGCCGAGCCAGAGCGGCTCGTCGCCCACGACCCCGCCCACGCCCGCGGAGCGCAGCGCCTCGGCCTGCTCCTGCGCAAGGCCCGCGAGCTCCTCCAGGGCGGCGGCACCGCCGAAGAGGCCCTGTGGACCCTGTGGGACGGCACCCCCTGGCCGCAGCGCCTGGAGCGGGCCGCCCGGCGCGGCGGAGCCGGCGGCCGCAACGCCGACCGCGACCTCGACGCGGTCTGCGCCCTCTTCGACACCGCCGCCCGCGCGGAGGAACGTACCGGCGGGCGCGGCGCCCTCAACTTCCTCGAACAGCTCGAAGCCGAGGACATCGCCGCCGACACCCTCACCACCCGCGCGGTCCGCCAGGACGCCGTCCGGCTCATGACCGCCCACCGCTCCAAGGGCCTGGAGTGGGGCCTGGTCGTCGTCGCCGGCGTACAGGAGGGGCTCTGGCCCGACCTCCGGCGGCGCGGCTCCCTCCTGGAGGCCGACCGCATCGGCCGCGACGGCCTCGCCGAACCCCTCACCCCCGGTGCCCTGCTGGCCGAGGAGCGCCGGCTGTTCTACGTGGCCGCCACCCGCGCCCGCCACCGACTCGTCGTCACCGCCGTCAAGGCCCCCGCCGAGGACGGGGACCAGCCCTCCCGCTTCCTCACCGAGCTCGGCGTCACCCCCAAGGACGTCACCGGCCGCCCCCGCCGCCCCCTCGCCGTCCCGGCGCTGGTCGCCGAGCTCCGGGCCACCACCGTCGACCCCGAGGCCTCCGAGGCCCTGCGGGACGCCGCCGCCCGCCGGCTCGCCCGCCTCGCCGCGCTCACCGACGACGAGGACCGCCCCCTGGTCCCCGCCGCGCACCCGCAGCGCTGGTGGGGCCTGTACGAACCCACCCGCAGCAGCGTCCCGCTGCGCGACCGGGACCGGCCCGTGGCCCTGTCCGGATCCGCCCTGGACCAGCTCGCCAACACCTGCTCCCTCCAGTGGTTCCTGGGCCGCGAGGTCAAGGCCGACGCCCCCTCCACCGCCGCCCAGGGCTTCGGCAACGTCGTCCACGTCCTCGCCGACGAGGTCGCCTCCGGCCGCACCCCCGCCGACCTCGCCGTCCTGATGGAACGCCTCGACTCGGTCTGGGACGCCCTCGCCTTCGACGCCCCCTGGAAGTCCCGCCAGGAGAAGGAGAACGCCCGCGCCGCCCTGGAACGCTTCCTGCGCTGGCACACCACCGACCGCGGCGGCAGAGCGGCCGTCGCCACCGAGCACGACTTCGACGTCACCCTCGAAGCGGGCGAGTTCGCCGTCCGCATCCGGGGTTCCATGGACCGGGTCGAAACGGACCCGCAGGGGCGCGCGTACGTCGTCGACTTCAAGACCGGCAAGGCCGTGCCCACGAAGGACGAGGTCGCACGCCACCCCCAGCTCGCCGTCTACCAGCTCGCCGTACGGGAGGGCGCGGTCGACGAGGTCTTCGACGGGCTGCGCCCCGAGTCCGGCGGCGCCGAGCTCGTGCAGCTGCGCCAGGGCGCGCCCAAGAAGGACGGCGGCGACGTGGTCCCCAAGGTCCAGGCACAGCAGCCGCTCGACGGCGCGTGGGTGGGCGACCTGCTGGCCGGCGCCGCCGGGCGGGTGCTGGACGAGCGGTTCGCGCCCGCCGTCGGCGAGCACTGCAAACGCTGCTCCTTCCGCAGCGCCTGCAGCGGCCGCCCGGAGGGCCGCCAGACCGTCGAGTGACCCCGCGGGCCGCCCTCCCCCGCGACCGGGACGGTCGGGGGTGTCAGTGCGGGAGGCTAGCCTTTTCAGGTGTCCGCGCACCCGCCCGTACCGGCCGTGATCAGCGATCCCGAGCAGCTCAAGGAGCTCCTCGGGATCCCCTTCACGCCCGAACAGATGGCCTGCGTCACCGCCCCGCCCGCCCCGCAGGTCATCGTCGCGGGCGCCGGCTCCGGCAAGACCACCGTCATGGCCGCCCGCGTGGTCTGGCTGGTCGGCACCGGCGCCGTCGCACCGGAACAGGTCCTCGGGCTGACCTTCACCAACAAGGCCGCCGGTGAGCTCGCCGAGCGCGTGCGCAAGGCCCTCGCCCGGGCCGGCATCAGCGACCCGGACCCTTCCCCGGCCGAGGCCGACGCGGCCGGCGGCGAGCCGCGCATCTCCACGTACCACGCCTTCGCGGGCCAGCTCCTCAAGGACCACGGCCTGCGCATCGGCCTGGAGCCCAGCGCCCGGCTCCTCGCGGACGCCACCCGCTTCCAGCTCGCCGCCCGCGTGCTCCGGGAGGCCCCCGGCCCGTACCCGTCGCTGACGAAGTCCATCCCCGACCTGGTCAGCGACCTGCTCGCGCTCGACGCGGAGCTTTCCGAGCACCTGGCGACCCCCGAACGACTCCGTGCGTACGACACCGAACTGCTCGGCGTCCTCGCGCAGACCAAGCTCACCAACGACGACCTGCGCAAGGTCCCCGAGGCCGTGCGCGGGCGCCTCGAACTGCTGGAGCTCGTCGCCCGCTACCGCACCGCCAAACGCTCCCGCGACCTGATCGACTTCAGCGACCAGATAGCCCTGTCCGCGCAGCTCGCCACCACCCGGCCCGAGGTGGGCGCGCTGCTGCGCGAGGAGTTCAAGGTCGTCCTCCTCGACGAGTACCAGGACACCTCCGTCGCGCAGCGCCTGCTGCTGTCCGGGCTGTTCGGCGGCGGCGCGGGCCACGCGGTGACCGCCGTGGGCGACCCCTGCCAGGCGATCTACGGCTGGCGCGGCGCCTCCGTGGCCAACCTCGACGACTTCCCCGAGCACTTCCCGCACGCCGACGGCCGCCCCGCCACCCGCTACTCGCTCAGCGAGAACCGGCGCAGCGGCGGCCGCCTCCTGGACCTGGCCAACGGCCTCGCCGCGCCGCTGCGCTCCATGCACGAGGGGGTCGAGGCACTGCGCCCGGCCCCGGGTGCCGAGCGGGACGGTTCGGTCCGCTGCGCACTGCTGCCCACCCACGCCGAGGAGCTGGAGTGGCTCGGGGACTCGGTCGCGCACCTGGTCCGGACGGGGACGGAGCCGGGCGAGATCGCGGTGCTGTGCCGGTCCGCCGGGGACTTCGCGCAGATCCAGGCCGTGCTGGTAGCCCGCGACGTCCCCGTGGAGGTGGTCGGCCTGTCGGGCCTGCTGCACCTCCCGGAGGTCGCCGACCTGGTCTCGGTGTGCGAGGTGCTCCAGGATCCGGGGGCCAATGCCGCCCTCGTCCGGCTGCTGATCGGCCCGCGCTGGCGGATCGGCGCCCGCGACCTGGCGCTGCTGGGGCGGCGGGCGCGGCAGCTCGTGGGCCGGGCCCCCGCCGGCACCGACGACCCCGACGAGCGGCTCGCGGCGGCCGTCGAGGGCGTCGACCCGGCCGAGGTGATCTCGCTGGCCGACGCACTGGAGACCTTCCTGGACGGCTCCGGGGCCTCCTCCGCCGACGACCTCCCCTTCTCGGCCGACGCCCGCGTCCGCTTCGCGCACCTCGCCCAGGAGCTGCGCGACCTGCGGCGTTCCCTCGCGGACCCGCTGATGGACGTACTGCACCGGGTGCTGGCGGCGACCGGCCTCGACGTGGAGCTGTCGGCGTCCCCGCACGCCCTCGCCGCGCGCCGCCGCGAGACGCTGTCGAATTTCATGGACGTCGCGGCCGGGTTCGCCGCCCTGGACGGGGAGGCCTCGCTGCTGGCGTTCCTGGCCTTCCTGCGGACGGCCGCCCAGTACGAGAAGGGCCTGGACCACGCGCTGCCCGGCGGGGAGAACACCGTCAAGGTGCTCACCGCCCACAAGTCCAAGGGCCTGGAGTGGGACGTGGTGGTGGTCCCCGACCTGTGCGCGGGCGCGTTCCCGAAGGAGAAGCCCCCGGAGGCCTGGACCTCGTACGCGAAGGTGCTGCCGTACGCGCTGCGCGGCGACGCCCCCACCCTGCCGGGGGACCCGGCGTGGACCTCGGCGGGGCTCAGGTCCTTCAAGGCCGCCCTCAAGGAGCACAAGGCCGTCGAAGAACTCCGCCTCGGCTACGTGACCTTCACCCGGCCGCGCTCCCTGCTGCTGGCCTCCGGCCACTGGTGGGGCCCGACGCAGAAGAAGCCGCGCGGCCCCTCGGCGTTCCTGGAGGCCCTCCGGTCCCACTGCGAGGCGGGGTACGGCGAGATCGAGGCCTGGGCACCGGAGCCGGAGCCCGACGCCGAGAACCCGGCCCTGTCCGACGCCACGACTCCGGACCAGTCCTGGCCCCTGCCCCTGGACCCGGCCTCCCTGCGCCTGCGCCGCCGCGCGGCGGCCCTGGTGGAGTCCCACCTGGCGACCCCGCCGCCCGCGGAGGACCCGTACCTCTGGCCCCCGGACTGCGAGGACCCGTCCTACGACGCGGAACCCTGGCCGGACCCCGAAGAGTGGCCCGCCCCCGTGCCGGGCCCCCGGCCCCTCCGCCCAGGCACCCCCACCCCTGCCGCCCCCGCGCCGGACGAGAACCCCTGGACCCCGCCCGCCCCCGAGACCGCGCCCCTGGCGGGAGACTCCGAGCCCTGGCCGCAGCCCGAGGCCGCGCCGGCGACCCCGCCCCGGCCCACCCCCGCCGACCCCGACCTGTGGCCGGAGGCCGAGGGGTGGGCTGCTGCCCGCCCGGGGCCTGCGGCTGGCGCAGCCCCCGCCGGGGCGGTGCCTCCCGCCGCCGACCCCGACCTGTGGCCGGAGGCCGAGGGGTGGGCTGCCGGCCCGGGTCCCGGGGCGCGGGGCGGCCGGGTCGGCGATGCCGCGCGGGCTCGGTTCACCGGCGGTGGCCAAGGGGCCCTGACCCCCGAAGAGGCCCGCGCCATCGCCTCTTGGGACCGTGACCTCGACGCCCTCGAAGGCGAGCTCCGCCGCGCCCGCGCCGCCGTGCGCGACGTCGTGCTGCCCTCGGCCCTGTCCGCCAGTCAGCTGCTGCGCCTCGCCTCCGACGAGCAGGGCTTCGTCCGCGACCTCGCCCGCCCCATGCCCCGCCCCCCGCAGCCGGCCGCCCGCCAGGGCACCCGCTTCCACGCCTGGGTCGAGTCCCGCTTCGACGAACTCCCGCTCCCCCTCCTCGACGTCCTCGACCCCGCCACCGATCTCCCCGGTTCCGACCAGGACATCGCCGACGAGGCCGACCTCGACTCCCTCAAGGCCGCCTTCGAGCGCAGCGAGTACGCCGACCGCACCCCGTACCGCATGGAGGCCCCGGTCCAGCTGACGCTCGCCGGCCGGGTCGTCCGCGGCCGGATCGACGCGGTGTACCGCCACCACGAAGGCCCGTACGACTACGAGATCGTCGACTGGAAGACCGGCCGCACCACCGAGGCGGACCCCCTCCAGCTCGCCGTGTACCGGCTGGCCTGGGCCGAAGCCACCAAGACCCCCCTCGCCCGGGTCACCGCCTCCTTCCTGCACGTCCGCAGCGGCCGCGTGATCCGCCCCCGCAACCTCCCCGACCGGGCCCGCCTTGAGCAGATCCTCCAAGGCAAAACGGACACGGAAAGTGCCCACCAGGCGGACAGCTAGGCTCGTGGCCATGAGCGACACCTCGGCGGACAGCGTCGTCCGCACGTACATCGACACCCACCGCGCGGCCTTCCTCGACGAGCTCGCCGACTGGCTGCGCATCCCCTCCGTCTCGGCCCAGCCCGAGCACGCGGGCGACGTACGCCGCAGCGCCGAATGGCTCGCCGCGCAGCTCAAGACGACCGGCTTCCCGGTCGTCGAGGTCCTGGAGACGGCAGGCGCCCCGGCCGTCTTCGCCGAGTGGCCGAGCGCCGACCCGGCCGCCCCCACCGTCCTCGTCTACGGGCACCACGACGTGCAGCCCGCCGCCCTCGCCGACGGCTGGCACACCGACCCGTTCGAGCCGGTGATCAAGGACGGCCGGATGTACGCGCGCGGCGCGGCCGACGACAAGGGCCAGGTCTTCTTCCACACCCTCGGCATACGGGCCCACCTCGCCGCCACCGGCGCCGACGCCCCGGCCGTCGGCCTCAAGCTCCTCATCGAGGGCGAGGAGGAGTCGGGCTCCCCGAACTTCCGCGCCCTCGTCGAGCGGGAGGCCGGCCGCCTCGCCGCCGATGTCGTGATCGTCTCCGACACCGGCATGTGGTCCGAGACCACCCCCACCGTCTGCACCGGCATGCGCGGGGTCGCCGACTGCGAGATCGACCTGTACGGGCCGGACCAGGACATCCACTCCGGCGCCTTCGGCGGGGCCGTGCCCAACCCGGCCACCGCCGCCGCCCGCCTCGTCGCGGCCCTGCACGACGCGGACGAGCGGGTCACGATCCCCGGCTTCTACGACAACATCGCCGAGCTCACCGACGCCGAACGCGCGCTGATCGCCGAGCTGCCCTTCGACGAGGCCGAGTGGCTCCGTACGGCCAAGTCCCACGCGGCCTCGGGCGAGCGGGGCTACTCCACCCTGGAGCGCGTCTGGGCCCGCCCGACCGCCGAGGTCAACGGCATCGGCGGCGGCTACCAGGGCCCGGGCGGCAAGACGATCGTGCCGGCCTCCGCGCACCTGAAGCTGTCGTTCCGCCTGGTCTCGGGGCAGGACCCGTACGAGCTGGAGGCCGCGGTCAAGGACTGGGTCGCCGAGCGGATCCCGGCCGGAATCCGGCATTCCATCGTCTTCGGCGCCCCCACCCGGCCGTGCCTGACCCCACTGGACCACCCGGCCCTGCAGTCCGTCGTACGGGCCATGGGCCGGGCCTTCGGCGAGAAGATCCGGTTCACCCGCGAGGGCGGCTCGGGGCCCGCGGCCGACCTCCAGGACGTGCTCGACGCACCCGTCCTCTTCCTCGGCATCTCCGTCCCCTCGGACGGCTGGCACTCGCCGAACGAGAAGGTCGAGCTGGACCTCCTCCTGAAGGGCGTCGAGACGACGGCCTACCTCTGGGGCGACCTCGCCGCCCACTGGAAGCCCGCCTGACGCACCCGTCCGCCCACCGTCCTACGTGAGCCCGTCTGTCCCACCACCGGGGGAGTTGGAAGTACCTGTGAGCACCCATACCGAGCCCGAGCGCACGATCTCGCTCGCCGCGCCCAGCGGAATCGACCGCGCCGCGCACCACCGCCTCGACGAGGCCTGGCTGGCGGCCGCCTGGAGCCACCCGACGACCCGCGTCTTCGTGGTCTCCGGCGGTCAGGTCCTGATCGACGACACCCCCGACGGCGGCACCGGCATCGTGATGACCCCGGCCTTCGAGGCCCCGGTCACCGAGACCCACCGCTACTTCCTGGGCACGGACGAGGACGGCGTACGGTACTTCGCGCTGCAGAAGGACTCCCTGCCGGGCCGCATGGACCAGTCGGCCCGCGCGGCCGGCCTGCGCGAGGCCGGGCTGCTGCTGAACCAGCGCGACGCCGGCCTGATGGTGCACGCGGTGGCGCTGGAGAACTGGCAGCGCATGCACCGCTTCTGCTCCCGCTGCGGCGAGCGCACCGTCGTCGCGGCCGCCGGCCACATCCGGCGCTGCCCCGGCTGCGGCGCCGAGCACTACCCGCGCACCGACCCGGCCGTGATCATGCTGGTCACCGACGAGCAGGACCGCGCGCTGCTGGGCCGCCAGGTGCACTGGCCGGAGGGCCGCTTCTCGACGCTGGCCGGGTTCGTGGAGCCGGGCGAGTCCATCGAGCAGTCGGTGGTCCGCGAGGTGTGGGAGGAGGCCGGCGTCAAGGTCGGCGAGGTCGAGTACGTCGCCAGCCAGCCCTGGCCCTTCCCGTACAGCCTGATGCTGGGCTTCACCGCCCGCGCCGTCACCTCGGAGATCACGGTCGACGGTGAGGAGATCCAGGAAGCCCGCTGGTTCTCCCGCGAGGACCTGCGCGAGGCTATCGAGGCGGGCGACGTGCTGCCGCCGTCGGGGATCTCCATCGCGGCCCGCCTGGTCGAGCTCTGGTACGGGAAGCCGCTGCCGCGACCCACGCCGTAGGCCTGGGGGCCGCGGGGCGCCCGCGCACCGTAACGTTCGTCACAGCAGAAGGCCCCCGCCTCGGCGGGGGCCTTCTGCTGTGAGCGGGCGTGCGTCCGCGCGGGCGGGCACGCGGTGCCCGGGTCCCGGTCAGACGGCGAGGGCCTGCTTGACCCGGGCCAGGCTCGGGTTCGTCATGACGGACTCGTTGCCCGCGGCGGACTTCACGAGCACGGTGGGAACGGTCTGGTTGCCACCGTTCGCCTTCTCCACGAACGCGGCGGACTCCGGGTCCAGCTCGATGTTGATCTCGTTGTACGCGATGCCCTCGCGGTCCAGCTGCGTCTTCAGCCGACGGCAGTAGCCGCACCAGGTCGTGCTGTACATCGTGACGGTGCCCGTGTCCTGCATGCTGCGCTCTCCTTCGTGGGGCTCGGTGGTCCGAGTACTCGAACGCACGGGGCCGCCCGGCCATTCCCGCGCACGGCCGCCCCTCTCCGGTTGATGCGCCAGTGCGACCAGTACCACCAGTGCGACCAGTACGACGGATCCGGGGGGCCTGTGGACAACTTTCCCGCCCGACCCCGGAGACCTGGCAGCATGGCGGGGTGACATCAGCAACGCACACCTCATCCTTCACGGCAGGCGCCGACTCGGCCGATGCGGTGCTCCAGGGCCTCGACCCGGAGCAGCGCGAGGTCGCGACGACCCTGCGCGGGCCGGTGTGCGTGCTGGCGGGCGCGGGCACGGGCAAGACCCGGGCGATCACCCACCGGATCGCCTACGGAGTCCGGTCCGGGCAGCTGATGCCCGCCAGTGTGCTGGCCGTCACCTTCACCAACCGCGCCGCCGGCGAGATGCGGGGCCGGTTGCGCACCCTGGGCGCGGGCGGGGTCCAGGCCCGGACCTTCCACTCCGCCGCGCTGCGCCAGCTCCAGTACTTCTGGCCCAAGGCCATCGGCGGAGAGGTGCCCCGGCTGCTGGAGCGCAAGATCCAGTTCGTGGCCGAGGCCGGCGCGCGCTGCCGCATCCGCCTCGACCGCAACGAGCTGCGCGATGTCACCGGCGAGATCGAGTGGGCCAAGGTCACCCAGACCGTGCCCGCCGACTACCCGGCGGCCGCCCTCAAGGCGGGCCGCGAGGCCCCCCGGGACATGGCCGAGATCGCCCAGATCTACGGCACGTACGAGCAGCTCAAGCGCGACCGCAACATGATCGACTTCGAGGACGTGCTGCTCCTCACCGTCGGCATCCTCCAGGACAGGTACGACATCGCGGAGCAGATCCGCACCCAGTACCAGCACTTCGTGGTGGACGAGTACCAGGACGTCAGCCCGCTCCAGCAGCGTCTGCTCGACCTCTGGCTCGGCGACCGCGACAGCCTCTGCGTGGTCGGTGACGCCAGCCAGACCATCTACTCCTTCACCGGCGCCACCCCCGACCACCTGCTGAACTTCCGCACCAAGTACCCGCAGGCCACCCTGGTCAAGCTGGTCCGCGACTACCGCTCCACCCCCCAGGTCGTCCACCTCGCCAACGGCCTGCTCAACCAGGCCAAGGGCCGGGCCGCCGAGCACCGCCTGGAGCTGGTCTCCCAGCGCGAGACCGGCCCCGACCCGGTCTACGCCGAGTACCCGGACGAGCCCGCCGAGGCCGAGGGCGTCGCGGGCCGCATCCGGGACCTGATCGCGGCGGGAGTCCCGGCGGGCGAGATCGCCGTCCTCTACCGCATCAACGCCCAGTCCGAGGTCTACGAACAGGCCCTCGCCGACGCCGGGGTCCCGTACCAGCTGCGCGGAGCCGAGCGCTTCTTCGAGCGCAACGAGGTGCAGAAGGCGCTGCTCGCGCTGCGCGGAGCCGCCCGCTCCGGCGGCAACGACCCGCTCCTCGACGATGTCGTGGAGCTCGGCTCCCAGGTCCGGGCCGTGCTCAGCTCCATCGGCTGGACCAGCGAACCGCCGGCCGGCTCCGGCGCCGTGCGCGATCAGTGGGAGTCCGTGGCGGCGCTGGTCCGCCTCGCCGAGGACTTCGCCCGGGCCCGTCCCGGCGCCACCCTGGCCGATCTCACCGTCGAGCTGGAGGAGCGCAAGGCCGCCCAGCACGCCCCGACGGTCCAGGGCGTCACCCTCGCCTCCCTGCACGCGGCGAAGGGCCTGGAGTGGGACTCGGTGTTCCTCGTGGGCCTCACCGACGGCATGATGCCGATCACCTACGCCAAGACCGACGAGCAGGTCGAGGAGGAGCGCCGGCTGCTCTATGTCGGCGTCACCCGGGCGCGGCTGCACCTGGGCCTCTCCTGGGCGCTCTCCCGCGCTCCGGGCGGCAGGGCCTCCCGACGCCCCAGCCGCTTCCTGAACGGCCTGCGGCCGGGCTCTGTGGCCCCGGGGGCCAAGGGCGCCGCCCCGGCCGAGCGCGGTGCCCGCAAGCGCGGCCCCCGCGGCCCGGTGCTGTGCCGGGTCTGCGGCAGGACGCTGACCGATGCCGGCGAGCTCAAACTGATGCGCTGTGAGGACTGTCCGTCCGACATGGACGAGGGTCTGTACGAGCGCCTGCGCGAGTGGCGCTCGGTCCAGTCGAAGCAGCAGGGCCTGCCGCCCTACTGCGTCTTCACGGACAAGACCCTGATGGCGATCGCGGAGGCCACGCCCGCCGAGGAGGGCGAGCTCTCGATGATCTCCGGCGTGGGCGGCCGCAAGCTCCAGCGGTACGGAGCCGACGTGCTGGCCATCTGCGCAGGCCAGGAGCCTGGGGGCGGCGATCCTGACGACGCGTAGAAACTCGTCGGAAAAATAGTTTGCACATGCCCAGCGAATCCCCATAGGTTCTTAGCAACGGAAACGGTGGCTTCTCCGAAGCCCAGGATCCGTGCTGTACTTATCCGAATACGCATGGGACAGGCCCCCGGGCCCAGTCCCCGAGACGCCGAGAGGAGGCGAGACCAGTGACCAGCTTCATGACCACCACCAAAATGACCGATCGCTCGGTTGCCGCTTCCTGCCCGCTCGGTGTCTCCCCGCTCCTTCCGCTCCTGGTCACCGGTCTGTCCCCGATTTCCACGGACAGCCCTGCCCGCCTGGCCGCGCCCTCCGCGCTGCTGGTGAGTGAGCGCAATGAGCGACGGACCCTGGCACCGGTGGCAGTAATGGCAGCAGAAGCCCAGGCGCATGGCGCCTATGGCTTTGGGGCCGCCGCAGCCGGTGCCGGATCCCAGACGAAGCAGACGAAGCAGCAGCACCACCTGATGTGGGCCTTCCGCGGGCTCGAACCCTGGAGTGATCCAGCCTGATCCGACGATCAGGCCGGCGCCTTCAGGGCCGCGGAACCCCACCCGGGATCCGCGGCCCTTCTGTTTGTCCCCGAACGGGGACGACGGAGCGAAGGGGCCTCGGGACTGGCAAGAACAGGTACCAGCCGACCCCGGCCGAACCCGGCCGGAACGACTAGTCAACAAAGACGAGGAAGAAACCACCGTGCAACTCGAAGCGCACGCCCCGTCCGTACCGCAGACCCAAACGATCTCCCCGCCCGCAGTCCCGGAGGACTCCACCTTGACTCCCCTCACCGCGCTGACCGCGCTCGACGACGCCATCGAGAACCTCGGCGTACCCGTTCCCTGCCGCACCTTCGACCCCGAGGTCTTCTTCGCCGAGTCCCCGGCCGACGTCGAGTACGCCAAGTCCCTCTGCGGCACCTGCCCGCTGGTCGAGGCCTGCCTCGCCGGCGCGAAGGAGCGCCGCGAGCCCTGGGGTGTCTGGGGTGGCGAGCTCTTCGTCCAGGGTGTTGTCGTCGCCCGGAAGCGCCCCCGTGGCCGTCCGCGCAAGAACCCGGTTGTCGCGGCATGACCGCCATCGGAACCATCGACCGCCCCCTGACGCACGACCCCTTGAAGCAGGCCCTCATGTCCCCCCACGCCACCACGAGCGAGCAGCCGCACGGCTCCGCCACCGCAGACTTCATCACCGCAGGCGCGATCACCTCGCGTCAGAACAGGACCCGCGAAATGCAACTCATCCCAGAAGCCATGGCTCGTGCCCATATGGACGACCGCATGCGTGAGGCCGACGCCGAGCGTCACGCCCTGCGCCTGGTCGCCGCGCGGCGCATGCAGCGTCGAGCCGAGCGCGTCTCGATGCGCGCCCGGCGCGCGCTCGCCATGGCCGTCATGCAGTAAGAGCTGAAGAAAACAGCAAAGAAAACAGCACCCCGGGGGGACCGGTCCGAAGGGACCGGTCCCCCCGGTGCGTTGCCGAGCGCGTCCACCGCCCGCGGGGATATCGTCTGGAGGTGGACCAGCCGACCCCCCGACCCACCCCGCCGGGATCCGAGGCCCAGCCCGTCGTCTGCGCGCGCTGCGGCACCCGCTCCCCGGACGGCGCGCCGCCCACCTGGACCTGCTCCGTGGAGAACGGCGCCAGACAGTACTTCTGCGTCGACTGCGCCCGGGCCAACCTCCGAGCGATCGAAGGCCGGCTCGACTCCTCCTGGTGGTGAACGCCGGAACCCGCCCCCGGCAGGGCAGCCGGGGCCGGCCCCGGAGCTGCTCCCCGGGGCGGCCCTGGAACCCGTAGGGCCCCTACGAGCCCTTGGAGCCCTCGGCGTTGTCGGGTCGTGCGGAGTCCTCGGGAGGGAAACCCGGGAGCCAGGCGTCCAGTTCCTCACGGAGCCGGACCGTCGCACCCAACTGGCACAGCACCCCGATGGTGCTCAGCGTGACCCGGTGGATCAGCAGGTAGGACGGCGGCAGGTTGATCTGCCGCCCCAGCTGGTGCGCGGGGGAGCGGGGATCGGCGATCCGCGCGGCCTGGCCGCGCAGCCACGGCCGGGTGAAGGTGAACTCGTCCGCCTCGGCGGGCTCCAGCATGGGCTTCAGGTAGTCCAGCAGCGCGTCCGGGTCGAGTTCGATGGACTCCTTCACGAACCCCTCGGCGCACAGGTGCCCGTAGACCCCCTCGGCATCCCCCTCCAGCGTCATCCGCAGCGACCGGCCGATCGGCTTGGGCCAGCCCCCCGGAAGCCGGTCGACGGTGCCGAAGTCCAGTACGCCCAGCCGCATCCGGCCGTCCGCACCCGGTATCAGCCTGAAGTTCCCCGGGTGCGGATCGGCGTGCAGCAGGCCTGTGCGCGCCGGCCCGGAGAAGAGGAACCGGGCCAGCAACTGCCCGGCACGGTCGCGCTCCTCCTGCGTGCCGTCGGCTATCACCTCCGACAGCGGGGTCCCTTCCATCCACTCCGTCACCAGCACCTGGTCGCCCTGATGCACGACGTCCGGAACGAGCACGTCCTCGTCGCCGTCGAACGCGTCGGCATGCGTCCGCTGCGCCTCGGCCTCCAGCTCGTAGTCCAGCTCCTCCGCCACCCGGTCACGCAGTTCGGTGATCAGCGGCTTGATGTCCATGCCGGGTATCAGCGGCCCCAGCAGCCCCGCGAACCGGCTCAGTTGCTTGAGGTCCGACAGGAGCGCCTCACCGGCTCCCGGGTACTGGACCTTGACCGCCACCTGCCGGCCGTCGTGCCACACCGCCCGGTGCACCTGCCCGATCGAGGCGGCCGCGGCCGGCTTGTCCTCGAACTCCTCGAACAACTCGCGCCAGTCCTCGCCGAGCCGCTCCGCGAGCACCTGGTGCACCCGCGTCGCGGGCAGCGGCGGCGCCGCCTCCTGAAGCTTGGTCAGCGCTGCCCGGTAGGGGCCGGCGACCTCCTCGGGCAGGGCCGACTCGAAGACCGACAGGGCCTGCCCGAACTTCATGGCCCCGCCCTTCAACTCGCCGAGCGTCCGGAACAGCTGTTCGGCGGTGCGCTGCTGTAGTTCCCGCGCCACGATCTCCGCCGACTTGCCTCCGATCCGCTTTCCCAGCCCCCAGGTGGCCCGGCCTGCGATGCCCAGTGGCAGCGCGGCCAGCTTGACGGTACGGGTGACCGCCTTCCGGGGAAGATCAGACATGCGCCCCTCCAGTTCCCAGACAGCTGTGCCGCAAGCGGCGGTTCAGGGGTGCGCCCCCTGAGGCAGACAAAACGCATCCTGTCATGGCCCCCCTCGGCGCCTTCAGGCCGATCCTGCCTCCCTCCTCTCCAGCACCGCTTGACCAAGCCTGCCGCCTCCACGACCCCCGCTCCCTCCATCGACCCCGGCCCCTCCAACGACCCGGTCTCCTCCGCCCCGGCCGCCATCACCACCCGCGCCCCCGTCCCCGGCCTCCGCCCCGGCCGCCTCCACCGGCACGGCCGCCGAGCAGGGGCACTCCCGGTGCGGGCGGACCTCGGAACGCTCCCAGTGCAGAGCGGGAAGGGCGGCCTCCCACCGGGCTCCCGTCGAGGCGGGCAACCGGCCGTCGAGGAAGGCCAACGCGTGGGCGGCGGCCAGCCCGGCCACCGCCGTGGCCAGCCCCAGGTCACAGGCCGCGGTCGCGCGGCGGCGGTGCGCGGAGCGCCACTGGACCAGCATCCTCGGCCAGGCCGGGTCCCGGTCGACGCGGTCGCGCTCCATGCACCCCGCGCAGGCCGTGGCACCCGGCAGCACCAGCGGCCCGACCAGCCCCGTACCCTCCAGCACACCCGCGTACAGGTGCGGAGTGCCCGTGGCCACCCAGTCCGCGGCCGTCTCCGGATCGGGGGCCCACGCCTGGAGTCCGTCCCGGGGCGCGATCACCACCAGGGCCAGCCCCGACTGCGGCCCCTCGCCCTCCCCCGCCCGCGGCGCCCGTCCCGGGGCCGCCGCCCGTACGACCGCCCCCGCCGCCTCCGCGCGCAGCCGGCCGACGCTGCCCGGCCCCAGCCCGCCCGGTGCCACATCGGCCGGCTGCACCCGGCCCCCGTCGAGCACCTCGACCCGCCCCACGCCCGCCCCCGCGAGTACGGCGGCGATCACCCCGCCCACCCGGCCGCTCCCGCGCACCTGGACCCGTATGGTCCGCCGGGCCGCGACCGACCGCAGATCCCCACCCGGCTCGCGGTGGACCAGCGAGAGCGAGGCGAGGTCCGGCCCGAGCCGCTCCAGCGCCTCGGGCCGCTCGCGCACCGCCTGCGCGCGGGGCCCGCCGGCGGTGGCGTCGTCCAGCAGCCCGGCCCCGGCCAGCCGCCGGACCAGCTCGTCCACCCGGCCCTGCGACAGCCCCATCCCCGCGCCTTCGGCACGCAGCAGTTCCATGCTCCGGGCGCCGTCGATCCGGTCGATCAGCGCACCGGTGGCCGTGTCCACCGGGCCGAGCGCCACCGCATGGGCGGGAGTCACCCCGAACTGCACCGTCTGCAGATCCCGCCAAGCCCGCGCCAGCGCCGGCTTCACCTTCGGATACATGACCCTTCCCCCTCGATTTCCAACCCTCGTGAGTGCGTCGGGCGGACCCGGCGGCTTCCGCACCGCCCTCCGCACCGCCCTCCGCCTTTCCTCCGCAACATTGCCCGCCCCCCGGATTCCGTGCGGGAATTTGTCCACAGGCAGGAGGTATCAGGCATATGAGATGGAGAAATGGGGTGCTTCCGGTATCGGCGGCGAATCGATCATGTTCGAACCGTGGGCGCGCGGGACTTCGGCCGTGGCGACCGGGTACCGTGCTGGCGTGTCCGCCGATCCACCGCAGCGCGCCGTCGAAGTCCGCCGGAGCGCGCGCCGCCGCAGGACCGTATCCGCCTACCGTGAGGGTGAGCGGACGGTCGTCCTGATCCCTGCCCGGATGTCCGAGGCGGAGGAGAAGCGCTGGGTGGGCGTGATGCTCGACAAGCTCGCCGCCCAGGAGAGCAAGCGCACCCTCGGCGACACGGAACTCACCGACCGCGCCGAGCGTTTGTCCGAGCAGTACTTCGGCGGCCGCGCCCGCCCCCGCTCGGTTCGCTGGGTCACCAACCAGAACACCCGCTGGGGCTCCTGCACCCCGGCCGAGGGCAGCATCCGGCTCTCGCACCGCCTCCAGGGCATGCCGGAGTACGTCGTCGACTACGTGCTGCTGCACGAGCTGGCGCACCTCCTCGTGCCCGGTCACGGCCCCCGCTTCTGGCAGTTGCTGGAGGCGTACCCGAAGACCGAGCGGGCCCGCGGATATCTCGAGGGAGTGGTCGCGGCCGAGCGCCTCCCCAAGGTCCCCGCAGCGCGCGAGGAATGATCCGTTGCGTGACAGAGCGTGATCTGTACCGGGTCGGTACCGACTTGGCCTGATGTCGGCGGAAGCCGTTAGCCTGAGCGGCACGCATTCACAGTCGGGATGGGGGACGGTCGGACGTATGGCCAGGGAATTCCAACGCGGCCACAAGGCCAAGATCAGCGATCTGACAGCGGGCACGGATCTGTACGTGGGCGTCCAGATCGCCGGGCCCGGACTCGCCATCGACATCAGCTGCTTCGGCCTCGACGCCAACGAGCAGCTGTCGGACGACCGCTACTTCGTTTTCTACAATCAGCCGAAATCGCCCGAAGAGTCCATCCAGCAGCTCGGCGCGCAGGCCGGTGACAGCGAATCCTTCCGGGTGACCCTCGACCGCATCCCGGCGAACATCCACAAGCTGTCCTTCGCCGCCTCCATCGACGGCCCCGGGCAGATGTCGCAGATCGGCCCCGGCTACATCAGGGTCGTCGCCGGCGGCGAGGAAGTGGTCCGGTACGCGTTCACGGGCGCGGAATTCAGCACCGAGCGCGCCCTGATGATCGGTGACTTCTACCTCAAGGACGTCTGGCGCTTCGCCGCCGTCGGCCAGGGCTTCGACGGCGGACTCGCCGCGCTGCTGCAGAACTTCGGCGGCGAGGTCGCCGAGGAGGAGCAGCCGGCGCAGCAGGCCCCGGCCCAGTCCGGCGGCGCGCCCGGATTCGCCCCGCCGCCGCAGGCCACCGCCCCGGCGCCCGCCTTCGGCGCACCCGCGCAGACCCCCGCCCCGGCGCCCGCGCCCGCCCCGCCCGCCCCCGCACCGTCCTTCGGCGCCCCGGTCCAGCCCGCCGCGCAGCAGCCGGTGCACTCGGCCCCCACCATGGTCGGGCCGCTCGTCCCGCCCGCCCCCGCGCCGTACGGCCAGCCGCCGCACCCCCCGCAGCAGCCCGGACCCCCCTCCTACGGCCAGGTCCCGGGCCAGCAGCCCGGCTACGGCAACCAGGTCCCGCCGCCCGCCCCGGCCCCCGCGCCCTACGGGCAGCCGCCGCAGCAGCCCTCGTACGGCCAGGTCCCGGGCCAGCAGCCCCCGTACGGCCAGCAGCCCGCCTTCGGCCAGCAGCCGCCCCAGTACGCCCAGCAGCCCCAGCCCGGATCCGCCGGAGCGGGCCTGGCCGCCGCGCTCCAGCCGTACAAGGAAGCCCCCACCGGCGCCCGCTGGACCCCGCAGAACCAGCAGCTCATGCGCGTCGACCTGTCGATGGGCGGCCAGGCCGTCCTCGCCCGCCAGGGCAGCATGGTCCTCTACCAGGGCAAGGTCGACTTCAGCTACAAGGGAGCCGGCTTCGCCGGCCGGATCGTCGGCAACGCCACCGGCCAGGAGATGCAGCTGATGCGCTGCACCGGCCGCGGCCAGGTCTTCCTCGCGGAGAACGGCGCCCACCTGCACGCCATCGAGCTCCAGGGCGACGGGATCTGCGTCTCCGCCGAGAACGTGCTCGCCTTCGACGAGTCGCTCCAGCACGAGGTGCGCCGCATCGAGGGCCACGGCATCCCCGGCGGCGCCCTGTTCACCATGCAGTTCCAGGGCACCGGCACGGTGATCGTCAAGACGCACGGCGTCCCGGTCGTCCTGCCCGTCACCCCGACCACCTTCGCGGACAGCAACGCCATCGTCGCCTGGTCCGCCGCCTCACAGGTGATCATCTCCAGCCAGGTCCGGCTGCGCCGCAACGCCTACCCCGGTCACAGCGGGGAGACGGTGAACCTCCAGTTCCGCGGCGCACCCGGCAACTTCATCGTCGTCCAGCCGTACGAGGTCTGAGGGAGCCCGATATGAACGCCATGAACCAGCAGCTCGCGGGCTACGCCCCGACCCCCGTCACGGCCCGGATGGAGAACCACGGCCGGGCCATGCTCAAGGTCGCCATGCAGAGCGGCCAGGACCTCTTCGCACGCACCGGCTCGATGGTCGCGTACGAGGGCTTCGTGCAGTACGAGCCCAATCCGCCCGCCGTCCGCCAGATGGCCTCGCAGTGGCTCACCGGCGAGGGCGCGCCCCTGATGAAGTGCACGGGCGACGGCCTGCTCTACCTCGCCGACTACGGCGCGGACGTCGTCGTCATCAACCTCAACAACGACGCCCTCTCCGTCAACGGCACCAACCTGCTCGCCTTCGACGCCCACCTCCAGTGGGGCGTCGAGCGGGTCAAGGGCATGGCCAAATTCGCCGGCCAGGGCCTGTTCAACGTACAGATCGCCGGAACCGGCTGGGTGGCGATCACCTCCCGGGGCACCCCGATCGTCGTCGACTGCGGTCGCGGCGAGGACGAGACGTACGTGGACCCGGACGCGCTCGTCGCCTGGTCCCCGAACCTCAAGGTCAAGGGGAAGCGCAGCTTCAAGGCCTCGTCGATGATCGGCCGAGGCAGCGGCGAGGCCTACCAGATGGCCTTCTCCGGCCAGGGAATCGTCGTCGTACAGCCCAGCGAGGACAGCACCGACCGGCTCCGGGCCCGGGGCTGAGGGGGAGAAGGCACATCATGCAGAGCTCACTTTTCGCCCACGCCGAGGCGCAGTCCCAGGAGCGGTACACCGTGCAGAACCCGCAGCTGCTGCGGGTCTCCCTGAGCGGCACCGACGACGTACTCGCCCGCAAGGGCGCGATGGTCGCCTACCAGGGGATCATCGACTTCGACGGGGAGTACCAGAGCAACAACCAGCGCAGCGCCCGCCGCCGCACCGGCGAGGGCCTCGACCTGATGCGCTGTTCCGGGCAGGGCACGGTCTACCTGGCCAACCTCGCCCAGTACGTGCACGTCATGGACGTGGACCACGAGGGCCTCACCGTCGACAGCAGCTACGTGCTGGCCCTGGACTCCACGCTGCACACCGAGGTCATCGCGGTGGACAGCCAGTACGGGATCTCCGGCTCCGGCAAGTACCAGCTCAACATCACCGGCCGCGGCAAGGTCGCGCTGATGACCTCCGGGCAGCCGCTGATGATGCAGGTCACGCCCGACAAGTACGTCAACGCCGACGCCGACGCGATCGTCGCCTGGTCCACCTCGCTGCGCGTGCAGATGCAGGCCCAGACGCACTCCACCGGCGTGTGGCGGAGGCGCGGCAACACCGGCGAGGGCTGGGAGCTGAGCTTCCTCGGCACCGGCTTCGCCCTGGTCCAGCCCAGCGAAGCGCTGCCGCCGCAGAACGCGCAGATCGGGCAGGGCGCGGCCGCGCAGTTCGGCGTGGGCCAGCACGGCGCCCACGCCCAGAACCAGAACAACGCCTGGAACTGACCGGCGCCGCCCCGCGTCGAACGCCGGAAGGGGCGGTCCCACGGGACCGCCCCTTCCACATGTCCCGCGGGCGCGTCAGAGCCGCGCCCGGGTCGCCTCCACCAGCCGCACGACCGAGGCGTCGGCCACCGCCGCGACCTCCTCGTACGGGAACCAGCGCAGGTCCAGCGATTCCTCGCTGATCTCCGCCACCGCCCCGGCCGGGGCCAGCGCCGCGTACTGCACGTCCAGGTGCCAGTTGCACGGCGCCGGGATCGGATGCCGGTCCAGCCGCAACGGGCCGCCCGGCAGCAGGGTCAGCCCGGTGGTGATGCCCGACTCCTCCACGGCCTCGCGCAGCGCCGCCCCGGCGAGCGTGGTGTCACCGGGCTCGCAGTGCCCGCCCATCTGCAGCCACATGCCCAGCTTCTTGTGCAGGGTCAGCAGCACCCGCCCCCGCGCCGGGTCGACCACCAGGGCACTGCCCGTGATGTGCCCGGCCCGGCACGGCTTGTAGACCCCGTCCGGATGCGCGGCGAGATGTTCCAGATAGACGTCCCGCAGCTCGCTCTGCTGCGGGTCCCGCCCCTCGAAGCCCTTGAGGACCAGGACCGCGTCGTCGTACAGGCTCACTTCTTCTCTTCGCCCTCGCCGTCGCCCAGCTCACGCTTCTCGGCGGCCTCGCCGAGCATCTTGTCGATCTCCGAGAAGTCCAGCTGCTCGCGGTGCACGAACCCGTCCGGGTCGTCCAGGTCGGAGGCGGTCGGCAGCATGTCCGGGTGCTCCCACAGCCCGTCGCGGCCGTCCACGCCCCGCGCGTCGGTGAGCGAGGCCCACAGGCGGGAGGCGTCGCGCAGCCGGCGCGGCCGCAGCTCCAGGCCGATCAGCGTCGCGAAGGTCTGCTCCGCCGGGCCGCCCGAGGCGCGCCGCCGGCGCATGGTCTCGCGCATGGCGTCCGCCGAGGTCAGCCGGGGCTTGGCGGCCTCGTGCACCACCGCGTCGACCCAGCCCTCGACCAGCGCGAGCGCCGTCTCCAGGCGGGCCAGGGCGGCCTTCTGCTCGGGGGTGTCCTGCGGCTGGAACATGCCGCCCGCCAGCGCCTCCTGCAGCTGCTCGGGGTTCGACGGGTCGAGCTGGCCGACCACGTCCTCCAGCTTGGAGGTGTCGACCTTGATGCCCCGCGCGTAGCCCTCGACCGCGCCGAACAGGTGCGAGCGCAGCCACGGCACGTGGGCGAAGAGGCGGGCGTGGGCCGCCTCGCGCAGCGCCAGGTACAGCCGGACCTCGTCCGCCGGGACGCCCAGGTCCTTGCCGAAGCTCTCGATGTTCAGCGGAAGCAGCGCGGCCTTGCCCGCCGGGCCCAGCGGCAGCCCGATGTCGGTCGAGCCGACGACCTCGCCCGCGAGCACGCCCACGGCCTGGCCGATCTGCTGGCCGAACATGGCGCCGCCCATCGAGCGCATCATGCCGAGCAGCGGGCCCGCCATGGCCTGCATCTCCTCGGGCAGGACGCCGCCCATGGCCGCGCCGACGCGCTCGGCGACCGGGTCCACGAGCTCCTTCCACACCGGGAGGGTCGCCTCGACCCACTCGGCGCGGCTCCACGCGACGGCCGTGGTGGCGCCCGAGGGCAGCGAGGTCACCCCGTCCAGCCAGTGGTCGGCCAGGCGCACGGCCTCCTCGACGGCGGACCTCTCGGCGATGCCGACGCTGTTGTCCTTCACCCCGTCCGCGGTGCCCTGCGCGACGGTCTGGCGGGCGATGTCCTTGGCCATGTCCCAGTTCACGGGACCGCCCTCGTAGCTCAGCATCTGGCCGAGCTGCTGGAAGGCCGCGCCGAGGTCGTTCGGGTTCATCGAACCGAACATCGCGGCGAACGGATTGTCCGCGCCGCCCGGGCCGCCGGGGCCGCCCGCGCCGCCCGGCAGGCCCATGCCGGGGAACCCGAACGGATTCGCCGGGCCGCCCTGGCCGCCCTTCTTGCCCTCGTCGCCGTTCTCCGGCTCCTCCGGCGGAAGGCCGAATCCGAATGGGGTGTCGCTCACGGGTTTCCTCGGCTCGTAGGGCCGTCGGCGGGAGCCGACGGGCAATGGTCCGACAACACCACCCAGGGTAGACACCCGGCCCGCTTCCGGGCTCGGTGCTCCGCCGACTCCTGGGCTGCGGCAGGATGGACATCACCTGGTGGGTACGCGTCACGGCGCGTCCCTACTGAAGACAACCGCTGGAGACGCCTGGTGAGTTCCCCGGATCCGCACGCTTCGGACGAGCAAGGCTCGGACGATCACAGCCGCGACGCCGAAAAGCGCCCTGAGCACGGTGACAGCCCCCACGGCGTTCGCCAGCCGCGAAACCAGCGGGGCCCCGTGATCGCCGTCACCGGCGCCGCGTCGGGAGTCGGCGCGGCCCTGGTGGCCCGCCTCGTCGAATCCGACGAGATCAAGCAGGTCGTCGCGATCGACGAGCGGCGGGGCGACTGCGCGGCCGCGCAGTGGCACGTGCTGGACGTACGGGACCCCGCGATCGCCGAAAAGCTGCGGGGCGCGGACGTCGTCGTCCACCTCGCGCTCGACCTCGACCTGGAGACGGACCCGGCGGCCCGTACGGCGTACAACGTGCGCGGGACCCAGACCGTACTGACCGCCGCCGCCGCGGCCGGGGTGCACCGGGTCGTCCTGTGCACCTCCGCGATGGTCTACGGGGCCCTGCCGGACAACGACATCCCGCTGTCCGAGGACTCCGAGCTGCGCGCCACCGCCGAGGCCACCGGCGTCGGCGACCTGCTGGAGATCGAGCGGCTCGGCCGCCGGGCCCCCCGCGCGCACCCCGGGCTGAACGTCACCGTGGTCCGCCCGGCCGTCCTGGTCGGCGGCACCGACACCGCGCTGACCCGGTACTTCGAGTCGCCGCGCCTGCTCGTGGTGGCGGGATCCCGGCCCACCTGGCAGTTCTGCCACGTCGAGGACCTGGTCAGCGCCCTGGAGTACGCGGCCCTGGAGAAGGTCGACGGCGAGTTGGCGGTGGGCTGCGAGGGCTGGCTGGAGCAGGAGGAGGTCGAGGAGCTCAGCGGAATCCGCCGCATGGAGCTGCCCTCGGCGGTCGCCCTGGGCGCCGCGGCCCGGCTGCACCGGATCGGCCTGACGCCCTCCCCGGCCGGGGACCTCGCGTACACGATGCACCCGTGGGTGGTCAGCGTCAGCGGGCTGCACGCGGCGGGCTGGCGGCCGCGCTGGACCAACGAGGAGGTGCTGGCCGAGCTCCTCCAGGAGGTCGCGGGCCGCCACACGGTCGCCGGCCGCCGCCTGGGCCGCAAGGACGCCGCCACGGCCGCCGGTGCGGCGGGCGCCACGGTCGCGCTGCTCGGCGCCGCCGCCGCGGTCCGCCGGGCCCGCAAGAGGCGCGGGATCTGACCCCCGGGACTGTAGGAGGCTCCATACGCCGGGGTGGTACAGCCGGTCGAATTGGCTATTCCGCGATGTGAGAAGGGTGGTGCACGATGGCTGTATGGCTCCGCACTTCGACCACCCCGGCGAGCAGGCCGCTCCGGACCCGATCCGGCTGCTCGAGATCCGTGACACGCCGCTGTCCATCGACGAGGTCTTCACGGCCGTCGGCGACGATGCGACGGGCGGGACGACGCTCTTCGTCGGCACGGTGCGCAACCACGACAGCGGGGCGGACGTCGACTCCCTCGGCTACTCCTGCCACCCGACGGCCGAGGCCGAGATGCGCCGCGTCGCCGAGCGGGTCGTGGCCAAGTTCCCGGTCCGCGCCCTGGCCGCCGTCCACCGGGTCGGAGACCTGTCGGTGGGCGACCTCGCCGTCGTCGTCGCCGTCTCCTGCCCGCACCGCGGCGAGGCCTTCGAGGCCTGCCGGATGCTGATCGACGACCTCAAGCACGAGGTCCCGATCTGGAAGCACCAGACCTTCGCGGACGGCACCGAGGAGTGGGTCGGCGCCTGCTGAACCCCGGTCGGAGGCCGCCCGGCCTCCGGCCCGCCGCTGCCGGGGCCCCCGGCCGGAGCACCGTCCCCGGCGGGGGGTAACCTCACACCCGTTCGGCCGCGCAACACGCCCTCGATTTGCGTAACCCCTTCCCGGGCACGAGCGTTGAAGCCACCAACGACACGTACTTTCGGGGCAGGGAGGCACGTCCATGGCGTCACTGGCGTGGTTGCTGATTCCGCTGTTCGCCGCCGTCGGAGCGGCGATATGGGGCAGCTGGGCGGCTCGCGACCGGACATCCGGTGACATATCGGAGCTGGCCGGTTACGCGAGGTTCCGCGAGGTCATGGGCAAGTCCGAACAGGCCGGCACGAGGGCGAAGGCGCACTCCGGTTCCGACGCCGTCTGAGGCGTCCCGCGAGTCCCGTCCCGCGAGTCCCTGAGAATCCTCTGAGAGTTTCCGCCCGCGGCCCCGTACGGACCGGCCCCACGGGCCGCCCGCCAGGGGCGTCCCGTACTGTCGATCCATGCCACGCCGCACTGCGACGATGCTCGCCTCCACCCTCATGCTGTTCGCGTTGCTCTGCGCAGGGGTTTTCATCAAGGTCCCGTACTCCGAGATGAGCCCCGGTCCCACGGTGAACACGCTCGGGGACTCGCGCGGCGAGCCGGTCCTGAACATCTCGGGGCACAAGACGTACCCCACCACCGGGCACCTGAACATGACGACGGTCCGCGTCACCGGCGCGGACTACGACATGAACCTGCTGGAAGCGGTGTACGGCTGGCTGGCCGACGACAACATCGTCGTGCCGCACGAGAACCTCTACCCGGACGGCAAGACGGACAAGCAGTCCACGCAGGAGAACGCCGAGGAGTTCAGCCAGTCCCAGGAGAGCGCCAAGGTGGCGGCCCTCAAGCAGCTGAACATCCCGGTCACCCCGCACGTCATCGTGTCCTCCGTGGTCAAGGACAGCCCCTCCGAGGGCAAGCTGCACGCCGGGGACGTGATCAAGTCCGTGGACGGCAGCCCGGTGACCGAGGCCGCGGACGTGGCCAAGCTCGTCACCAAGCACAAGCCCGGCGAGCCAGTCGAGTTCGTCATCGTGCCGGCCGAAGAGTCGGCCGCGGCCGAGAAGGCGAACCGCGAGCCCGCCACCACCGCCAAGGTCACGATCACCACGGGCAAGGCGGAAGGCGACGGTCACGCCATCGTCGGCATCCGGGCGGGGATCGACCACACCTTCCCGTTCCCGATCGACATCAAGCTCGCCGACGTCGGCGGCCCGAGCGCCGGCCTGATGTTCGCGCTCGGCATCGTCGACAAGCTCACCGCGGAGGACCTCACCGGAGGCAAGTTCATCGCGGGCACCGGAACCATCGACGACTCCGGCAAGGTCGGGCCGATCGGCGGCATCCAGATGAAGACCATCGGCGCCCGCCAGGCAGGCGCCGAGTACTTCCTCACCCCGGCCGAGAACTGCGCCTCCGCCGCCTCCCACGTCCCCGACGGGCTGACGCTGGTGAAGGTCTCCACCATCGGCGACGCCACCAAGGCGCTGGAGAAGATCGGCAAGGGGGACACGGCAGGGCTGCCGCAGTGCACCAAGCCCTGACCGGTCCGCCCCGGCCATGATCCGAAGCCCGGCGAGGATCCGCGGGACCTGGTCGAGAAAGGTCCCGCGACCTAGTCGAGGAAGGTCGCGGCCAGCGCCTCGGCCAGTCCCGGCACCAGGCTCGCGCCCGTCAGCACCTCGCTGGAGGAGTCCTTCTCGCGCAGCCGTACGGCGGACTCGCGCGAGCCGTCCCGCAGCACGCCGACGGTCAGCCGCACCTCCTGCCGCTCCGGGTGCCCGGCGACCCACTTGGCCAGCTGCTTGTCGCTGAGGCCCTCGGGTACGGAGGACTCCGCCGACGGCGGAAGCATCAGCCGCTCCACGGTCAGCGCGCAGCCCACGATCGCGGCGGGCCAGGCGATGGTTCCCAGGAACTTGTCCAGCGGGGTCCCGGCCGGCACCTCGTCCTGCTCGATCGGGGTGAGCTGGCTCTTGCCCGTGTCGTCGGTGTCGAGGCCGAGCTGGCGGGCGAGCCCCGGTTCCTGCTTGCGCAGCCTGGCCGTGTCGACCAGGGCGAAGAGCCGGGCGGGCTTGTCCCAGCCGAGGGTGGAGGCGTATTCGTCGATCTCGAGGACGGCGCGGGTCAGCGGGGTGGCGGCCATCGGGGTGCCGGGGGAAGGCGAAAGGTTGGACATGGACAACATCCTGCCTCCTTTCCATCGGATACCGGGAACTGACTAAAGCCTCAGTAAGTTGCATGAGTGGGCTCTACGATCGGGGGCCCGTTGATTACCAGACCCAGCGACTTTCAGAGGTGCGCACCTTGGCTTTCCAGATGCCGGACCGCGGCGGAGGCCCTTCCGGGCCACGGATGAGAGTCGGCCGCCCCTCCCGGCGTGCCCGGACTCTTCTGATGACCTTGGGGGTCCTGGCCGTTCTGGCCATGGCGTTCATCATGTTCGCGGGCTTCTGGACGGACTGGCTCTGGTTCCGCTCGGTCGAGTACTCCACCGTCTTCACCACCACCCTGTGGACCAAGATCGGCCTCTTCGCCGTGTTCGGCCTGCTGATGGCCGGCGTCGTCGGCTTCAACATCTGGCTGGCGCACCGGCTGCGGCCCCCGCTCAGCGCGATGTCGATGGAGCAGCAGAGCCTCGACCGCTACCGGATGAGCGTCGCGCCGTACAAGAAGTGGCTGCTCCTGGGCATCGCCGCGATCGTCGGCCTGATCGCCGGTGCCTCGGCGGCCGGCCAGTGGAAGACCTGGCTGATGTATGTGAACGGGGTGCCCTTCGGCACGAAGGACCCCCAGTTCAACCTGGACGTGTCGTTCTACACCTTCGACCTGCCCTGGTACCGCTTCCTGCTCGGCTTCGGCTTCGCCGCGATCGTGCTGTCGGTGATCGCCGCCGTCGTCGTGCACTACCTGTACGGCGGACTGCGCGTGACCAGCCCGGGCGCCCGGGCCACCGCCGCGGCCACGGGGCACCTGTCGGTGCTGCTCGGCCTCTTCGTCACCTTCAAGGCGATCGCGTACTGGCTCGACCGGTACGGCCTCGCCGTGAAGTCCAGTGACTTCAAGGCGGCCGACAACTGGACCGGCCTGCGCTACGTCGACGCCAACGCCTACCTCCCGGCCAAGACGATCCTCGTCGCCATCGCCGCGATCTGCGCGCTGCTGTTCTTCGCCACCCTGTGGCGCCGGACCTGGCAGCTGCCGGTCATCGGCTTCGGCCTGATGGTCCTGTCGGCGATCCTGATCGGCGGGCTGTACCCGGCGATCGTCCAGAAGTTCCAGGTCCAGCCGAACGAGCAGGCCAAGGAATCGCCGTACGTCGAGAAGAACATCAAGGCGACGCGCGACGCCTACGGAATCGCCCAGTCCGAGGTCAAGGACTACCCGGGCGTGCCGCAGACCGAGGACAAGACCAAGCTGCGCCAGGCCGCGGACACCACGGCCAGCATCCGGCTCCTCGACCCGAACATCGTGTCCCCGGCCTTCCAGCAGCTCCAGCAGGTCAAGGGCTACTACGGCTTCCCGTCCACGCTCGCCGTGGACCGGTACAGCGGCCAGGACACGGTCATCGGCCTGCGCGAGCTGAACATCGGCGGCATCCCGAAGAACAACTGGATCAACGACCACTTCAAGTACACGCACGGCTACGGCGTGGTCGCGGCCAAGGGCACCACCGTCGGCGACCAGGGCGCCCCCGACTTCACCCAGTCCGACCTGCCCTCGAAGGGCATGTTCGGCACCGACTTCGAGCAGCGCATCTACTACGGCGAGCAGACGAAGCAGTACTCGATCGTCGGCGGACCGCAGAAGGAGCTCGACTACTCGGACGACAAGGGCGAGAAGGAGACCTCCTACAAGGGCGACTCCGGCGTCAACCTCGACAACCCGGTCAACCGCGCCGCGTACGCGCTCGCCTTCAGCGAGCCCCAGATCCTGTACTCCGGGGCCATCGGCGACGGCTCGCGCATCCTGTACCACCGCACGCCCAAGGAGCGCGTCGAGGCCGTCGCGCCCTGGCTGACCATCGACGGGGCCCCGTACCCGGCGGTCGTGGGCGGCCGGATCAAGTGGATCGTCGACGCGTACACGACGACCAACGGCTACCCGTACGCCTCGCGCACCACGCTCGGCCAGAGCACCGCGGACTCGCTGACCAACAGCCAGCGCGCGGTGGTGGCGCAGGAGAACCAGGTCAACTACATCCGCAACTCGGTGAAGGCCACCGTCGACGCCTACGACGGCAAGGTCGAGCTGTTCCAGTGGGACACCGAGGACCCGGTCCTCAAGACCTGGATGAAGGCCTTCCCGGGCACGGTGAAGACCAAGAACGAGATCCCCAAGTCGCTCATGGACCACCTGCGTTACCCGCAGGACCTCTTCAAGGTCCAGCGCGAGCTCCTGACCCGGTACCACGTCACGGACCCGCAGACCTTCCTCAGCGGCAGTGAGGCCTGGGCCGTCCCGGACGACCCGACCGTCAAGGCGGGCACGGCGCTTCCGCCGTACTACCTGTCGATGAAGATGCCGGGCCAGCAGGAGAAGGACCAGGTCTTCTCGCTCACGACGACGTTCACGCCGAACGAACGGGACAACCTGAGCGCCTACATGGCGGTCAACGCCGATCCGGGCACCCCGGACTACGGCAAGATCAGACTCCTGAAGCTGCCGACCAGCAAGCCGGTCGACGGCCCCAAGCAGGTGCAGAGCAAGTTCCAGTCCGAACCGAAGATCGCCGAGTCGATCCGCCTGCTGCGCGGCGGTGACTCCGAGGTCGAGTACGGAAACCTGCTCGCGGTGCCGCTCGACGGCGGAATGCTCTATGTGGAGCCGGTGTACGTCCGCAGTTCCGGACTGAAGTACCCGTTGCTGCGCAAGGTGCTGGTGACCTACGGCGGCCAGACGGCCTTCGAGGACACCCTGGAGAAGGCGTTGAACGTGGTCTTCGGAGCCGAGGCCCCGACCGTGCCCACGAATCCGCAGCCGCCGGGCGAAGGCACCACCACGCCGCCGGCCGCACAGGACCCGACGGTCAAGGCGGCGCTCTCGGACGCGCAGAAGGCCATCGAGGCAGCCGAGAAGGCCCGTCAGTCGGGCGACTGGGCGGCCTTCGGCAAGGCGCAGGACGAGATCAAGGCAGCGCTTCAGCGGGCGATCGACGCCGAGGCGAAGCTCACGGCCCCCAAGCCGGGGGGTCAGCAGTAAACCGGTAATGGCCCCGTCCCGCGTCGTGCTACTGTGGTTTTACCGACGCGGGGTGGAGCAGCTCGGTAGCTCGCTGGGCTCATAACCCAGAGGTCGCAGGTTCAAATCCTGTCCCCGCTACTGAAGACGAAGGCCCGGATCCATGGGATCCGGGCCTTCGTCATGTCCGGGGGCGACACGGCATCACCGGGACGGGTGAGTTGGGGTGGGAGCGTGTTTGACTTGTCTCTCTGTGGGCATGTCGACAAAACGCTGTAGTGACCTCACTGACTGCGACATACCAGGTGTGCACGGGTAGCAGGTGGTGCGACGATGGGATTTATGGGGGACAGGTCAACTCTGCTGGAGACAGGGCGGTTTGTGAGGGCGGAGGCCGAGTCGGGCACGGGAGCAGCCGAGGCGGCTCGGAACGTTAACGCACAGACCGCACTGACCGATGCGGATTTCACGGACGAAGCCTTCGTCGAAGCCGACGTGGCCAGCGACGCCGAGCTCGAAGCCCGGCACCGGGTGGCCGCCGACAAGGGCGACCCGGGCGCCATGAGCGTGCTCGGGGCGCTGCTGCTGCGCCGCGGCGACCTGACCGGGGCCGAGCCCTACCTCCGCGGCGCCACCGGGGAAGGGGACCGCGCCGCCGCCAACAACCTCGGCGTACTGCTGCACCAGCGGGGCTACCCCGAAGAGGCCGCCGGCTGGTGGCGGGTCGCCGCCGTGGCCGGATCCGCCCCCGCCGCGCACGCCCTGGGCCGGCACTACCGCGAACGGGGCGACGAGCCCGCCGCCGAGTACTGGCTGCGCCAGGCGGCGGAATCCGGCCACGCCCTGGGCGCGTACGGACTGGCCGACCTGCTGGAGCACCGCGGGGACCGGGGCATCGAGCGCTGGTTCCGGGCCGCCGCCGAGCAGGGGCACCGCGAAGCCGCGTACCGGCTGGCGCGGCACCTGAGGAAGGGCGACCCCGTCGAGGCCGAGCAGTGGTACCGGCAGGCCGCCGCGCGCGGACACCGCCGGGCCGCCCTCCACCTGGGCGCGCTCCTGGAAGCCCGCGGGGAGCTCAAGGAGGCCGGCCGCTGGTACCTGACCTCCGCCAAGCAGGGCGAGGCCCGCGCGGCGTGCGCGCTCGGCTTCCTGCTGCGCGACGCCGGGGACGAGGACAGCGCGGCCGCGTGGTGGCACCGGGCCGCCCAGGACGGCGACGGCAACGCGGCCAACGCGCTGGGCGCGCTCCACGCCGCGCGGGGCGAGACCCAGACCGCGGAGAAGTGGTACCGGGCGGCCATGGACGCGGGCGACCAGAACGGGGCGTACAACCTTGCTCTGCTGTGCGCCGCACAGGAGAGGACCGCGCAGGCCGAACAGTGGTACCGGCGGGCGGCGTACGCGGGCCACCGCGAGGCGGCCAACGCGCTGGCCATCCTGCTCCTGCAGGGCGGCGACACCGAGGGCGCCGAGCCGTGGTTCTCGAAGGCGGCGGAGGCGGGCAGCGTGGACGCCGCCTTCAACCTCGGGATCCTGTTCGCCAGCCGGGACGAGGACCGCACGGCGCTGAAGTGGTACGAGCGGGCCGCGTCGGCGGGCCACACGGACGCGGCGCTCCAGGTCGGCATCGCGCTGGTGCGCGACGGCGAGGAGCGGGCCGCGGAACGGCACCTGCGGTGCGCGGCGGGCGGCGGCAGTGCGGAGGCGGCCTTCCGGCTGGCCGCGCTGCTGGAGTCGCTGGCCCCGCCGCCGGAGCCGGTGGCGCTGGGCGAGCCGGTGGGCGGCGCCGCGCGCACCGAGAGCGAGGAGTGGTACGAGCGGGCCGCCGAGCAGGGGCACCGGCGTGCGCAGGTGCGGGTCGGGATGCTGGCCGCCGCGCGGGGCGACCTGGCGGTGGCGGCCCGCTGGTACCGGGAGGCGGCCGAGGCCGGTTCCCGGAACGGGGCCTTCAACCTGGGGCTGCTGCTGGCGCGCGAGGGCAACGAGCCGGAGGCGGCGCTGTGGTGGACGCGGGCGGCCGTTTCCGGACACGGCCGGGCGGCGCTGCGGCTGGGGCTGCTGGCGGCCCGGCAAGGGGACCTCACGGAGGGGCAGAAGTGGTGCGTGCGGGCCATGGAGCTCGGGCCGGCCGAGGTCTCCGAGCGGGCGGCGCGCCTGCGGGACGCGCTCGCGGAGGAGATCTCCGCCTGACGCCTGAGCCCTGAGCCCTGACCCTGGCCGGGGGTCGGACGGGGGTCGGACGGGGTGGCGCGGGCGGCCGCGCGGCCGGGTCCTGTCACCGGTTCGGCCGCCCCGGGTGGCGGCCGGTTAACCGATTTGCATCTGCCGGGGGCCCTCCCGTAAAGTCAGGTTTACCGACGCGGGGTGGAGCAGCTCGGTAGCTCGCTGGGCTCATAACCCAGAGGTCGCAGGTTCAAATCCTGTCCCCGCTACTGAAGGCCGAAGGCCCGGATCCCATGGATCCGGGCCTTCAGTCGTTCCCGGACGGAAACTCCCGGACGGAAACTCCCGGACGGAAACTCCCGGACGGAAGCGGCGCGGCCGTGAGCGCATGACGAGAAGGGCCCGGAAGCGGAAGCTTCCGGGCCCTTCTTCCTCGATGATCAGGCGCCCGCGCAGTTCGGGCAGACCCCGCGGTACGTCACCTCGACCGCCGAGACCACGAAGCCGAAGCGTTCGCCGTCGGGCAGGTCGGCCAGCGGGTCGCCCGCCGGGTGGACGTCACGGATCGCGCCGCACTGCGCGCACACCAGGTGCTGGTGGGGGCGGTGGGCGTTCGGGTCGTACCGCTTGGCGCGCCGGTCCGTGGAGACCTCCAGGACCTCGCCAAGGGATACGAGCTCGCCCAGGGTGTTGTAGACCGTCGCCCGGGAGATCTCGGGCAGCTTGGCCACGGCGCGCGCGTGTACCTCGTCAGCCGTCAGGTGAACGTGGTCACCGTCGAGCACCTCGGCCACGACACGCCGCTGTGCGGTCATGCGCCATCCGCGTCCGCGAAGTCGTTCCAGCAGGTCACTCATAGACGCCAGCCTAACAGCGAGGGGATTCGGTGTAACTCCCGAACCGATGTGGACTTGGATTCTTACTTGACTTAGACAAAGTCCATCGTAGGATCGGATACGGCGAACGCCAAGGACAGGACACGCAGGAATGACGCAGGAGGCGCACGTGACGCAGGGACCGCTCACCACGGAGGCCGGGGCTCCGGTCGCCGACAACCAGAACAGTGAGACCGCTGGCGTCGGCGGCCCCGTTCTGGTCCAGGACCAGCTGCTGCTGGAGAAGCTCGCGCACTTCAACCGCGAGCGCATCCCGGAGCGCGTCGTGCACGCCCGTGGCGCCGGCGCCTACGGCACCTTCACGCTGACGCGTGACGTCTCGCAGTGGACCCGTGCGAAGTTCCTGTCCGAGGTCGGCAAGCAGACCGAGACCTTCCTGCGCTTCTCCACCGTCGCGGGCAACCTCGGCAGCGCCGACGCGGTGCGCGACCCCCGCGGCTGGGCGCTGAAGTTCTACACCGAAGAGGGCAACTACGACCTCGTCGGGAACAACACCCCGGTGTTCTTCATCAAGGACGCCATCAAGTTCCCGGACTTCATCCACACCCAGAAGCGCGACCCGTACACGGGCTCGCAGGAAGCCGACAACGTGTGGGACTTCTGGGGCCTGAGCCCCGAGTCGACCCACCAGGTGACCTGGCTCTTCGGTGACCGCGGCATCCCGGCGTCCTACCGCCACATGAACGGCTACGGCTCGCACACGTTCCAGTGGAACAACGAGGCCGGCGAGGTCTTCTGGGTCAAGTACCACTTCAAGACCGACCAGGGCATCAAGAACCTCACCCAGGCCGAGGCCAACCAGCTCGCCGGTGAGGACCCCGACTCGCACCAGCGCGACCTGCGCGAGTCGATCGAGCGCGGCGACTTCCCCTCCTGGACCGTGCAGGTCCAGATCATGCCGGCGGCCGAGGCGGCCGAGTACCGCTTCAACCCGTTCGACCTCACCAAGGTGTGGCCGCACGAGGACTACCCGCCGATCGAGATCGGCAAGCTGGAGCTCAACCGCAACCCGGAGAACGTCTTCGCCGAGGTCGAGCAGAGCATCTTCAGCCCGGCGCACTTCGTTCCCGGTATCGGTCCCTCCCCGGACAAGATGCTCCAGGGCCGTCTCTTCGGCTACGGCGACGCCCACCGCTACCGCGTCGGCATCAACGCCGACCACCTGCCGGTGAACCGCCCGCACGCCACCGAGGCGCGCACCAACTCCCGTGACGGCTACCTGTACGACGGCCGCCACAAGGGTGCGAAGAACTACGAGCCGAACAGCTTCGGCGGCCCGCACCAGACGGACCGCCCGCTGTGGCAGCCGGTCGCCCTCACCGGCGGCACCGGCAACCACGCGGCCCCCGTGCACCGCGAGGACAACGACTTCGTCCAGGCCGGCAACCTCTACCGCCTCTACTCGGAGGACGAGAAGGCCCGCCTGATCGAGAACCTGTCCGGCTTCATCGCCAAGGTCTCGCGCGACGACATAGTCGAGCGCGCGATCAACAACTTCCGCCAGGCGGACGGCGACTTCGGCAAGCGGCTGGAAGCCGCGGTCCAGGCCCTTCGCGGCTGACGGATCGCTTGTCGTGGCAGGCCGACGGGCCGGCACTCCCCGGGGAGTGCCGGCCCGTCGGCGTTCGCCGAGGGGACCCGGCCGCTACACCGTGACGGTGCTGGCGCGCCGCGCGGGCGCCCAGCAGCGGATGACGTCGCGTACGGACACGATGCCGACGGGGCCGCCGTCCTCCAGCACGATCAGATGCCGGAAGCCGCCGTGGGCCATCGCCTCCGCGGCCTCCTGCACCGTGGCGTCCGGGGTGCAGAACACGACGTTGTTGGTGGTGTGCGCGCCCACGGACTCGCGGTCGGGATCATGGCCCGCGCCGATCGAGTTGAGGATGTCGCGCTCGGTCAGGATGCCGATTCCGCTGTGGTCGGGGTCGAGGACGACGGCCGCGCCGACGCGCCGGCCGGACATCAGGCAGGCCGCCTGCCTGAGGGTGTGCGCGGGTCCGAGGGTGAGGATCACGGTGCTCATGGCGTCGCGGACGAGCATGAAGAGAGCCACCTCCTGGGTGAGTCCCCCGCTTGGGTGGGTGCACGGGCGAAGACCGTGGCGTTGCACTTAGAGAAGGCCTTCACAAGCGCACAAGCAGGGGAGTATCAGATTCCCACGGACACGGAGGGTCATCAAGAGGGCGCGCTCGGCATGCGCGGGTCGTCCCCGGTCACAGCAGGGCGCGCGCCCGGGGCGCGGAACCCGGCGACCGAAGCGCCCGGCGCCTCGCCTCGCCCGGCGCCGCGTCCGGCGCCGCGTCTCGCCCGTCGGCTCAGCCGCGCGGGCGCAGGTGGGCCAGCATCTCCTCGTGCAGCAGGCCGTTCGAAGCCGCCGCGTTCCCGCCGTCCACGCCGTCGACCCCGTCCAGGCTGGTGAAGCGCCCGCCGGCCTCCTGGACCACGACCGCGATGGCGGCCATGTCCCACAGGCTCAGCTCCGGCTCGGCGCACAGGTCGACCGAGCCCTCCGCGACCATCATGTACGGCCAGAAGTCGCCGTAGCCCCGCGTGCGCCAGCACGCGCGGGCCAGGTCCAGGAAGCCGGGCAGCCGCCCCTGCTCCTCCCAGCCGCTCAGCGAGGAGTAGGCGAACGAGGCGTCGGCCAGCGTCGCCACCTTCGACACGCCGATCGCGGCCGTCTCGCCCAGGGCGCCGCCCGCGAAGGCCCCGCTGCCCTGGGCCGCCCACCAGCGGCGGCCGAGGGCGGGCGCGGAGACCACGCCGACCACGGGGCGGAACACCCCGTCGGCGCCCTGTGCCATCAGGGAGATCAGCGTCGCCCAGACGGGCACCCCGCGCACGTAGTTCTTCGTGCCGTCGATCGGGTCCACGACCCAGCGGCGCGGGCCGTCGCCCTGGAGTCCGTACTCCTCGCCCAGGATCGCGTCGTCCGGGCGCGCGGCCAGGATGCCGGCCCGGATGATCTCCTCGGCGGCCTTGTCGGCCTCGCTCACCGGAGTCATGTCCGGCTTCGTCTCGACCAGCAGGTCAAGGGCTCGGAAGCGCTGCATCGTGGCGGCGTCCGCCGCGTCGGCGAGCTCAAGGGCAAGGCGGAGGTCATCGTCATACTCGGGCATGGCCGAACAGTATCGAGACTGCCGCGGCCCGGCGAACGGCGTCCACGCTACGGCCGGGAGGCGCCCTTGACAGGAACTGTCGGCCCGTCAACTCTGGCGGGTGAGCCAAACGGGGGAGGCGACGATGCCGGCGGCCCGGGAGTCCTTGCTGGAAGCGGCTGGAGCGGCGCTGTCCGCGCGCCCCTGGCCGGCCGTACGGATGGTGGACGTGGCGGCGTCCGCCGGGGTCTCCCGGCAGACGCTCTACAACGAGTTCGGCGGCAAGGCCGGGCTGGGCCGGGCCCTGGTCCGCCAGGAGGCCGACTGGTACCTCGACGGCGTGGACCGGACCCTGGGCGCCCGTACGGGCACCGCGGAGCGGCTCGCGGGGGTCGCCGAGTGGACCGTACGGGCGGCCCGCGCGCGTCCCCTCGTACGGGCCCTGCTCACCGGGTCGTGGAACGGCAACCTGCCGGCCCCGCCCGGCCTGGGCTCCCGGCCGGGGGTCCCGGCGCTCGGCCCCGGGGAACTGATCCGGGCGGTCCGGGACCGGGCGTCGGCCGCGCTCTCGCCGGAGACGGCGCAGCGGTGCGAGCTCGTCGTACGGCTCGCGCTGTCCTACGTGATCGCCCCGGGGGAGGAGCCGGGGACCGGGGAGCTGCTGCGGCTGGTCAGTGCGCCGAACCGGACAGCTGGAGCCCGATGACCCCCAGGATGACCAGCGAGATCGAGACGAGCTTGAGGGTGGACACCAGGTCGCCGAGGAAGACCATGCCGTAGATCGCGGTACCGGCCGCCCCGATGCCCGTCCAGACCGCGTAGGCCGGACCCACGTCCAGCTTCCTGAGCGCCAGGGTCAGCAGGCCGAAGCTGCCGAGTGCGAAACAGGCGAAGGCGACCGTGGGCCACAGCCGGGTGAACCCGTGGGACAGCTTGAGGCACACCGCGAAACCCGTTTCCAGGATTCCGGCGACCACGACCAGCAGCCACGCCATGGCGAATGCCTCCCCGCGTCACGTGACGTCGCGTCACTTGGTGCGATTATGCATTTACCAGACATGGACCGCTGCAAACCCCGCCGGACCGGCCGGGGCCCGCCGGACCGGCCGTCCCGTCCGCCGCCCCGTCCGCCGGACCGGCCGCCCGCACCGCCGGATCAGTCCCCCTCGCGGCGCTCCCGCGTCTCCAGCAGCCGCCGCAGCGAGTACAGCCGCGCCGGGTCCGCGTGGCCGTCCTCCACCCACTTGTCGAGCCCGCAGTCCGGCTCGTCGTGGCTGCACGCGCGGGGACACCCCTCGGTGCCCGCCACCAGGTCCGGGAAGGCCAGGATGACCCGGGACGGGTCCACGTGGTGCAGGCCGAAGGAGCGCACGCCCGGGGTGTCGATGACCCAGCCGTCGCCCGAGGGCAGCGGCAGTGCGAGCGCCGAGGTGGTGGTGTGCCGGCCGCGGCCGGTCACCGCGTTGACGTGGCCCGTGGCGCGCTGGCGGCCCTCGGCGACCAGCGAGTTCACCAGGGTCGTCTTGCCGACGCCCGAGTGCCCGACGAAGGCGGTGATCCGGCCGTTGAGGCGCTCGCGCACCCGGTCGGCCGCGTCCCCGGTCGCCAGCTCCTCGCGGTTGGTGACCACGTAGTTCACGCCGAGCGTCGAGTAGATCTCCAGGATCTTGTCGGCGGAGGTCAGGTCGGACTTGGTGAGCACGAGCAGCGGCTCCAGCCCGGCGTCGTACGCGGCCACCAGGCAGCGGTCGATCATCCTGGGCCGGGGCTCCGGGTCGGCCAGGGCCGTGACGATGGCCAGCTGGTCGGCGTTGGCGACGACCACCCGCTCGTACGGGTCGTCGTCGTCCGCGGTGCGCCGCAGGACGGACCTGCGCTCCTCGATGCGGACGATGCGGGCCAGGGTGTCCTTCTTGCCGGACAGGTCCCCGACGATCCAGACCCGGTCGCCGACCACCGCCGCCTTGCGGCCGAGCTCGCGGGACTTCATCGCGTGCACCGGGCGGCCGTCTACCAGGCAGGTCAGCCGGCCCCGGTCCACGGTCAGGACGAAGCCCTCCGAGGCGTCCTCGTGCTTGGGCCTGATGTTCGTCCGCGGCCGGTTCCCCTTGGGGTTGGGGCGCTGGCGGATGTCGTCCTCGTCGGTGTGCTTGCCGTACCTGCGCATGCCGGGCCCCTACGCTCCCGCGCCCGTCGGCGCTTGGCCGAGCATGTCGGCCCACATCTTCGGGAAGTCCGGCAGGGTCTTCGCGGTCGTCGCCACGTTCTCGATCCGTACGCCCTCCACGGCCAGGCCGATCACGGCGCCCGCGGTGGCCATCCGGTGGTCGTCGTACGTGTGGAACACGCCGCCGTGCAGCGGGCGCGGGCGGATGTGCAGACCGTCGGCGGTCTCGGTGACGTCGCCGCCGAGCCCGTTGATCTCGGCGGTCAGCGCGGCCAGCCGGTCCGTCTCGTGCAGCCGCAGGTGCTGGACCCCGCGCAGGATCGATTCGGAGTCGGCCAGCGCGGCCACCGCCGCGATGCCCGGGGTCAGCTCGCCGACCTCGCCCAGGTCCACGTCGATGCCGTGGATCTTGCCCGTGCCGGTGAAGACCAGGCCCGCGTCGGTCAGCTCGCAGGAGCCGCCCATCTCCGTGAAGATCCGGCGCAGCGCGTCACCGGGCTGCGTGGTGCGGCGCGGCCAGTCCGGGATGGTGACCGTGCCGCCGGTGATCAGCGCCGCGGCCATGAACGGCTGGGCGTTCGACAGGTCGGGCTCCACGACCATGTCGCGGCCGAGCAGCGCGCCGGGCGCGACCCGCCACACGTTCTTCTCGCCGCCGGCCTCGGGGGTGTCGACCTGGGCGCCCGCGGCGCGCAGCATCTCCACCGTCATCCGGATGTGCGGCATCGAGGGCAGGTTGGCACCGATGTGCCGGACCTCGACGCCCTGGTTGAACCGCGGGGCGGACAGCAGCAGCGCCGAGACGAACTGGGAGGAGTTGGAGGCGTCGATCTCGACGGTGCCGCCCTCCAGGGCGCCACCGCCCTGGACCGTCAGCGGCAGGGCGCCCCGCGCGTCGTCGTCGATCCGGGCGCCGAGCACGCGGAGCGCGTTGATGACCTCGCCCAGCGGCCGCTCGTAGGAGCGGGGGTCGCCGTCGAAGCGGATGTCGCCGGCGGCCAGGGTGGCGACGGGCGGCAGGAAGCGCATGACCGTGCCCGCGTTGCCGACGTCGACGGTGGCCGGGCCGTGCAGGGCGGCCGGGATGATCCGCCAGGCCTCGCCGCTGTCGCCGTCGGCGGAGCTGGAGGAGACGGTCTCCTCGATGCCGACGCCCAGGGCCCGCAGCGCGTCCGACATCAGCTGGGAGTCGCGCGAGCGCAGCGGGCGCCGCACCCAGCCCGGCTCGGCGGCCAGCGCGGCGAGCACCAGGGCACGGTTGGTGACCGACTTGGAACCCGGCACGGTGACGGTGGCGCGGACGGCGCCGTCCGCGAGCGGAGCGGGCCAGAGGGCGTGGAGCGCGGAGGTCTCGGTCATGGCCTCCACTTTAGTGGCTTCCCCGGGACCCAGATCTTGATCGCTGCCCCGGCGGTGCCCCGTCTCAGAGGCCGAGAAGCCAGCGCCCTCCGCCGATCAGCGAGCACAGCGCGACGGCGTGGAAGAACAGCAGCCACGCGATGGGGTGCACGTGCGTGAGCCGGCCCAGCTGGTCCGCGTCCGAGTCCGGTGCTCCGCCGTGCCTGCGCTTGGCCTGGAGCTCGAACACCGGCCGGACACCGCCCAGCAGCAGGAACCACACCACCCCGTACGCGAACACCGCCTGTACCTCGGACGGGGCCAGCCAGGACACCGCCACGAAGGTCCCGCCGGCCAGCACCACGGTCAGCAGCCCGTACGCGTTCCGGATCATCACCAGCATCGCCACCAGCAGGGCGGTCGCCGCCCACAGCAGCAGCGTGATCCGGTGCGCCGACAGCAGCGCCGCGCCGCCGAGCCCGAGCAGCGAGGGCGCGGTGTAGCCGGCGGCGGCCGTCAGCACCATCCCCAGCCCGGTCGGCCTGCCCCGGCTGACCGTGACTCCGCTGGTGTCCGAGTGCAGCCGGATCCCGTCGAGCCTGCGCCCGGTCAGCAGCGCGAGGAGCCCGTGGCCGCCCTCGTGCGCGATGGTGATCGCGTTGCGGGCCACCCGCCACAGCGGGCGGGGGCCCACGGCGGCCAGCGCGACCACCCCGGTCGCGATCACCAGCCAGAGCGCGGGCTCGTCCTGTATGCCGGAGAGCCGGTCCCAGAGACCGGCCGTCGTGGTGCTGTCCATGGAGTGGCGGACTCCTTGCGGTGGTGGTCGGGTGCCATGGCAGTGTGGCAGCCATGTGCGGAAGGTATGCAGCGAGCCGGGCGCCGGAGGAACTGGCGGAGATCTTCGGTATCGAGAAGTGGGAGCCGCAGGAGACGCTGGCCCCCGACTGGAACGTGGCGCCGACGAAAGAGGTCCACGTCGTCCTCGACCGTCCCTTGAAGGACGCGCCGAGCCGCCGTCCGGTTCGGCAGCTGCGGGTGCTGAAGTGGGGGCTGGTCCCGTCCTGGGCCAAGAGCCCCGAGGGCGCGGCCCGGATGATCAACGCCCGGTCCGAGACCCTGGCGGAGAAGCCGTCCTTCCGCCGTCCGTTCGCGCAGCGCCGCTGCATCATCCCGGCCGACGGCTACTACGAGTGGGTCACCGCCCACGACGAACGGCAGCTGGAGGTCGAGGGCAGGAAGAAGCGGGCCCGCAAGCAGCCGTACTTCGTGCTCCCCTCCGACGGCGCCGTCTTCGCCATGGCCGGCATATACGAGTTCTGGCGCGACCGGACCGTGCCCGACGAGCACCCGCTGGCCTGGTGGGTGACCTGCTCGGTGATCACCACCGAGGCCGAGACCGGGCCGCTGGGGGTGGCCCCGGCCGAGGGCCCGCGGTCCCTCTCCGAGATCCACCCCCGGATGCCGCTGATGCTGACCCCGGACAAGTGGGACCCCTGGCTGGACCCCGCGCGCACCGACACCGACGAGCTCCGCGAGCTGCTGGAGCCGCCGCCCGGCGGGCTGATGCGGGCGTACCCGGTGCCCACCGCCGTGAGCAACGTGCGCAACAACGGGCCCGAGCTGCTGGCGGAGCTGGCCGCGCCGGAGGAGGGCACGCTCTTCTAGCGCCGCTCGGGCCCCGGTTCCCACTCCGGTTTTCAAGCCGGTTCCCACCCCGGTTCCAACCCCGGTTCCGGCCCCGGCCAGGGCATGATCGGCGTATGAGCACGCGTACCGAGAGCGTCGACACCCCGGCGGGCGCCGCCCGCGTCACCTGGCACCCGGCCCCGGCCCGCACGGCCCGCCTCGTGCTCGCCCTCGGCCACGGCGCCGGCGGCGGGATCGAGGCCCGGGACCTCCAGGCCCTGGCCGCGGACCTGCCCGCCCGGGGCGTCACGGTGGCGCTGGTCGAGCAGCCCTGGCGGGTCGCCGGGAAGAAGGTCGCCGCCGCCCCCAAGGTGCTGGACGAGGGCTGGCGCGGGCTCTGGCCGGCGCTGGCGGCGCCCGGGCTGCCCGTGGTGGCCGGCGGACGCAGCGCGGGGGCCCGGGTGGCCTGCCGGACCGCCGCCGCACTGGGCGCGGCCGGGGTGCTGGCGCTGGCGTTCCCGCTGCACCCGCCGGGCCGGCCCGAGAAGTCGCGGGCCGAGGAGCTGCTGGGCGCCGGGCGGCCCACCCTGGTGGTCCAAGGCGGCCGGGACCCCTTCGGGCGGCCGGAGGAGTTTCCGCCGCCGGCCGGGGAGGACCCGTACGAGCTGGTCGAGGTGGCCCACGGCGACCACGGCTTCGCGGTGCCGAAGAAGGCCGGCCCGACGCAGGACGAGGCCCTCGCGGTGATCACCGGGGCGGTGGCCGGATGGCTCGGACGGCTCCCGCTGTGAGCCCGGCCAGGGCCCGCCGGCAGCCCGCCGCGTGCCCGGGGTGCACCCGGGGTGGGCCCGCTGTGCGCCAGACCTGACAGATTCCCGCGTGATCCGGCTCACCCCCGCCCCCACCGACCTGACGGATCCCGGAAACCCTTGGCGCGCCCGGGAATGCGGCGCCCGGGCCTTCTGTTGTCCCGGATGTCGGTATGCAGGAGAAGTTCGTCGGAGGAGAGGGAGCGCATGACCCAGGTCATCAGCCAGAACCGTCCGCAGGCCGCTGACCTGGAGTGGACCGTTCTGCCCGGTCCCAAGCCCGGCAGGCTTCGGGCGGCGGAGGGCCGGGATGGTCGACTATTCTCCGATTCGAGCGGATCCGCTTTCGGAGCCGCCACGCTGTCGGAGGAGGTGGGTCCTGTCGCTGGGACCGACGAAGGCCACGCGGAGGAGACGACCCCGGAGCGCAACGCGCGCTTCGAGCGGGACGCCCTCGGCTACCTCGACCAGATGTACTCCGCCGCGCTGCGCATGACGCGCAACCCGGCCGACGCCGAGGACCTGGTCCAGGAGACGTACGCGAAGGCGTACGCGTCCTTCCACCAGTTCCGTGAGGGCACCAACCTCAAGGCGTGGCTCTACCGCATCCTGACCAACACCTTCATCAACTCCTACCGCAAGAAGCAGCGCGAGCCCCAGCGCAGTGCGGCGGAGGAGATCGAGGACTGGCAGCTGGCGCGCGCCGAATCGCACATGTCGACGGGCCTGCGGTCCGCCGAATCGCAGGCGCTCGACCACCTGCCCGACTCGGACGTGAAGGAGGCCCTCCAGGCCATTCCGGAGGAGTTCCGCATCGCGGTCTATCTTGCCGACGTAGAGGGCTTTGCGTACAAGGAGATCGCGGACATCATGGGTACACCCATCGGTACGGTCATGTCCCGACTGCACCGTGGCCGCCGTCAACTCCGCGGAATGCTGGAGGACTATGCCCGCGAGCGCGGGCTGGTTCCCGCCGGCGCGGGAGAGTCGAACGACCTGAAAGGCTCGGGCTCATGAGCTGCGGAGAGCCGCACGAGACGGAGTGCGCCGAGGTCCTGGACCATCTTTACGAGTTCCTGGACCACGAGATGCCCGACAGCGACTGCACGAAGTTCGAGACACACTTCGGCGAGTGCAATCCCTGTCTTGAGAAGTACGGCCTGGAGCAGGCCGTGAAGAAGCTGGTGAAGCGCTGCTGCGGGTCGGACGACGTGCCGAGTGACCTGCGCTCGAAGGTGATGGGCCGGATCGAGCTGATCCGCTCGGGGCAGGCCGTGCCCGATCACGACATCACGGCCGGTCCCGCGACCGGCTGAGGGCACCAGCCGCATTCCTTTCGAACAACCGCCCCCGGAGACTGAGTTCCTTCACTCGAAGGTGCTAATCCGGGGGCACCCGAACGCCGCAATGCGAAAATGTGGGCCACTCGGCGCGGGGCCCCACCTATTCTCCCCTTCCGGTACCGATTCGATTCGGTACCCGGTGTGCACGGCACAGGTGGGGAGGCGAACGCCATGCGGGTACTTCCGCCGGCGGCGCGCGCCCTCGTCCTGTGCGCGGTCCTCGCGGCATTCGCCTGCGCGTACCCGGCCGTGGCCGATTCCGGCACCCCCTGGCCCACGGTGGCCCTGCTCTCCCTGCTCTACCTCGGCTGCGAACTCGTCAAGGTCTGCCCGCTGCCGGGCAGCAGGGTGCCCGAGGGCATCGGCTCCTTCTTCCCCGTGGTGCTGGCCGCCGTGTTCCTGCTCCCGCCCGCGGCCGCCGCGCTCGTGGCGCTGCCCGGCGGATTCGCCGGGACGGTGGTCCAGCGGCCCGCCCGGGTGCGCAGGGTGTGGCACGCCGCCCAGCAGTCGATAGCCGCCTGGACGGCCGGGCGGACGTACGCGCTGCTGGGCGGCCCCGAGGCGCTCGCCGGGCCCGGGGGGTCCGGACTCCCGGGCGGGACCGGGACGGGCTCCGACCCGACCGCCTGGGTGGCGGACTTCCCTTACGTGGTGCTGCCCGCGGCCGTCGCCGCGGTGGCCTTCTGCCTGGTGCTCACCGTCCTCGACGGGGCCGTCCTGGCCGCGGCCGAACGGCGGCCCGCCGCCACCGCCCGGCGCGGCCTGCCGGCCCTCCCGCGGTTTTCGTCCGGGGGGACCCCCAACCTCGCCCCGCACTGCGTCCACGGCCTGGCCGGACTGATGACGGCCGTCATGTGGCGCAGCCCGTACGGGCTGCCGGCCGCGCTGCTGGTGCTGCTGCCGATGTACATCTCCTGCTGGGTCTTCGCCCAGTACCACCGCGAGCGCGCCGCCCACCGGGCCACGATCCGGGCCCTGGTGCAGGCCGTGGACATCAAGGACCGCTATACGCGCGGACACAGCGAACGGGTCGGCCAGGCCTCCGCGCTGATCGCCCGCGAGCTGGGCATGGCGGAGGACCGGACGGAAGTCGTCCGCATCGCCGGAATCCTCCACGACGTGGGCAAACTCGGCGTCCCGACCCGGCTGCTGCGCAAGGACGGGCCGCTGACCCCCGAGGAGCGCCGGATCATCGAACTGCACCCGGAGTACGGCCACGAGATGGTGCGCGGCATCGGCTTCCTGGGGGAGGCCCGCTCCGCGATCCTGCACCACCACGAGCGGGTCGACGGGTCCGGGTACCCGTACGGGCTGACCGGCGAGCAGATCCCGGTGCTCGCCCGGGTGGTGGCGGTGGCCGACTCCTTCGACGCGATGACCTCGACCCGCTCGTACAGCAGGGCCCGGCCCGTGCCGGTGGCGCTGGCCGAGCTGGAGCGGTGCGCGGGGTCGCAGTTCGACCCGGCGATGGTGCGGGCCCTCGTGGAGGCCATCGGGCGCCACGGCTGGCATCCCGTGGTCACCTCGGACGACGACCTCCAGGTGATCAGTGCCGGGCCGGGCGGGCTCCCCGACGGCGAGGGGGCCGCCCTGCCGGGGCTCCCGGCGCAGGGCGGGGGACCGGTCCCCGGCGGGCGGCCCGTACAGGGCGGGCGGCCGGCTCCGGGCGCGGGCCCGGCTCCGGCTCCGGGCGCGGGCCCGGCTCCGGCTCCGGGCGCGGGCGCAGCCCCGGCTCCGGGGGCGGGCGCGGAGTCCGGAGCCGGAGGGTGAGGGCCTTCGCCGCCTGGACCGTACGGGGCGCCGCCGCCCTGCTCACCGCCCTGGCCCTGGGCCACACCCTGTGGAACGGGGTCGTCGAGCCCGGCACCGCCCTCGCCTTCGGCGGCCTCGTCACCGTCGGGGAGCTCGCCCGGCGCGACAACCGCCCCGCCGCCGGGCATCCCGCCGAGAACCCGGCCGCCGAGGACCGCCAGCCCGCGCCGCTCGGCTCCGCCGGAGCCCTCGCGTACGCCCTGCTCGGCCACGACGCCGGGCATCCCACGCAGCACGGTGTGCTGCAGATCGTCGCCGTCGTGGTCGCCGCCGCCCTCGTCGGGATCGTCCCGCACGTGGCCCGCGGGCGCGGGCCCGCCCTCGACCACGTGGCCCGGCGGGTGCTCACCGTCACCTTCGCCGCCGTCTGTTTCCAGCCGCTCTACAACTCCGGCCGACTGGAGGACCTGGTCGGGCAGGGCCCGTACCTCGTCCTGTTCCTGCTGCTCCTGCTCGCCCTCACCGCCCTGTGCGACGCGGTGCTCGCCGCCGCTCTGGCGGGGGCCCGGACCGGGTGGCCGTACGGGTCCCTGCTGCGCGACGAGCTGCGGGCGCCGGCCGGGATCGGCTCGGCCATCTGCGCGACCGGCCTGGTCATGGCGCTGGGCGTGGCCGTGGCGGGGGTCTGGGCCCTGCCCGTCTTCAGCGTGCCGCTGCTGCTGACCCAGATGTCCTTCCACCGGATCACCGCGATCCGCACCACCTACCGCCAGACCATCACCTCCCTCGCCCGGGCCACCGAGATCGCCGGATACACCCGCCCGGGCCACTCCCGCCGGGTGGCCGCCCTGAGCTGCGCCGTCGGCCGGGACCTCGGGCTGTCGGAGCGGGAGCTCACGGTGCTGGAGTACGCCGCCCTGATGCACGACATCGGGCAGCTCTCCCTCGTCGACCCGGTACCGGCGGGGGCCACCGTCGAGCTGCCCGCGGCCGAGGCCCGCCGGATCGCCGGGCTGGGCGGCGAGGTGGCGCGGCAGACCGGGGTCCCCGCCGAGGTGGCGGTGGTCGTGGAGCGGCAGGCGGACCCGTACCGGGAGCAGCCCGTCGCCGCGCGGATCGTGCGCACGGTGAACGCGTACGACGACCTGTGCGGCGCGAGCACTCACCCGGGCGGCTCACTGGCCGCTCTGGAGCGCCTGCGGCTGGGCACCGGGCACGACTACCAGCCGGAGGTCGTGGAGTCCCTGGCGAGGGTTCTGGCCAGGGGCGGACGTGCCAGAGTTGTTCCCGTCCCGCCTGGGTAACCCATGGGTAATGAGCGGCCGTCCGAGTGGGCATGGTTGGATGCGAGTAAGAGTGTCCGTGAGGGTGTCCGCAAGGCTGCACCGTTGGACCGGCAGGCGGGAATCGTGAGGATCTTCGGGAAGGTACGGCATCGGCCCTCCGCCTCGTGGCGGCAGGCCACCGACCGCGCGTTCACGCTGATCGGCGACGGGCGGTACGAGGACGCGGGCGCGCTCCTGACCAGAGCCGCGGACCTGGAGCCCTGGCTGTCGGAGTCCTGGTTCAACCTGGCCCTGCTGCACAAGTTCCGGCACGACTGGGAGCAGGCGCGGGCCGCCGGGCTGCGTGCCGTGGCCCTGCTGGACCGCGAGACCGGCGCCCCGGACTGGTGGAACGTCGGCATCGCCGCCACCGCCCTCCAGGACTGGCCGCTGGCCCGCCGGGCCTGGCAGGCGTACGGGCTGAAGGTGCCCGGAGACCCGCACGCCGGCGAACCGGTCGGCATGGAACTGGGCAGCGCGGCCGTCCGGCTGTCGCCCGAGGGCGAGGCCGAGGTCGTGTGGGGCCGCAGACTCGATCCGGCCCGGATAGAGGTCCTCTCGATCCCGCTGCCGTCCTCCGGGCGGCGCTGGGGCGAGGTCGTCCTCCACGACGGCGTGCCGCACGGCGAGCGGATCACCGCGGCCGGCCCCTCCTACCCCGTCTTCGACGAGATCGAGCTGTGGGCGCCCTCGCCGGTGCCGACCTGGGTGGTGCTGCTGGAGGCCGCCACCGAGGCGGACCGGGACGCGCTGGAGCAGCTGGCCTCCGACGCGGGCTTCGCCGCCGAGGACTGGTCCTCGTCGGTGCGGCTGCTGTGCCGCACCTGCTCGGAGAGCGCGATGCCGAGCGACGAGGGCGACGGCGAGCACCTGGACCCCCACGACCACAGCGAGCCCGGACACCCCGGCCCGCTGGGGCACCGTACGGCCGGCTCCGGATCCCTGTGGGTCCCGGAGCGGGAATGCGGCATCGCCGCGCCCGCCGGTCTGGTCCGCGGTCTGCTCGACGGCTGGGTGGCCGACAGCCCGGAGAGCCGCGAGTGGCGGGATCTCGAAGAAGTCTGCTGAGCGGGGGCCGTAGGCTGTACCGGTCACATCGGTGACTCGGCGAACTTACGGAAGGCGTACGGCGGACATGGCGCAGCAGGAGAACCAGGTTGTCCCGGTCGACGACGAAGGCTACGTCGTGGACACGGAGGACTGTGAGGCGCGCGAGCTCGCCCACCGCGAGCGAGGCACCTCCCGCCCCATCACGGTGGTCGGCAACCCGGTCCTGCACCGGGAGTGCAAGGACGTCACCGAGTTCGGCGAAGAGCTGGCGCAGCTGATCGACGACATGTTCGCCAGCCAGAAGACCGCCGAGGGCGTGGGCCTGGCCGCGAACCAGATCGGCGTGGACGCCAAGGTCTTCGTCTACGACTGCCCGGACGACGACGGCAAGCGCCACACCGGTGTCGTGGTCAACCCGAAGCTGGTCGAACTGCCCGCCTCCGCGCGCGTGCTGGACGACTCGAACGAGGGCTGCCTGTCGGTCCCGACCGCCTACGCCTCGCTGGCCCGCCCGGACTACGCGGAGGTCGAGGGCCAGGACGCCCAGGGCAACCCGATCAAGGTCCGCGGCACCGGCTACTTCGCGCGCTGCCTCCAGCACGAGACGGACCACCTGCACGGGTACCTGTACATCGACCGGCTCTCGAAGCGGGAGCGCAAGGACGCCCTGCGCCAGATGGAAGAGGGCACCCCCCGCTACGAGACCGTCCCGAACGCCTAGTCCTTGCCCTGGTCGGCCGGGTCCTCGGACTTGACCTACGCGACGACGGCCTGCGGGCCCCGGAAGGTGCGCCGGAACGCGTTCGGCGTGGTGCCCAGGGTCCGCAGGAAGTGGTGGCGCAGGGCCGCCGCGTTGCCGAAGCCGCAGCGGCCCGCGACGGTGTCGATCGTGTCGTCCGAGGACTCCAGCAGCTCCTGCGCCAGCAGCACGCGCTGACGCAGCACCCACTGGTACGGGGTGGTGCCCGTCTCCTGCTGGAAGCGGCGGGCGAAGGTGCGCGGTGACATGTGCGCGCGCTCCGCGAGCTGCTCGACGGTGATCTCCTCGTCCAGGTGGCGGGCCATCCAGCCGATCACCTCCCCGACCGTGTCGCAGGCGGTGCGGGGCAGCGGCCGCTGGATGAACTGGGCCTGGCCGCCGTCGCGGTGGGGCGGTACCACCATCCGCCGGGCGATGGTGTTCGCCACCTCGGCGCCGTGCGCCTGGCGCACGACGTGCAGGCAGGCGTCGATGCCCGAAGCCGTGCCCGCGGCGGTGACCACCGGGCCCTCGTCCACGTACAGTACGTCCGGGTCGACCACGGCCTTCGGGTAGCGGCGGGCCAGCTCCGCCGCGTGCAGCCAATGGGTGGTGCAGCGCCTCCCGTCGAGCAGCCCGGCCGCGCCGAGCACGAAGGCGCCGCTGCACACGCTGAGCACCCGCGCACCCCGGTCCACGGCCCGGCGCAGGGCCTCCAGCAGCTCCAGCGGGTACTCCCGGGTGGCGGCCTGGCGGTCGGCGGGCAGACAGATCAGGTCCGCGCCCTCCAGCCGCTCCAGCCCGTGCGGGACGACGATGTCGAAGTGCCCGTCCCCGGTGGTGGAGCGCCGGTCCTCCGCCGCGCACACGGCGAAGTCGTACACCGGCAGCCCCATCTCGCTCCGGTCGAGGCCGAAGACCTCGCAGAAGATCCCCAGCTCGAAGGGGGCGACGCCATTGACGAGCGCCACGGCCACGTTCTTGAGAACCCCGGTCTTCTCCATGACCCCAGTGTGGCAGTAATTCGCACTCTCATGACAGTCCTGCCACTGTCGGGTTTCGGTGCGGCTGGCGAGAGTGGAGGCATGAACACGTTCCTCAGTTACCTCACCGTCCTCGCCGTGGCCGCCCTCCTGGCCGGCCCCGCCCTGTTCGGCCTGGCCCGGGAACGCCGGATCGGCCGGCAGCTGCGCGAGGCTGCTGCCGGCCGATCCGGTGATGCTCGGGTGAAGGCGGAAGACCGTCGAGGTCAGAAGTCCTCGTCCAGGTCGACCGTGCCCTCGACCGCGACCTGGTAGGCCGACGGGCGGCGCTCGAAGAAGTTCGTCAGCTCCTGGACGCCCTGGAGCTCCATGAACGAGAACGGGTTCTGCGAGCCGTACACCGGCGGGAAGCCGAGGCGGACCAGACGCTGGTCCGCGACGCACTCCAGGTACTCGCGCATCGACTCGGTGTTCATGCCCGGCAGGCCGTCACCGCACAGGTCGCGGCCGAACTGCAGCTCCGCATCCACGGCCTCCTTCAGCATGTCGGTGACCTGCTGCTGGAGCGCGTCGTCGAAGAGCTCCGGCTCCTCCTTGCGGACCGTGTCCACGACCTCGAACGCGAAGTTCATGTGCATGGTCTCGTCGCGGAACACCCAGTTGGTGCCCGTCGCCAGACCGTGCAGCAGCCCGCGGGAGCGGAACCAGTACACGTACGCGAAGGCGCCGTAGAAGAACAGGCCCTCGATGCACGCGGCGAAGCAGATCAGGTTCAGCAGGAAGCGGCGGCGGTCGGCCTGCGTCTCCAGCCGGTCCAGCTTCTCGACCTCGTTGATCCACTTGAAGCAGAACTGCGCCTTCTCGCGGATCGACGGGATCTCCTCGACCGCGTCGAACGCGGCCGCGCGGTCGTCCGGGTCGGGCAGGTAGGTGTCGAGCAGCGTCAGGTAGAACTGGACGTGCACGGCCTCCTCGAAGAGCTGGCGCGACAGGTACAGGCGCGCCTCCGGGGAGTTGATGTGCTTGTAGAGCGTCAGCACGAGGTTGTTCGAGACGATCGAGTCGCCCGTCGCGAAGAACGCGACCAGCCGGCCGATCATGTGCTGCTCACCCGGCGTCAGCTTCGCGAGGTCGGCCACGTCCGAGTGGAGGTCGACCTCCTCGACGGTCCAGGTGTTCTTGATCGCGTCCCGGTAGCGCTCGTAGAAGTCCGGGTACCGCATGGGGCGCAGGGTCAGTTCGAAGCCCGGGTCGAGCAGGTTTTTCTTGTCGGTGGAGCTCATTACTGGCAGGCCTCGCAGGACTCGGGGTTTTCCAGGGAGCAGGCCAGAGCGTCGGCGTCGACGGCCTGCGGGAGGGGCGTGGCGGCCGCCGGGACGGCGCTGCCGGAGGCGGCGCGGGCGATCTTCGTCGCCGGGCGGGAGCGCAGGTAGTAGGTGGTCTTCAGACCCTGCTTCCAGGCGTACGCGTACATCGAGGACAGCTTCCCGATGGTCGGCGTCTCCAGGAACAGGTTCAGCGACTGCGACTGGTCGAGGAACGGCGTACGGGCCGCCGCCATGTCGATCAGACCGCGCTGCGGGATCTCCCACGCCGTGCGGTACAGCTCGCGCACCTCGGCCGGGATCCAGCCGAAGCCCTGCACGGAGCCGCTGGCCTCGCGCAGCGCCTCGCGGGTCTGGGCGTCCCAGACGCCGAGGCGCTTGAGCTCGTTCACCAGGTAGGCGTTGACCTGGAGGAACTCACCGCTCAGCGTCTCGCGCTTGAACAGGTTGGAGACCTGCGGCTCGATGCACTCGTACACGCCCGCGATCGAGGCGATCGTCGCCGTCGGGGCGATCGCGAGGAGCAGCGAGTTGCGCATGCCGGTCTTCGCGACGCGGGCGCGCAGCGCCTCCCAGCGCTCCGGCCAGTTCAGCTCGACGTCGTAGTGGTCCGGGTGCAGGACACCGCGGGCGGTACGGGTCTGCTCCCAGGCGGGGAGCGGGCCGCTGCGCTCGGCGAGGTCGCAGGAGGCCTCGTACGCGGCGAGCATGATGCGCTCGGAGAGCTTGGTCGACAGGGCCTTCGCCTCGGGGGAGTCGAAGGGCAGCTTCAGCTGGAAGAAGACGTCCTGGAGGCCCATCGCGCCCAGGCCCACCGGGCGCCAGCGGGCGTTGGAGCGGCCGGCCTGCTCGGTCGGGTAGAAGTTGATGTCCACCACGCGGTCGAGGAAGGTGACGGCGGTGCGGACGGTCTCGTCCAGCCGCTCCCAGTCGATCTCGCCCGTTTCGGCGAGGACGAAGGCGCCGAGGTTGACCGAGCCGAGGTTGCAGACGGCGGTCTCGCCGTCGTTGGTGACCTCGATGATCTCGGTGCAGAGGTTGGAGGAGTGGACGACGGTGCCCGGCTCGGCGGTCTGGTTCGCCGTGCGGTTGGAGGCGTCCTTGAAGGTCATCCAGCCCTGGCCGGTCTGCGCGAGGGTGCGCATCATCCGGCCGTACAGGTCGCGCGCGGGCATGGTCTTGCGGGCCAGCCCGCCCGCCTCGGCCTTGCGGTAGGCGGCGTCGAACTCGTCGCCCCACAGGTCGACCAGCTCGGGGACGTCGGCGGGGGAGAACAGCGACCAGTCGGCGTCGGCGTTCACGCGGCGCATGAACTCGTCGGGCACCCAGTGGGCGAGGTTCAGGTTGTGCGTACGGCGCTGGTCCTCGCCGGTGTTGTCGCGGAGCTCCAGGAACTCCTCGATGTCCGCGTGCCAGGTCTCCAGGTAGACGGCGGCGGCGCCCTTGCGGCGGCCGCCCTGGTTCACGGCGGCGACGGAGGCGTCGAGGGTCTTCAGGAACGGCACGATGCCGTTGGAGTGGCCGTTGGTGCCGCGGATCAGGGAGCCGCGGGCGCGGATGCGCGAGTACGAGAGACCGATGCCGCCGGCGTGCTTGGACAGGCGGGCGACCTGGTGGTAGCGGTCGTAGATCGAGTCGAGCTCGTCCAGCGGGGAGTCCAGCAGGTAGCAGGAGGACATCTGCGGGTGGCGGGTGCCGGAGTTGAAGAGCGTGGGGGAGGACGGCAGGTAGTCGAGGCGGCTCATCAGCCGGTAGAGGGAAGCGACTTCCTCGACGGCCTGGACGGTGTCGTTCTCGGCGAGGCCGCAGGCCACGCGCAGCATGAAGTACTGCGGGGTCTCGATGACCTGACGGGTGATCGGGTGGCGCAGCAGGTAGCGGCTGTGCAGGGTGCGCAGGCCGAAGAAGCCGAAGCGGTCGTCCGCGCCCTCGGCGAGGGTGTGCTCGACCAGCGCGTCCAGGCGGGCCGCGTGGGTCGCCACGAACTCGGCGGTGCGGTCGGCGATCAGGCCCTCGCGGTGGCCGACCTCGACGGAGGCGGAGAAGGAGGTGGACCCCTGGCCGGCGGCCTCGTCGCGGACGGCGAGCGTCAGCAGGCGCGCGGCGAGCCGGGAGTACGCCGGGTCCTCGGAGATCAGCCCGGCGGCGGCCTCGGTGGCCAGCCCGCGCAGTTCGGCCTCGTCGGAGGTGGAGCTGCGGCCGCGCAGTGCGGCGGCGGCGACGCGGCCGGGGTCGGTGTCGGGAAGGTCGGCCGTCAGCTCGGTCAGGGTGCGCAGCAGCGCGGCCCCAGGTCCCCCGGACGTGATCGCAGCCTCGATCGAGGTCTCGGACGGAACGGACTCGGCGCGCGGTGCGGAGGGCGCGATGGTCACGGGGGGAGCTCTCCCTTGCTCGGCTCCGGATCACCGACGGCGATGGCGCGAGCGGGCGCATGCGGACCTGCGCACGATCCGGCCCGGACAGGGCAGGCGGTACGTGCACCGCATGGCGTCCACCGGCCCAACCGCGAGGCCCGGACGTGTCTGCACCCGGTTCGGTCGAGCCGGGCGCGCTGGCGGCAGGTCCTCGGACTTGGCTATGCACCAATGGGTGCAGTTCATACCGTTGCGGGACAGTTCCGGATTCGCACCGGATTCCCCTGCGACGACAGCGAGCACGAGCATACATGTGGGGGCGGGTTGATGAGTGACCCCCCACATGTTGTGTCGGCGTGGTTACAGCTCCAAGCGGTAGGTGAGGAGCGTCAGGCCCGGGATCGGGGCCCAGTCTCGGTCTGGTGTTCGGGTGAAGCCGAGCCGCTCGTAGATCCGGTGCGCCGCCGACATCGAGGTCTGGGTGGACAACACCAGGTGCGTCACGCCCTCCAGGGCCCGCGCGCGGGCCATGCAGGCACGTACCAGGGCCTCGCCTGCGCCGCGCCCGCGCGCCTCGCGGGCCACGGCCAGCATCCGGAATTCCGCTTCGCCCGGCCCGGCGATGTCGGCGAGCGGGCTGGTGTTCGAGGCGAAGGTCACTCCGCCGAGCACCTCGCCCTCGTACTCCGCGACGAGCACCTCGGCGGCGCCGGCCCGGCCGGCGACGTCGCGCAGCACGTTCAGGTAGCCGCCGTCCTCGCTGCGGTCCAGCAGGCCGTCGTCGAGGTAGGCCCGGGCGGTGATCTCGCCGAGCTCTTCGTATTCGGCGGCGGCCGCCGCTCTGATCACGATGTCCATGCCACCGAGTGTGCGCCAGCCCCACGCGAAGGGCCGCCGCATTTCCCGGAGGGGAAGTGCGGCGGCCCGGTCGGGACCCCGGAGGGGGTCAGCAGCAGCGGAAGCCCTCCCGCGGGTCGGCCTCGCGGGCGTCCGTACGGGCCCGCTCGAAGGCGCGCCGGGTCAGGACCGGGGCGTCCGGGTCGTGCGAGCGGGCGTGGGCCACGTAGCGGTCGTACGCGGCCTCGCCCGAGAACTCGCGTACGTAGAACCGGGCCTTCGCCAGGGCCCCGCGGACGGCCGTCATGCCGGTCGCGGCGGTCACACCGGTTCCTTGACCTTGCCGCCGCCGGAGTCGAGTCCGGCGGCGGCGAGTTCCGCCCGCTCCTCGGTGGTCGCTATCAGGCCGGCCGGGGCGATGATCTTCGACTCGCTCCAGGGGACTTCGGTGAGGGTGGTCGACGCCGGGTCGCGGACGGCCTTGAAACAGGTCCGGGCCGCGTCCAGCAGCACGATGATGATCAGGACCGCGAACAGCACCGACAGCACGCCGTCCACCGTGGCGTTGGTGACCACGGTGTGCATCTCGTCCAGGTTCTTGGCGGGCTTGAGTACCTTCCCGGCGTCGATGCCGTCCTGGTACAGGTCGCGCTGCGCGAAGAAGCCGATCTTCGGGTTGTCGGAGAAGACCTTCTGGTAGCTGGCGGTGAGCGTGACCGCCACGTCCCAGGCGAGCGGGACGCCCGTCACCCAGGCCCACTTGAGCCGGCCCGACTTGACCAGGAGCGTGGTGCAGACGGCCAGGGCGACCGCGGCCAGGAGCTGGTTCGCGATGCCGAACAGCGGGAAGAGCTGGTTGATGCCGCCCAGCGGGTCGCTGACGCCGACCCACAGGAAGTAGCCCCAGCCGCCCACGACGACCGCGCTCGCGATCCACACGCCGGGCTTCCAGCTGACGTCCTTGAAGGACTTGTGCACGTTGCCGAGGGTGTCCTGGAGCATGAACCGGCCGACCCGGGTGCCCGCGTCGACCGTGGTCAGGATGAACAGCGCCTCGAACATGATGGCGAAGTGGTACCAGAAGGCCTTCATCCCGGCCCCGCCGATCACGGACGAGAAGATCTCCGACATTCCGAGTGCGAAGGTCGGCGCGCCACCCGTACGGGACAGCAGGGTGGTCTCCTCCACGTCCTTGGCGGCCTGGGCGAGGGCCTCCGGGGAGATGGCGAAGCCGAAGTTCGTCACCGCCTGCGAGGCGGTCTCGACGGTGGTCCCGACCACGCCGGCGGGGGAGTTCACCGCGAAGAACAGCCCGGGCTCGATGATGCAGGCCGCGATCACCGCCATGATGGCGACGAAGGACTCGGTCAGCATCGCGCCGTAGCCGATGACCTGGACCTGGGTCTCCTTCTGGATCATCTTCGGGGTCGTGCCGGAGGACACCAGCGCGTGGAAGCCGGAGAGCGCGCCGCACGCGATGGTGATGAAGACGAACGGGAACATCGACCCGGCGAAGACCGGGCCGTCGCCGCGCGAGGCGAAGTCGGTGACCGAGGGCATCTTCAGCATCGGCATGGCGATGACCACGCCGACCGCGAGCAGCGCGATGGTGCCGACCTTCATGAAGGTGGAGAGGTAGTCGCGGGGCGCGAGCAGCATCCACACCGGCAGTACGGACGCCACGAAGCCGTAGGCGACCATCCAGATGACCAGCGTCTGCTTGTCGAGGGTGAAGAACTCCGCGAGCGAGGAGTCCGCGACCCAGCCGCCCGAGACGATGGCGAGCAGCAGCAGGGCGACGCCGATGAGCGAGACCTCGGTGACCCGGCCCGGGCGCAGCACGCGCAGGTAGAAGCCCATGAAGAGGGCGATCGGGATGGTCATGCCGATGGAGAAGACGCCCCAGGGGGAGTCGGCCAGCGCGTTGACGATGACCAGGGCCAGCACCGCGAGCAGGATGATCATGATGATGAACACGGCGACGAGGGCGGCGGCTCCGCCCACCGGGCCGATCTCGTCACGGGCCATCTGGCCGAGGGATCGGCCGTTGCGCCGGGTGGAGAAGAAGAGCGTCACCATGTCCTGGACGGCGCCGGCGAAGATCACGCCCGCGACGATCCAGATGGTGCCCGGCAGGTAGCCCATCTGCGAGGCGAGCACCGGCCCGACCAGCGGGCCCGCGCCTGCGACGGCGGCGAAGTGGTGGCCGAAGAGCACCCGGCGGTCGGTGGGGTGGAAGTCGACACCGTTGTCGAGGCGTTCGGCGGGGGTGGCCCGGGTCTTGTCCACCCTCAGTACGCGGGTCGAGATGAAGCGGGCGTAGAAGCGGTAGCCGATGGCGTACGAGCCCAGCGCCGCGGCGAGCAGCCAGGCGGCCGAGATCTCCTCGCCGCGGGAGAGGGCCAGTACGCCCCAGCCGATCGCCCCTACGAGGGCCACGAGCACCCAGACGGCCACGGACTTCGGCGAGAGCCCTCCTGGTGAGGCTCCCGCCGCGGCCCGTTGTGTACCAGTTGCTTCCGGTTCCGGCATGATCCTCGTCCCCTCGTTGATCACTGCTTGAGCGCAGGGAATCTACGGGGGCCCGACCGGTGGACGTAAGCCCCCGTCCGCATAGCGGTACGAGCGTCCACCGGGGGTCGAACCGGAGTCAACCGTCGATCACACGGCGGGGCGCTGTAGACGGGCTACGAACTTGTAACGGTCGCCGCGATACACCGAACGTACCCATTCGACCGGTTCGCCGTCGGCGTCCAGCGAGTGGCGGGAGAGCATCAGCATCGGCAGGCCGACGTCGGTGCCGAGCAGTCCGGCCTCGCGCGGGGTGGCCAGCGAGGTCTCGATGGTCTCCTCGGCCTCCGCGAGCCGTACGTCGTACACCTCCGCGAGGGCGGTGTAGAGCGAGGTGTACTTGGCCAGCGAACGGCGCAGCGCGGGGAAGCGCTTGGCCGAGAGGTGGGTGGTCTCGATGGCCATGGGCTCGCCGCTGGCCAGCCGCAGCCGCTCGATGCGCAGGACGCGTCCGCCGGTGGAGATCTTGAGGAGTCCGGCGAGGGTGTCGTCGGCCGTCACGTAGCCGATGTCGAGCAGCTGGGAGGTGGGCTCCAGGCCCTGCGCCCGCATGTCCTCGGTGTACGAGGAGAGTTGGAGCGGCTGGGAGACCTTGGGCTTGGCGACGAAGGTGCCCTTGCCCTGGATCCGCTCCAGCCGGCCCTCGACCACGAGCTCCTGGAGGGCCTGGCGGACGGTGGTCCGCGAGGTGTCGAACTCGGCGGCGAGGGTGCGCTCCGGCGGCACGGGGGTGCCCGGGGGGAGCGTCTCGGTCATGTCGAGCAAGTGCCGCTTGAGTCGGTAGTACTTGGGCACACGCGCCGTGCGAGTGGCTGCCCCGCCTTCCGGCTCCGTGGTCGCCCCTTCGGTGGCCATCGCCGCCCGCCTTCCCGACTCCAGTTTCGCTGCCGTCACCGGCTCCTCCATATGTGCGGTCACATCGTGACACGAGCGGGAGGACAGGCCTCCTCCCTCCCCCAGGTGTCGGTCCGATAACGGACCGATCACCCGCTCATTAGACCCTTGACACCCCTAAAGGTCTAGGCCAAGCTCCGGTTACTGGTCTACACCAATATGGATCAGATCCCGGCCCACGGGCAGTACTTGGTGCTTATGTCACCGCGGCGGGCGAGGGAAGTTGCAGGCAGCATCCCTGAGGAGGGTGGCGTGAAGCGCAAGCTCATCGCGGCGGTCAGTGTCGCGGGCATGATGGCCGGTGTCGCGGCGTGCGGCAACGGCGGCGACGACAAGGCGAAGACCGACGCGGGTGGCGCCAAGGAGATCACCGTCTGGGTGATGGACGGTTCCGCACCGAAGGCCTGGATCGACGAGGTCAACAAGGAGTTCTCGGCCAAGCACCCCGGTGTCACGGTCAAGGTCGAGGAGCAGAAGTGGACGGGGATCCAGGAGAAGATCACCACCGCCCTCTCCGAGAACACCCCGCCGGACGTCCTTGAGCTCGGCAACACCCAGACCGCCGGCTACGCGGTCACCGGCGGCCTCGCCGACCTCACCGGAGACAAGGCGAAGCTCGGCGCGGACGCCTGGCAGAAGAGCATGCTCGCCTCGGCCGAGGTCGACGGCAAGCTCTACTCGGCTCCGTGGTACGCCGCCAACCGCGTCGTCATCTACGACAAGAAGGCCTACGAGAAGGCCGGCGTCACCCCGCCGAAGACCCGCGACGAGTGGGTGGCCGGTCTGGAGAAGCTGAAGGCCTCCGACCCGGCCGCGCAGCCGATCTACCTCCCCGGCCAGAGCTGGTACATCCTCGCCGGCTTCATCTGGGACGAGGGCGGCGACCTCGCCACCAAGGACGGCGCCAAGTGGAAGGGCGGCCTCGCCACGCCCCAGGCCGCCTCCGCCATGGACTTCTACAAGAAGCTCCAGTCCTTCTCCACGGCTCCGAAGGACAAGGACGAGGCCACCCCGCAGCAGTCCACCGACATCGTCCCCAAGGGCGGCGTCAGCTCCTGGATCGGCCTCGGCTGGGAGGCCGGCGGTGCCGAGAAGGCGCTGAAGGAGGCGGGCAAGGAGGCCGACTTCGGCTACTTCCCGATCCCGGGCAAGACCGCCGACAAGTCCGGCACCGTCTTCCTCGGCGGCTCGAACCTCGCCATCGCCGAGCGCTCCAAGAACAAGGAGCTCGCCAAGGAGTGGCTGGCCCTCGCCGCAGGCAAGGACCAGATGACCAAGTACGCCGCCGAGACCAAGGGCGCGCTGCTCCCGAACCAGGCCGGCGCGAACTTCACGGCCCCCGCGGGCTCCTTCGCCGAGGCGATGGGCAAGGCGGGCCTCAACGGCAAGATCACCCCGGTGACCCCGGGCTGGGCGAACGTCGAGACCGAGCCGAACCCGATCAAGGAGTTCATGACCAAGGTCCTCAAGGGTGAGGACGCCGCCAAGGCGGGCGAGGCCGCGGACAAGGAAATCGCGAACCGCATCAACAAGTAGCACCGAGCAGTACGCAGGAGCACGCACCGGGGGGTGCGACAGGCGCCCTCGCGCCCGTCGCGCCCCCGGTCGCGCATTGACAGACGTATGCGCCGCCCGCCCTTAGCGGGGGAGTGGGCGCCGGTCGCCACAGTCAACCGCGAGGAAACCAAGACATGACCGTGCACTCCCAGGGAGCGGTGACCTCCGCTCCACAGGACGCACCACAGAAGTCCGCCGGGCAGCGGAAGTCCCCGCCGCCCACCGGAGCCAAGGGAACGTCCCAGTCTCCTCGCGGGGGCAGAAAGTCGCTCCCCTCAGGGTGGTTGCCGTACCTCCTGATCGGGCCGGCCGTACTCAGCCTGGCCACCCTGCTGCTGTACCCGCTGGCCAAGAACGTGATCCTGTCGTTCCAGAAGGTCGACAAGATCGAGTTCATCCAGCGCAAGGCGCCCTTCAACGGCGTCGAGAACTACACCCAGCTGCTGGGCGACTCGCACTTCTGGACCGTCGTCGTGCGGACCTTCGCCTTCACCGCGGCCAACGTCGCGCTGATCATGGTGATCGGCAGCCTCATCGGCATCCTGCTCAACCGCCTGGGCAAGTGGATGCGCCTCGTCCTGTCGATGGCGCTGGTGATGGCCTGGGCCATGCCGATCGTCGCCTCCGTGACCGTCTTCCAGTGGCTGTTCGACGAGCAGTTCGGCGTCATGAACTGGGTCATGCGCACCCTCGGCTTCTCCGGCTACGAGCAGCACAACTGGTTCGAGAGCGGCCTCTCCACCCTGACGATCGTCACGGTCCTCGTGGTCTGGGGCTCGGTGCCCTTCGTCGCCCTCAACATGTACGCCGGCCTGACCACGGTCAGCGGCGAACTGTACGAGGCCGCGCGCATGGACGGCGCCAACGGGTGGCAGACCTTCTGGCAGGTCATCTTCCCGAACCTCAAGTCGTTCTTCCTCGTCACCACCTTCCTGGAGGTGATCTGGGTCTTCAAGGCCTTCACGCAGGTCTACTCCATGAACCACGGCGGCCCCGACCGGGCCTCCGAGACCCTGCCGGTCTACGCCTTCATCGAGGGACAGAGCCAGGGGCACTACGCCCTCGCGGCCGCGATCTCCGTCCTGACGATCGTGATGCTCGTGATCGTCATGTCCTTCTACTTCCGCCTGATCCTGAAGCAGGAGGAGGAGCAGTGAGCACGACCACCGCCCCGAAGCCCGCGCCCGCCGCGCCCGCCGCGAAGCCCGCCCAGCACCTGCGCAAGCGCCGCCCGCTGCGCCCCGGAGCCGTCGCGAAGAACCTCGGCGCACTCGTACTCGCCGTCGTCTTCGTCTTCCCCGTCTACTGGATGTTCTCCTCGGCCCTCAAGCCGAACAGCGAGGTCCTCTCCAAGGACCCCGTCTTCGTCTTCACCCCGACGCTGGACAACTTCACCAAGGCCACCGGCGTCGAGCTGTTCTGGACGTACGTCGGCAACAGCTTCATCGTCACCGTCGGCGCCGTCGCGCTGGCCCTGCTCGTCGCCCTCGCCGCGAGCTTCGCCATCGCCCGCATGAAGTTCAGGGGCCGCAAGGGCCTCGTCCTCGCCGTGATGATGGCCCAGATGGCCCCCTGGGAGGTCATGGTCATCGCGATGTACATGATCGCCCGCGACAGCGAGATGCTGAACAGCCTCCCGCTGCTCACCGCGATCTACTTCGTGATGGTCCTCCCCTTCACCATCTGGACCCTGCGCGGCTTCATCGCCGCCGTCCCGGTGACGCTGGAGGAGGCGGCCCAGATCGACGGCTGCACCCGCGGCCAGGCCTTCCGCAAGGTGATCTTCCCCCTGCTGGCCCCCGGCCTGATGTCCACCTCGCTCTTCGGCTTCATCACCGCCTGGAACGAGTTCGCGATGGTCCTGATCCTGAACAAGGACAAGACCGCGCAGACCCTGCCGCTGTGGCTGACCCAGTTCCAGACGGCCTTCGGCAACGACTGGGGCGCCACGATGGCCGCGTCCTCCCTCTTCGCGGTCCCGGTCCTGGTCATCTTCATCTTCCTCCAGCGCAAGGCCGTCGGCGGCATGACCGCCGGCGCCGTGAAGGGATAACGGCCCATGACTGTCCTTGCGCACCGTACGACCGCGCCCGATCCCAACGACGCGCTGACGAGGGACGCCCTCGCGGTCCTCCAGCCCGGCTTCGAGGGCACCACCGCCCCCGCCTGGCTGCTGCGCCTGGTCGGCGAAGGCCTCACCGCCGTGGGCCTCTTCGGCCGCAACATAGCCTCGCCCGGACAGCTCGCCGCGCTGACCGCGCAGCTGCGCGCCGAGCGGGACGACGTCCTCGTCGCCATCGACGAGGAGGGCGGCGACGTCACCCGCCTTGAGGTGCGGGGCGGTTCGTCCTTCCCCGGCAACCTGGCCCTCGGCGCCGTCGACGACACCGCCCTGACCCGCGAGGTCGCCCGCGAGCTCGGCCGCCGTCTCGCCGAGTGCGGGGTCAACCTCAACTGGGCCCCGTCCGCGGACGTCAACTCCAACCCGGACAACCCGGTCATCGGCGTCCGCTCCTTCGGCGCCGACACCCGCCTCGCCGCCCGGCACACCGCCGCGTACGTCGAAGGCCTCCAGGCCGCCGGCGTGGCCGCCTGCACCAAGCACTTCCCGGGCCACGGCGACACCAACGTCGACTCGCACCACGCGCTGCCGCGCATCGACGCCGACCTCGCCACCCTGACGGCACGCGAGCTCGTACCGTTCAAGGCGGCCATCGAGGCCGGCACCAAGGCCGTGATGAGCGCGCACATCCTGGTGCCCGCCCTGGACCCCACCCGCCCGGCCACGCTCAGCCCACAGATCCTGACCGGACTGCTGCGCAAGGAGCTCGGCTACGAGGGCCTGATCGTCACCGACGGCATGGAGATGAACGCCATCGCCGGGACGTACGGGATCGAGTGCGGCTCGGTCCTGGCCATCGCGGCCGGCGCCGACGCGATCTGCGTGGGCGGCGGGCTCGCGGACGAGCAGACCGTCCTGCGGCTGCGGGACGCGCTGGTCGCGGCCGTACGGGAGGGCGCGCTTCCCGAGGAGCGGCTCGCCGACGCCGCCGCCCGGGTCCGCGCCCTGGCCGAATGGACCCGGCGCTCCCGGGCCGCCGTCACCACGCCGGGCGCACCGGAGGGGAGCGCGCCCGGCATCGGCCTGACGGCGGCCCGCCGCGCGGTGGTCGTCACGGGCGCGGCCCGGCCGGTCGCGGCCCCGTACGTCGCCACCCTCGCCCCCGTCGCGAACATCGCGGTGGGTGACGAGACCCCGTGGGGCGTCGCGGCCGAGCTGGCCGAGCTGGTCCCGGGGACCGGATCGGGCGTGTACCCCGAGGGCTGTGCGGCCGGGGACGTACTGGCGGCGGCGGGAGACCGTACGGTCGTCGCGGTGGTCCGCGACGAGCACCGGCACCCGTGGATGGCGGAGGTCCTGGACGCGCTGGTCGCGGCCCGGCCGGACACCGTGGTGGTCGAGATGGGCCTGCCGCGCGCCGAGCCGCGCGGGACGCTGCACATCGCCACGCACGGAGCATCGCGGGTCTGCGGCCGGGCGGCGGCGGAGGTCATCGCCGCCCCGTAGGCCCCGCAGGCCCTGTTGTCGCCGTGGGCCCCGTCCGGGAGACGGGTCCCGGCCGTCACGATCCGGAGCCGGGCACCCGTCACGGGGGTGTCCGGCTCCGCCGCCGTCCGGCGCGGTCGGGCCCGGACAGCGCGAAAGGCCAGGCCCCCGCGAGGCGGGGGCCTGGCCTTTCGCGGCCGTCGCCTACAGGCCCTGCCAGGAGGGCTTGTTGGCGTAGGTGTGGCGGAAGTAGTCGGCCAGCTTCAGCTTGGAGGCGGCGGCCTCGTCCACGACCACCGTGGCGTGCCGGTGCAGCTGGAGCGCGGAGGCCGGGACCAGCGCCGAGAGCGGGCCCTCGACGGTCTGCGCGACGGCCTCGGCCTTGCCCTCGCCGGTGGCCAGCAGGACCAGGTGGCGGGCGTCGAGGATGGTGCCGATGCCCTGGGTGATGACGTGGTGCGGGACCTGGTCCATGTCGTCGTCGAAGAAGCGCGCGTTGTCCACGCGGGTCTGCTCCGTCAGCGTCTTGATCCGGGTGCGGGAAGCCAGCGAGGAGCAGGGCTCGTTGAAGCCGATGTGCCCGTCCGTGCCGATGCCGAGCAGCTGGAGGTCGACGCCCCCGGCCGCGGCGAGGGCCTCGTCGTAGGCCGCGCAGGCGGCCTGGACGTCCTCGGCGGAGCCGTCCGGTCCCATGAAGGAGGACTCGCTCAGCCCGAGGGGCTCGACGACCTCGCGGAGCACGACGGCGCGGTAGGACTCCGGGTGCCCGGCCGGCAGGCCGACGTACTCGTCGAGCTGGCAGATGCGCGCCTTCGAGGCGTCGACCCGGCCCGCCTTGACCTTGGCGGCGAGGGCTTCGTAGATGGGCAGCGGGGTAGAGCCGGTCGCCACGCCGAGCAGGGCGTCGGGCTTGCGGCGGACCAGGGCGGCCATGGCCTCCGCGATGAGCTCGCCGCCTGCCTTGGCGTCCGGGACGATGACAACTTCCACGCGGGGCCTGCCGATCTGGAGTGGTGGTGTGGTATAGACCAATCTAGCAGAACCGGCCCCTGTCCGGCGGGCTGCTTCCGCTATCCATGGTGGTCCGGATCCGCGGGCGCGGCCTCCCGGGCCGGAGCCGGTCCGCCCGCGCGGGGCGCGGCGCTCCGCCCGCCCGCGCCACCGCGGTCACTTCTCCGCCTCCGGGGCCGTGTCGGGCGCGTAGAGGAAGGAGAACCGCTCCATGACGTTGCGGCGCTGGGTGTTGTGGAAGGCGGCGATGCGCCAGACGCCGTCGGTGTCGCGGACCAGCGTGTACGTCTGGACCTTGGAGAGCTCGTCGGCGGCGGGCTCGGCCCCGGTGTAGTCGTCGCCGCGACCGGTGAGGACGACGACGTCCTTGCCGAGGAAGCGCATGTCGAGGTACGAGGCGGCGAGCTTGGTGCCCTTGAGGAAGTCCTTGAAGAGCGCGCGGTGGCCTTCGGTGATGTCCGCGCGGCCCTCGTAGTGGCTGCCGATGTACGTGGTGTAGGTGCCGTCCTCGGTGAACTGGCGGCCGAACGCCTCCGCGTCGCCCTTCGCCCAGGCCGCGATGAGGGCGTCGAGGGTGGAGCAGACGGCCTCGCCGTCCGAGCGGTCCGCGCCGGCCGGGATGACCGCGGCGCAGTCCTCGGCGCCGGTGCGCCGGATCCCGGAGGTCGTGTCGAGGTAGAGGTACGCGCCGCCCGCGACGAGCGCGAGGGCGGCGGCGGTGACGAGTGCGGCGCGCTTGAGGGTCCTGGCGGTCCTGGCGTTCACGGTGGTGCCTCCCGGTCGACTGCGGCGTTGACTAGACTGGCGCAACAACTGCACGCATGCATTATCTGCACACACGCAGATATTAGGCAAGGGAAGGTGTTGTGATGGCCGAGCAGGACGAACGGCGGCTTGTCTTCCGGGACTACGTCGACGCCGTGGGGCTCCACGGCATGGCGGCCGCCGAGGCGGCGGGCCTCCAGGCCTCCGAGTGGTACGCGCTCAGCCGGATCGCCCTGGCCGGCGGCCTGACCTCGGGCGAACTCGCGGCGGGGACGGGCCTGACGACGGGCGCGACGACGCGGCTGATCGACCGGCTGGAGCGCGCGGGCTACGTACGCCGCACCACGGACCCCGCCGACCGGCGCAAGGTCGTGGTCGAGGCCGTGCCCGACGCGCTGGCGGGGGTCGAGGCGACCGTGGGCCCTGCCCGGCGGCGGATCGCGGAGGTGCTCGACGGCTACCCGCCGGAGCAGCGGGACCTGCTCTTCGACTACTTCGAGCGGGCGGCCCCGGCGTTCCGGGCGGCGACGGAGGAGATCCGGGCGGGAACGCGCGAACGCAAGGGGAGCGAGGGGCGCTAGGTGTGTTGTCCGGGGAGGTTGGTGACGCGGCTGGCGGGTGTTTGGCCTTGGATGCCGGTGTGGGGTCGGTGGTAGTTGTACCAGTCGATCC